>CAZGZW010000001.1:0-94522 GCA_964530255.1 uncultured Rhodoluna sp.
CCGAGGTTGAGCTCAAAGAGCGCAAGCACCGCATCGAAGATGCAGTGCGTAACGCTAAGGCTGCGGTCGAAGAAGGAATCGTGGCTGGTGGAGGTGTGGCCCTGCTTCAGGCAGGTGCCTCAGCTTTCGCAAAGCTTGAGCTAAAGGGTGATGAAGCAACCGGAGCAAACATCGTGAAGGTGGCAATCTCAGCTCCGTTGAAGCAGATCGCTATCAATGCAGGCCTTGAAGCAGGCGTGGTTGCAGAGAAAGTTTCTCAGCTTCCTTCTGGTCAGGGTCTAAACGCTGCCACTGGAGAATATGTAGACATGCTTCAGGCAGGCATCAACGACCCAGTGAAGGTGACTCGCTCTGCTCTGCAGAACGCAGCATCTATTGCCGGTCTGTTCTTGACCACCGAAGCTGTAGTGGCTGAAAAGCCAGAGCCAGCAGCACCTGCAGCTCCAGCAGCAGGCGGAGGAATGGACTTCTAGTCAGTTCAACTCGAATGGGCGGTCACCTCGGTGGCCGCCCATTTTTGTCATTTGCGACCCCAGAACTAAAGGAACAGCCTCTGGTTTGCCAGCTCTATTTCTGAATACAGATTTGCGGCTTGCTGCAAAGCCTGCCCAATTTCTGCTAGCTGAGTCTCTACCGCCGAACTGGTTTGCCGCCACCTCAGAGCCAGCTCTTGGAAGCTTGAGGATGCTAAACCGGTCCATGAGCTTTGGAGGGCAGTTAACTGACTGTGGAGGTTATCGTGCTCACTCGCAACTCGTGCGATGGTGCTTTGGATATTCTGGTTGGCTAGCGATACCTGATCGCTATCTACGCTGAAATGGGTCATGACCTAATGTTGCTCGTTCAAGAAAGCCAAAGACGCTCTGGCGACATTATTTGTGGATAAGTCTCCGCAGACTTTTTTCTTGGGAAAAACCTAGTGCCCTGGCAAATGCATTCTGAATGTGGCACCGCCGCCTTCAGTTTCGACAGCCTTGATGTCTCCGCCGTGTCTGTGCACGATTGAGCTGGCAATCGCGAGACCGAGCCCAGATCCGCCAGTTTCACTGTTTCTCGAGTTGTCAACACGATAAAAACGCTCAAAAACTTTTTGCCTTAGGGCCTCGGGAATTCCCTCGCCGTGATCCCTAACCTCGATAATGCATTTCGAATTTTTTGAGTGAGACTCAAAACCGGCTGCGATTTCAATCGGCTGACCGGCATCTGAAAATCTTGCTGCATTGCTGATCAGATTGGTCAATACCTGCTGCATTCCGTTGGCATTTGCAGGAACGACTAGCTGTTGCTGGTCAGAATATTCAATCCCGCTCAAGTCGCAGATGGTGATTGGGTTTTTGTGCGAGTTGGCAACAGAGATGTCTTTGGCAACGTTTCTGGCAATGGCCAAAATATCGATCTGTGACTTCTCGATTGCGGTTGATTCATCTTGACGAGCCAGCGTAAGCAGGTTTTCAACCAGCCCCGACATTCGCACCGCTTCACTTTCAATTCTTGCCATGGCTTCCGCCACCTGCTCTGGCTTTGTGAGCGCGCCCATTCGGTAAAGCTCTGCGTAGCCACGAAGCGAAACCAGGGGAGTGCGAAGTTCATGGCTTGCGTCAGCGACGAATCGGCGCATTTGGTCGAGAGTTTGATTTCGCGATTTCATTGCGGTTTCGACGCCGTCGAGCATTGAATTCAGCGACCTATTCAGGCGAGCTATTTCGGTTTTGCCGTCCCTGATGATTAGTCGCTGCCCAATGTCGCCCTTGGCAACCAGTGCTGCGGTACGTTCAACTTCGCGAAGTGGACGAATGGCGGATGTGATGGTCAGCCAGATACTTAACCCGCTCACCACCAAAAGTAAAATTCCAAAACCAGCGCCGATAACCGCATATTGGCCAATGATGGCGCTGTTTCCTCCGGTCGGCAGGGCAACGACAATGCTGCCCGGCATACTGGTTAGCGGAACCGTGATGATGCGCCAACCATCGCCTCGCCCCTCGTCGGTGATAGTTCCGCCGGCATCTACCTCGAAGGGCTTGCCGTTAGTAGACAGCACAAAGCTGATATCGAAGCCGTCCAAATTAGGAACTGTATTAGTGCGTTGCGCTGAGGAAACCAGACCGATTAGCAACGAGCCGTCGACACCGAGGTAAGCAATGTAGTAGTCGGAAGGCAAACTCGGCAGTTGCAGCTGGCGAGTTGCGAGCCGGTCTTCCAGCATCACCGGATCCTCATCCCGCAAAGCCTGGGCTGTCGCGGTGAGCATCGTGTCGATGTTTTGTTGTAGGTAGGTGCGCAGCAAAGCGATAGTGCCAAAACTCGAAACCACCAAAAGCAAACCGATCAGGCCAACCGAAAGTGCGGTCAGCTTCGATCTCAGCGAAATGCTTTCCCAGGCCCGCAAAAAAAGCGAGGGTGGTTTGGTGTCAGTCACGTGCTAATACCTGTCGGTTAGCCGACCGATTTGGTCGATTTGTAAATGTACCCGACACCGCGCTTTGTCTGGATCAGCGGCTCAGTGGTTAGCGGATCAAGCTTCTTTCTGAGGTATGAGACGTAAGATTCGACTATTCCCATTTCGCCGTTGAAGTCGTACTCCCAAACGTGGTCGAGAATTTGAGCTTTGGTGAGCACGCGGTTGGCATTAGACATGAGGAACCGCAAAAGTTTGTATTCGGTCGGGCTCAGTTCTACCGATGTGCCGTTGACGAAAACCTCGTGGGCATCTTGGTTGATCGTAATTTCGCCGACAGACAAAACCGAATCTTCAACCTCGACGGTTTTGGTGCGGCGCAGAATTGCGTGAATTCTGGCGACAACCTCATCGAGGCTAAAAGGTTTTGTCATGTAATCATCGCCGCCCACGGTTAGGCCGGTGACTTTGTCTTGAGTCTCATCTCTTGCCGTCAAAAACAGTACTGGAGAGTTGATTCCCATCGATCGGAGTTTCTTGGTGACGCTAAATCCGTTCATATCTGGCAACATAACGTCAAGCAAAATGATGTCGGGGGCGCCTTTTTCAGCCGCGTACACAGCTTCAGCACCATTCTTGACCGCGTGTACCGAGAAGCCTGCAAAGCGCAGGCTGGTTGAAAGTAAGTCGCGAATGTTGGGTTCGTCGTCGACAATCAGTACTTTGATGTTTTCCATGGCTCGAGTTTCTTACCGTTTCCTGAAAGATTTCTGTGAGCCTGCTAATCAGAGACTGTGACTATCCAGAATTTCGTAGCTGTAACCCTGCTCCGCCAAAAAGCGCTGTCGATTCTGAGCAAAATCTTGATCAACCGTGTCCCTGGCGATCAGGGAATAGAACGAAGCCGACTTTCCATCTGCTTTGGGGCGCAGCAATCGGCCCAGGCGCTGGGCTTCCTCCTGGCGTGAGCCATAAGATCCTGAAATCTGGATGGCGACTGAGGCCTCTGGCAGATCCACCGAAAAGTTCGCAACTTTCGAGACCACCAGCGTGCTAATTGACCCCTGTCTAAATAGCTCGAATAGTTCTTCACGCCGGTCCACCGGAGTTTCCCCAGTGATCGATTCGATTTGCAATGCCGATGCCACATCTGCAATCTGGTCGAGATACTGGCCAATGATTAGAGCTTGTTCTCCTGGGTGTCGATGCAGGATTTGTTTGATTACCGGAATTTTGGTTTCAGATGTCGCCGCAATTCGGTAACGATCATCCTGATTTGCAACAGCGTATTCCAGACGCTCATCATCGGGAAGATCGATCCGAACTTCAAAGCAGTTAGCAGGCGCAATGTATCCCTGGGCTTCGATGTCTTTCCATGGGGCGTCGTATCGCTTTGGCCCAATGAGCGAAAATACATCGCCCTCTTTGCCATCTTCTCGGACCAGAGTTGCAGTGAGCCCAAGTCGTCTCCGCGCCTGCAGGTCTGCAGTCATTTTGAAAATTGGGGCTGGCAGTAGATGCACCTCGTCATAGATCACGAGCCCCCAGTCTTTCGCGTTCAGCAGCTCTAAATGTGCATACTCACCTTTTCTTTTTGTAGTGAGAATTTGGTAAGTCGCGATGGTGACCGGAAGTATCTCTTTATTTGACCCTGAATACTCTCCGATTTCATCCTCGTTGAGAGTGGTGCGCTTTACTAGTTCGTTTTTCCATTGTCGAGCAGAGACGGTATTGGTAACCAAAATCAGAGTGTTTGTTTTTCCCACCGCCATAGTTCCGGCGCCAACAATTGTTTTTCCGGCTCCACAGGGCAGAACTACCACACCTGAGCCGCCATCCCAGAATTTCTCAATCGCCGCTGACTGATAGTCGCGCATTGACCATCCGTTTTCGGAAAGCTCGATTGGATGTGGGGTTCCTGCAGTGAAGCCAGCTAGATCTTCAGCCGGCCAACCCAGCTTTAAGAGCTCTTGTTTGATTTGCCCCCTTGCCCAGGGTTGAATTCGATAATTTTGTTCGTCGCGAACTTCGATCAAAAGTTCATTGACTTTTTTCTGGCGAATCACCTCAAGTAGCACAGGTCGGTTTTCAGAGTGCAGCAAAAGGTCTTCGCCGTCTCTTCTTATTTCAAGTTTTCCGTAACGACCCATGGTTTCAACGATGTCATTTCGAACAGAGCTGGGTACCGGAAATTTTGCGTATTTATCGAGGGTATCTAATACAAAATCTGAGTCGTGGCCTGCTGCACGGGCATTCCAAAGACCGAGCTTCGTAATGCGGTAGGTGTGAATGTGTTCCGGAGCCCGCTCAAGCTCGGCAAAAACCGATAGTTCATGACGTGCGTCGGCGGCTGCCGGGTGATCAACCTCTAGAAGAGCTGTCTTATCACTTTGAACAATTAGTGGGCCACTGGTCATCCGTCTAGCCTAACTTTTAGCAGAGTGCAATTGAGCGGATGCTTGCGATCGGCAATGTACGCTCGATGTCAGCCTGGCGATCCATGCCCCTAAACCGCCCATTCGCAACCGATTTCGGATCAAGCCGATATTCGATGTTTTGACCGGCACTAGTCTGCACTGCAACCCTAATTTGAGTCTTATTTTTAATGGCAAGTTGAATCTGGCGCAAAAGATCGTCACCTTCGCTAGATGCACCCAGTTTGCTGTCGGCTTCGCGTAATCGTGCAATTGTGAGTTCGATGCTGTTCGCCGATTGGCCGGCTCTGCTTGCAATTCGTGGCCTGGTATTTGTGATTGGTAGCCCCTGTTCTGAGACCCTCACGGCCGGATAACCTGCTTCGCGCAGACCCTCAAAAACAATGTCGGCATCAAATCTGCTTCTCAACCTGGCAGGGCCGGCAAGCTCAAATGCGAATGGTTTCAACTCTCGGTCGTTGGCCACCGTTGCGGCTATCGCAGAAGAGGCAAAATTGACTTCGGTAGTTTCTTGCCCAGCGACTTTGATCTGGCCAAATTTTTCCTCGGCCTCGCTAATTAGATACGAAACCGGCTGAGGAATCGTCGAGGCCGAATGATTGCTCAAAAATTCAGCAATAGATTGTGAGTCAAACCCTGCCGCTAAAGCCGATGTGATGGTCAGCAGGGAAAGTCGATATTCCGATGCATATCCAAGTTTTTCAATTTGGGCTATGGTTCGAAGTTTTCTATCGACTTCTTGAGTGAGGGGGCCGGGGGTAATGATCGACAAATCGGCTTGCACAATAAATTTGTCTTGCACAGCAGGAAGTACCCGGTCAAGTCGCTTGGCAATTGCTGAGGTGGGCATCGAATCAAGAGCTGCGAAAGTTTCAGTGCTAAAGCCGTTTGCGCTCAGCCCGATTTTTTCTGCCAGTGCACAAATTTGGTTGATTCTTTGCCCAGCCCGATTCTGTGCGAATGGAAAAGTCAGCTCGAGCCATTGGCGCAGTTGGGTTTGGGCGTGCAGCTCGAGTTTGGAGTTCGTACTGGTCGCTTTGAGTATTTTCATGAAGTGTTGAAGCAAGTCATCGAGTTTCTCGGGTCTCGATTTCTTGAGCCATGATTCAGCCTGGGGGCTTGGCCACCATTCCCCTCCTTCCGCAGTCGCTAAGTCGATCCCAATTGCAATCTGGTAGTAGATCTTGGCGTCTTCCTGGCTTTTATTGAGCTGCGATGCCAATCTCTTTACCTCAGGTAGCCCAATGTTGTTTTTACCCACTTCACGAACACTGTGCTCGATCAGGTGCTGCACAATTTGATCTAGAGCCAGCAAAGTTTCGAATAAATTTGCTGCAGCATCTCTCAGTAGCTCTGTATTTGAATAAGGACAATCTGCGATTACGGTGATTGATCTGGTTGCAGATTGGTCAAAATTCTCAACGGCTGCAGTCACAGATTCATAGAGCTGACCACTGTTGGCGTCAACTAGAAAAAGCCTTTCGAGATCGTTAAGTTTTTCGGCGGGAAGTTCTGCACCGCTCTTTGCCTCGAAAAGGCTCGCAGCCTGCTCACGAGTTAGCGCTGAAATTGCAGAGTCGACTGACTGCGGCTTTCTGAAACTCTCGGCAAGATCAAAAAAATCTTTTGCGAAACTCGGATTGATTCCTCGAATTAAGCAATTTTCGGCAACCTGCTCATCAGTCGCATGCCGAAAAGCATTAGCCAGACCGATGAGTTCAGACATTAGAGCGCTCTATTTTCTTTGGAGCGACGAATCAAGCTGATTACCAAAAGAACCAAAACCAGCACGAAGCCAAAGGGGAGGCCAATTAGTGGAATCTGGGCGAGGATTGCCAGATTTTCGCGAACTCCAAGTAGGGCGGTGATTAGTGCAACGAACATGGAGAGTAACGAAACGCCGATCACTCCGATAGCCATAAAGGCCAGTATTCGTTCAGCGCGGGCAATTCCGGATGGGTTACCAGAAGCATCTTTTTGCGATTTAGCCATCCCTCTAGGATACCTTGGCTTGTGGTTCAATTTGCCTTGTAAACTAAGGGATTGGATTTACGAAAGAGGTTCACATGCCTACCGGCAAAGTCAAATTTTTTGATGACGACAAGGGTTTCGGCTTCATCGCTTCTGATGAGGGTGCCGAGGTGTTCCTTCACGCAAGTGCGCTGCCTGCTGGCACGTCTACTATCCGCCCCGGCACTCGTGTCGAGTTCAGCATCGTTGATGGCAAACGTGGTGCACAGGTAATGTCGCTGAGAATTCTCGAGGCTCCGAGCCTAACCAAATTGGGCCGTAAGCCTGCAGACGAAATGGCCATCATCGTCGAAGATCTAATTCGCCTACTTGACCACCTAGGTTCAGGCCTGAAGCGGGGCAAATACCCTGAGTCAAGCAATGGGAAGAAAATCGCTGCCCTACTTCGTCGGCTTGCAGACGAACTAGATGTCTAAGGTCATTTCTTCTGAGCAGACGCCGATCGACATTGCCCGAAAGGCGGCCGAAGGGGTCGCCCCACGAGACACAGTGGGGGCTTTTCTTGAAGTTGTTGCCGAAGCTAAAGGTGTAAACAGTTACCTTTTTGAAACGAAGCAAAAGGGCTATCCAGGCTGGCGATGGTCTGTAACTCTCTTTCAGGCCAATAAAAAATCGCCGATCACGATTTCCGAGGTAGTGCTGCTGCCTGGCGATGCGGCCCTTTTGGCTCCTAATTGGGTACCGTGGTCTGAAAGACTCGCTGATTATCGGGCACTACAGGCTGAGCTCGAGGCTCAAAATGCTGAGGAAGCTGAAGATCAAGATAGTGAAGCCGAAGAGGCCGAAGTCGACGTGGTTGTTGCTGCAGTAGAAGCAGATTCAGAAGAAGAGTCTGTAGTTGTAGCCGAAGATGAAGCTGTTCAAGAGCCCGACGAGGCTGAAGCGTCAGCGGTTGCGGAACTTGACCAGGCCGAGGAGCCCGAGCAAGATCCCGTAGCTGCAAGCGGTAAGAAACCAAGAATTTTCAGACGCAGAAAGCGTTTCGGCAAAAAATAAACACGCTACAAGAGCAAGAGACCACAGTACGAGGCCCACTTTCAAAACCGCTCGAACATTAGTTTTTACCGGTTCGGGATCGACTTTTCGCTCCGAATCTCTCAGGTAAAAACGAACTTTCATAGCTACTTTTTCAGCTCTGCAACCACGTAATCGATAGCTGCCGTGAGTTGCTGCACGTCGGCGAGTTCGATTGCTGTGAAGGTTGCGACTCGCAGCTGGTTTCGACCGAGCTTTCGGTAGGGTTCAACATCGACGATGCGATTTTCACGAAGGGTTTTGGCAATTTTCGCCGCATCAATCTCTGAATCAAAATCGATGGTGACGACCACTTGTGAGCGGTGCTCAGGGTTTGTCACAAACGGCGTTGCATAACTTGAAGCTTCGGCCCAATCGTAGATGTGCCCGGATGCGGCCTTGGTGCGCTGATCAGCCCAAGCTAAACCACCGTTGGCATTCATCCAGTTGATTTGCTCGTTGAGCAAGAAAAGAGTGGCAATTGCAGGTGTGTTCAAGGTCTGGTTGGCTCGAGAATTGTCGATAGCAGTTTTTACACTCAGAAACTCTGGGATGTAGCGGTCGCTGGCAGCAATTTTTTCGGCTCTTTCGAGTGCTGCGGGCGACATCAGTGCAAACCACAGGCCACCGTCTGAGGCAAAGTTTTTCTGGGGTGCAAAGTAGTAAACATCGGTGTTTAGAGGATCAAAATCAATTCCACCCGCGGCTGATGTCGCGTCTGTGAAAAACAAAGCCCCATCGTCTGTTCCAGATACTCGCTCTACCGGGCTAACCACACCGGTTGAGGTTTCGTTTTGGGCGTAGGCGTAAGAATCAACTCCAGATTCGGCTTGCAACCAGAGTCTTGAACCAGGCTCGCCGTTGATTACGGTGGGCTTTTCGAGCCAAGGGTTGGTAAGCGATGAGGCGAATTTGGACCCGAACTCACCGTGTACCAAATTTTGGGCTTTTTTCTCGACCAGAGAGAATGCCGCAGCATCCCAAAAAGCGGTTGAACCACCGTTTCCTAAAACAATTTCGTACCCTGCTGGGTTGTGAAATAGCTCAAGTAATCCCTCTTGAACCGACTTCACGAGGTTCTTCACCGGTGCCTGTCGGTGTGAAGTTCCCATGAGTTTTGAACCGGCAGTAGCGAAGGCAGAGATCTGCTCGTTACGCAATCTCGATGGGCCACAACCAAAACGACCGTCGGTAGGGATGAATTCAGCAGGGATAATGATTTCAGGCATGTGAGAAGTTTACTTGGGCTTTCACTGAATTCTTTTGGGGCGTGATGACAGATCTAATCGATACCACCGAGATGTATTTGCGCATCATTCTCGAGCTTGAAGAAGAAGGCCAGGTTCCTAAACGAGCCAGAATCGTCGAGCGGCTTGACCAATCCGGGCCGACCGTTTCAGAAACCGTTGCTCGAATGCAAAAAAATGGCCTGCTTGAGCTTGGCGACAATAAACAAATTGAGTTAACTCCGACGGGCAGGGAACAAGCAACTGCGGTACTTAGGAAGCACAGAATTGCAGAATGTTTTTTGCTTGATGTCTTGAAGCTAGATTGGGAAGATCTTCACGAGGAGGCTTGTAAGTGGGAGCACGTAATCTCGGACCAAGTCGAGCAAAAATTACTTGCGCAGTTAGAAAATAAGAGTCACTCGCCTTTCGGTAACCCGATTCCAGGTCTTGCAAAACTTGGGCTAACTGAATCAACCTCGCAACAAGCAGTGGTAGCGCTTAGCGATATTCCCCGAGCAATCGCGTCTCAGAATGTCTTGAAATTAGCTCGAATCGGAGAAAACCTTCAATCTGACATCGAACTTATGAGGCGGTTCAAGATTGCAAAATTCGTTCCCGGTGCCGAGTTCAAACTCGAATTTATTCTCGAGAGAGTCGTAGTTTCGGTTTTAGAAACTAGCGAAATCCTTGATTTGGCAGGCTTTCAGGCTGAACAGCTGTTTATTTTCGAATAGCCGGCAATCGGATGATTTTCTCAGCCTTCTTCGTATTTAACAGGTAAAATTTAGGGGTTGCTCAAATCCACTTTGAGTCAATCGAAATTGAGCAGTTCCTTTAGCTGCGGCTCAATTTTTTAGAACGATTAGTTTCGCTGCAGGGTGTAACCGGAACTGTGGAGGAAAATTTGGCCGAAAAGCCCAAGGGTCGTCACCGCGCCGACGTTGAAATTAATGTGCTCGAATCTTTCGAGCTTCGCAGTCGCAAGTCTGTGATTGCAGCCGAGCGCGCAAAACTTGAGCGAAAATCTAAGCGAATGCAGCGTCGGCTAGAAAAGAAAATGGCTCATCAGCTACCTGCGGGGCAGATTTCTCAGGCTTCTGCAGGAAAATTCCGACTTCGTGCAGTTGGGAGCCAAAATAACCGCTTTCTGCGCGTTGTCAGAAACACTTTGGCATTCTCAGTCGCCTCGGGAACTTTTGCCACTTTTGCTCTGCCGGCATACGCGTTCAACCCTGAAATCGCTGCGATGTCTCGCTTCACGACGACAAATGCCGCTTTACTTGCTGCAGCTGAAGACACCCAAAACTTGACCGTTGCTGCAGTAAACACAGTCAAGTACGCGCGTGGCCAATATGAGGCTGCAGACATAGATGAAATCGCAAGGCAAGAGTTGCTCAACAACTACCGCAACTACACTGGCCCGACCGCCGAAGATTACGTTGCCAACCCGCCCTACAGCAAGCTCGATGCAGCCACCATTCTCAAAGTTGCAGCTAAGTACGTGGGCACACCTTATGTATTCGGCGGATCAACCCCAAGTGGATTTGATTGCTCAGGATACGTTGCCTTTGTATTTGCTCAATTTGGAATAGCACTTCCGCACAGTGTGCACGGCCAGGCTCGAATGGGAATTTTGGTAAAACCTGAAGACGCACTGCCGGGAGACCTGGTCATCATGAACGACATGAGCCACGATGGAATCTACGCTGGAAATGGGAATTTCTACCATGCCCCTCGACGTGGCGACACCGTGAAGTTGGCTCCTATTTACACAAGCAAAATCCACTTCGTTCGACTCGCTACGAACTAGCAATATTCGTAATCAAAAATTCATCACGACACGCCTGATTATCCAGCGGTGTCTCTAATGTCTGGCCATAACCTGAGCCTAGGAATTCGTGGAAGATACGGAACTGAGATGAGACATTGTGAGCTGCAAGCCCTGCAGGCAATAACGTCGCGCCATCTCGGCCAATGCCGTCAATCTTTTCGCAGCTAATTTGCGCCGCCATGTGCGGCGCTTTTTTATTGCCCATGTGTTCCGAACCGAATACCCGGAAGCCGTCCGGGTTGTTTCGAAAGGATTCGAATGCGAACTTTAGTTTTGAATGCAGGTTACGAACCTCTAGGTGTCGTTTCTTTCAAGCGAGCGCTGATTCTGGTGCTAAATCAAAAAGCGACAATTTTGGCCCAGGCACGAGAGTCAAAAGTTCGCAGTGCCCAAGAAGAATTCGACGTTCCATCGGTAATTCTGCTAGCCCGTTATGTAAGGGTACCCACCAGCCGCATTATTCCCGTAACCAGAAGAGGTGTCTTGCGCCGCGACGGAAATCGCTGCGCCTACTGTGCCAAAGCGGCCAACACAATTGATCACGTTCAACCGAAATCGCGTGGTGGCCGAGACACCTGGGAAAATTTGGTCGCCTGCTGTTTGAGGTGCAACAACGCCAAGGGTGATAAAACTCTCGAAGAAATAGGTTGGCGACTTAATTTCATTCCCAAGATGCCGGTCGGAGTTACCTGGTTATTGAAGGGCGCAGAGCGTCTCGAACCCGAGTGGAATGATTTCTTGGGATTTGCCAAGGCCGCCTAATACCTAACATCTAATTAAGAATTATCAATCTGCTGGCTTACCCAATAGCCTCATGCCATGACCAGACTTATCATGCTCGGCGTCGGTGGCGGGCCTCGTCTTAATTTCAAATTCTCAAGACCGGCTATCGCTCTAGAAGTTGACCGAAACTTGTACCTTATTGACGCCGGCTACGAGACCGTCAAACAGTTTGAAGCTGCCGAACTTAATTTCTCTCAGCTGCGTGCAGTGTTCATTACTCATCGACACTTTGATCACAGTTCAGGAATTCCCGCTTTATTACTTCACGGTTGGGTTTCAAGATTTGGCAGTCTTGCCCATCCGATTAAATTGGTCGGCCCACAAGAAATTTCAAAATTGCTCGATGGTTTTTACCAGACCTTCACTCAGGAAATCACCAATTTTGAACTCGGCGGCGGCTTCGGAACCTTTCCGAAGCATGTGGCAGTTGACGTAACAAGAATGGAATCGGGAATTCAGGTTGTCTATGAAGACGAGCTGGTCATAGTCGAGTCAACTGAAATTTTCCACGGGCCTGAATTAGCCCAGCCGCTTGCCTACAGATTCACTATCAAGTCGACTGGAAAAACCGTTGTTTTCTCAGGTGACGTTGCTGGGGAAGACCCAGATCTGATGGCGCTGGCACAAAACAGCGATGTCTTGGTGCACGAGGTCCAAGATAATCATCAAGTTGAAAAATTGGCGGCAACACTTCCTGGCGATCGAGGTGTTGAGTTGGCGAAGCACCTTTTCGAAGCTCACACCGATATAGAGCGATTGGCTTTTATTGGGGCCCAAACCGGTGCGAAGAAAATTGTATTTTGCCACTACACACCGATTCCTCAGCCTGCAGAAAATTACCTTGCCGTCGCCGAATCTAGGCGAGCAGAGGCTGGCTATGTCGGAGAATTTATTGCACCAAGTGACCTAGCCTCGATAGAGATTTAGACCTATGCCATTGCCTACTGACTTTGTTCCCCCAACGTTCCATCCTGTACCTACGCCAGTAACAACAGCCGAAGGGCTAATTAGATATGACGTCAGGTATTCATTGGTGCCAGGTTTCCGGCCACTTGAATTGGACCTATATGTTTTCGACGAGCCAGTTTCCCTGCCGCGACCACTGGTTGTTTGGGTACATGGCGGTGGTTACTCTGGTGGCCATCGAAGAGATTCTGCGCCCTGGATAACGCGCGCTGAACACATCCAAAAGCTAGTTCGCCGCGGGTTTGCGGTTGCATCGGTTGACTACCGACTGGGTCATGAGGCTTCATTTCCTGCAGCCATCCAGGATCTAAGGGCAGCCCTGAACTGGTTGATTTTTCACTCATCCCAGTTGCAACTGGATAGCTCGAAAATTGGTCTGTGGGGTGAGTCTGCAGGTGCCCATCTTGCCTGGCTTACTGCCCTGACTCTCGATAACAGTGAATTCGAACCTCAATACTCGGCACAGTCATCATCCCCAATTGAGATTAACGCGATCGTCGATTGGTACGGAGCGAAAAACCTGGCGACTATTGTCCGGCCAATGGATGGGTCCGACGAATCACAGAGTGAAGCTCGTAGGTATCCGCCAGAGTTTTACAACCTAGGGCCCGAAAGATGGCAAGACCAGAACTGGCGCAAAATTGCCAGCCCGCATTCATATATGAATTCGAAGATTCCACCTGCGCTGGTCATTCACGGTTTGGTCGACTCAATGGTGCCTTACGAACAGTCCGAAAACTTCGTAGCTGATGCTTTGCGGACCGGGGCTCTTATCGATCTTGTTCCGGTTCCAGAGTCAGAACACGTATGGATGGGTGTTTCTCAGGAGATGGTTGAGCACATCGTCGATATCTCGATCGAGCATTTTTTAAAACATTTGTGGCCCCGATAGGAATCGAACCTACGACACAAGGTTTAGGAAACCTCTGCTCTATCCACTGAGCTACGGAGCCTGGCAACCAACTAAATATAGCTGTTCTTTGAGGCCAGATTGCCCGCGCCTAGCAGCCAAACCCAAGGGCAAAAGTTAGGCTTAGGTTATGTCTGAACAACTGCTTGCCGGCGACTCAAGTAAATCTGTTTACTGGGATCGCATCAGAGCGGAAATCAGCAGTTTAGGTGGGCAAAACTCACTGAGAAATTTTGCTCCCAGCTCGTTCGGGCAGATTGATCTTGAGCGCAGTCACCCTGGCGGCTTTTCACAATTCGTCACGGGAAAACAAACCCTATTGTCGAACCTGGTTCGTGACCCGCTAGCTTTCTCTCGATCTTTGTCGGCGGCCAGACGAATAAAGAATCGGGCAGATCGCCTCAGCCAAAATTACGGTATCGATTCGCTGGCTTTGATCGGTGGATTAGCATCATTCACCGACAGCTCTGGGAGTCAACAGATTCCAATACTCCGCTGGAAAGTACAGCTGCAGCGCAAAGGTGACGACTATGAAATATCACTTGCAGCTGCTCCAACCGTAAACCCAGCACTTACGCAAAAACTAGAGTCGATCGGTATTCGGCTAAGCGAACCCGAATTGCTGGCTAGGCAGCTCGAGAGCTCTGATTTGGTGCCGGTCACAGTTTTGAACTATCTGGCAAACCTCACCTCCGCATTGGAAAGCATCGAATTTCGGCGCATCTTGGTAATTTCAAACTTTGCGCTTGAACCCATTCAGCTAGAGCAGCAATTCAGCCAAAATGCCAACTTTGTTCTTGACAACCCAGCCGTGTCAGACGGCGTGCTGGCGAGCTCCGAGTCGCTTGCCAGGTATTCCAGTCGTCAAACTGTTTTGTCAGCAGACCAAGTTCAGCGCTGCATCATTGGAAAATCGCTAACTGGAGCCAGTTTTGCAGTTGAAACTCTTCCCGGATGTGGCTACCTGCAAACGGTTATAAATCTTCTGGTGGAGCAGGTTAGAAACGGCAAACGAGTCTTGCTGCTTGCCAACAGAGAGCAAACTAGAGCTGAGATTGCAGATCGGTTAGCGCAGACCGGGCTACCCGGATTAGCGGTTAGAACAGACTCGGCATGGCTCGACCTGGTTGCAGCAATTTCACGAAACGAAAAATCAAGGGGTCTTGAGGTCTCGACTGTTGAAGCGTCGCTGCAACGAGAGCAAATCGATCTCTATGATCGAGCACTTTTTCAAGCAGACCCCAGGTTTGGCGTAAGCATTTCGACTGCCATGATGAAACTCGCTTCGATTTCTTCAGGTCCAAACCCGCCTAGAAATACCGCGCGCATTTCGACTGATCGGCTTCCGCACCGGGAGCAACTTGAAGCCGCGAGGGCTGATCTAAATCAGGCTCTCGAATTAGGTGAGTACCGGTTTGGTCCTCAAGACTCTGCCTGGTTTGGAGCTCAGTTTGAGAACCCAGTCGAGGTGGAGAGAGTTGTTCAGTTGGTGAAGCGACTTTCTGCAGAGGCACTGCCAAGATTGACGGTGGTAATGGATGAGTTCACTGCCCGCTCAAACTTCAAACCAGCAGAATCCGTTGCCGAATGGGGCGAGTATCTCAGGTTGTTTATTGGAATTCGAGAGACACTCGATCGTTTTGTCGCAGATGTTTTCGACCGCCCGCTAACCGAACTTATTGCTGCCACCGCACCGCGTAAGGGAGTTCCTCGCGCTGAGCGACCAGTTATATCTGGGGGCAATCGCCGTCGCTTAAAGAAGCTGGCAAGAGAATATCTGCGGCCTGGCATGGGGGTAAGCGACTTACACGCGGCCCTGAACGAAATTGATTCGCAACGCATAGCCTGGACCCAGCTTTGTCAGAGCCCGATCCCTCCATCCGTTCCTCTAGGTATCGCAGACGCCCAGGTCGCCTACCAGGCTTTCGTGTCAGACCTGGAAGTACTGCAGAGGCACCTTGACCCTGAGGTCGAAAGAAAAGAACTAAGCCAGCTGACCCTTCCCGAGTTGGCTCGAATTCTTGAGTCTCTCGCAGAAGACCAATCGGCACTCGATGGTTTTGCAGAACGCGTTTTAGTGCAACAGCGACTGAAAAATGCCGGGCTAAGCTCGCTATCACGGGAACTGGCTCGGCTTCATGTGACAAGTTCAGATGAGGTAGCAGCCGAGTTTGAACTTACCTGGTGGCAATCTGTTCTCGAAGAACTCATCCGAGACGAAGGCGCCTTTCCAATCGTCAATTTTGATCAACGTAAGCATGCTGAAATCGAATTAGGGCTTCACTATCAACAGCAATTAGTCAATTCAAAGAATGAATTACTTTTAGCCCAAGCTGCAGATTGGCAAAACTCAATTGCGGCTCATCCTGAACAAGCTAAATCGCTCAAAGAAGTTCTTCGGTCGGGCCAAGCAACGGTTCCGCAAATCATGCAAACCACACCCAATTTGGCAACGGTCCTGGCCCCTGCAGTTATAAGTTCCGGTTATTACCCACAGCTTTCGCTAAGTGGAGATTTCGATTTGGTGTTGGCGCTTGATGCGGCAAGTACAACGACTGCAGAACAGTATCTTGGGTTAGGCAAAGCGCCTCAAGTGATTGCTTTTGGTGATCCTGCAATTTCCGCTCCATTGAAGTTTGACATCGAGGTTCGTGCTCTAGATGCAGAGCAATCTAGTTTTGAAACATCTCTTTACGCTGAAGTTGCGGCCAAATTTGGCTCCATCTCGATGGTTCGTAGTTATCGCACTGCACCGCAGGCTCTGGGCGCCATGGTCAACCGCGAGTTCTATGAGGGTCGGATAAATTTCACCGCGACCGCTGAGGAGTTTCTGGGTAAAAAGAATTTCAACCTCGAACTGGTGCGTGATCACAATCGAGCAAAAAGCACCATTGAAGGTGCCACTGAAAGCCTCGATGGCGAATTAGTTCGAACCATTGACCTTATTTTTCATCACGCTCAGTGGCAGCCTGAGAAGTCGCTTTTGGTTGCATCAGCTTCCGAGGTTCACGCTGAACGGCTTCGATCAGCAGTTGCGGAAGCAATAAAGACAAGAAGTGCTCACGCAGAGTTTTTTGACGCCCATGGCAGAGAAAAATTCGAAATTGTCTCTCTAGTCGATTTGTCACATCGAATTGCTGATCGAGTAATTTTCAGCTTGGGCTATGGCAAGACTTCTCACGGAGCTGTTTTGTCGAATTTTGGACAACTATCGTCCCCTGAGGGTCCAAGGCGCATTGCTAATTTGCTGGTGAGCGCTAGAAAAGAAATCACCGTGGTGAGTTGCTTTGAGCCGGATGAATTGCCTGCGGGCAAAATTTCGCAGGGTGCTGACCTCCTAATTGACCTATTGAAATCCGCCGCGGGTGAGCCTGAATTAGAGGTTCCAGCAGAGGCAGATTTCTTGTTGAACGATCTGAGCCTACGTTTGAAAAAACTGGGAATTAGGGTAGCCACAAATTACGGAAATCTCCCATTGGTGGCCGCCTACGGAAAACAGGCCGCTGCGATTTTTGCGGATTGGAATCTGGTCGGAAGCGACAGCATTGAGAAGTTCGCGATAGAGCCACAGTTTGTGACTGCCTTGGGCTGGAGATACCTGAGGGTGTTTAGTTTTGAATTATTTGCAGACCCTCAAAACGTAGCAAATCGAATTGCAGAGTCGCTGGGTCTCAGCGTTTCTAAGCAGCCTCAGGCGTTATTCAGTGACTCTGATCGTGCTTTTGAAGACACAGACGTAGCCTGGGGAGATCGAAGCGAAAATAATGATCAAAGGCTAAAACGTGACAAGCCTCCGCACTGGGGCTAGTTTCCAGAATTTGATTTCGGGGCAGAATCGGTTCGATAGAAACCAGATCCTTTGAAGGTAACCCCTACCGTTCCAAAAACTTTTCGCAATTCGCCTTTGCAATCTGGGCATTCGGTCAAAGCTTTGTCGCTAAATGACTGTTGAATGTCGAAACTGTGGCCGCAGTTATTGCAAGCGTAGGAGTAGGTCGGCATAACTCTATTTTAAGGTTTCGTTGAAAAATAATGGACGGACGTTGGAGTCACTGCACCAGACACAGCGATGTCGTGAATATCATGGGGAATCAAGTCAAAAATTTCATCATCAAAAACGACAGCAAACACGTTTCTCAAAGAGCCCAGGCTTCGGTCATAGTATCCGAGCCCTTTGCCGAGTCGGTTTCCATTTCGATCAACAGCGAGCGCGGGAGCAAAAATGAGGTCAGCTTCGCTTAGTTCCGCTGGTTTTCCAATTGGCTCGTCTTGACCAAAAATCCCAATTTCAACTTCGCCTAGGAAATACACCCAACTGAGTGAGCCGTCACTGTTTGACCGCGGCAAGATTAGGCGTAATTTTCTTCTCAAGGCCCAATCGAGAAATTCTCGGGTATCGGGCTCTCCATCAAATGTGAAATAGCAGGCGATTACTTTGGCTCCGAATTTTTCAGTAACTGATTGGAGTTGCCATGACAATTGGTCGCTGTGTTGTGATTTCGAAACCGAGCGTTTGCTCTGTATTTTTTTGCGCAGCTGTTTTTTCTCTTCAGCGATTCCAAATGCGACCATGGCACTAATCTAGCCAAGTGCCAACTAACTTTTCGATGAGTAAAGATGACGTCGTTGTCAGATTTATTCGCATGAGAGACGCAAAAGTTTTGGAGTATTTGGTAACTCAGAACCGTCCATGGCTCAAACCCTGGGAGGCAACTAACCCTGATGCCCCAGCAAGTTTTGATTTTCGCCGGCAGATTCGCGCTTTACTTCGCCAGCAGACCGACCAAATCGGATTACCGTTCGTCATCGAAATTTCGGGGGAAGTAGTTGGCCAAATAAATGTCGGAAATATTCTTTACGGATCGGTCAGTGGGGCGTCGATTGGTTACTGGATTTCGCCCGACTTTGCCGGGCAGGGAATTATGCCCAAGGCGGTCGCTTTGGTGATTGATTACTTGTTCACAACTGTTGGGTTGCACCGGGTACAAATTGACATTCGACCTGAAAATAAAGCCTCTCTTCGGGTGGTCGAAAAACTTGGCCTTCGGTACGAGGGGTACAAACGCAGGTACATACACATCAACGGAGAATGGCGAGATCATTACAGTTTCGCACTCACCGAAGATGAAGTTCCGAACGGTCTGATGAACCGCTGGGTTTCAAATCAAACTCCACGTCAGGCTTATCCTTGGAATCGGCCATCCGAAAATTAAACACACCGAATTAAATCCTTCTTGACTTAACTCCTGGCGCATATCTTTGAACTATGAACTTCAACGGTGCTGGTGGCCTAATGCTTTTGGTAGTCGCCGCACTATGGCTTTGGGTCTTTGTGCCTTCTTGGGTAAGGCGCAGTGAGCAAAAAGAGAATCGAAGGGCTGAAATAAAAGTTCTCCGAGCTGAAATTCGCGCCAATAAAAATCGCCGAGTCATGCGTTCTCAAGTAGTAAATAAAGTTTCGAGAATAGACCGGCTACGCAGAACACGTAACTTGTTTTCAGGCGCTTGTGCTTTGGCAATTTCTGGCGTTGTGGTGACTTTTTTTGCCCAGTTGAGCATTGAAGCCACAATCGTACTGTCGATGGTTCTCGTGGTTTTCGCTGCTTCCTCTGCGGGGTTGGCTCTAAAATCTGCTCAGACCCTTAGCGTTCTCATGCTCGAGTTGAACAAGATAAAGCGACCGTCAACAATGCCAAAATCTATCTCGGTAGCTGTCGATTCTTCATCTGATTTGCGTGGCTGGGTCCCCGTTAATTTGCCTAACCCTAAACAGTCATTAGTTCAGGTTGAGCAGGTGGAAATTGCTGAGGTTGTTCAAATGCAACCCAAAAAAGTTGATGTCAACCTCGATGAAATTTTGGCAAGACGCAGATCCAACGGATTTTGATCTTGATAATTCACGTGACAAGTTCTTAGCTAACAGCAGAGTTAGCGCTAAAGTTTAGATATCCCCGATTTCAGGAAGTATACCCATGGGCATTTTTGATACCGCTAAAAAACTTTTCACCAAGAACGCAAAGACCATCGCAAAAGACGCAGGCAAACTTGCTGCTGAGGTTGTGGACGAGGCTGCAAAAGCTGCTGCTGAGTTAGAGAAAAAGGTCGACAAAACCGTTGCGGTTGTAGAGAAGAAAGTTGCAACCACCGCCAAGGTAGTTGAGAAGAAAGCAACCACCGCCGTACGTACCGCCAGCAAGACTGCTACCAAAGCAACCAAGACTGCCGGCACCGCTGTTAAAAAAGCTGCAAACACTGCCGCCAAGACCACTGCAAAGGCTGCAAAGCCTGCTGCTAAGCCAGCTGCTAAGGTAACTGCCGCAAAGAAACCAGCAGCGAAGGCAACTGCTACCAAGGCAACCGCCGCTAAGAAGCCTGCTGCTAAGCCGGCTGCTAAAGCGACTGCTGCGAAGAAGCCTGCTGCTAAGCCTGCTGCTAAGCCAGCTTCTAAGGCAACTGCCGCAAAGAAACCAGCAGCGAAGGCAACTGCTACCAAGGCAACCGCCGCAAAGAAGCCTGCTGCTAGGGCGACTACTGCGAAGAAGCCTGCTGCCAAGTAAATTTCAAACTAAAAAAGAGGGACCGCATGGTCCCTCTTTTTTTATTTTTCTACCACCCAACTGGCTGCCGTTTTGAGATCGGGATGCCTAAACCTAAACCCGGTCGACAATAATTTTGTGGCAGTCATGTTTTGGCTGCAAAGAAGCAACTCTCGAGCTGCCTCGCCGATCAGCAAATTTAGAGCCCAGCTTGGCACCTTGAGGAAGGCAGGCCGTTTCAATTCTTTCGCGAGGGCTGTGACGATTTGACCACAGGTTGCTGGTTCTGGCGCCGTCAGATTGAACGGGCCTACTGCATCCTTTGTGTTGATTAGATGGATGATTGCGGCCGCCTCGTCTTCCACCGAAATCCAAGCCCACCACTGGCGCCCGTTACCCAAAGCGCCACCTATGCCAGCCCTAATCAGAGGCAATAGTCTCCCCAAGGCACCCAGTCGCTTAGACATGACCATGGAGGTTCGCACCAAAACAACTCTTGTGTTGGCAAGCCGGGCCTCCTCCTCCCAGTTGGACGCAAGATCGCTCAGGAAACCGGAGCCTTTAGGTGATTCTTCAGTCAAAATGGAGTCCCCGCCGTCGCCGTAAAAGCCCGATGCAGAACCGCTGATTAGAACTTTTGGTTTAGCGCTAGCGCTATTAATTGCGCGAACTAGCGTTCGAGTTGAATTAAGTCGAGAGCTAACAATTTCTTGCTTATATTTCTTCGTCCAGGGTATTCGTCCGGTAGTTGCTCCAGCGAGATTAACGACTGCATCGATGCTATTCATGACGTCGGGGTCAATTTCGAGTCGATCGGGGTTCCAAGCAACCTCTCCGGCGCCAACGAGGCGATTTCGAACTAGGCTGAGCGGCTCATGTCCCAGTTCAATTAGCTGCCGTTTTAGTTCGGTTCCGATAAGCCCCGAGGCCCCAGAAATCAATACGCGCATTTTCATACCTCCCTGATTTTCAGCCTTTGAATCTCAGGAATTATTCCGTATTGTTGCCAGTTTGATTTTCGAGAAAGGGTGGATTGATGCTGGTAGAGCCTTGGGTTTGGTGGGTCACCGTTTTGGTGCTCACAGCTGTAATAGTCGTTGACTTAGTAGTGCAGTTGAGGAATCCGCACGAACCAACATTTAAAGAGAGTGCTATCCAAAGCGCCGTCTACATGTCTGTTGCGCTTGGCTTTGCTTGGTTTGTCGGCCAGGCCTGGGGTGGGCAGTTCGGAGCCGAGTATCTCGCAGGTTTTATAACCGAAAAAAGCCTCAGCGTAGACAATTTGTTTGTCTTTTTGATCATCTTCACTCAATTCGCCGTTCCCAGAAAACTACAGAGTCAGGCTCTCCTGATCGGTATTGTCATCGCACTGGTGCTGCGCGGCATTTTTATTGCCGTTGGAGCGACAGCGATTAATGCCTTCAGCTGGGTCTTCTATCTTTTCGGCGCTTTCCTGATTTACACCGCCGTCATGCTGATTTGGGACACATTCCATGAAGCGCACGATGACAAAGTGCCCGGTGGTAAATTGATGGAATTTATCCGTAAGCGTGTGCCTAGCACTGATGAATTTCACGGAAATAAGCTCACCATCATCCAGGGCGGGAAACGGCTTGCTACACCACTGTTGTTCGTGATGATTTCAATTGGCGCAACTGACGTTTTGTTCGCTCTTGATTCAATCCCCGCGGTATACGGCCTTACCGAAGAGGCATACATCGTCTTCACCGCAAACGCATTTGCACTTCTAGGTTTGAGGCAGCTCTACTTTTTACTAAGTGGTCTGATGCAGAGGCTAAAGTACCTGGGAATCGGATTGTCGATTATTTTGGCTTGGATCGGCGTAAAGCTGGTGTTCCACGCATTGCACAAAAACGAACTACCGTTTATCAACGGTGGTGAATACGTCAAGTGGGTACCAGAAATCTCAACAAATCTTTCGCTGAGCGTGATCTTAATAACTCTATTTGTTACAACCGTTGCGAGTCTCTGGGCGACTAGAAATCAGAAAGAGCCTTCGGCAACCGATCAGGTCTAGCCACGGAGACTAGCTGAAATCGGCAGGGTTGGGCCCGATTCGTTGCCCGTTCTCAAGAGTGGCAATCGAGGCCATGTCAGCTTCGGTTAGCTCGAAGTCAAAAATGTCAATGTTTTCAGACAATCGATCGGGGTTAGACGATTTTGGAATTACCAGGTTGCCGAGCTGAATGTGCCAGCGCAAAATCACTTGCGCGGGTGTTTTTCCGGTGCGGCTGGAGATCGATTGAATAACTTCTTCATCGTTCATGCGAGCCCTAGCCAGTGGCGACCAAGCCTCGGTCAAAATCCCAAATTTTTGGTTGATGGCTCGAACATCGGCTTGCTGCAACCCAGGGTGCAGTTCTACTTGGTTGATCGCCGGAATGACGTTTGAACTTCCAATTAGTTCCTGAAGGTGTTCTGGGTTGAAGTTTGAAACGCCGATCCCTCGAACGCGACCCTTCTCGAGCAGCTCTTCAAATGCCCTCCAAGTTTCCACAAATTTGCCTTGGGCGGGCGCTGGCCAGTGAATCAAGAGCATGTCTAGGTAGCCTATATTTAGTCGATTTAGGCTCTCTTCAACGGCATCAAAAACCTCTGGATAACCTTGGCGGTCATTCCAAATTTTGGTTGTGACAAAAAGCTCTTCACGGTCAACGCCGCTGGTTCTGACCCCAGCGCCAATTTCTGGCTCATTGTCGTACAGGGCAGCGGTGTCAATTCGACGATATCCGTTGCTGATCGCAAGTTTTACCAGGTCAACACCGATGTCTGGAGTCACCTTGTAAACACCCAAGCCAAGCTGCGGAATTTTCTGACCGGTGTTTGAAATTAACTCAGGCACTTGCGAGTTTGAAAAAGTCACTGTTGGCTCCAGGGTGAAATTACGGGGTTCCATTCGAGAATTTCTCGTTCTGCGATTAGACCGGCCAGCTCGAACGGGTCTTGATCAAGAAGTTTAGCCAGGCTGTCGAAACTCTCTTCGCGAAATATCAGCAGTGCGCTATCGAGGTCGACCATTGGCCCACTTGCCAGGAGGATCTGATCAGCAAAGAGCTCTTTGAGCCAAGCTCGATGGCTGTCTCGAATTTGCATTCTTAGGTCAGTATCTGGCCCATAGTTGTATGTCACGGCGAAAGTTTTCACTATTTTCCTTTCGTTGCAATCATTGATTGAGGAGTAAGGTTGCTGGTCATGATTGCGGCCAATACCGTCGCTGCCGCAAAGACAATCGAGACCCATATGGCTGCGACGTTTGAAATCAGGTCAATTGCTATGCCGCTCAGTGCAGCGCCAGCCGAATAGCCCATCAGTTGACCGGTATTGATCCATCCGTATGCTTCCGCTGACTCAGATTGTTTTAGAGAGGATGCGATCATCGCCGCTAGGTATCCGAAGGCGGGGGCAACTCCCAGACCAGCAACGAAGAAACAGGCGCCTATCCAAAATGCATTTTCTGGCGCTAGCCAAACGGCAGCGTAACCAAAGGCAATAATGCTCAGGAATTTCGTCAGTGCCCACTTCGTTTTTCCACGATGCCCCAGCAATAGCCCCCCGACTATAGAGCCAACCGACAGGGCAGCCAGAACCAATCCGGCAAGGGCCTTATCCAAAATTGCAACCGCACCAACTTCAACCCCGCTGAATGATCCAACCATCAGCAGGCCAACAACAGCGTTTGCAAATACCAGCTTGTTTTTGAGTACTGAGCCGACTTTGCCCTTGGGTAAGTCGATTCTTAACTGACCAACTTCACGATTTGCGCAAAATAGCAGTGAGCCGATTACCTGAGTGATGGCCATGAGAATTACCACGAAACCTGTGTTTGCTCCCGCGGCCAACAGAGCTGCCGCCACCGGACCAATTACCCAAATAATTTCCTGAGCGGTTGCATCTAACGAATAGACGGTGTTGAGGTCTTTTTTCTTGACTAGTGTGGGATAAATGGTTCTCACCGCAGATTGAATCGGTGGTGAGGTTAGCCCCACCGCAAGGGCGAGCAGAACTACCGCGATTTCGGTAAGCCAGAAAGTACCCAAAATTAGGAGGGCTGCTGCGCCGATAAGTGCAGACGAGAGAATTACTGGCCTAGTGCCAAATCTCGAAAGCCATCTTGCTAAAACCGGCCCGGAAATAGCTGCGCCAATGGTTTCCGCGCCCAGCGCAATACCGGCCACTGCGTATGAATCGTGCATGTCTTCAATGTGCATGACCAAGCCCAGCGACATCATCCCAAAAGGGAAACGAGCCAGCAGTTGGCTAGAAATAACCCTGGCAAAACCGGGATAGCGCAGCACTGCGAGTTGAGAAGACATCTGTCCAGCCTAAATCCAAGTGGGGAGCCACATGTGAATTTGCCAGAACCAATATGGAATCCAGGTTCCGTTCCAAATTGGGAGAAAGAAGAGCGATAACGCCAAAGCAAAAATTGCTGCGCCTACCACATAGCGTTTAGTCGACTCTTGATCAGCAGAGCCTCGAACGTACCGCTGGGTGAGGTGAACAATTGCCAGCACTAAAAATGGTAGAAAAACGATTGAGTAAAACTGAAATACGGTGCGGTTAGGGTAAAGCAACCAGGGCAGGTATCCGACTGAAAAACCCAACAAAATCAGCGCAGAGACGCGGTCCCGGTATTTAGCGAAGACGAATAGCGTCGCAAGCATCGCGAGTGATCCCGCCCACCAAATGATGGGGTTTCCTAGGGCGGTGATTGCGCTTGAGCAGCCTCCGATTGAACGACACCCAGCTTCCCCCTCGCTAAGACCCTCATAGAAAAAACTGGTTGGTCTAATCAGCCATGTCCAGGTCAGCGGGTTCGAGGCGTAGGAATGGGGTGTGCTAAGCCCGACATGAAAAGAGTAGGCATTCAAGTGGTAGTTCCAGAGCGCAACCAGGGGATTTTCCGAGGTATTGCGGTCGTAGCCGTTTCCCGTAAACAACCATCCTGACCAGCTGAGCAAATAAACCATGCAGAACGCTGCAAAGGCAGCCAAGCCATTAACCAGCGCTGATTTAGTCGCGGAGATAATCCAATTTGTTCGTCCACTCTGGTGCCATCGCTTGATTTCACTGATCGCTAAATACACGGCAAACCCCAGAAAAACATATGCTCCTGACCATTTGACGGCTGTTGCTGCACCCAGCACTGCTCCGCAGGCCAAAAGCCAAGGCCTAGGTGCATAGGCAACTACTGAAATCGGTTTGCTGCGATCTTTGATGAGGAGCCAAAATGCCAACAAAACAAAAAAAGCAAGGATGTTGTCTAGAAGGCCGGTCCTGGAGAGAACAATTGCGTGACCATCGATGGCAAGCAGAAAACCGGCAAGCAGTGCTGCAGCTTGCGAGTGAAATATCTCTTTTGCCACCGCCATAATCAGAGCTACAGAGGCGATGCCGAGAATTGCAACGGCGATTCTCCAAGAGAACGAATTGTCAGCGCCAAAAATAGCCATTCCAGCGCCGATTATCCATTTTCCAAGTGGTGGATGAACCACAAAACTAGGGTCAGCTAAATATCCATCAACTTGGCCGCTCTCGAAAGCGGAGTTTGCGTCTGCGGGCCAGCTTTTCTCGGTACCGGTAGTGATGAGGGTCCAGGCATCTTTGACGTAGTAGGTCTCATCGAAAACGAGTTTTGCTGGGTATCCCAGCTGCCAGAGCCTAAGGAATGCTGCAAGGACAAGAATTGCGATTGAAGCGGCACGATTTAACGGCATTCGACTTTTGAGTCGAGCAAGAGGACCGACTAGCGCTTCAATCACTCACTAATGCTAGACAATAGAGCGTGCTCATTCTTGCTGCGACTCCGATTGGAAACCTTGGCGATGCGTCTCCACGGTTGATTGAGTCAATTACCGAGGCTGCCTACATAGCGGCCGAAGATACAAGAACGTTGATAAAGCTGGCTCAGGCTCTAAAGATTCAAATCACAGCCAAACTTTTCAGTCTTCACGAGCACAACGAGATCAACCGAGTGAAAGAACTGGCCCAACTAGCTACTGAGCAGGATTTACTTGTAGTTAGCGACGCAGGAATGCCCACGGTAAGTGATCCTGGCTATGTTTTGGTCCGTGAGGTCATTGCTCTGGGTGGGGCTGTCACAGTTATTCCGGGGCCTTCGGCAGTAATTAGTGCATTGGCAATTTCAGGGCTTCCGACCGACCGTTTTACCTTCGAAGGTTTTTTGCCGAGAAAATCCGGAGATCGTAGGAATGTATTTGGCCAACTTGCGACTGAGTCTCGAACCATGATTTTTTTCGAGTCGCCGCACCGAATACATGAGTCGCTCACAGATGCGGCCGCTGTGTTTGGCTCAGATCGCAAGGCAGCCGTTGTTCGAGAGCTCACGAAAAAGTTTGAGGAAGCAGTGCGAGGACCGCTGGCCGACCTGGTGGCCTGGTCTGCCTCAGAGGTGCGCGGGGAATTGGTCTTGATTGTCGCAGGTGCCGTGGAAGCATCCAAAGCCTCGGTTGAAGACTTGGTCCCACAGGTGCGAGCTCTTATTTCAGAAAATTTAAGAGTTAAAGAAGCGGTTTCTGAGATAGCCAATAGTAATGGTGTGAGCAAATCAGAGCTATACGCTGCGGTGTTGGCTTCGCGCGAAGCTGAATCTCTCGCCAAATAGAATAGAGCTCATGCCAAGCAGCCCGAAGTCGTTCTATGTCACGACACCTATTTTTTATGTAAATGATGCACCACACATTGGGCACGCTTACACCGAGGTTGCTGCCGACGTGTTGGCCAGGTGGCATCGTCAAAGGGGCGAGAGTTCTTTTTTACTTACCGGCACCGACGAACACGGCGAGAAGATTTTGCGCACGGCGGCCGCCAACGACACATCCCCAAAAGCGTGGGCAGACAAGTTGGTTGAGAGCGCCTGGCTTCCGTTGCTGGAAACAATCGACATTCAGAATCAAGACTTCATCCGCACCACTGAACTACGCCACGAGCAAAACGTCCAGAAGTTTTTGCAGCATCTCTATGACACCGGTTTCATTTATCGAGGATCTTACGAGGGTAACTACTGCGTCGGCTGTGAAGAGTACAAAACCGAGGCTGACCTAATCGACGGAGAAGGTGCGTTTGAGGGGCAGTCGGTCTGCGCTATTCACTCAAAGCCGGTAGAAAAACTCGAGGAAACAAATTACTTCTTCAAGCTGAGTGAATTCACCCAACCTTTGCTTGATTACTACGAAAACAATCCCAAGTTTGTTCAGCCAGAATCGGCCCGAAACGAAGTTATTGCTTTTGTTCGTCGTGGCCTCGATGATCTGTCAATTTCTCGATCGAAAGAGAAATTTGACTGGGGTATTGACATTCCATGGGATGACAGCCACATCACCTATGTCTGGTTTGATGCGCTGCTGAACTACATCACCGCAATTGGTTACGGTTCTGAAGAACCTGAGGCCCAAGACAAATTTGCCTCACTCTGGCCGGCATCGGTTCAAGTTGTCGGTAAAGACATCCTCAGATTCCACGCTGTAATTTGGCCGGCCATGCTGCTGGCAGCGGGCATTAGGCCAGCCGAGAGAGTTTTTGGACACGGATGGTTGTTGGTTGGCGGTGAGAAGATGTCGAAATCTAAGCTAACCGGAATCGCACCCGAGCAAATTACCGATACTTTTGGCTCCGATGCCTTCCGCTATTACTTCATGAAGGCAATAGCCTTTGGGCAAGACGGATCATTCTCTTGGGAAGACCTTTCGGCTCGGTACCAAGCAGAGTTGGCCAACGGATTCGGCAATCTGGCTTCCCGCGTAATTGCGATGATTCACAAATACTTCGATGGTGTTTTGCCGGCTGCAGCGGATCACACGGAAGCTGATCTTCAGGTTATAAGGGTCGCCGAACAGGCGATTAAATACGCCGAGACTGCTATCGATGATGTAGCTATTCAAGATGCCATTTCAAGCGTCTGGACTCTGGTGGATGAGCTCAATAACTACATCACAGTTCAAGAACCGTGGGCGCTTGCCAAGTCAGCTGAAAACCGTGATCGACTTGCCACTGTTCTCAATACCACCGCCGAGGGCTTGCGGGTTTTGGCGATTGCGCTTACTCCGGTTACCCCTAAAGCAACGTCTAAATTATGGGCCGCATTGGGTACAGCCACCAACGGGCCGATTGCTGAGCAGAAGATTGGCGAAGCAGCACGTTGGGGTCAGCTGCTTGTCGGTGGGCAAATCGGCACACTTGAGGCACTGTTCCCAAGAATTGAAAATGAGGCAGAAGGCAAGTGAGTTCAAGCGAAGAAAATTTCGTGAGAGCTAGATCTGCGGGCGAGGTCCAAAACAAAACCAAAAGCGGAAAATTTGAATTTCCCCCGCTTCCAGAACCGCTTCCTTTCCCGGTTTATGACAACCACACTCATCTTGAGTTTCAGTTTTTCGACGAACTTCCTCCGTTGCCGGTAAAGGAGCATCTAGACAAGGCCGAGTCGGTGGGCGTTCAGGCCGTTGTGCAGGTCGGCGTGACTTTAGAGAGCTCGGTCTGGTGTGCCCAACAGGCCCAATCTGATCCGAGAATTCTTGCGGCGGTTGCGATTCATCCGAACGAAGCTGCCGACTATCAAAACCAGAGCGATTTGGACGACGCAATAGCTCAAATCGACGCACTTGCTAAGCAAGATCGAGTTCGCGCAGTCGGGGAAACTGGTCTAGATTTCTTCCGCACTGAGGGCGAGCATAGCCTCCGCCTGCAGCAACACTCATTTGAAGAGCACATCAGAATTGCTAAAGAAAACAACATCGCACTGATGATCCACGACCGTGACGCACATGATGAGGTGGTGGCGACTCTCAAGCGAGTGGGTGCGCCAGAACGCACCGTGTTTCACTGTTTCTCAGGTGACGTTGAGTTGGCAAAGATTTGCAACGAAGAAGGATGGTTCATGTCGTTTGCCGGCAACATCACCATTAAACGCAACCAACACCTTAGAGATGCACTTCGCGTTGCTCACAAAGAACTCGTCCTAGTTGAAACTGACGCTCCTTTCTTAGCTCCGGAACCATTTCGTGGCAGACCTAACACCTCATATCTGATTCCGGTCACAGTGCGTGCCATGGCAGTCGAGCTTGAGGTTGCGCTTGAAAGTCTTTGCCAACAGCTGGCTCAAAACACTGAGTCGGTGTATGGATCATGGGGGCTTGCCAAAAATGGTTGAGCTGCTAGGCGGTGCTGATGTCAAAGAATTAGTTTCAAGATTGAACGTGGTGCCTACCAAAAAACTAGGCCAAAATTTTGTGACAGACCCCAATACGATTCGTCGGATTATTTCGGCAGCGAAGCTTTCAGGTGACGAAACTGTTGTAGAAATCGGGCCTGGGTTGGGCTCTCTAACCCTAGGGCTTCTAGAACAGGCCAAACACGTTATATCTGTTGAAATCGATCAGAAAATGGCGGCAGAACTTGAGTCAACCATTGCCAAACGAGCACCCGGAAAATCATTTCAGCTAGTAACTGCCGATGCAATGAAGCTTCAGGATCTTCCCATGCCTCCTGACGCGCTCGTTGCTAACCTGCCCTACAACATTTCGGTGCCTGTGCTGCTGCACTTCTTAGAGACATTTCCGACCATAGGTAAAGGATTGGTTTTGGTTCAGGCGGAGGTTGCGCATCGGCTTGCTGCCCAGCCGGGAAGCAAGATTTACGGTGTACCCAGTTTGAAGTTAGCTTGGTATGCGAATTCGGTTTTGGCAGGAAATGTTGGCCGCACCATTTTTTGGCCGGTTCCAAACGTTGACTCAGCGCTCGTCTATTTTGAAAAACGAGCTGAACCAATTGGGGATGAGGCACTGAGGCTGAAAACTTTTGACTTGATTGACGCTGCTTTTTCGCAAAGGAGAAAAACTTTGCGACAGGCGTTAGCAACTTGGGCAGGATCTGCGAGTGCAGCCGAAGCTAAATTAACTGCTGCCGGTGTCGATCCGACAGCCCGAGGCGAACAGCTCAGCATCAGAGATTTTGTAAAAATCGCAGAGGCGGCTCTATGACAATTTCGATCAAACTCGAGGCTGAGTTTTCGGTTGGTTTGCCTCGAATTTTTGGATTGGTAAACGACGTAGCTGGCTGGTCAGTCTTCGACCGCCCAAGAGTACTAAATGCGAAAAATGGGAAAATTTCGCTGGCCTTCGAAGATCTCACTCGCGCGTTTATCGAGTTCAAAGTCGAAGATGGCGTTACAAAACTTCGGATTGTTCACGAGTTACTCAAGTCTGAGGCTGAGATTCATCCTCGGGAGCTTTACTGGGAAGAAGTTCTAGCTGGCTTTAGAAGAAGAGTCGAACTCTCATGACTTCGGTCAAGGTTTCGGCTTCGGCGCCGGGGAAAGTCAATTTATTTTTTGCAGTTGGGCCACTGTTAGATGACGGTTACCACTCTGTGGCGAGTGTATACCTGGCATTAGATTTGCGTGACACCGTAACTGTCTCTGAATCAGAGAGATGGGACGTTCAAGTAGTAGGAAATTTACCTCAGGAACAGCTAAACCAAGTTCCTAAAGATGAGAGCAACTTGGTCGTGAAGGCTGCAAAATGGCTGGCTGCTCTGACCCATCACCCTATCGAAAAACCGATTGCTTTTGAGATTACGAAGAACATTCCGGTCGCCGGTGGCATGGGCGGAGGTTCGGCGGATGCGGCTGCAACGCTGATTGCGTTGAACGAGTTATGGGAGCTGGGGCTTCCTCGTGAAGAGCTAATTTCGGCGTCAGTCGAACTCGGGGCTGATATTCCTTTTGCAATTCTTGGCTATTGCGCTGAGGGATTAGGTAGAGGAGAAATCCTCACCCCAATTTCAGTTCCGGGGCAAATAAATCTGACCATGGTGCCCGCGAGTTATGGTCTTAGCACACCAGCGGTCTACCGTCGTATCGATGAAATGCGAGGTTCTACCGCGAAAGGCTGGCCGACCCCGCATGTAGTCGCCGATTTCGAACGAGCACTGCGCGAAGGCGATGTTGTCGAACTAAGTCGCCACACTAAAAATGAACTCCAACCAGCCGCGATTTCTATTGCACCTATGTTGTCTGAGCCACTGGAGCTGGGTGCAGCGTTGGGATCCATTAGATCATTTGTATCTGGTTCGGGGCCAACAACTGCTCACCTGGTTGAAAGCCGCGAAAGTGCAATCAAGCTTGCGGAAAACTTCGGGGAGCGCAACATTCTGGCGTTACCAACTTCAGGCCCTGCAGAGGGTGCCCGATTGGAGTTAAATTAGTGGCCCACCTAATGGGAGTAGAGCAAATTACGCTCGAGTTCCCAACCAAAAAGGTTTTTGATGGCATAACCATTGGCCTCAACGAGGGTGATCGCGTTGGAATCGTGGGGCGAAACGGTGACGGCAAATCGACCCTCCTTAAAGTTTTTGCAGAAAAAATGGCGGTCGACTCAGGTCGGGTGACCAGGCGCAATTCACTGACTGTCGGCTTGCTTGATCAGTCGGATGTGCTAGATCCAAATTTAACCGTTGGTCAGGCAGTGGTTGGTGATGTCGCCGAGCATGTGTGGGCTTCAGACGCAAAAATCAGGGATGTTATTGCCGGGTTAGTGAACGATTTAGATTTCAGCACCAGGGTTGGTGAGCTAAGCGGTGGGCAGCGGCGACGAGTTGCCTTGGCCAAGCTCTTAGTGCAAGACCTTGATGTGGTGATGCTAGATGAACCAACAAACCACCTCGATGTAGAGGGTGTTGCTTGGTTGGCGGCCCATCTAAAAAAACGATGGTCGGCATCAGGTGGTGGGCTAATTGTTGTAACGCATGACCGATGGTTTCTAGACGAGGTATGCAACCTAACCTGGGAACTACACGATGGGCAAATCGAGCCTTTTGAGGGTGGCTATGCGGCCTACATTCTGCAGCGAAATGAGCGTGATCGCAGCGCGGCCGCAACAGAAACTCGTAGGCAAAATTTGCTCAGAAAAGAACTTGCATGGCTTAGGCGTGGAGCCCCGGCGAGAACGAGTAAACCAAAATTTCGACTCGAAGCTGCTGCCGCGCTAATTGAGAATGAACCTGCTCCACGAGACCGCATCGCCCTTTCGAAGTTGGCGACTGCACGTTTGGGCAAAGACGTAATTGACATCGAAGATCTAGATTATGAGGTTTCAGGTAAGCGAATTTTGCGAGGTGTTACTTGGCGTCTTGGTCCGGGTGATCGTGTCGGCCTGCTGGGCGTCAACGGTGCGGGTAAAACTACATTACTTCGGCTGATTGAAGGCTCGCTGCAGCCCAGCTTGGGTCGAGTAAAACGCGGTAAAACCGTGAAAATTGCCACCCTAAGCCAAGAAGTTCGTGAGCTCGACCAATTTCACGGTGAGCGCATTTTTAGCCTGATTGCCCGCGAGCGAGCCACCTTTGTGGTTGACAAAAAAGAGGTTGGTGTTGGGCAGCTGGTGGAGCAGCTAGGTTTCACTCAGGCGCAATTGCAAACTCCCATTGAAGACCTGAGTGGCGGACAGCGCAGAAGGCTCCAATTCTTGAGACTGCTTTTCGGCGAACCAAACGTGCTAATCCTTGACGAACCGACCAATGACCTAGATACCGACATCCTTGCGGCGATGGAGGATCTGCTTGATTCATGGCCAGGCACACTAATCGTTGTTAGTCACGATCGTTATTTGCTAGAGCGCGTAACCGACGATCAATTTGCCCTGATGGGTGACGGATCGCTTCGTCATCTAACCGGCGGTGTCGATCAATACCTTGAACTGCGCAAACATTCACTTTTGGCCAAGGTGCAAGCGTCTAGCCAACCGGTTGCCGGCTCAAAATCAAACTCTCCAACACTCGGGGGAGCGCAACTTCGGGAAGCCGAAAAGAACCTGGCGAGAATTGAGCGGGCCCTAGAGAAGCTTGCGGTCGAAGAAGCTAAATTGCATCAAACCATGGCACAGCATGACCAATCCGACTATGCAGGATTGGCTGAACTAGCCAAGAAACAGGCGGAATTCAACCAAAAAAGGGACGAACTTGAGCTGGAGTGGCTAGAAACATCAGAATTACTGCAGGCCTGACCCAACTTTTCTGGCAGACTAAGAGCGCAAGATTTTCTTGCAATGCTCCATGGTGTAATGGCAGCACCGCGCCCTTTGGAGGCGCTTGTCTAGGTTCGAGTCCTAGTGGAGCAGCAATCGGTAATAACGAGGGGTGGCCATGACGCAGCATAATTTGGCGGTAGTGGTTCTGGCTGCGGGTCAAGGCACCCGAATGAAATCAAAAAAACCCAAGGTGATGCACGAAATAGCCGGCTTACCGCTGCTCGGCCATGTAATGTCTACCGCATCAGCTCTCGACGCCGCCTACGTAATACCGGTGGTGCGGCACGAAAAAGAGTTGATATGCGAATACCTAGGGGCTTTTTATCCAACCGCAATCATCGCCGAACAAGATGACACTCCTGGCACCGGACGCGCAGTTGAATGTGCTCTCGCTGCCCTTCCTGAAGACTTTGACGGAGTGGTTGCGATCACCAGCGGTGATGTGCCGCTACTCGATGTTGCAACCTTGGAATCGCTAATTGCAGCCCACCTTGACGGAGGTTTCAGTGCCACAGTGCTGACCGCCATTGTTGATGATCCAACCGGTTACGGAAGAGTAATTCGAAGCAACGATGGCAAATTTCTGGCAATCGTCGAGCAACGAGATGCTGATGCCGAGCAACTAGAGATCTCCGAGGTCAATGCTGGAGTTTATGTTTTCGACGCCAAAGCTTTGAGAACGGCACTCTCCAAAGTCGGTGCCCAGAATGCCCAGGGTGAGAAATATCTAACCGATGCAGCGGCTGAAATTTTGAGAGCCAAAAACAAGGTTCAGGCGCTCGCCGTTAGCGACAACTGGCTGGTAGCCGGAATAAATGATCGAGTTCAACTGGCCGAGGTATCCGCCGAACTCAATTTCCGCATTTGCGAGGCTTGGCAGCGTGCGGGAGTGACCATTCTTGACTCCGCATCCACCTGGATAGACATCACAGTTCAGCTGGGTGAAGACGTGACCCTGCTGCCAGGTACGTACCTTCGAGGTATCTGCAAAATTGGCGAGGGGGCCACTATTGGTCCTGAGGTTTTTCTTACCGATTCAGAGGTTGGTGCGGGTGCTCATGTGGTTAAGTCGCACGTTACCGGTTCAAAAATTGGTTCTGGTGCTTCGGTGGGGCCATTCGCCTATTTGCGGCCAGGAACAGAGCTCGGCGCCAACGGAAAAATCGGAACATTCGTTGAAACAAAGAACGCAAAAATTGGCGCAGGAAGCAAAATCCCTCACCTTTCATATGTTGGCGATGCCGAGATTGGCATTGAGTCAAATATTGGGGCTGGCACTATTTTCGCCAACTATGACGGCGTCGAAAAACACCACAGCAAAATCGGTTCACATGTTCGTTCAGGATCGCACAACGTGTTCGTGGCTCCCATTACGATTGGTGATGGAGCCTACACAGCAGCTGGCACCGTAGTGCGCAGAAATGTTGCTCCGGGTGAGTTAGCAATGAATGTTGCTCCGCAGCGAAATCTGGCTGATTGGGTAATTGCCAAGCGACCGGGATCAAAAGCTGCTGAAGCAGCAGAACAAGCCAAAAACTAGAAATCGGGAGCACCACTTGGAAATCACCGCCAGCAACTCTAAAAAACTGGTCATCGTAAGTGGGCGCGCGCATCCCGGATTAGCCCAAGAGGTTGCAGAAATATTGGGCACTCGAGTCTTGCCGACTACCGCTTATGACTTTGCCAACGGTGAAACTTTCGTGCGATACGAAGAGAGCGTTCGAGGTGTCGATGCCTTCGTAATTCAGTCTCACGCCGCCGGAATCAACAATTGGATGATGGAGCAATTGCTCATGGTTGACGCGCTAAAGCGCGCCAGTGCAAAGCGGATCACCGTGGTTGCGCCGTTCTTTCCCTATGCTCGTCAAGACAAAAAGCACAAGGGGCGTGAGCCTATTTCTGCGCGCCTGATGACAGACCTTTTTAAGGCTGCAGGTGCCAACCGCCTCATGTCAGTTGATCTGCACACCCCACAGATTCAAGGTTTTTTCGATGGGCCGGTAGACCACCTTTGGGCGCTACCGATGTTGGCTGACTACGTGGCCGAGAAGTACTCAAACGAAAATCTAACCGTGGTTTCCCCAGATTCCGGACGAGTTCGCGTCGCAGACATTTGGGCTGAGCGTCTTGGTACGCCATTGGCCATCATCCACAAGCGTCGTGATCCAGACAAGCCAAACCAGGTCGAGGCCCATGAGTTGGTTGGTGATGTGGCCGGTCGCACCTGTTTGCTCGTCGATGACATGATCGACACTGCAGGAACAATCGTTGCCGCGGCACAGGCGCTAAAAAATAATGGCGCCGCCAGGGTTATTGTTGCGGCAACCCACGCGGTCTTTTCAAACCCAGCAGTTGAGCGGCTCTCCAACGGCGTAGTTGATGAGGTTGTGGTTACAAACACGTTGCCGATCGGTCCAGAAAAAGAATTCGCTAACCTCACGGTGTTGTCGATTGCCCCACTAATTGCTGCTGCAATCAGCGCTGTTTTCGGCGATGACTCGGTCAACAAGCTCTTTCCAGGCCACGCCTAATACAAATAGATGTGAGCGGGCGGCGTGCAAATGTGCCGCTGCCCTCCAATCTGTCAGCTTGCCGATTCTGGCTTGCGCGTCTAAACTGTCAGAAGACAACGGCGAGGGCCAAAATTTGGCCGTAATCGACGGGGCTGTAGGTCGAAACTTCGACAACAAATCCTCGCGTATCACGCTTGAGTTGATTGAAATCAAAAACTTCGATGGTGTTCCATCGTCAATCAAAGGATGAATTATGTCTAATGCAGTAAAGATTGTTGCCGAAGTACGTGAATCTTTCGGTAAGGGTGCAGCCCGCAAGGCACGCGCAGCAGGTCGCACTCCTGCAGTTATATACGGCCACGGAACTGAGCCACGCCACATCACTCTTCCAGCACACGAGATCGCTCTTGTGTTGCGCCACAAGAACGCTCTACTTGACCTAACCATCAACGGTAAAGAAGAGCAGGTTTTGGTCAAGAGTGCATCTAAAGACCCAATTACCCAAATCATCGAGCACATCGACCTTGTTGTTGTAGCTAAGGGCGAGCGCGTTCACGTTGAGGTGCCTGTGCACGTTGTCGGTGAGCCTATGGGTGGAACCATTGTTGAGGTAGAACACAAGACTGTGAAGCTTGAAGCAGCTGCAAACGCTATTCCTGACTTTGTTGAGATTCACATCACCAAAGAGAACGGCGCGGGCTTCCACGTGCTAGCCGGCGACATCAAGCTTCCAGCTGGTGCAAAGCTCGACCTCAAGTCAGACGAACTAGTTGCATCTGTGGTTGCCACCAAGGCTGGCCACGCTGAAGAACTAGCTGAGGCACACTCAGAAGCAAAGGCCTAATTTTTTAGGCTGCTCAATGAGCGAAAATACCTACCTAATAGTCGGGCTCGGGAATCCTGGGCCCGACTATTCTGCAAACCGGCACAATGTTGGGCAAATGGTGTTAGCTTTACTGGCCGACCGATTAAAGGTCTCGCTCAAGGCGCATAAAGCCAATGCGCAGGTCGCTGAAGCACGCCTATTCCCCGGTGGCCCAAGGGTGGTTCTAGCAAAATCGAATGGCTACATGAACACCTCAGGGGGACCGGTTGCCAACTTGGCCAAATTTTATTCGGTTGCCCCGGCTAACATCATCGTCATTCATGACGAACTTGATATTCCTGCCGCAACTACAAAAATCAAACACGGCGGAGGGCACGGTGGTCACAACGGGCTTCGCGACATAATCACCGCGCTTGGCAGTAATGATTTCACTCGCATCAGAGTTGGCATTGGCCGACCACCGGGCCGAATGGAAACTGCCGCTTTCGTGTTGAAAGATTTCTCAGCTGCTGAGCGAAAAGAATTGCCTGTCACGCTAGAAATTGCTGCGGATGCGGCTGAGGCTGTTGTTAGAGATGGCCTGCTAGCCGCTCAGCAAAAGTTCAACTCACCGGAATAGCATCCGGCTCAGGTTGCTTAGACTTACCCTGTGAGCGCAATTAACTCTGAGGCCCTGTCGCGCCTTGACGCACTCATTTTAGACACCTACTCATTTTCCAAAGTAGCGGCTCAACTTAAGAAGAAGCGACTTGACCTGATTGCTCCAACCGGTGCTCAACCCGTTTTGGTTTCAGCCGTAAGTAGCTTGCTCACAAGTGAAAATGACTGCAATGTGCAACTAATTGTTGTCGCCACAGGTCGTGAAGCGGAAGATTTAGCCGCAGCATTGAGATCACTTAATCCCGATGCGGAAATCCTTGAGTTTCCCTCTTGGGAAACTCTCCCTCACGAGCGCCTTAGCCCGAGCCCAGAGACCGTTGGTCGACGGTTGCAGGTGCTGCATCGGCTCAACGAGTTAAAACAGAATCCGCAAAGCCACGAGGTTTTCGTTTTAGCCTCGGTGCGTGCCGTTTTACAACCTGTGATTGCCCACCTGGCTGATCATCCGCCGCTTTCGCTTCATCGGGGCCATGAATACAGCTTGATCGAACTGTCGTTGAAGCTGGTTGAGCTCGCGTATTCAAGAGTCGACATGGTTACCAAACGCGGCGAATTTGCCGCGCGTGGCGGAATTCTCGATATTTTTCCAACCACGGCTGAACATGCGCTGCGCCTTGAATTTTTCGGTGATGAACTAGATGAAATTCGAGAATTTGCAGTAGCCGATCAGAGATCGATGTCGGTTGAGGCGCCGATTGACTCGGTTGAACTTTATGCCGCCCGAGAAATAATCATCACCCCAAACGTGGCTTCCAGGGCTCGCGAAATGATGCACGAATTTCCAAATCTTTCGACTATGTTGGCCAAAATTGCCGAAGGAATTCCAGTGGATGGGATGGAGTCGCTGGCGCCAGTTCTGGTTGACGAGCTCACCACATTTGTTGATTACCTTCCTGAATCTGCCCTGGTCACCCTGCTCGCTCCTGAGAAATCAGCGGCTAGGGCGGCGAATCTGGTTGAAACCAATGACGAGTTTCTGCACGCGGCATGGGATGCCGCAACCGAAGGTGCAAATGCGCCGATTGATCTCTCGCAGGGAAGCTTTTTCGATTTCAATCACCTCAAATCGCGTCTTGGAAACCGCACTTTGATGACGATTTCACAGTTTGGCTCTGACGATGACACGCTAATTAACCTCGGCTATTTCGAAATTCCTAATTTCAAGGGGCTTGACCTCACTGTCAACGAGTGGTTGTCTGACGCGATCAAAGAAGGCCGACGCGTTGTGGTCGTAGCTGAAGGTCACGGAACGGCACAGCGACTAGGTGAACAGTTTGCCGCCGCCGGCATTCAGGCTGATATTGAGCAGGGGTCGTTGCGCAGCGGATTTGTCGCTCCGGATGCGCAATTAGTAGTGATTACAGAAGCTGAGTACTACGGTAAACACAGCGCTTACGTCAGCCCTCAGGTTAGAAAACTCGCCACCAAACGTGGTCAGGCGGTAGACCCACTCAGCCTCAAACAGGGCGATTATGTGGTTCACGAGATTCATGGAATCGGCAGATTTGTTGAGTTGACTACGAGAGAAACCGGCATCGGAAAACATCGTCACCAGCGTGAATTTTTGCTGATTGAGTATGCACCGTCAAAGCGTGGTTACCCGGGGGACACCCTGTTTGTGCCAACCGATCAACTAGATATGCTGACCAAGTACGTCGGTGGCGAGGCTCCAGTTCTAAGCAAAATGGGTGGCAGTGATTGGGCAAGAGTTAAGGGAAATGCACGCAAGGCAGTTCGCAAAATCGCAATCGATTTGGTGAAGCTTTACAGCGCCCGTATGAAAACAAAAGGCCACGCATTCGGCCCTGATACTCCTTGGCAACACGAGCTAGAAGAAGCCTTCGCCTTTGTTGAAACCCCAGATCAAATGACCACAATCGACGAAGTCAAACGCGACATGGAACGCGAAATTCCAATGGATCGATTGCTAGCCGGCGATGTTGGGTACGGGAAAACCGAAGTGGCCGTCAGGGCTGCCTTCAAGGCAATTCAAGATGGAAAACAGGTAGCCATGTTGGTGCCGACCACCTTGCTGGTTCGTCAGCACACCGACACTTTTGAATCACGGTTTGCAGGTTTTCCGGTCAAGGTTCGTTCGCTCAGCCGTTTCCAAACTGAGAAAGAAGTAAAAGAGACTATTGCCGGGCTGGCTACCGGAGAAATCGACATGGTTATCGGCACGCACCGCTTACTTTCGGGGCAGGTTAAGTTTCGACAATTAGGCCTGGTGATAATCGATGAAGAGCAGCGATTTGGTGTTGAACACAAAGAGAAACTCAAAGACCTAAAGCACAACGTCGACGTTCTGGCAATGTCAGCAACGCCAATTCCAAGAACACTGGAGATGGCAATCACCGGAATTCGCGAGATGTCTACCCTGGCAACTCCGCCCGAAGAGCGTCATCCAATTTTGACCTACATCGGTGGTTACAGTGAAAAACAGGTCGCTGCCGCGATCCGCCGAGAACTAATTCGTGAAGGCCAGGTGTTCTTCGTTCACAACCGGGTGAGCACCATCGAGAAAGTGGCTAATGACCTAGCCGAGCTGGTGCCTGAGGCAAGAATTGCAGTTGCTCATGGTCAGATGGGTGAGGCAGCCCTTGAGCAGGTGGTTGTCGACTTCTGGGAAAAGAAATTCGACGTCTTAGTGTCAACCACAATTATTGAGACCGGCATTGACATCCCTAACGCCAACACCTTGATAGTTGACCGGGCAGAGAACTTCGGACTTAGTCAGTTACATCAGATTAGAGGCCGAGTAGGTAGAAGCAGAGAGCGAGCCTACGCCTACTTTTTCTACGACCCGACAAAACCGCTCAGTGAAACTGCGCATGACCGTCTGGCCACCATCGCTCAAAATAACGAGCTCGGTGGGGGAATGCAGATCGCTCTCAAAGATCTCGAAATTCGAGGGGCAGGCAATCTTTTGGGTGGAGAGCAGTCTGGGCACATAGCTGGGGTCGGTTTCGATTTGTATCTTCGGATGATTGGCGAGGCGGTATCTGAGTTCAAAGGTGAAAAACAAGACTCGCCCGCTGAATTGAAACTTGAGTTGCCAATTGACGCCCACATACCAAACACATATGTAGACAGTGAGAGGCTGAGGCTAGAGGCCTATCACAAGCTCTCGGCGGCCTCGGGCGAGAAGGGTACGCGAAAGCTGCTTGACGCCATTTTGGCAGAACTTGAAGACCGTTACGGTGCTGCTCCAGATTCGGTTAAGAACTTGATTGACGTCACAGAGTTGCGCCAGCAGGCAAATCGGCTTGGTTTGAAAGACTTCAACGTGCTCGGCTTACAGGCTAAGTTGCAGCCAGTTGAGCTAACTGAAGAGCAGCAGGTTCAGCTCTCTCACCTATTTCCAGGGCTGAAATATCTTCAATCTGCAAAGACCCTGATGGTTCCTGCCCCTAGAGACGAAAATTTCGAGCCGATTCGCGATCGTGCCGTTATTGATTGGGCTTGGGCCTTTCTGGCCAGGGTCTTCCCGCCAAGCTCACCAGCCTAAACTTGTGGCATGACCAAACTCGAAGAGCTAATCGATGTAGCCCACCGTCTGCGAGCGCCCGGTGGTTGCCCTTGGGATGCTGAGCAGACTCATGAATCCCTAATGAAGTATCTGCTTGAAGAGGCTTATGAACTAATCGACGCTATTGAGTCAGGTTCCCGCGAAGAAGTTATCGAAGAACTTGGCGATGTGCTCTATCAGGTCATTTTTCACAGCGACCTTGCTGCGCAAGGATCGCTAGGTGAACCGTTTGATATTGAGTCCGTGGCGGAAGTGTCTGCCAAGAAAATGATTGGTCGCCACCCGCACGTCTTTGGAACAGCAGAAGAGCTTGAAAAATACGCTGCCACCACCGGCGATGAGGTAATGCAGAACTGGGATGCTCACAAAAAACGAGAAAAGCCAGAGCGTGACAGCATCCTTGACGGCATGCCGCTCAATCTTCCGGCTTTGGCACTAGCTGACAAAGTAATTGGTAAGGCTGAGAAGATAAATCTCCTCGATGCAGACGCTCCGGGGCCGTTCACGGTGACCAACCAAGATGAAGTCGGCGCAATTCTGCTTGCAGTTGTCTCTTCTGCTCGTTCTGCAGGAATTGACCCGGAACAGGCGCTTCGCGGCGCAGTTCGTGAGTTGATGGTTGAAATTCGCGAGGCAGAACTCGCTGATGCTCAGGATGCAGGAGTGGTAGCAATTTCAGCAGAGGAAACATTTTGAGCGAGAAAATTACCGGCCCCAAAAGCTACTTCCCATCAATTGAGAAAAAGTATGGCAAGCCAATTTCGTTTTGGATGGATGCCCTTGCTGCGGTTTCTCATGAGAGCCACATGCAGCAGGTTGCATTTCTAAAGGAGCAGTTCGCCATGGGGCACGGGCATGCAAACGCGATTGTTGCGGTTTACCGCGCCGAAAAACTCTAGATCATCACTACTGTGACAATATTGTCCAATGGCTAAAGACGTGCACCCTCCTCGCGGCATGCGCGATTTTCTTCCGCAAGAGAAGGGTCGCCGTGAGTACGTCCTGAATAAGATTCGTCAGGTTTATCGCTCTCATGGTTTTCAAGAAATAGAAACTCCGGCCCTCGAAGATATTGATCGACTTACTTCAGGTCAGGGTGGAGACAACGAGAAGCTAGCTTTCAGGGTTATGAAGCGCGGTGCAGAACTTGAATCGGCTTTGTCTGCTCAGGTCTCTGACACCGATGGGTTGGCCGACCTTGGTTTGCGTTATGACCTTACAGTTCCGCTGACCCGATACTACGCAACCAATCACGCCAAGCTTCCGCGGGTATTCAAAGCACTTCAAACAGGATCGGTATGGCGTGCCGAGCGACCACAAAAAGGCCGCTATCGCCAATTTGTGCAGTGCGATATTGACATAATCGGCGACTCTAGCGAACTTGCAGAGATCGAGTTGCTCAACGCCAGCCTTGATGCACTCGCCGAAATAGGAATTTCAGACGCGACCATTCGAGTGAATCACCGTGAACTCTTGATCGAACTTCTTGATTCGTTGGGTGTTCCGGTCGATCAACGCGGCTCAGCCATGATTACCATCGACAAACTCGACAAAATATTTGCCGAGGGTGTGGTCAGCGAACTTGGTGCCAAATTCGGTTCAGAGGTTGCCGCTGCGGCCCAAATTTGGCTGACCAGTTTGGGATCCAGTCCGTCGGCGCCAGATCGCCTGGCGAACATTTTCTTGGCGATCGAGAATCGTCACGGAGCCGGAAAGCTCAGATATGACCCGACGTTGGTAAGAGGGATGGGCTACTACACTGGCCCGATTTTTGAAATTGAACATCCAAAATCAGGTTCCTCGATTGGCGGCGGAGGTCGCTACGACGGAATGGTCGGTAGATGGCTGGGCACTGATGCACCTGCGGTCGGAATCTCAATCGGTTTTGAACGGGCGGTCGAATTAGTTGAACTAGACGAATCACTCGCCAGGTCAGTTGTGCTAATCGTTGATTCAGCATCGACCAAGGCCATCGCCAACGCCCTAGAGATGCAGGCGCAGGCAATTGCCGAAGGTTATCGGGTTCGTATTGAGCAACGCCCGAAGAAAATCAATTTGCTGCTCGACTCAATGCTAGAAAACGGCTTTAACACCTTCGCTCAAGTTGGAGAAGATTCGATTAATTTTGCCGACTTAGAGCTTCGCAGCATCGCTAACTAAGCAAGAAACAAACTAAACTGTTGTCATCCCCACAATGTCGTTTCTTAAGGAGAACTGTGTCCATTATCGAAGCCGTAGGCGCTCGCGAAATTCTTGATTCACGCGGAAACCCAACCGTCGAGGTTGAAGTTCTCCTAGAAGACGACAGTTTCGGTCGTGCCGCAGTTCCATCTGGAGCGTCAACTGGAGCATTCGAAGCACACGAGAGCCGCGACGGCGACAAGTCTCGCTACCTAGGAAAAGGCGTTCAAAACGCGGTTAAGGCCGTTGTTGAAGACATTGATGAGGCACTGGTTGGTTTTGATTCGCAAGACCAGCGTCTGATTGATGCAGCACTAATTTCACTCGATGGAACCGGCAACAAGTCGAAGTTGGGCGCGAATGCCATCCTCGGTGTTTCGCTGGCTAACGCACGAGCAGCTGCAGAATCAACCGGTCAGCCGCTATACCGTTACCTCGGCGGCCCAAACGCCTACACCTTGCCAGTTCCGCTTATGAACATCATCAATGGTGGCGCCCACGCAGACACCGGTGTTGACATCCAAGAATTCATGATCGTGCCTCTTGGCGCAGAGTCATTCAGCGAGGCAATCCGTTGGGGTGTAGAGGTTTATCACGCTCTCAAGAGCCTTCTCGCATCCAAGGGTCTAGCCACCGGGCTCGGCGACGAGGGTGGTTTTGCACCTGAGTTGCCAACTAACGCTGCAGCTCTTGATCTCATCGCTGAGGCTGTTGCAAAGGCCGGCTACACCCTGGGCAAAGACATTGCCTTGGCCCTCGATGTTGCTGCAACCGAGTTTTACAGCGAAGAGACCGGTAAGTATACCTTTGAAGGTAAAGAGCGCACCAGTGCTGAAATGATCGCTTATTACGCAGACCTAGTTGCCAAGTACCCGCTTGTATCTATCGAAGACCCACTGGCGGAAGATGACTGGGCAGCATGGACTCAAATCACCACAGAACTAGGCGACAAGGTTCAGCTCGTCGGTGACGATCTGTACGTCACCAACCCAGAGCGTTTGCAAAAGGGCATCGACCTGAAGGCCGGAAACGCAATTCTTGTGAAGGTAAACCAAATCGGTACCCTGACCGAGACGCTAGACGCAGTTTCGCTAGCCCAGCGCCATGGCATGAAAGCAATCATTTCTCACCGTTCGGGTGAAACGGAAGACACTTTCATCGCCGACCTTGCAGTCGCAACCAACGCCGGCCAGATCAAAACCGGAGCGCCTGCGCGTTCAGAGCGAGTCGCAAAGTACAACCAGTTGCTTCGAATCGAGGAAGAGCTTAGCGATGCAGCGTTTTACGCAGGTCGCAGCGCGTTTCCTCGCTTCAACGCCTAATCCGCTTTAGCGACTTAGTCTTAAAAAATGAATCGCCCCGCAAAGCCAGCAACTGCCTCCTCGGTGACTGCTGCTCTGCGGGGCTTCAACTTCAATGCGGTCACCTTGACGGTTCTAGTCATGATCGTTATCGGAGTAATGACCTTGGCACCGAGAGTGCAAACCTGGTTTGTTCAGCGGCAGGCCATCCTCGAGGCCCAGTCTCAACTCGATGCGGCAAAAAAAGCAGTGGCTGAAATGCAAGTAGAGCGAAAGCGGTGGGAAGACCCTGCGTACATAAAATCTCAGGCTCGTGACCGTCTCTACTATGTAATGCCTGGTGAAGTTTCATTCCTGGTAATGGATGCTGACAGTGTGGATGTCTCTGACACCTCAGGCACGGTGGGGGAGATGCTCGCTGAAAAACGGAACACCACTGAAATTACAGACTCAATTCGAGAGACCAAATCAAACTGGGTCGATGCGGTCATCGAAACCGTAGTACGCGCCGGTGTAGAGCAACCGACGGAGTAAACATGCCGCTTACCGAAGTAACCGAAGCTGATCTAGCTGAGGTTTCTCGACAGCTGGGTAGGCCAGCACGAGATATTTTTGCAATCGCCGCTCGTTGTGTCTGCGGAAAGCCAACGGTAGTTCACACAGCTCCGCGGCTAACCGATGGCACACCATTTCCAACCACCTATTACCTCACCCATAAGGGTGCTACCGCGGCAATATCTGGGCTAGAGGCTTCTGGCTTTATGGCTCAGTTGCAAGATCGGCTCCATTCTGATCCTGAACTTCAGGTCAGTTATCAGGCCGCCCATGCCGCCTACATGGCAGATCGGGATGCCATCGCAAAAACCTTAAAACTTGAAGTTCCAGAAATAAACGGAATTTCAGCCGGAGGCATGCCCACTCGAGTGAAATGTCTGCACGCACTTATCGGGCATTCACTGGCTGCTGGTCCCGGCGTGAATCCAATCGGCGACCTTGCTCTAGAGGCTTGCAGTTGGAGCCCCTCAGTTTGCGCCTGCTAAACGCAAATTATCAATCAAGTAAAGGTAGTAAATTAGAACAATGCCTGCAAACACAAAGGGCGCTAGCGCGCCAAAGATTCTTATTGTCGGTGGCGGTTACGCCGGTTTTTACACCGCTTTCAAGCTAGAGAAGCTTCTCGCAAAAGGCGAAGCAGAGGTCACCATGGTCGACCCGCTGCCTTACCTTACTTACCAGCCATTTTTACCTGAAGTAGTAGCTGGTTCTATCGAAGCTCGCCACGTTGTCACCTCACACCGTCGTCACCTGAAGCGAACCAATGTAATTACCGGCAAGGTCACCAATGTTGATCACAAGAAGAAGACTGCAACCATTGAGGTTCCCGGGGCCAAGCCGTTCAAACAGCAGTACGACCACATTGTGGTTACCGCCGGCGCCGTTTCGCGCACCTTCCCAATTCCAGGAGTTGCAGATGAGGCAATTGGCCTCAAGACCATCGAGGAAGCTGTTGAAATTCGTAACAGAATTCTGACGAACCTCGACAAGGCAGCGAACCTACCCGCTGGTGCAGCACGTGCCAGACTGCTTACCTTTGTTGTAGTAGGTGGCGGTTTTGCCGGAATTGAAACCTTTGCAGAAATGCGTTCGTTGGTCAGCTACATGCTTCGCTACTACCCAAACATCACATTCGAAGAGACCAAGTTTCACCTCATTGAGGCAATGGGTCGAATCATGCCTGAAGTTAGTCTCGAAACCAGCGAGTGGGTGCTGGCAAATCTTGACCAGCGCGGTGCCAAAGTTCACCTAAATACCCAGCTTCAATCGGCTCTCGGCGGAAAGATTGAGTTATCAACCGGCGAAAGCTTTGAGTCAGACGTCATCGTATGGACCGCCGGAGTTATGGCCCATCCGTTTGTTCGCAACACTGACTTGCCCCTAGATGACCGTGGCCGCATCACAGCACATCCGAGCCTGCGGGTTATCAACGGAGAAGAGATTGTTGAAGGTGCCTGGACTGCGGGTGACGTATCTGCAGTTCCTGATCTATCAGGTGGTGGAGTCGGCGGTTTCTGTGTTCCAAATGCTCAGCACGCGGTGCGTCAGGGCAAACTAATGGCTAAAAACCTAGTTGCTGCTCTTCGTGGCGAGGGAATCAAAGATTACTACCACGAGAACATGGGTGCGGTCGCAGGGTTAGGCATCGGCGTGGGTGTTTTCCAGTACAAAAAACTCGCAGTCAAGGGTTTGCTGGCCTGGTTCATGCACCGTGGCTATCACGGCCTAGCAATGCCAATGTGGGAACGCAAAATTCGTGTTTTCGCAGGTTGGGTTTGGAACTTTTTGCTCCGACGCGACATCGTTTCAATTGAAGCAACCAAGTCACCTCGTTTGGCATTCGAGACCTACGCTGCACGACCTAAGAAGTAGCAAATAAAAATTGGATGCGGGCACACTCAGTGCCCGTTTTCATAGGCGCTCTAGGGCGCCTGCCCCGTTAGCCCAATGGCAGAGGCAGACGACTTAAAATCGTCACAGTGTCGGTTCGAGTCCGACACGGGGCACAATCCATTCTCGCTGTCTGAATGTTTGCTGAATCCAGCCTGTTTTTGGGTGGCTAACGCTTAACATTGTCGCTATGGACATCACCCTAGTAATCGTTATTGCAGTTGTTGCCATTATCGGCATTTATCTTTGGTCTACCTACAACGGCCTAGTTCGTCTCAACGTCAGGGTTGATGAAGCCTGGAGAGACATCACAGTCCAGCTGAAACGTCGAGCCGACCTGATTCCGACTTTGGTAGAAACCGTTAAGGGTTATGCCACACATGAACGTGAAGTTTTTGATGCGGTTACCAAAGCTAGAGCATCCACCATCGCTCCAGAAAACCTGGCTCACCCTGCGGCTGCCGCACAAGCCGAAAATGGCTTCCACAGTGCCCTGAAGTCACTATTTGCAGTTGCAGAGGCCTACCCTCAGCTGCAAGCCAGCCAGAACTTTTTGGGTCTGCAGCAGGAGCTAAGTGACACCGAAGACAAAATTATGGCAGCACGGCGTTTTTACAACGGTGGAGTGCGCGAGATTAATACCAAAATCAAGCAATTCCCACAGACTCTTTTTGTACGGTCTCTCGGGTTTAAAGAGCGAGAGTTTTTTGAGGTTGCCGATCTGGCTGCGATTTCAGAACCACCTCAGGTCAAGTTCTAAACAGAGGTTAGAAAATGTATTCGGCTATCGCCGCCAATAAGCGCAACACAGTGGTCATTATTGCCGGCTTTGTACTGCTGATTGGGGCCCTTGCCTATTGGTGGGGCGAGGCCAGCGGTAATGGCTCGTCGGCCTGGTTTATTATCGGCTTCGTTGCCCTCTATGCACTCTTCCAGTATTACGTTGCGGGTTCGCTGGCAGTGGCTATGAGTGGAGCGGTTCCAATTGAAAAATCGGATAACCCGAGGCTTTGGCGAATTGTAGAAAATCTGGCCATCACCGAGGGTATGCCGATGCCCAAGGTTTATGTAATTCCAGATGAAGCACCCAACGCGTTTGCCACCGGACGCGACCCCAAGCATGCCATCGTTGCGGCGACAACCGGATTGCTGGCAATCATGGACGATAAAGAACTTGAAGGGGTCATGGCGCATGAGCTCGGTCACGTCAAAAATTACGATATTCGGGTATCGACCATCGTTTTTGGCCTAGTCAGTGCAATCGGAATTCTCGCCGATATGGCGATTAGAGCTGCATTTTTCTCGGGCGCTTCGGATCGTCGCAATAACGATAATGGCCTCGGCATCGCACTTATCCTGATTGGGGTTGTGGCGAGCGTAGTGGCCTGGCTGATCGGCCCCCTAGTGTCGGCAGCCGTTTCTAGGCAACGTGAATATTTGGCTGATGCAACCGGCGCGCACACCACCAGGTACCCTGAAGGGCTTGCCAGCGCTCTAGAAAAACTGGGCCAGTACGGAAGGCCAATGAGGCGGGCGAGCTCGTCAATGGCGCACATGTACATCAACGATCCAATCAAGCCAGGAGTGGTAGAGCGCCTGTTTTCTACTCACCCACCAATTCCTGACCGCGTGGCACGACTACGACAAATCGGTTCTAGCTTTTAGCCTGACTAAACTTTTGTCTTATGACTAAGACAACGGTGACGGCCCCCGAATTGGCCGATTTCAAAGCAGCGCTCGATAATGTTCGTGCTGTTGCTATTGAAACACCGATGTTGAGCAGCTACTTTCTAAGCGAACTTGTTGGGCAAGAAGTATTTCTCAAGGCTGAAAACCTGCAGCGAACTGGCGCCTACAAACTACGCGGTGCATACAACCGAATTAGCAAACTAACCAAGGATGAACGCAAACGCGGAGTTGTTGCCGCATCTGCCGGTAACCACGCTCAGGGAGTAGCCCTGGCCGCAAAACGACTGGGAATCAAAGCCACTATTTTTATGCCGGTGGGTGCTTCTCTGCCTAAGTTTCAGGCCACAACCAACTACGGCGCTGAAGTTGTTTTAGAGGGTGCCGTGTTTGCTGAAACCCTTAGGGCTGCCCAAGAGTACGCTGCTAAAAAGGGCGCAATATTCATCCCGCCTTACGATCACCTCGATGTTGTTACCGGGCAGGGCACAGTTGGTATTGAAATCTTCGACCAGCTTCCCGATGTGCAAACCATTCTGGTTGCAATCGGAGGTGGAGGCTTAGCCGCTGGTGTAGCTGTCGCTGCAAAACTTTCGGCAAAGGCTCAGGGTAGAAAAGTCCAAATTATCGGTGTGCAAAGTGAAAATGCTGCCTCGTACGTGACTTCACTCAAGGCAGGTAGCCCCACGCAAATAGCTACCAAACCGACCATTGCTGACGGTATTGCTGTGGCTAAGCCAGGCGCCATCCCATTTGAGTTAATCAAAAAGCACATCGACAAGGTGGTCACGGTAAACGACAGCCAGATTGCCTCTGCCATAGTTGCACTGCTTGAAAGATCGAAACAGGTGGTTGAGCCAGCCGGTGCAGTGGCAGTAGCTGCACTGATGTTTGGCAAGGTAAAGCCCAAGGGTAAAACCGTTGCTGTGCTTTCCGGAGGCAACATTGATCCACTGCTGCTGCAGAAGGTGATTGGTCACGGTCTTGAAATTGCAGAACGGGTTACCAGTATCTCGGTAATGCTTCCAGATCGCCCTGGTCAGCTAGTTAAGACTGCAGACGCAATTGCATCTGCTCAAGGCAATGTTGTAGAGGTGCTTCACACCAGGCACGGCAAGGGGCTTGATATCAGTGAAGTTGAGCTGCAGGTTTCAGTAGAAACTATGGGGCATGAACACCGCCAGCGGGTGTTTGCGGCTCTAAAAGCTGCGGGGTTGAAGGCTAAAAACGTCAGCGACAAACCAAATTAATTCGCCTTTGGTGCTTGATTTGTTTCGAGTTACTGACCGGCGAAGTTCCTAACTTCGAGAATTTCGATCTCTCGCTCTTTGCCGTTAGGGGCGAAGAAAGTTACTTTGTCGCCGATTTTCGCGCCCTTAATTACCTGTCCGATTGGGCTGTCAGGAGAGTAAACCTCGATGTCGCTTCCTTCGGCGATTTCAGCGCTGCCCAGCAGAAACTCGAGCTCAGAACCATTCATGGTCAGTTTTACAACCATTCCCTGCTCTACAACACCGTTAGATTCGCGAACCTCTCCAACCACTGAGTTTGCCAAGATTTCTTCGAGGCGGTTGATTCGCGCTTCGATTTTGCCCTGTTCTTCTTTGGCAGCGTGGTAGCCGCCGTTTTCTTTCAAGTCTCCCTCTTCGCGAGCCTCTTGAATGCGTTTGGCAATATCGGCTCGAGCTACAGTCAGCAGGTATTCAAGCTCAGACGAGAGTCGATCGTAGGCCTCTTGGGTAAGCCAGGTAGCAGCATGTTCAGACATAATTCGTACAGTTTATTTGTTCCAGCACTCTTCAACCAAGCCGGTGACACCGGGTTTGGTCGTTGCAACGTCTACTAGAAAGGTTCCTCCGGGGTTGGGAATTTCGTATTCCCGATACCCGACGACCGAATAATCGGATGCCAGCACCTCGACCGCACAAACTGCGCCCCCGGATGAGGCAGCCGGCAGGGTTAGTGAAAATTCAACCTGTGCCGAATTCGGTGATGTTATTTGGTAACTCTTTGTTTCAGGTTTTAGGCGAGCGCTATCTTCGATGGCAAAAATTGCAGCCCAAATTAGAAAAGCAATCGTTAGAGCACTTACTGAAAACACCAGCGCAATTTTGGTCGACCGTTTTGTTGCTCGCCCAATGCCGTAGCGTTCGGAGAGCAATTCGGAAGTGTTGGTCATGTGTTTAAGGATAGATACTTAATACATGTCTTTTTCTGTTTATTCGTTCTTGGCCGTAACGCCATCACCAGACGTCGACCCGGCAAGTACCTTCTATAGCCCCGGAGTTATTGGCTTTATTGCAACATTCGGTGTAACTGCCGGAGCGGTCTTCATCATTTTCGATATGGTGCGACGCGTTCGAAGAGTACGCTACCGAGCAGAGATTCAGGAAAAATTGGATGCCGAAGTTTTCGTAGCTGAAAGGCAAAGAGCTGGAGATTCTTCAGCTGCTCAGGCGGCGAAGCCAAAGGTGAATAAAAAGCCAGAAAGACCTGCGCCTCCGGCTAAACCTAATCGAAGCTAGATAAGTAGCTAGCCGAAACTTTTTGGGGCAGGCTCTAGGCAAATTAGCAAGGTTGCTGCCCAGTGGCATAAGAAGGCCAACACAGTGAGGCTGTGAAATATTTCGTGAAACCCAAAATGACCAGGAATAGGGTTGGGTCGTTTTAGCCCATAAATAACAGCTCCAACCGTGTAGCAAAAACCGCCAACCAAAATCAGCGACATCATCCAGGCGTTCGCATTGAAGAAATCAACCACAAAGGCAAAAGCCCCCCAGCCCATACCTATGTAAATGGGCACGTACAGCCAGCGCGGTGCAGAGATCCAAAACACCCTAAATCCGATACCTAACAGTGCGGTAGACCAAATTATTGTCATAAGCAATACAGCTTTTTCCTGTGGCAGGGCTAGCCAGGTGATCGGTGTATAACTTCCCGCGATTAGCAAAAAAATGTTGGCATGGTCGATGCGCTTGAGTGCAATTTTGGTTCTTGGCTTCCAGTTGAAGCGGTGGTACAGAGCGGAGTTTCCGAATAGCAAGAACGAGGTTAGAAAGAAAATTCCGGCCGTAATTTTCGCCGGAACACCGTCTGCCAGCACCACCAAAACGATTCCGCCGGCTATAACAAATGGAAGAACGCCGGTGTGTATCCAGCCGCGCCAAGTTGGTTTAGTTTCTGGCTCTCGAAAACCCGGCGAAATGGGTAGGTGCCCGGGGAGCGGTTCGTTTTCCATACAGGCCAGACTAATCTGAATTTAGTACCCTTATCGAATGCGTAATTTTCTCTACCGAATCTACGAGCGTTCGATTCGGGCTGAACTGGAGAATGCAGACCTGCCTAAGCACGTTGCCGTAATGCTCGACGGAAATCGCCGTTGGGCCGAGCGGAGACCAGGGGCAAAGGCTGCCCATGGTCACGCGGCCGGTGCTCTAAAAATTCAAGAATTCTTGAGTTGGTGCGATGAAATCGGCATTGGCTACATCACCCTGTACATGCTTTCCACTGATAATTTGCAAAAACGTGACAGTCAAGAACTGACTCAACTTCTGAAAATAATTGGTGAAGTTGCGAGCCAACTGGCTCTACTTAAGCGCTGGCGGCTTCGGCTGGTCGGAAATCCAGATTTGCTACCTAAAGAACTGTTGGCACAACTTCGAAAGGTTGAAAAAGCGACCAAAAACGTCTCTGGGCCTTGGGTAAACCTTGCCATCGGTTACGGAGGGCGACAGGAAATTGCTGACGCAGTTCGCAAAATTTTGCAAAAGCATAGCGACCAGGGTGCCAGCATTGAAGATTTGGTCGCCGGCCTCACCGAAGAGCACATCACTGAGCATCTCTATACCACTGGGCAACCTGATCCAGATTTGATCATCAGAACTTCAGGAGAACAGCGCCTATCGGGCTTTTTACTATGGCAAAGCAGTAACGCAGAGCTTTACTTTGAGGAAGCGCTTTGGCCAGACTTTAGAAAAGTTGATTTCTTCCGAGCTTTGAGAGCCTATTCTCGGCGCCACCGCCGTTACGGCGCCTAGGCGGCATCCAAAATTAACGCTTGGCAACAAAAACTTCTTTCGGGCGTGTCATTTTATTTTTAGTCGCTGCACAGGCGTAATCTGCCGCTAAGCCCAAATAAAGGAGCTTTGGTGGCTAAGTCGGAAACTAGTACAACTAAAAGAACTTTGACTGCAAAACAGGCAACGAAAACTTACGTTTTGGACACCTCGGTTTTGCTATCCGACCCGAAAGCGATATTTAAGTTCAAAGAACAAGAAGTTGTAATTCCAATCATCGTCATCAACGAGCTTGAAAAGAAGCGTCACGATCCTGAGATTGGTTATTACGCCCGCCAGGCCCTGCGGCACCTAGATGATTTGCGCATCGAGCATGAGCGACTCGATTTTCCAATGCAGGTTGGCGATGGAGGTATTCTTCGGGTCGAGTTAAACCACATTGACCAATCGGTGCTGCCGGCCGGTTTTCAATTGGGTGACAATGACAGCCGCATTTTGGCATGTGCGTTTAACCTCGCTTCAGAGGGTTCGAACGTCACCGTGGTATCAAAAGATTTACCCATGCGAGTCAAAGCGTCAGCTTTGGGCATGGCAGCCGAAGAGTATCGAAACGATCAGGTTGTCGACTCAGGATGGACGGGCACAGCCGAAATCTCACTAACGGCCGATGAAATCTCCGATCTCTATGACACTGAAATAATCAAGCACAAGGCTGTGACAGATCTACCGGTTAACACAGGGCTAATTATTAGTTCAGAACGCGGGCATGCACTTGGTCGGGTTCAGCGCGGCGGCAAAATTCGATTGGTGCGCGGTGATCGCGATGCATTCGGAATTCATGGTCGTTCTGCCGAACAGCGACTAGCGCTCGATGTTTTGCTCGACTCTGATGTGGGCATTGTTTCGCTTGGAGGTAGGGCAGGAACTGGAAAATCTGCGATGGCTCTATGTGCGGCGCTTGAGGCCGTTTTGGAACGTCGAGCACATAAAAAAATTATTGTCTTCCGCCCAATTTTTGCCGTCGGCGGTCAAGAACTGGGTTACCTTCCCGGTGGGGAAAACGAGAAGATGAACCCTTGGGGTCAGGCGATATTTGACACTCTGGGAGCTCTGGTATCAAAGGAGGTCATTGAGCATATTGTCGATCGTGGAATTCTAGAGATTCTTCCGCTGACCCACATCAGAGGTAGGTCTCTTCACGATGCCTTCGTGATTGTTGACGAAGCCCAATCGTTGGAAAGAAATGTTTTGCTCACTGTGCTGTCAAGAATTGGCCAGAATGCCAAGGTGGTTCTGACTCACGATGTGGCACAGCGTGACAACCTTAGAGTCGGTCGTCACGACGGAATTGCGGCCGTGGTCGAGAGTCTCAAGGGTCACGACCTGTTTGCGCACATCACCCTGACCAGGTCTGAGCGCTCAGCGATTTCTGCTTTGGTCACAGACCTTCTAGACAGCTAGCGAACTGTGGAAAACTCAGGCGGAGTCGCCTGAAAATATCTAGCCTGCTTAGGTGCTCCTAGAACTTTTAGCTTGGTTAGGCCCTGCCTATTTGGCGTCGGTCACGCTGCCACTGGCAATTATTGATCTGCGGCAACACAGGTTGCCAAATCGATTGGTGCTGCCCGGTTTCCCGATTACCCTCGCCGGGCAAATCATGGCTTCGTTGAGTTCGGGCCACATCCAGCTCGTGGTAGCGATGATTGTTGCGCTAGCAACTTTCGGGCTGTCACTGGTCGCAAATCGCTACCTGGGTCTAGGCATGGGAGATGTGAAACTGGTGACCCTGATGGCGCTGGCACTCAGCTGGTTCGAACCTATCCTGATTGCGGTTGCTATATTTCTGGCTTCCATGGCGGCAGGAATTGTGGTTTCACTTAGGCTGCTCTACAAAAAAGCAGGCATGAGACAGAAAATAGCTCTGGGCCCATACCTGCTTCTTGGGTTTTTAGTCTGTTTACCCTTGGCCTATAGCCCTGGGCTGGTCATCGACAACACATTGAGAGCCTTGTCTAGCTGCTCCATGGTTAGTTTCTCTCCATCAACATAGCCGAGAGCAATTGTTGCCTCGCGCACGGTCATTGAGTTAGCCACAGAGTGCTTTGCAATCTTGGCAGCAGCCTCGTAACCAATGTATTTATTCAGCGGGGTCACGATTGACGGGCTCGACTCGGCAAGTGCACGTGCCCGTGACTCGTTAGCCTCTAGGCCCACAACAGTTTTATCGGCAAGTAGACGCATTGAGTTTGACAGCAGACGGATGGATTCGAGCAGTGCGTTTCCCATGACCGGAATTGCCACATTCAGCTCAAAATTACCCGATGCACCGGCCCAAGCTGTTGTCGCGTCGTTTCCAATAACCCGAGCGCAAACCATCATGACTGCCTCTGGAACCACCGGGTTAACTTTGCCAGGCATGATCGACGAACCAGGCTGTAGGTCAGGGATGTGCAGTTCGGCTAGACCAGCGTTTGGGCCTGAGCCCATCCAACGTAGGTCATTGTTGATCTTGGTGAGGCTAACGGCAAGTACTCTCAATGCGCCTGATGCCTCGACAAGGGCATCACGAGCTCCCTGTGCCTCGAAATGGTCACGAGCCTCGGTGATCGGCAGCTTGGTTTCTTCGGCAAGCAGGCGAATTACCTCCTGAGGGAAGCCCTTAGGGGTGTTAATACCGGTGCCTACTGCAGTGCCGCCCAGTGGAACTTCGGCCACTCGAGAGATCGTTGCTTCAACGCGTTCAATGGCATAGCGAATCTGAGCAGCATAGCCGCCAAACTCTTGCCCCAGGGTCACCGGAGTGGCATCCATCAGGTGTGTTCTTCCCGCCTTGACCACGTTTTTCCATAGATCACGCTTTGCCTCAAGTGCGACCGCCAAGTAGTCAAGTGCCGGAAGCAGATCATTGATTAGTGCTGCGGTAACTGCCACGTGCACCGAGGTTGGAAATACGTCATTTGAAGACTGTGATGCGTTCACATGATCATTTGGGTGAACATTTGAACCGAGTTTTGCCGTTGCCAGAGTTGCCAGGACCTCGTTCATGTTCATGTTCGAAGAAGTTCCAGAACCGGTCTGGAAAATATCAACCGGAAATTCGCCGTCGTGGTTTCCGGCTGCAACCTCATCGGCAGACGCTGCGATCGCGTTGGCGATCTCGGCACTGAGAACTCCAAGCTTCTGGTTTGCAAGCGCAGCGGCTTTCTTGATTCTGGCTAGCGCAGCGATGTGTTCGCGCTCCAGGGTGGTTCCTGAAATCGGAAAGTTCTCGACTGCACGCTGGGTTTGAGCGCGATAGAGAGCGTTCACAGGAACTTTCACTTCACCCATGGTGTCGTGTTCAATACGGTATTCCACTGAATTTACCTTTCGGTTGTTTCGACATTTCCGACAATTACAATCGGATGGATTTCTCCCAGAGCTAGCCGATAGTTGGCCCCAACAACCGCCAATTTACCGCTTTTCACGGCATTTGCGATTAGTTGGCTACGGGTGAGAAGTTCGTTTATGGTGTCTTGAACGTGAAGTTCAGTTACATCATCGATGGCAAATTTTCCCTGCCGGTTTGCTGCTTCAACCGTCGGACGAATGCGCTCTACCAAATTGTGGATGAATTCACCTTCGGTTTTCAGCTTTCCCTCCGTGAGATCCATGGTTGCCCTTACCGCTCCACACTCGTCGTGGCCCAATACCAAGATCAGTGGAACAGAGAGAACCTCTACGGCATACTCAAGCGAGCCAAGGATGGTTTCGGCAATAACCTGGCCAGCATTTCTAACCACGAATAGGTCGCCCAGGCCGACGTCAAAAATAATTTCTGCTGAAAGCCTCGAGTCGGCACAGCCAAACAGTGCCGCAAAAGGCTTCTGCCCGGCAGCTAGATCTTCGCGGTGATCGATGTCTTGTCTTGGATGTGCTGGGCTACCGGTAACAAACCTTTTGTTTCCGGCCTCAATGGCTTTCCACGCCTCCGCCGGAGTCTGTGGCCTGGAGTCACTCATTGCCGAACTCTGCTTCGATCTGAGCCGCGATTTCCGCGAATTCAGTAGGTTCAGCTGTTCCCTCTAAGACGAACGCCTGGTTTGCAAACTCGATCGTCCAGATGGTTGGGTCACCTTTTTGGTTTGGCGCCAGTCGCCACTTTATCCAATTTTCTGCAATTTCAGGGGCCTGGCCATCAGGCTGGTAGTTGGTGGTTTGCAATGCCAACCAGGTTGGATTGTGGTCGAAAGCCTGGGTTACCCCAATGAACTGGTTTTTACCGCCAACCAAGCCCAAATACCAGGTGGCTACTGAATCGGCACCTTTGCTCCAACGGGCTGCGTTTGACCACCATCCGTTTTCTAGGTTTGGCTCGAAAAGGTTTTTTGCAGAGCTCGCTTCCGCGCCTCTCGCAACTGCAACATAGTCAACTTTTTTATGTCTTGGGGTATCGTCTCTGGGCACAATCAAAACTAAGACCAACACAAACCCTAGGCAGGCGATGAGGGAAAGTACCAGGTTGTTGATAGTTTGCTTTGCTCGTCGCTTCGCAGCCGCGTCGCTCATTCGGCAGCCTGTTTCTTGGCTAGTGCAGCATCTAATTTTTGTCTGGCCCCGGTAAGCCATGATTCACAGTGTTCGGCTAATGCCTCACCGCGTTCCCAGAGCGCCAGAGAGGCTTCGAGCGTGGCGGCACCCTGCTCAAGCTCGGTAACGACTTTGACAAGCTCGTCGCGGGCTTGCTCGTATGAAAGCTTGGCGATATCGCTGTTGGTTGATTTTTCGGCGGCCATTATTTTCCTATTTTAAGTCAGTCGGCAGTGATTGAGAGTTCGCCCACTGCTAGCTTCGCTTTCAGTTTGGTGCCGGCGGCGACCTTTGTTGAGTCAGTTACTACTGCACCGGTTGAATCTTGGATTATTGAGTAGCCACGATCAAGTGTTGACTGGGGCGATAGTGACCGAACCTGTTGTCTGAGATGCCCAACTTCAAGTTTCGCTTTTTCAACCTGATTCGAAAATCTATTGCGCAGGCGGTCAAGCTGAGTGGCGAGCTCGACGGTAAGTATTTCGACGAAACCATAGGGGTTAGCCAGCATTGGCCTGGACCTTATTTGTGAAATTAACTCAGTTTGTGCTCTCAAATAGGCATCAACTCGGCCAATCGCTCGATCGCTCAACTGCCTCAGCATCGCCAGTTCTTCAGCAACATCGGGTACAACCTTTTTACCCGCGTCAGTTGGAGTAACCGCCCGCCAATCTGCAACATCATCTAGCAGTGGCCGATCATTTTCATGGCCGATGGCTGAAATTATGGGTGTTTTGGCGGCGGCTGCGGCGCGAACCAAGCCCTCATCGCTAAAGACCAATAGGTCTAGAAACGCACCTCCACCGCGGGCAATGATGATGACATCTACCTCGGGGTCATCATCGAGTTGCCGAATTGCCTGGATGATTTCTGGTGCAGCTTTGTCTCCCTGAACCAGCGTGTGAATAGACTTGAAGCGAGCATTCGGGTAGCGGGCTAAAGCATTTTTCAGCACATCTTTTTCTGCATCTGAATCTTTTCCGGTGATCAAGCCGATGCAATTGGGCAAAAAAGGCAGCTGTTGCTTTCTATCTATTGCGGTAAGCCCCTCTGCAACCAGCTGTGCTCGAAGCCGCTCGATACGTTCCAGAAGTTCTCCTAGGCCAACCTTGCGCATTTCAACCACCCGCATGGTGAGTTTTCCGCCTTTTGGCCAAAAGTCTGGCTTGATGAGAGCAACCACCCGGTCGCCCTGCCTCAAATCTTTTGCAATTTTGCTCAGCTCCCAGGCGTGAATCGAGACACTATTCTCTTGCTGCAGATCTCTTAGCTCACCAAACATGTTGGTTGGGCCAATTTTTATTTGCGCTAACTCACCTTCGACCCAAAGAAATCCGAGTCGCTGTATCCACTCTTTTAGAGTCGACGAAAGACGAGAGACAGGCCATGGGTTTTCACCAGTGGAAACTCTAGATTCGGCTGCGAAAATGTCGTCGTCCATTTCGCCTCCGTAATCGCCACCACAATCCGTCAATTCAGGTGTTTATCATTGAGGGGTGACTGACATCAAGAATACCTTCTCGCCTTCCGCTGAGAGCTCTAAAAAGCGAGTTCTACTCGCTTCGCCGAGAGGTTACTGTGCCGGAGTAGACCGCGCGGTTATCGCTGTTGAAAAAGCGCTAGACCACTACGGTGCTCCGGTTTACGTGCGTAAGCAAATAGTGCACAACAAACATGTGGTTAGCACCCTAGAAAAACGCGGCGCTATTTTTGTGGACGAGGTTGATGAAGTGCCAGAAGGCTCGATTTTAGTTTTCTCGGCGCACGGCGTTTCGCCAGCCGTGGTAGCTGCCGCTGCAGCCCGTGGCCTCAACACCATCGATGCGACCTGCCCACTGGTAACTAAGGTTCACCGAGAAGTTCAAAGATTCGCGCAGGAAGATTACGACATTTTGCTTATCGGCCACGAGGGTCATGAGGAGGTTGAGGGAACCGCTGGGGAGGCCCCAGATAAGGTTCAGTTGGTCGACGGATTAGACGGCGTCAACAAAGTCAAAATCAAAGACCCGAGTAAGGTGATTTGGCTGTCTCAGACCACTCTTTCGGTTGATGAGACCATGGAAACAGTGCTGCTACTTCGGGAAAAATATCCAACTCTGCAAAATCCACCCTCGGATGACATTTGCTATGCAACTCAAAATCGCCAGGTGGCAATCAAGAAAGTCGGGCGCGAGGCAGATTTGGTGCTGGTGGTAGGGTCGGCAAACTCTTCAAACACTGTGCGCTTAGTTGAAGTAGCTCTAGAAGCTGGAGCAAAGGCCGCCTATCGAATTGATTTTGCCTCTGAGATTCAACCTGCCTGGTTTGAGGGTGTTGAAACGGTTGGGGTTTCGTCGGGCGCCTCCGTGCCTGAAGAATTGGTGGAAGAGGTTCTTGATTACCTTGCCAGGCACGAATACGGAAATGTGCAATTGGTGCAGACTGCAGAAGAAGATGTCCAATTTTCACTGCCAAAAGAACTTCGTAAAGATCTAAAAGCGGCGGGTGAAGACACCAGCAACAAAGCCAAGCGCTGACTCTCAAATTAAAAAAGGATGCCCCCGCAAGGGCATCCTTTTTTTGAATCTCGTTACAGAGACATCGATTTTCCGGCTGAACCCAACTGGTTGGTTGCCTCTACAACACGAGCAGACATGCCAGCCTCGCCAATCTTGCCCCAAGCGCGTGGGTCATAAGCCTTCTTGTTTCCCACTTCACCGTCTACCTTCAAGACGCCGTCGTAGTTGGTAAACATGTGAGCAGCAATCGGGCGGGTGAATGCGTACTGAAGGTCGGTGTCGATGTTCATTTTGATGACACCGTGGCGAACTGCCTCGGCAATTTCAGCGTCGGTTGAACCTGATCCGCCGTGGAACACCAAATCGAAGGGCTTGCCTTTTCCGTATTTTTCGCCAACCGCCCGCTGAATTTCACCTAGCAATTCTGGGCGAAGCTGAACATTACCTGGCTTATAGACACCGTGCACGTTTCCGAAGGTCAACGCAACCATGTAGCGACCGTTCTCGCCCAGGCCAAGTGCTTCAGCGGTGGCTAGGCCGTCTTCTGGAGTGGTGTACAGGTGCGCGCCCATTCCACCTTCGACGCCATCTTCTTCTCCGCCGACAACGCCGACTTCGATTTCAAGCACAGCGCCGATGCCCTTGGTGAGCTGAAGCATTTCTTTCGCAATGGTCAGGTTCTCGGCCATCGGAACCGCCGAGCCATCCCACATGTGAGAGTTGAATAGTGGATCTTCGCCGCGCTTCACGCGGTCTTGTGAAATCGCAATCAGCGGTCGCACAAATTTGTCGAGCTGATCTTTAGCGCAGTGGTCAGTGTGTAAGGCAATGGTAATTCCGTAGTTTTTTGCAACCTCACGAGCAAACGCAGCCATTGCAGCTGCACCGCTGGCCATGTTTTTGATGGTCGGCCCCGACCAGTAGTCGCCACCACCTGTGGTGACCTGAATAATGCCATCTGAGCCGGCAGCCTGCAAACCGGCAAGGGCTGCGTTTAGGGTCTGTGAGCTCGACACGTTGATTGCTGGGTAAGCAAAGCCGCCATTCTTGGCGCGGTCGAGCATCTCTAGGTACTGATCTGGTGATGCAACAGGCATAGCTGCTCCTACTAATTTAAGGATGGTTTTGAATGGCGCGTCTTTGCGAAATTTGCCCAACTGAAGGGGCTTCTAAGATGTTAGCAAGGATGCGCTAATCGGCGCTTACGAACGGATGCGAATGTCACTGCACAATGCTCACCCGCCCACCCAAGATATTGTTGCGGCAACTGTGGCTGCAGCTGCAGGGTGTTGGCATCTGGTTGGCTCCGAAGACAAATTGGCGGTGGATGGTGCAGCTGTAGATGCGATGCGCGATAGCTTGAGGGGCGCGAATTTCGGGGGAATTGTCGTCATTGGTGAGGGCGAGAAAGATGAAGCCCCAATGCTTTACAACGGCGAGAAAATTGGTTCTGGGCAGGCGTTCGATTGGGATATCGCGGTTGATCCAATTGATGGCACGGCGCTCGCAGCAAAAAATATTCCAGGTGCAGTATCGGTTATGGCTGCCGCGCGTCGGGGCAGCATGCTGGAAGCAGCTGAGGTCTACTTCATGCAAAAGATTGTGACCGGCCCGCTGGGGAAAGGTGTTGTCGATCTTGATGCTCCGCTATCTGTAAATCTGCTGTCTCTCGCGGAAGCCATGGGCAAAGAGGTTTCAGAGCTCGGTGTCGCCATCATCAACAAGCCACGAAACTATGAGCTCATTCAAGAGGTGCATCGTTTGGGTGCAAAATGGGTTCGCTTCGATGAGGGAGATATTGCAATGGCTGTTGCAGCTGCAACCCCAGGCACCGGTGTTGACTTGTTAGTTGGTCTCGGGGGATCTCCAGAGGGTGTGGTGACTGCCTGCGCGATTCAAGTTTTGGGTGGATTTATGCAAACCAGATTTGCCCCTCAAGATGCTGATCAAATTTCGAGAGCGCTAACTGCTGGCTATGACCTTGAGAAGAAGTTTGAACTAGATGACCTGGTTAGCGGAGGCGACTATGTATTTGTACTAACCGGCGTCACCGATGGGATTCTCGCCAATGGCATTAGAGAAGTCGATGACGAATTTGAGGTTCAAACCTTTGTGCTTGATTCAAGATTGGCCGAAGCCAGGCTCTTGAGCGTGCGAGTACCGCGTTTTTAAGCGACGGCTGGCTCTTTTAGCAAGGTAGCGCGATCTGGGTTTTCTACCACCACTGCCTCAGGCATGTTGTCGAGGTTTTGTAGACCCGAAGTTGGTTGCTGCACTTTAACCGCACCCCACTGCACTGCCATTTTTACTCCTGCAGGCACATCGAACCCTACGAAATGGTTTTCTGGGGTTGGGCCGTTGGTTGTAGCGGCAACCGCCGAGAGAAACCCTGCGAGCGTTGAGTCGCCGGCGCCTACGGTGTTGATTACCTTGATCGGTGGAGTCTTGGCGTGCCAGGCGTTGTTCTCGGTGACCGCAATCATGCCGTCGGCACCAATGCTGGCTAGAACGCATTCAACACCGTGAGCAATTAGTTCGCGAGCAGCGTCAATCACATCGCCATAGTTGTTTAGGGTTCGGCCAACAGCAGAAGCAAGTTCTTCTGCGTTAGGTTTCATCACGCTGGCAGCTCCCTGTCGTGCCCAAAAACCTAGGGGTTCACCTGAGGTGTCCAGTGCAACACGCACGCCGAGCTTTTTCATGGCGTCGAAGACCGGCTGCAGATCGACGTATTTGCCAGTTGAGGTGTCAATTGGCAACGCACCGGCTACTACAAGCCACTTGGCCCCTGCCTCGCGAACGGTCTTATCAGTTAACTCGATGACAGATTTCCAGTCTTCAGCGCTCAGTGGTCGTGGGGCTTCATTCACCTTGGTGGTTGCACCATCTTTGATAACCATGGTTGTAGAAACACGCAGGGTTCCGTCGACCCAAAGCGGAACTAGGGTTTTTGAGTGCCCCGTTCGCTCGAGCACGCTAGGGTCGGCATTGCCGATTGGGATAACGCCGGGTGCCGCGATGCCCACAAGGTTCAGGCCCTTAGAAACGTTGATGCCTTTGCCAGCTAGTTCTTCAGCGACACCGTCGGCGCGGTTTACTCCGCCTTCAATCAGGTCAGAAACGTAATAGGTGCGGTCTAGGGTAGGCGCTGGCGTCAGGGTGACAACCGGTGAGGCAGGTGTCGTCGACATGAAGTTACTCCTTGAATTCGAACAGCTAATGGTTCTGTTTTGGGGATTTGGCTGCAAACTTCATTGTCGAGCGCTAGCGAAAGTATAGCGAAACAATCAGCTTCGAATTCCGAACAAAATCTTGATTTCTAAGGCGTGTTTCAGCTGTTTTTGTCGGCTTTTGACTCGATTGCCTCAGCCGCGCTAATCGCCGTTGGTGTGGCTTCGATGTTTTTCGGGGTTGGTATCTCGTCTACTGCTAATTGTGATTCATCTAGATCATTTAGTTTTCTTGCCGATACCAGCAGTCGGGTTTCGAGACTGGAAACAAACTGGTTGTAATCTTTCACGGTTCCTAGCAGCGATCGGCCCAATTTGTCTGCATGATTAGCGACGACGCCAACACGCTCATAGAGTTCTCTACCAATTTTGATCATCGATCTGACCGAATTTTCATCTGCGTTTTGCCGCCAGATGTAATTGATAGTTTTTAGGACCGAGAAAAGGCTCACTGGAGAAGCCACTGCAACATTTTTCTTAAATGCATACTCGAGCAAGGTCGGGTCGGCATCTAATGCTGCTGAGAGCAAAGACTCGCTTGGGACGAATGCGATAACGAAATCTGGGCTGTTGTTTAGGCCGGTCCAATATGCTTTGGAGCCAAGCGCATCGACGTGGTTTTTAACAGCTCGAACATGCTCATCTAGCAATTTTGCTCGGCGAGCAAGTTCTTCCGGGCTGGCAAGCTCAGAAATAGCAGCAGCTTCTTGGTAGGCGCTAAATGGCACCTTCGAATCAATGGCTAGTGCCTTACCACCCGGCAGATTAATAACCATGTCAGCACGGCCAGCTCCGGCGTTAGTTGTAATGCTCGATTGCTCATCAAAATCTGCGTGCTTCAGCAAACCCGCCAGCTCAACAAGCTTGCGAAGCTGAGTTTCGCCCCAAACGCCCCTCAAGCTATTTGAAGAGAGAGCCGAGGCAAGTGCCTGGGTTTGCTTGCGCAAAGCCTCATCGCTTTCAACTGCGTTTTTCAACTGCTGCTGGATAGTGCCAAATTGCTCGACTCGATCTTTCTCTAGGCGAGCCACTGTGTGCTGCATCTGTTCAAGGTGAGCCTTAACCGGAGTCAAGACCTGCAGAAGGCGATTCTCTGCGCGATCACGCTCGTCGCGCTCGTTTCGTTCACGCTGCAACTGATCAATCTGATTTTGAAGTTCGGTTGATCGGGCCAGGGCCGCGGCCAAATCAATTTCAGTCGACTGGGTTCGGGGTGCCTTAGCTTTTGAAAAGAGATAACCAAGTGAGGCGCCAATTACTAGCCCTAGCAACAACCACAGAATTCCATCCATGGTTTGAAGTATCGCATCAGCATCCGACAGAAATTTTGCTTGGGAAGCTGTGTCTACAAAACCTTCCAAACCTGTTTGGTTGCTGTGAGAAGTTCGTCCATTGACTCTGAGCCGTGACGATCCGCAGCGTGAATCACAATTCGAGCACAAGCATCCGCATCTGCCAGTGCGTCGTGGTGATCAAATTCTTCATGCCCAATTGCATAAGCGACTGAATTTAGGCGATATGAATCAAGGTTGTAAGTCTTTCTGGCTATTGACAGTGAACAAGAGTATTGAGTCTCCGGCGATCTGAAGTCAATCAAAGTTGCCGTTGCTCTCAGTACACCCATGTCAAAGGGGGCATTGTGGGCTATCAATGGATCTTCGCCGGCAAAATGAAAAATTAGCTGCAGTGCTTCAAAGGCGTCGGCAGCCTCAATAACATCACTGGGGCGAATTCCGTGAACTTTGATGTTCCCCTCGTGGAACCAATCGTGAGGGGGTGGGGGCTGAATCAGAGTAGAGATCGAATCGACAATCTTGCCATTTTCCACCTTCACAAGACCAACCGCGCAGGGGCTGGCTGGCGACGAATTGGCCGTTTCGAAATCGATCGCGGTGAAGTTGATAGGCACCGCTACAGTCTGGCATAGGTAGACTTGCCTCTCGTGGCTCTTACTATCGGCATCGTCGGACTTCCAAACGTGGGCAAGTCGACCCTTTTCAACGCACTCACCAAAAACAATGTTTTGGCCGCGAACTATCCATTCGCGACCATCGAACCAAACGTTGGTGTGGTGAACCTTCCTGACGTCCGCCTGTCTAAACTCGCTGAGATCTTTGGGTCAGAGCGTTTGCTACCTGCACCGGTATCTTTCGTCGACATCGCGGGAATCGTTCGAGGTGCATCGGTTGGCGAAGGTTTGGGCAATAAATTTCTAGCAAATATTCGTGAAGCTGACGCAATCGCACAGGTGGTTCGCGGGTTTACCGACGGTGATGTTGTTCACGTAGATGGCAAAGTCGACGCTGCAAGCGACATTGAGACCATTAATACTGAGCTAATCCTGGCCGACATGGAAACCCTTGATAAAGCTCGTTCAAGAGTTGAAAAAGAAGTCAAGGGTAAAAAAGCTGAGCCAATCGCTCTCGAAACTATCGACTTGGCGAAGGCTTGGCTTGACAGCGGAAAGCCACTGTCAGCATCCACAATCGATCTTGCGCCCATTAAAGAGCTGGGGCTACTAACCGCGAAGCCAATCCTCTATGTTTTCAACGTAGATGAGGGCATTCTTACCGATGCCGCCAAGAAAAAGGCGCTAGCCGATTTGGTTGCCCCGGCAGAGGCCGTTTTTCTAGACGCAAAAGTCGAATCAGAACTAATCGACCTATCTGCCGATGAGGCTGCAGAACTGCTTGCGTCACTGGGTCAAGAAGAATCGGGTCTAGACCAGCTCGCTCGCATCGGGTTCGACACCCTTGGGTTGCAGACCTATTTGACCGCTGGGCCAAAAGAAGCCCGTGCATGGACTATTCGCAAAGGCTGGAAGGCCCCCGCAGCAGCTGGAGTAATTCACACCGATTTTGAACGTGGATTTATTAAGGCCGAGATCGTCTCATTCGATGATTTGGTCGCTGCGGGCTCGATGGCAGAAGCCAAGGCTGCCGGCAAGGTTCGCATGGAAGGTAAAGACTACGTAATGCAAGATGGCGACGTAGTTGAATTCCGTTTCAATGTTTAGCCGAAATTGTCCCTAGCCAAGAATTACTGAAATCTCCGCAGTTCCTTCACCAGCGACCAATCGTGAAACGCAGCAGGCGATTTTTCTACCCTCATGTTTTTGTTCTTCGCTGTAAAAGACGTCGCGGTGTTCAATTTTGCCCTGAGAGTTCACAACTCGAAGTTCACACAGGCCGCATTCGCCTTTGCGGCAGTCAGACATAACCTCTAGTCCGGCCGATTCCAGGGCGTCGAGCATGCTCTCGTTCTGGCCGACGGTAACCTCAACTCCTCGGTCGACTACATGAACCTTGAAGCTCTCTGGTTCAAACCATCCACCGGCCCCGAAGGTCTCGTAACGCAAATTAGTAATGTCGATGTCTCGCTTATTCCACTCGCGGCGAACCTCATCCATCAGCCTGATTGGTCCACACATGTAGAGCTCGGTGTCTCGCTCCAAGCTGCCTACCAGGCGTTCAACTGAGAGAGCATTCTCTTCGTCATCAACGAACAGCTGAAATTTTTCACCGTGTGTTTTTTCTAGCTGGTGAGAGAAAACCGCCAAGTTACGACTCTTGACCACGTAAACAAATCGATAGTTTGCCCGCGCTCGTTTTAGAGCCTCTCCCATTTCGATCAATGCGGTGACACCAATCCCTCCAGCAAGTAATACGTAGCTATCGGCTGAGTAACGCAGCGGAAAATTCTGGATTGGCTGCGTGATGTCAAGCTCATCGCCAACCTGCAGCTCGTGCATCGCCATCGAACCTCCGCGAGAGTTGCGAGTCTTCAATACGCCGATTGTTATCTCAATTAGGTCGGCGGACTGGCTAACAATCGAGTAAGAGCGACGGAGCTGTTGGTTTCCCGATTGAATCACTAAGTCGATGTGCGAACCAGGCTCTGCCTTTACTGGCAGCGATTGATGAAGCGTGATGTGTCGAATCGTAGGCGCTGCCGAATCGATCTTCACAACCAATCCTTTTTGCCAAACCTCAAGATTTGTTGCGGCCAATTATTTGTTTCCTGGTGTTGAGAAAGTTGCAGTGGAGCGACCTTCAGCCTGCAGTGCCTTTTCAAGAATTCTGCGCACCCACATGCCGCCGGCATCAATATTCAGGTTGTAAAACTCATAGTTTGGGTTCGCATCGATGGCTTCTTGCTGGGCGCGCAACATCACTTCATCTTCCCCGAAAACCCGGGTGACACCCTCTCTGAGTTGGGTGGTGATGGCCTGGCTTTCGAGGCGATAGTTGCGCTGAAATGACCAAAAATAGTGGCTGGTGCGTTCTGATTCTGGGGTGATCGTGTTCATCACGTACCCGTTGACTCCCTGGCTGCGATCACCATCTGGGGCTCCCGTACCCGCTTTTGCGACTCCTACATCAATACAGATTGTTGAGGGTGCGTAGAAATGGATGATTTGCCAGCGGTCAACTTTTCCCTCGTATTCAGGGTAAACATCGCGCAAATTCTTTTTCCAAAACGGAGGTGGATTGATGTTTTTCATCCATCGCGTTACGGTTACCGAGTTTTCAGTGTGGGTGGTGAAAAACTCAGCTTCACTTAGCTCGGCCTGCCCAATACTTGAGCCGTGAACAAACTCTTCATGTGTTAGGTCCATTAGGTTATCGACGATGAGCTGGTAATTGCAGTCAGCGTGAATAGTTTTTCCGTCACCAGTCCAGTTTGGGTCATCCATTTGACTCATGTTAGGAATCAAGTCAGGGTCGGCCAATGCCGGATCTCCGAGCCAAACCCAGATGTAGCGATATTTCTGCACGGCTGGGAAGGAGGGCACGGTAGCGCTCGGGTTTATTGTCTCTTGTGCGGGCATGGATACACAGCGCCCAGCCGAGTTGTAGACAATTCCGTGATAGGGGCATTGAATACCGTCTGCGCCCACAGTTTTCCCCAGCGAAAGCGGCGCTAGACGATGCCAACATGCGTCAGCCAGTGCGACAGGTTTTCCAGTTTCGGTTCGATAGAGCGCGAGCGGCTTTTCGCAAATGGTTCGAGCAATAGGATTGCGGGTTAGCTCATAATCCCAGGCTGCAACGTACCAAGCATTTAGAGGAAAATTGGTGATTTTGGTCGTTGTGGTGCTTCCCAGATTTGTCGCTGCCATTTTGCCCTCTCCGTTGAAGTGCTTAGAGCTTATTTCGCATCGCGGATTAGTTTTAGCAACTTGGGTTAATAGCAGGTATGGGTATTTTTCAACTCAATTTCTACCCCTAAAATCAACGTTGGTGTGCAGAGAGGTTAGAAGTGTCGGGATTCTTATATTCAGTGGAACGTGAATACCCAATAGCAGTTTCGCAACTCTGGGATGCTTGGACAAATCCTGCAAAACTAGAGCAGTGGTACAGCCCAACTTTTTTGAGCGTGGTACCTGGCTCTGCGGTTTCTGAAACCGAAGTTGGCGGCTGCTGGGCGATAGCAGTTGACGTTTCGGCAAACGGATTCAATGCTTATTTCTGGGGCAGATACAGTGAAGTTAAGTTGCACCAAAAGCTCGAACACACGCTTTGCTATAGCCAAGATGAAGCAGAGTTCAAAGCCCGCAGTGACGCTGCTGAATCGCACCTAATTGTGATTGATTTCGAAGATCGCGGTGATTCCAGTTGGGTGCGTTTCACCCAATACGGGGAGATGCCCGCAGAGCAAGCTGAAGCTTCTCGAGAAGGTATGGAGAGCTATCTCGACAATCTCGAGCAATTTTTGGCCAAAGAACTCTAGGAGAGCAAAATGTTCAGTGAATTGAATTGGTTAGCTGTTTTTGTTGCCGGTCTGATCCAAATTACGGTTGGGGCAATTTGGTTCGGCCCAAAAACCTTCTTCCCAGTTTGGTGGAAGTTGATGGGCAAAGACCCAAATCAACAACCAGGCAACGACGGCATGGCCAAGGTCTTTTCAATTACCTTTCTGGCCGCCTTCGTTCAAGCAATTACGTTGGCTTTGGTGCTAAATGCTCTAGAAGTGTCAACACCATTGGATGGCGCCCTGGTTGGTGCCCTGCTCGGTTTTGGTATCGGTGCAGCAACATCTGTGTCACACCGACTCTTCGGTCAGCAGGGCTTACGCATATGGATTCTCGAGGTGGGTCAAGACGTAATTGGTTTGACACTGATGGGGTTACTGCTCGGGTCTTGGGTTTAGTTAATCAGCAACTCATCCGAAATTTACCGGGATTTAGTTGCAACTTAAGTAGCTGAATTTATTTTGCCTACATGGCAAATAAAACATTTCGAAAATCATTTTCAACCCTCGCTGCTAGCACCCTATTGGTTGGGTTACTAGCCACTCCGGCACAGTCGGAAACTGTTTACTCGGCCCCAATCGCGCCTGAAGTAACCTCTGCAACTGGAGTTGCTGGCGGTATTAAGGTTTCGTGGAAGGCGCCAGCAGAAACAAACCCTTCGATCACCAACTACATCGTTAGTGCTGGAGTTGGCTCTTGCCCAGTCATTGTCAAGGGAAATGTTCGTTCTGCGGTTATTCCTGCGCTAAACAAATTAGACCAGTCGGTATCAGTTCAGGCGGTAAACGCATATGGAATTTCGCCACTTGGTAACTACGACGAGTTAGTCGCTGCCAAGTCGGTCGCACCTAAGTCAATCAAGTCAGTTCAGGTTCTTCAGCTGAGTGATTTTCACGGCGCAATCGAGACCACTTCTAGCAACATCGGAGCACCAATTCTTGCCAGCGCATTTGCTGCCGACCGTGAACTTGCCACCGCAACGGTGACTGTATCGTCAGGCGACAATTTTGGAGCCTCACCGGTCATTTCTAGTGCATTTGAAGAGCTTCCCACAGTCGAAGCGATGAACGCGATGAAGTTTGATGCTTCCACGTTTGGTAACCACGAACACGACCAAAACCTTGAACACCTCAACAAAATGATTGATGCATCAAGCTTCAAGTGGGTTGTCTCGAACTACAGCTCGCTGCAGGGAGTTAAGGCTTTGCGCTACACAATCATCAACAGGGGCGGAGTAAAGATTGGCCTTGTTGGCGCCAACACCGCAGAAACCAAGGATGTAGTGTTCCCAGGAAATCTTGACTACACCGTGGCTGGGGCCAAGAAAACCATTCAAATCTCGTCAAGTACCGCGCCCGTTGCCAAAGCTGCTGCAGATGCTAGAAAAGCCGGCGCCGATTTCGTAATTGCTCTGGTACACGAAGGTTGGGCAGACTCAGCAAATGGCCGTGCCTCAGGCGGCCTAATTACCTACGCAAGCAAGATCAGGGGCGTAGACGCCATTTATGGTGGACACTCGCACAACCAATTCTCATCCGTGATCAACGGAGTGCTAACCGCCCAGGTTAAGAATTCTGGGGTTCAATACACTCGCACCCAGATTTGTGTAGACACCGCAAAAAACCGCGTTCTTGGTTCAAGTGTGGAGTTCGTCAATAAGGCTGACGTCTCTTCTGGCCTAGTTGCTGATGCAACTGCCGACGCTGTTGTGGCTAAATACAAGGCACAGGTGACCGCCAAGTTTGACCAAAAAATTGGAGTGGTTGCTTCAATTGCTCCCCGAGGAGGTACTCCGGCTGTCGAACGTTCGAGTGAGGCCGCTATCGGAAGCTACGCCGCCGATGCACTTCTGAAAAAATACTCGACTGATTTCGTTTTGATCAACGGTGGAGGAATTCGCGACACTTTCCCAGCCGCTACGTATAAGCCCCTAGATGCAACTTTGCGTCGTGCAAAAACTGGCTACACCGGACCTTACGATGTGACACTCGGTGACGCATATGCGGTGTTCCCTTTCGGGAACTCTGTGAGCACAACCACAATCACCGGTGCAAAGCTCTGGGAAGCACTCGAAAACGGTGTTTCGCAGTACCCATCGGCAGGCCGTTGGCCTCAGATTGCTGGTTTCAAGTTCACTGTTGACACAACTAAATCAGCAGGATCACGCGTCACCGCCGTGACAACCCTTGGCGGGGTAAACGTGGCAAGAGATGACAAGAGTTACACCATCGCGACTCTAGACTTCATGGTTTACGGTGGCGACGGATACACCCAATTTGATCCTGCCAAGGTCAAGGTTAGAGATCTATTGGTTGACGTATTCGTTGATGCACTGAAGGCAGACCTGGTCGCAGGTAAGACAACCGCAATGGTTACCGACGGTCGAATCTCCGTTATTAAATAACTGCTGCATCCCTTCTAGTCGGGGTCGGGTAATAAGCCTGGCCCCGATTGGAATTTAAGTGGCAAATCCGAGCTTGCATTCTGTGTGCGCCAACTCCTCTTTGCTGACCAATTAGGTCCGCATTTCGACCTGGGCGGCGAAATCACATTGGTCGAAAGCCTAGGTCGGCTCAAGGCGCACAATTACCATTGGGCCAAAGCCCAACTCATCCTTTCAGCTATTAGACACCGTGCAGCCGAGTCGGATCGGGTTACTCTGATTCACGCTGAGAGCTATCGCGAGTTTTTGACATCGCAGCCTGAGCAAAACTTCGTGGCCATAAACCCAACCTCCTACGGTTTTCGAAAATTAGCTGAATCAGAACAAATCACGACTCTGCCCAGCCGGGGTTTCGTGACTGACGAAATTGAGTTTCAAAACTGGGTAGCCGGTAAAGCTGGAAAACGGCTACTGCTTGAAGATTTTTATCGCTGGTCGAGACAAAAACATTTGATATTCATGGATGGTTCCGAGCCGACTGGCGGCCAATGGAATTTTGATCACGAAAACCGCGAACCCGCGCCAAAAAAACAGGCGAAGCTTGGTGTTGCCGACCCATGGTGGCCTATTGAAGATGAAATCGATGCGCAAGTTCGCGCCGATCTGCGCCGCTGGCAGAAAGCAGGTCTAATCAATCTGACCGGAACCGAAGGCCCGCGCTTATTTGCTGCAACTCGCGAAGAGGCCCTTGCCGCTTTAGATCACTTTATTGAACATCGCCTGCCAAGCTTTGGGCCTTGGGAAGACGCAGCGCTGGCTGACGACTGGGCGATGAGCCATTCGCTGTTGAGTGTGCCACTAAATCTTGGGCTGCTAGACCCTCTAGAGGTTGTGCAGGCTGCCGAAGCGGCATTTCGTGAGGGAAAAGCGCCGATCAACTCAGTTGAAGGGTTCATTCGTCAAATCATGGGATGGCGCGATTACGTCTGGCACCTCTATTGGCATTTCGGCGAGTCGTACGTTCAAAATAATGCGCTAAATGCGAATGTCGACGTTCCGATAAGTTGGCAAGATCTAGATTCCGAATCGATAACTAGCAACTGCATTCGACACACCATCGGTGGCCTCAGCGAAAGAGGGTGGCTGCACCATATTGAACGACTGATGATTTTAGGAAATGTTGCAATGCAGCGCGGTTTCAACCCTGCACAACTCAACCAGTGGTTTATCGACAATTTTGTCGACGGCACACCATGGGTTATGCCGGCGAACGTGATTGGAATGTCTCAATTTGCCGATGGTGGAATGATGAGCACCAAACCCTATGCCGGCGGTGGTTCGTACATTTCAAAAATGACGAATTACTGTGGCGGCTGTCAATTTGATCCAAAGCAAAGGGTTGGCGAACAGGCCTGCCCGGTTACTGCCGGCTACTGGAATTTCCTGGCGACGCACGAGGGTCGATTTAGGCAAAACCATCGGATGTTGCAGCCGTTGGCAGGTCTAAAAAAGTTGGCCGATCTCGAGCAAATTCTCGTGCAAGAGGCAAATCGCGGCACCAAACTTTAGCTACCTCTGCAGCTGAGCGGTAGCCTTGGCACAGGAGTGTGACTCGTAATGTCAAAGGCGCAAATTTTCCACTGGGTAGCTGGCAAAAGTTATCGGGGTGAGTCAAATAGATTTTCTGACGTGTTTGACCCGGCAACTGGTATTGCTGGCAAAGAAGTAAACCTTGCAACTGCCCAAGACCTAAATCACGCTGTTGCAGTTGCTAGTGCAGCGTTCAAATCTTGGAGAGAGCTATCAGTCGCTCGCCGCCAAGAAATAATGTTTCGTTTTCGAGAATTATTGAACGCTCGCAAAAGTGAATTAGCCGAAATCATCACCGCCGAACACGGCAAGGTGCTCTCAGATGCCCTCGGTGAAATCACCCGCGGACAAGAGGTAGTTGAATTTGCCTGCGGAATGGCCCATCTGCTCAAGGGTGGCTATAGCGAAAACGTCTCAACCGGCGTCGACGTGTATTCAATTCGCCAGCCACTCGGTGTAGTTGGCATAATCAGCCCTTTCAATTTTCCGGCGATGGTGCCGATGTGGTTCTTCCCGGTCGCTCTGGCAGCGGGAAACACGGTGGTTCTGAAACCCTCCGAGAAAGACCCCAGCGCAGCCCTCTGGATTGCAGCATTGCTTAGTGAAGCAGGCCTTCCTGATGGCGTATTCAATGTGGTGAACGGCGACAAAGAGTCTGTCGATGCGCTGCTTGATTCGCCTGAAGTTGAGGCAATTTCGTTTGTTGGTTCGACCCCGATTGCGCAATACGTTTATGAACGAGGTGCGGCATCTGGAAAGCGAGTTCAAGCCTTGGGTGGTGCGAAAAACCACATGCTGGTCTTGCCAGATGCCGATCTCGATTTGGTCGCCGATTCAGCAATAAACGCGGGGTTTGGATCTGCCGGTGAACGCTGCATGGCGATTTCGGTCGTGGTGGCGGTGGAGCCGGTGGCTGATCAACTAATTCCAAAAATTATTGACCGGATGAGAACACTGCGCACCGGTGACGGCCGACGCGGTTGCGACATGGGGCCTCTGGTTACCAAAGCGCACCGTGACAAGGTCGCCGGCTACATTGAAATTGCCTTGGCTGATGGCGCAAGCGTTTTGGTCGACGGCCGCGAGGGCGAATTTGACGGAGACCCCAATGGTTTTTGGCTGGGCCCAACCCTCATTGATCGGGTTACGCCATCCTCTGCCGTCTACCAAGATGAGATTTTCGGACCGGTGCTTTCGATCGTTAGAGTTGCCAGTTATCAAGACGGCGTTGAGCTAATTAATTCGAGCCAGTTTGGAAATGGCACTGCAATTTTCACCAATGATGGTGGTGCTGCCCGAAGATTCCAAAATGAAATTGAAGTCGGCATGGTCGGCATAAACGTGCCAATTCCGGTGCCCGTCGCCTACTATTCGTTCGGTGGCGCAAAAGCTTCGATCTTTGGAGACTCCAAGGCTCACGGCGTCGAAGGCGTGCACTTTTACACCACCGGAAAAACTGTTACCTCAAGATGGCTAGACCCTAGCCATGGTGGGATCAACCTTGGATTCCCACAAAACTAAAGTTCAGTGAGGCCGATTCGAGACTTCTCGTGCAGCTTCCCGTTGGTAGCCAAAACACTTGAGCTCTCTGCAGTAAGTGGGCCATCCAGAGCGCTGAACTGACCTCCAGCCTGTTCGACAATCGGAACCAGTGCTGCAATATCGTAAATTTTGAGATCGTGTTCAGCCACAATGTCAAGCGAGCCCTCGGCCAGAAACATGTAGCTCAGGAAATCTCCGTAGGCTCTGGTGCGCCAAATTCCCTTTGAAAAATTAAGTAGCTCTTGGGCTAGACCGGCCTGGTCCCAAAGCTGCAGATTGTTGTAGCTCAGCGAGGCATCGGCTAGGTGGCTAATTCCTGAAACTCTGATTGGCCTTACTGTTCCGTCAACATCTTTTGTGAATGCGCCAATTTCGGGTGCGGCCCACCACCGACGGCCAAGAGCCGGCGCAGAGACTACCGAAAGTACGGGCTTGCCCTCAACGGCCAAGGCAATCAGAGATGCCCACACCGGTATTCCGCGCAAATAGTTGGCGGTTCCGTCAATAGGGTCAATAATCCAAGTGCGTTCTGCCGCTCCGGAAACCCCAAATTCTTCGCCTATCAACGCATCCGCTGGCCGCGCTGTTTCGAGCATTTCTTTCAAAGATGATTCGACAGATCGATCTGCGTCGGTTACCGGGCTGCGATCAGGTTTAGTTTCAACAGCTAGATCAATAGCTCGAAATCTTGCCAACGAAATTTCATCCGCTTTGTCGGACATCGCCATAGCCAAATCGAGGTCTGCTTGAAAACTCATAGCCAAATTCTAGGTTGCTGACTCGCTGCCCAGCACCGACTTCATCAGTCGGCGTAGCGAATCAACTCGATTTGGTCCGAATTCGCCGAGATTGCCTCTGCTAATTGCGATGTCGAGTTCGCAATCTGGTGAATCAGCAAGGTGGCTGCAGTCTCGAGGGCAGGTTGCAATCACCTGCCATAAATCTTCAAAAGACCGAAGTAAATTTTCTGGCTTGATATGCCCTAGTCCAAATGATCGCACGCCCGGGGTATCGATAATCCAACCTGTGCCGAATGATTCATCCAATTGAATAGCTCGCACTGAAGACGAGGTGTGTCGACCTCGGCCGGTAACCGCATTCACCCCTCCGGTAACCCTCGCCGCATGCGGTGCAAGTGCGTTAACCAAAGTTGACTTACCAACACCAGAGTGCCCAACCATAACCGTCACTTGATCACGCAGTAGTTCTTTAAGCACTGGCAGCGCAGGTTTATCTGAGCGGTTCAGGACAACAGGAATGGCTAGACCGGCAAAGTTAGCCAGAAATTCATCGGGATTAGCTAGATCAGTTTTAGTAACTACCAAGATAGGTTTTAGGCCGGCATCAAAGGCAGCCGCCAAATAGCGGTCGATCAATCTGGTGCGCGGTTCAGGGTCTTTAATCGCCGTCACAATCGCCATTTGGGTTGCGTTCGCCACGATTACTCGCTCAACCTGATCACTGTCATCGGCGCTTCGGCGAAGCAGTGTGGCTCTTGGTTCAATCCGAACAATTCTGGCCAAAGCACCTTCTGTCTCACTGGTATCACCCGCAATTGCCACCCGGTCACCAACAACCACCCCAAGTTTCCTAAGCTCTTTGCCCAAGGTTGCAAGGATTACCCGATTTTCGTCTTGTAAAAGAACGTTGTACCTGCCAAGGTCTACCCCGATTACAAACCCAATTGGGGCTTCTTTGTGCTCGGGGCGGGTTTTAGTGCGCGGCTTATTACCCTTCGGGTTTGGTCGAATTCGAACATCTGACTCATCGAGGTCGTGTTTGCCCGATTCAGGCTCATAGAGCCAACTCAAGCGTCAGCCGCCATCTGTTCAAACCTTTGCTGAGAAGACAACATCGCTGCCCACATCTCGGGGAAGTCAGGCATTGTTTTTGCTGTGGTTCCAATGTTTTCGATGGTGATACCGGGAACACGCAACCCGATTATTGCGCCGGTGGTCGCCATCCGGTGGTCTTCATAGCTTCGCCAAAGAGCGCCGTGAAGGTTGTCACTGGGGTCAATCTCGAGGCCATCTGCAGTTTCACGGGCGATTCCGCCGATTCGATTTATTTCAGTTGCCAGGGCAGCCAAGCGATCGGTTTCGTGACCCCTTAGGTGGGCAACTCCTCTAATCACCGTCGGGCTATCTGCCAATGTGGCCAGTGCCGCAATCACCGGAGTTAGCTCGCCGCCGATTGAAAGGTCAATGTCGATGCCGTGAATAACCCCATTTGAGGTGATGGTTAGCCCGTTGGGACCCCGGCTGATTTCAGCACCCATCCGCTGCAGAATTCCGTCGAATTCGTCGCCCACTTGGGTCGTGATCGATGGCCAGTGGGGAATGGTCACCGAACCGCCTGCAACCATTGCGGCAGCCAAGAATGGTCCGGCATTTGATAGATCAGGTTCAATGCGAACAACTCCGCCGGCAATTTTCCCCGGCTTTACCAGCCAAGCAGAATCTCCAATTTGACTTACCTCGATTCCACGTTTTCTTAGGCAGTCGATGGTCATTTCAATGTGAGGCATCGACGGAAGGTGTTCGCCAACGTGGCGAATTAGCAAACCCTTCTCGAAGCGAGGTGCCGCCATCATCAACCCCGAGACAAACTGACTAGACGCCGACGCGTCAATTTCAATTTCTCCTCCGGAAACATTTTTTGATCCAATTACGCTGAATGGCAATGAACCAGTGCCCCGGTCATCGACTTCGGCTCCGAGCGCCCGCAGCGAAGATATAGTGGTTCCCATTGGTCTGCGGCGAGCCCCTTCGTCACCGTCGAATTCAATCGGATGAGGCGACAGGGCGGCAATAGGCGGAACAAATCGCATCACGGTGCCGGCGAGGCCACAATCTATGGTGGCGGGCTGGTTAAAACTGGCGGGGGAGACCTCCAAATCGCCATTTGGTGATTCGGCAACAACTGCACCGAGTGCCCGAAGGGCCTCGATCATTAGTGAACTATCTCTAGATTTCAGAGAATCAAGAATTGTAGTTTTTTCGCTAGCCAGAGCGGCCAGGATAAGTTCACGATTCGTCAGCGATTTGGAGCCAGGCAACGCCACAGTTGCCGAAATTGTGCCGCTAGCTTGAGGGGCCAGCCAGGCAGGGGAATAACTTGACGAATTCATAGGTTTCCAAATTACCAGCAGTGCAGAAACTATTTGAGCGAAAGGGTATTTGAGATGTCTTCAATTGCGGCATTTAGCCCCTTATCGCGAAGGGTAAACTCAACCCAAATGAGTAAATCTAAACAAGAGGCCGATGCCGAAAAAATCGCGAGTTTTGAAGCACAAGCGATTCCACTGATGCCTCAGCTCTACGGAGCCGCGCTTCGCTGGACTAGAAACCCCTCTGATGCTGAAGATTTGGTTCAAGAAACTTTTGCCAAGGCTTTCGGAGCTTGGGCCCAGTTTCAACAGGGAACCAACCTAAAAGCTTGGCTATACCGCATTATGACCAACACGCACATCAACATGTACAACAAGCGCAATAAAGATCAGGCCAAGGGTGGCCTTGACGAGCTTGAGGACTGGCAACTTGGTAATGCAGAGTCTGTAACTTCACTATCAACTCGGTCAGCCGAGCTAGAGGCGATTGACAATTTGCCGAGTCAAACCGTCAAGCAGGCCCTGCACGACATCCCTGAAGAATTTCGTATGGTGGTTTACTACGCGGTGGTAGACGGCCTTCCCTATGCGGAAATCGCAGAAATTATGCAGACACCGGTCGGTACCGTGATGTCTCGACTTCACCGCGGAAAGAAACTACTGAGGAAACTGCTAGCTGAGTACGCCCTTCAAGAGGGCTACAGCATCGAGCAAAACGGGAGCAAGCCATGACCGATTTTGATTGCCAAGAAACCAAGCGTCACGTTCACGAATATCTGCACAATCAATTGGATGCAGACGAAATCGCTGAAATCACCGCTCACCTGGCCAACTGCGATAGTTGCGAGGCAGATTACGACATGGAGAATCTGATTAACGGCGTAATTAAAGAGTCTTGCGACGAAGCTCCGCCCGCAGAGTTAGCTCAGCGCGTGATGGATCGAATTCGAGGCATTCGTCTAGGCGAAGAGCACTGAAAATCGCCCAGCTAAAACTGTTTTGGTTTGGCAATCATTAATCTGAAATTTAGTTTCTTATTGAACTTAGTTTGATTCTTTCTGGCGTTTATTAACGCTATGAAGAAAAAAATGATCATGTTGGCCTTAGTGGCAAGTGCTGCTATGTTGGTTTCGGTTACTGCTCCAGCAATTTCCGCTGAGAAAATAAGTGTCCGCCTGGTTTCAACGATTGTGTCTGGAAATGGCGAATTAGGTGCTGAGATTCCAGCTTTCCACGCCAAATCCAAGAGGATTTTCGCTACTAACGGTGCAACCAATTCCATCGATATTTATGACATTGGAAACCCAGCCAAGCCTAAGAAAATAAAAGCTGTTTCGCTGGATGAGTATGGCAACAACCTAACTTCGGTAGCCGCCGGTAAAGATGTCATAGTTGCGGTGGTTGGCACCAATCCAACATTTTCTAGCTCAGGTTCACCAAGCCTCAGCGAGGGAAAAGTGGTTGTTCTCGATGCAAACGGAAAAATTCTTTCATCAGCAAGCGTGAAAGGCTTCCAGCCAGACGCAGTAACTTTCACTCCCGACGGTAAGACCGCGGTAGTTGCTATCGAAGCCGAACCAATCTGTGCATTAGATGATCCTTCAACTGCAAGTGTCAATGAATCACTCGACTACTCAAAAGCTGTCGATGAAGAAGGCGGTATTGCAATCGTGAATCTTGCCAATCCGAAGAAACCTAGCGTTCGGTTTGCCGGATTCGCGTCTTTCAGTGTCAACGATGCAAGATCTGCTGGCCTAGTCATCAACAAAACTGTTAATAGTGTCGCTGAGGATGTCGAGCCAGAATATGTTTCGACTCCAACCAATTTCAAAGCAATCGTTACCCTTCAGGAAGCTAACGGAATTGCCGAAGTCGACTTGAAAACCGCAAAAGTTTCAAAAATATATTCGGCTGCAGTAATCGATCGCGGAACCATTGCGACTGACCTCAGCGACAAAGATAAAAATTCCAGTTTGGTGACCTATCCGGGAGTTAAGAGCAATTCGCAGCCTGACGCTGTTGCTTCCTATCAGGTGGGAAACGACACTTATTTTGCAACTGCCGGCGAGGGCGATGCCCGCGAATGGAGCTGTCTGACCGATGACGTGCGCGGTAGCAAATTGGTTGTTGACTCTGCGAAGTGGCCGAATTGGGGCACTCTCAAGCTCGATGACGCCCTTGGCCGAGCAAAAGTTGATCCAAATGCTGGAGATATAGATGCCGACGGCGACATTGACGAGATTACGACTCGCGGATCGCGTTCGGTTTCACTGTTCAAAAACGGAAAACTGATTTGGGACAGTGGCAACCTGCTGGAAAGCACTTTGATTTCAAAGTTTGGATTTGCAAACTTGAATGGCTCTCACGTTGCTCGTTCGACCGACAAATCGCTAATTGATTACGTCGGACAGGATCGCTCAGACGATAAGGGTGTTGAGCCAGAGGGTGTAGCTGTTGGGGTTGTCGGAAAATCGAGGATTGCTGTCGTAGGAATGGAGAGAACCAGCTCGTTGGCTTTCCTTGACATCTCCAACCCGGTCAAACCAACTCTGTTCTCATGGCAGCAAATGCAGCCCATGTTGACGACTCCGCTCGACATGTCGACTGCCTGGTCGCCAGAAGGAGTGATTTTTGTTGCTGCTGATAAGTCACCAACAAAAAAAGCGCTAGTTATTACTTCGTACGAGGTTAGTGGCTCAATTACGATTCACGAACTAACCGCTAAATAAATAATCAACAATAAAAAAGGTTGAGCCTGTCACGTATTGACAGGCTCAACCTTTTAACTAGACGTCTGGGTTTCTAAGACCTAACCATTCGTACCATCCGCGATTTAGAACCAACCAAGCGATCAGTCCGTGGCCAATTTGACCAGGCAGGCCTTGTTTAGATGCGGCTAGGTCGTTATTCCAGCCCTCGTGCGAAACCAGCGGGCTGAAGCAATCTACAAACGGAATTTTCCGGCGGCTAGCCACATCTTCGAAGCCATGGGAAAGATGCTCAATTTCAGGGTTTAGCGCCGGGTTGATATGTGGTGTCGGGCCGACTAAAAATGTTTCGATTCCTGAGCGTTTGGCCTCGTCGATTATGGTGGCAACATTGAGTCGACTGCGCGAGAGCGATATTCCTGCAGCTGGGTCTGCATTACCGAGGGCTAAAACCAGTCGGTTTTCCGTTTCACTGCTGAATCGGCGTTTGATTTCACTAGCCCATCGCTCAGCCAGCATCGAAGTTGTTTCGTTCGGCGCAGGTAGCGAATAGATCTGAATGTTTCTTTGGTCAAGCGGGGTTTTAGCAGTAACCCTGCCTACCCAACCCAAACCTTTAGGATCGCCAGCTGAAGACGCAAGTGCATCGCCGAGGATGACAATTCGCAGGTCTTTTTCTGGCGTTTCAGTCATTTCTAGCTATTGAAGGCTCTGGCGATCAAGTCAGCTTGCTCTGCCGCGTGCTGCTTCGCTGAACCGGTTGCGGGGGAAGCAGAAGCTGGTCGTGAAACGAGCTTTGCGACCTGGCCGCCCATGTAGCGAGGCAAGAAGAGGCCAATGTATGTCCATGGGCCTTGGTTGGCAGGCTCGTCTTGAACCCAAACCAGTTCAGCATTCGGGTAGGTTGCATAAACCGACTTGATTTCATCAACCGGGGTTGGGTAAAGCTGTTCAACGCGAACAATTGCTGTGGTCTTGTCGTTGCGTTTCTGAGCTTCGGCCAAGAGGTCCCAGTAAACCTTGCCTGAACAGAACAGCACACGCTTGACAGCATTCTTGTCTAGCCCCTGCTGATCGTCGATAACGGTCTGGAAGGTTCCGTTGGTGAAATCTTCGACAGCTGAAGATGCAGCCTTTAGGCGCAGCATCGACTTCGGGCTAAAGATCACTAGCGGGCGCTTCGGGCTTGAGTAAGCCTGGCGACGGAGAAGGTGGAAGTGGTTAGCCGGTGTCGAAGGCTGAGCAACGGTCATGTTGTTCTGCGCACAAAGCTGCAGGTAGCGCTCAATTCGTGCCGACGAGTGGTCAGGACCCTGACCCTCGTAACCGTGAGGCAGAAGTAAGACCACACCAGAGTGTTGTCCCCATTTTTGCTCGGCAGACGAAATGAACTCATCGATGATGGTCTGAGCACCGTTGGCAAAGTCACCAAACTGGGCTTCCCAGAGAACTAGTGCATCTTGGTTTTCCACGGCATAGCCGTATTCGTAACCCATCGCTGCGTATTCGCTAAGCAGTGAGTCGTAAATGTAGAACTTCGCCTGGTCGGCAGAAAGGTTGCGAAGTGGCATCCATTCTTGTCCGTTTTCACGATCGTGGAATACTGCGTGACGCTGCACGAATGTTCCGCGACGGCTGTCTTGGCCTGCCATACGTACGGCCTTGCCTTCGAGCAAGAGCGAACCAAATGCCAGTAGTTCTCCGAAGCCCCAGTCAATGCCACCCTCGCGAGACATTTCGACTCGTTTGGCAAGCAACTGCTGCAATTTTGGATGCACGTTGAAAGCAGGTGGTTGATTGGCGTGTGCGTTGCCAATTAGTTCAACGGTTTCGCGGCTAATTGCGGTGGCTCGCTCGATGCCGGTGTGGTCACTGGCAGTTGTTCCAATTCCGATTGGGCGAGGCTGTAGTTCAACCGGTTTGCTCATCGCCTCGTGAACGTCAACAAAAGCCTGCTCTAGGCGGTTTTGGAAGTTGGCATTCGCAGTTTCGAAGTCTTCTCGAGTGATGTCGCCACGGCCAACCAACGACTCTAGGTACAGAGTGCGAACAGAGCGCTTGGCTTCAATCAGGTTGTACATCAGCGGCTGAGTCATCGACGGGTCATCGCCCTCGTTGTGACCGCGGCGACGGTAGCAAATGATGTCGATGACGACATCTTTCTTGAATTCTTGACGGAATTCGAGTGCCAGACGAGCTACACGAACCACTGCTTCGGGGTCATCTCCGTTGACGTGGAAAATTGGGGCCTGAATTGCCTTAGCAACGTCGGTTGAGTAAACCGTCGAGCGTGACTCACTTGGTGGTGTGGTAAACCCGACCTGGTTGTTGATCACGATGTTGATGGTTCCGCCGGTCTTGTAGCCGCGAAGCTGAGACATGTTGAGAGTTTCAGGGACAACACCTTGGCCAGCAAATGCAGCGTCGCCGTGAATGATGATTGGCAACACTGGGAATTCATCTTTAGGAATTGCGTTGAAGCGGTCGAGCTTGGCACGAACGATACCTTCGACCACCGGGTTAACGGCCTCGAGGTGCGAAGGGTTGGCGGCTAGCGATACTTTGACCTGTTTGCCTTCCATGTTGGTGAAGACACCTTCTGTTCCAAGGTGGTACTTAACGTCACCCGAGCCCTGAACAGTCTTTGTGTCGGTGTTGCCCTCGAACTCGCGGAACACTTGGCCATAAGTTTTGCCCGCAACGTTGGTAAGAACGTTTAGTCGACCGCGGTGAGCCATTCCAATGACTACCTCATCGAGCCCAAAATTTGCAGACTCTTGCAAAATTTCATCAAGCGCGGCGATGGTTGACTCGCCACCCTCGAGGCTGAAACGCTTCTGTCCGACAAACTTGGTCTGCAGGAATGTCTCAAATGCCTCTGCCTCATTCAGCTTCTCTAAAATTCGAAGTTGTTCTTCGCGAGTTGGCTTTGAGTAGGGGCGTTCAAGTTTCTCTTGGAACCAGGCGCGCTGAGCAGGGTCTTGAATGTGCATGTACTCGACACCGACGGTGCGACAGTAGCTGTCACGCAAGATTTTGTAGATGTCTCGGAATTGCATCTTCGGCTTGCCGCCAAAACCACCGGTTTTGAAAGTTCGATCAAGGTCCCAGAGGCTCAGGCCGTGGTTGTTGATGTCAAGGTCTGGGTGCGAACGCTGCTGGTACTCGAGTGGGTCGATGTCAGCCATTAGATGACCGCGAACTCGGTACTGGTTGATTAGTTCTTGGATGCGCGACTCTTTGGTGCGGTCGTCATCTTCATTGCGCTCAAAATCAGTTACCCATCGAACGGGCTCGTACGGAATTCTGAGGTCGTTGAAAATTTCCTCGTAAAAGCCTCGAGCGCCAAGCAGCAACTCGTGAATTTTCTTCAGGAACTCACCCGACCCGGCACCCTGAATTACTCGGTGGTCGTAGGTAGAGGTGAGGGTGATGGTTTTGCTGATACCTAATTTCGACAGCTGGGCGTCAGACATACCCTGGAATTCTGCAGGGTAGTCAAGTGCTCCGGCGCCGACGATGCAACCCTGACCCTTCATAAGTCGCGGTACTGAGTGAACAGTTCCAATTCCACCAGGGTTGGTGAGCGAAATAGTAGATCCTGCGAAATCACCTGCGGTTAATTTATTTTCGCGAGCGCGCTTGACCAGGTCCTCGTAGGCGCCAAGGTACTCAGCAAAGTTGAGTCTCTGGGCGCGCTTGATGTTTGGAACCAAAAGAGCACGAGTGCCATCTTCTTTAGGGATGTCGATTGCCAAACCGAAATTGATGTTTGCTGGAGTAACAGCAGCTGGTTTTTCGTCAACTAGGTCGTAGTAAACGTTTTGGCTTGGAAATTCTTTTAGCGCCCTGATGATGGCGTAGCCGATGATGTGAGTGAACGAGACTTTTCCGCCTCGAGTTCTGGCCAGATGTGAGTTGATGACAATTCGATTGTCGATCATCAATTTTGCTGGGATGGTTCGTACCGAAGTCGCGGTCGGTACTTCGATAGATGCATCCATGTTGCTGGCAAGAGCCTTTGACATGCCCTTGAGAATGTTTACCTGGTCTTCTTCGGTTTCTTCGGCGACGGTGTCGATTAACGACGTAACTGGGGCTTGGGCGGGGATAGGTTGAGGTTTTGCTTCGACACGAGTGGTTTTTGCCACCATCTGAGCGTCTGAGTTTGCTGCTGGAACAGTCGGAGTAGGTGCCGGTGCCGGTTGAGCCGGGGTCGAAACCGGTGCTGGGGTTGAAGTTACCGTTGCGCTGGTGCTTGATGCCGGGTGGTACTTCTCGAGAATCGGCCACCAGGCCTTATCTACCGAGTCGGGGTTGGCTTTGTACTGCTCGTACATTTCGTCAACTAGCCAATCGTTGGCACCGAAATCATTTTCGCCGTTGAAATTTTCACTGTTGCCAGACAGAGAAACCACCTCTAACCATTGTCCGTTCAATGAGCAGCCTTAAGCCTACCTTTTGAACCGGCTCTAAATTGAAAACTGCGCTTTTTCGCTAAATACTTTTCTGATTCTTTTCGCCCTATGATTGGTTCAAATGGGTAATTCGGGGTATGACCATAGCCTCCACGAGGGTGGCTAACAATGAACGAATGGCTTGCGCTGGCCTTTGGCGTGTTTCTAACAATAGGCACGGGCTTTTTTGTGGCCAGCGAATTTTCCCTTCTGAACGTTGAACGAAATGAGCTTGAGGCTCGAGCCGGCCGCGGTGAATCTGGGTTATCGGCTCCGATTAGGGCGCTAAAAAGAACTTCTACACATTTATCTGCAGCGCAACTCGGAATTACGCTGACCACGCTGCTGACCGGTTTTGTAGCTGAGCCGGCACTGACCAAGTTGCTAGAACCGACTTTGGTTCCTCTAGGGCTAAGCGGAGAAACTCTTTCTGCCGTTGCTTTAGTTACCGCGATGGCAGTAGCCACAGTTTTTTCATTCCTGATCGGTGAGCTTCTGCCCAAGAACTTGGCACTGGCCATTCCGCTGCCAACGTTGAAATTTGTGGTTGGTTTTCAGTTAGCTTTCACCTGGGTGTTTAGTTGGATGATTCGTTTCCTAAACGCATCAGGTAACGCAATCGTGCGCAAACTGGGTATCGAACCCAAAGAAGAACTGAGTGCCGCTCGAAGTGCTGAAGAGCTTTCTTCGCTGGTTCGTCGTTCGGCAGTACTTGGTGCTCTCGACGCTCAAACCGCAACTTTGCTAACTAAAACTTTGGCGCTAACTCAATTGGTTGCGGCCGATGTAATGACACCTCGCCCTCGCATGCAGGCGCTTGACAAAGCTGACTCGGTTTCCGATTTAGTAACTGCATCCATCAGGACCGGGTATTCACGTTTTCCAATTTTGGATGGCTCATCCGACGACGTGGTTGGTGTCGCACACATCAAGCAGGCTGCATCGGTTCCGAGAGAAAAACGCAGCGAAGTGCCATTGGCTGCAATCATGGTCGATGTAATTCGTGTCCCTGAGACCATGCGTCTCGAGACGCTAATGGGCGAACTGAGGGCCAAGGGTTTGCAGTTAGCCATCGTGGTAGACGAATACGGCGGAACTGCTGGGTTGGTAACGCTGGAAGATTTGGTTGAAGAGCTGGTTGGCGAGCTAGTCGATGAGCATGACCGCGCCAAAGCCGGAATCACCCGCGGTGCAAATTCTTCAATACTGTTCCCAGGAATGATTCGCCCTGATGAATTGGCTGAAATGGCAATTCGAGTACCTGACGACGGAGCCTACGAAACGGTCGCCGGATACATCATGAGTCAGATTGGGCGCATGCCCCAGGTTGGGGATGAAGTTCCCCTAGACAACGGAACTCTTCGAGTCGAACGCCTAGACGGTCGACGTATCGATCGAGTTCGCTTTACCCCTGAATCGGGTGATGCAAATGTCTAGCGAGTGGGCCGGCCTGATATGGCTAGTGGTTCTGCTGATTTCAAACGCGTTTTTTGTTGGTGCCGAGTTTGCGGTAATTGCCGCGCGTCGAGCTCAAATCGAACCAAGGGCAGAAGCCGGATCGCGACCCGCAAAAATTACCCTGGCCGCCATGGAACGTGTCTCACTGATGCTGGCTACTGCGCAACTTGGAATCACAGTTTCATCTCTCTTGATTCTGCTAATTGCCGAGCCGAGCATCCATCATTTGCTCGAATACCCGCTCGAAGCACTTGGTTTGCCTGAGGGTCTTGTCTCGGCGGTTTCGTTTACTTTAGCGCTCCTGCTTGTTACCTATCTGCATGTTGTTATCGGTGAAATGGTGCCGAAAAACATAGCCATAGCAGTACCCGAGAGGTCGGCGCTAATTTTGGCACCACTACTTTACGGGGTTTCGATTGCGGTTCGCCCAATTGTGGCATCGATGAATGCGGTTACGAACTTCATTCTCAGAAGTTTCAGAATCGAGCCCAAAGATGAGGCAAATTCAGCCTTCACTCTTGATCAGGTTGAAGAAATCGTCGAACATTCGACTCGAGAAGGCGTGCTCAGCGACACGTCTGGTGCGCTGAGCAACACATTTGAATTCACCGAAAAACGGGTTGAAGATGTGGTGGTTAGGGTTGACGACTTAGTCAGCCTCGCCGAAACGGTGACACCGCGCCAGGTTGAGTCGGCAGTTGCGAAATATGGTTACTCAAGATTTCCACTTACTGATGAGTCGGGTGACATGGTGGGTTATCTTCACCTCAAAGACGTGATTGATCTTGACGAAGATGAGTTTGATGAGCCATTTCCGGCCAAGCGGGTCAGAACGCTTGTGTCTTTGCCGGCAACCACTGAGCTCGAAGATGCCTTGGCCAGCATGCGCAGGGTCAACGCTCACGCAGCTAGGGTCTTCGACTCAAATGGATATGTGCTTGGCGTCATCTTCTTGGAGGACATTCTTGAAGAACTGGTCGGAGAGGTTCAAGACGCCTCGCAACGCGATTAGTTTTTAGAGACTAAAACTTCCCTCGTAAGTACTGGTTCGGCCAGTAGTTCACTTCAACATTTAGCTCTTTTGCAGCCCGCAGTGGCCAGTATGGATCTCTAAGCGAAGCGCGCCCGATCATCACAACTTCGACTTTTCCAGAGCTAATTACCCGGTCTGCCTGGCCGGCTTCAGTTATTAGGCCGACGGCGCTGACCGGATTTTCAACCCGATTTGCCACAAATTCAGCCAACCGCACCTGATACCCAGGCCCCACGGGTATTTGAGCAGCAGCAACTAACCCACCCGAAGAGATGTCAAAGAGGTCTGCGCCGGCGTCTGCGCACCAGGCTGCTACCTGGGCGGTCTGAGCTTCGTCGAAACCACCTTCGACGTAGTCGGTTGCGGAAAAACGCACAAATATTGGCATCTCTTCGCCAACGTTCTCTCGAATCGCAGTCACAACTTCTAGCAGAAAGCGTGCACGGTTTTCTAGCGAGCCACCGTACTGATCAGTCCGCAGGTTCGAAATGGGGCTGAGGAATTCATGAATTAGATAACCGTGAGCGGCGTGAATTTCTACGGCATCAAATCCGGCAGCTTTGGCTCTTCCAGCTGCAGCGGCCCAGTCAGACACCAGGTTGGCAATCTCGGCTTTATCTAATTCTCTTGGGGTGGTCAGTGAATCAAAGGCTATTGGTGATGGGGCAACGGGCTGCCAGCCGCCATGACTGATGTCGACGTTTTCTGACTTAGCCTGGTGGCGTTTGGTGCTGGCCTTTCGGCCGGCGTGGGCAAGCTGAACCGCTATTTTGGCTCCCTGGCTGTGAGCAAAATTCGTGATTTCTTTCCAAGACTGCAGCTGCAGGTCATTCCAAATTCCGGTGCACCAAGGGCTGATGCGACCTTCTGGAGAGACTGCTGTTGCCTCAACAATTACCAGCCCCGCGCCACCAACAGCCCTGCTTCCGTAGTGCACCAGATGCCATTGTGTCGGAACGCCATCTTGTTGTTCACACGAATACTGGCACATTGGAGCGATCCAAATTCGATTTCTAACCTCTAGCGAGCGAATTTGAATTGGTTGAAAAAGGCGGCTCATGCTTCCAATTGTTTCTTGATAAGGCTGGTTCCCACAACAGTAAATAGCCCCAGAGCAACGCCTACTCCGATAGCTAAATTGAGTGGCACTATGGTGGCGAGGAAGCCGATCAGGGCTGGCCCGCCAAGGACTCCCGCATAGGTAATTCCTACGACTTTGGCCATGTTGCGTCCCTGATGCGACTTTTCGCCGATTTCTGCCCCTAGAACAAAAAATTGTGGGACGACCGCGGCGATTCCCATACCCGCAACTAGCCAGCCGAGAAGGGCAACGGGAATATTCGGTGCCAATGTCACAATGAAAATTCCAACTGCGCTGATTCCTGAGCCGAATCGAATGATGTTCACACGCCCGATTTTGGCAATGAGTCGATCAACAAAAAAGCGCACGGCAGCCATGGTTCCGCTGTAAAACATCACGGCTAAAGCTGCAGTTGCTTCTTCAGCTCCGAGTATTTTCACCAAATGAAGCGCCGACCAGTCAACGCCTACACCCTCGGCTATGGCTGCCGAACCAGAAAGCAAACCTAAAAAGATGACCAGGCCGAGAACCTGTCGATTTGCCTGATTGCTTTCCGACTTCTCATCTGAAGATTGAGGCTGGTCGTTTCTGGTGTTGATTAGCAATGGTTTTAGTAGCAGCGAGACAGTAAAAATGACCACAGACCAAGCTGTCAGAGCGATTTGGATAGGCAAGTTGATGCTCAAGAAAAAACCACCGACAGTCGCACCAATTACACCTCCTACCGACCACATGCCGTGAAATGCGCTGAAGATCGGGCGACCGTAAGCCTCTTCAATGGTTACCGCCTGGGCATTCATACCAATATCGGTTGATCCAATAAAAATCCCAGCCACAAAAGCGCTGACGCACAGCCACAGAAAGTTTGGTGACAGCCCGATACCCAAAAGCCCCAAGCCCATCAGCGCACTCGTGATTGGTGTGGTCAACTGAGAACCAAATCGGTCGATGAGTTGCCCGGTTAGCTGCATCGAGGTGAGCGCGCCGCCCCCAATTAGCAAAATCGCAATACCAATTTGAGCGTGGGTTATTGAAAGACTCTGCTCGATGTTTGGAATTCGCACTGCCCACATAGTCAGCATTGATCCGTTAAGGGCAAAATAGGTGAAGACGGCTAGTCGGGCCTTCTGAATTTTAGACATTTCTATAGCCTAGGGAGTCGGAGGGTGGCTTTGAGTCGTTTCATTTCTAATCTCACCCAGTTGGACGATAAGTATTCACACGGCGTAGTTGGCTTTGTAACCGGTTCTGAAAAATATCCAGGTGCGGCATTACTTGGGGTTTCAGCAGCCATCATGGCCGGTGCCGGCTTGGTTCGATACCTAGGCACTGAGAAGGCAGAGCGCTTGGTGCTCTCGAATCGTCCTGAGGTTGTCTTAGAGGACGGTAGGGCTGACACCTGGGTTTTGGGTTCGGGTGTAGCCAGTGATAGCGAAATACAAATCCGGCGGGTAATCGAGAAACAAACCGAAGCACTATTGGTAATTGATGCTGAAGGCCTGTTTTGTGTTGATTACGAAAAAGTTAGCGGCCGAGCTGTCCTTACTCCTCACGCCGGCGAGCTTGTTACTTTGTTGAATCGATTCGGCGTCACTGTAGATCGGGAAACTGTGAAGTTAGATCCGGAACACTTTGCCCTGCTGGCGGCCGAACATACCGGTCAATGTGTTTTGTTGAAAGGCCACAGCAGTTTCGTGGCACAAAACGGAGTTGTTCATAAGGTTGGCCCCAATTCAACGGCTCTGGCAACCGCAGGCAGTGGCGATGTACTGGCTGGAGTTCTAGGGGCATTACTTGCGGCAAATCGCGACCGGGTCTCTGGTGACCTGGTTGAATTTTTAGCACTGGTCGAATTTGCGGTTGGTCTGCACTCGGCTGCAGCAGCAAACCTAGCGAAAACTCAAGTTGTTGCCGCACTAGACCTAACCCAAGAGATCGGCCACCTGGTTGCCGAGCTAAGAACGGCCTAGGCCTCCAGTAGTTCTTGAAGAAGGGGGCCGACAACCTCGTGTTCGATCAGAAAACCGTCGTGGCCAAAGTCTGAGGTTATTGTTCTGAGCCCGCCACCGACAATCAAATCAGCCGCTATACCATCGGCAATCAGCTGCTGATCCTGAATCGGGAAGAGTCGATCGCTATCGATTCCAACCACGAGCGTTTTGGCTTTTATTTCTTGTAGCGCTGCCGATACCGATCCGCGCCCACGGCCGATATCGTGCGAGTTCATCGCCTCAACCAAGGTTATGTAGCTGTTTGCGTCGAAGCGTCTGGTGAACTTATTGCCGTGGAAATCTAAATAGCTTTCTACTGCGAATCTTCCTCCACCTCCCAAAGGAGACACCCCAGACTGCCAACTGCGCTCGAAACGGGCATTCAGCTCACCGGGGGAACGGTAGTTGAGCAGTGCCATTCGACGTGCTAGAGCTAGACCTCGATGTGGCCCAAAGCCAGGTTTGGCATCGTAGTAAAACCCATCCTTAAACGCCGGGTCGGTCTTGATTGCTTCTACCTGAACTGAATTTAGGGCAATTTGATCCGCGCTTGAAATCGCCGGTGCAGCTATGACTGCAATTCTTTTCACCTCATCCGGATAGGTGACTGCCCACTCCAGGGTGTGCATGCCTCCCATTGATCCTCCGATGATGGCATGCCAACGCTTGATCCCGATTGAGTGGGCAAATTCGTGCTGCGCGAGAACCTGATCGCGGATGGTTAGGTATGGAAACAGGGATGCAAATTCACGGCCAAATTTGTCTAGCGAAGATGGTCCTGTGCTTCCTTGGCATCCTCCCAAAATATTGGGGGCAACCACGAAGTACTTGTCAGTGTCGATAGCTAGACCGGGTCCGACGATTTCCTTCCACCAGCCATCCGTGGGGTGTGATTTGCTTGCGGCCCCGCGCAGGTGTGAATCGCCGGTTAGGGCATGCAACACCAAGACCGCGTTGGTGTGTTCATGGTTCAACTCGCCCCAGGTTTCATAGGCGACTCGAGCCCCCTCTAACGCCCTGCCGCTTTCCAAATTCAGGGTTGGAAGATTGACAAATTGTCGATCTCCGGCCGGGTCACCATCTCGCCATGCTCCAGAAGCAGGAGGTCTACCGATCAGCTGCTTGCTGAGCTCATCGGTGATAAATGAAGACGGGACGGTGTCTTCGGAGGTTTGAAATTCCATGTTCTCCGCAGGATTGGGTTGGGCTGTTGAAAACTCTAAACCAATTCGAACCGGATGACCTCCTCAGGTAATTCATCACTCGTAATTAGAGGTAATAAATGAATTACAAAATGTTTATGAGGCCGCTGAACTGGCGGGTTTACTCTAGGAACATGTTTTTTGAGGCGATGCACAGCGAATGGCAACGCTTGCTGCCCGATGCAAAGTCTCAACTTGAATCAATAGAGACGAGATTAGGCAACCAAGCATATTTACCCTCGAGCCATCTCGTAATGAGTTCATTTGGGGTTGACCCAAACCTGATTCGCGTGGTTATCGTGGGTCAAGACCCTTACCCCAATCCGGGTAATCCCATTGGCAGGGCTTTTGCCGTCGCTTTGGGCACCCGACCTTTGCCGGGTAGCCTCAGGAATATTTTGAAAGAACTTTCAGGCGATTTAGGGCAGCCGTACTGGCTCGATGAAACACTGCAAACCTGGGTAGATCAGGGGGTGATGTTAGTCAACCGGCACCTGACCTGTTCGCCCGGTGTAGCTGGCTCACATCAAAAAATTGGCTGGGATGAATTTACCGATTCCGCTATTTCGGCTTTGGTAAAACTCCACGGAAAAAAACTGGTCGTTTTGCTCTGGGGAAATCAAGCCCAGCAGCTAGCAGAGCTGTGCATGGAGGCCAATCTTATCCTCGGCACCCATCCTTCGCCATTGTCTGCAAACAGAGGTTTTTTCGGCTCGAAACCTTTTAGCAACATCAACGGAATCTTGAGTAAATCTGGCCAGCCAATAATTGACTGGTTAGGAGAAAACAATGCCCCTAGATTCTGAATCCCGTTGGCGCCTGGTCAGGCTCAAAAAAGCCAAAGGAGAGGAGCTCGTTCCGAATGAAATTAGCATCCGCGAGGCGACAGATTCAGACCTGGTGCACATTGTCGAAATTTACAACTACTACATCAGAAACAGCGTCGTCACTTTTGATCTAGAGCCGATGAAACTGGGCGATTGGAAAACTAAATTTGACTGGCTGCAGACGCTAGGTCTGCCTTTTCTAGTGGCCACCAGTGCCAGCGGGCAAATTTTAGGATTTGCCTACGTTGCACCCTGGCGCCAAAAAGCAGCAGCCCGTAGAACTGTTGAAGACAGCATTTACCTTCGGCCGGCCGCCGCTGGAAAGCGAATTGGTACTAGGTTGCTGGAGCGTTTGATAGCGGATTGCAAACAGGCCGGGGTTAAGGAAATAATCGCCGTTATTTCAGACAAAGGTGCCGAGTCATCAATCAAATTGCACGAAAGTTTTGGTTTCCGGTCTGAGGGTCACCTGGGAAAGGTGGGCTTCAAGTTTGGCCGGTGGCTTGGAACCTACTTGCTGCAGAAAACTCTCTAAGGTTTCGCTTCGGAAAGCCTCAGGAATTTCTAAGAGTTGGCATCTAGGCTGGCAACGTGATTCGTAAACGCCAAATAGCCGCATTTGCTTCCGTAATCTTGGCGTCGGTTTCAGTTACCCCAGCGTTTGGGGCCGAATTATTGAGTTCAAATTCTGCGGAATTAGTGCCCGGACTGATAATCGAGCTTGCTCCGAGAGCCTCAGCTCTTAGTGACGTAGGTGAACCAGTTGGTCAGCAATTGACCAATATTGAATTGCAAACCCCTTTGCACCTAGGTGGAAATTTCTATTCGGTTGGGTTCGAACAAGCCCAGTCACCCGACTCGGCAGCTGAAGTGGTTGCCGCAGTGGCTAGAGATCCAAGAATTTCTAAAATCAAAATTGATCAAGCCATTTCGCCACAGGCACTCAACCGAATTCCAAAACTTCCCTCGGTAACCGCAATTAGAGCAGCGGCTGCGCCTCGTTCGCTATCGGTAAGAGATGCCTTCAGTGCCGCCGACCAGTATCTGCCGAGAGTTGCCCTCAGCTGGGGTACCCCGACTTCACTAAATGGAGCCAAATTAGCTGGCTATCGAATTGAAAAAAGCATCGACGGCAAAACTTGGAAAGTCGCTGTATCAGATACTCGATCAACCATGAGGTCAGCGGTAATTTCAAACGGATTAGTAGCCGGCCAGAACGTTTTCTGGAGAGTCAAGGCGATTACCAAATCTGGATCTAGCTCGAAGATCGGGTTGGCTTCAGTAGTGAAGGCTGTCAAGCCGACTACCTCGCCAGCCCCGCCCGTGCTAACCAGTGGCTCAAATCTTTCAAATGACGGAGTGGTCACCTGGAAAAACCAAACCCTAGCCGAACGCGGTGGCCTAGTCGTCACCTACGTTGCAACTGCCACCGGTAGCGACGGATCAACTCTTAGCTGCAGCACAACTAAGTCAAATACTTGCCAAATTTCTCCATTGGTTGCCGGCGTTAGCTACACGGTTTCTTTGACCGCAACTAACCAGCGCGGCTCAGCCAAAAACGAATCTCTATTCGCGGTCTCAGACCCATTATTCAAACAGCAGTGGCATTTGAGTGCCGCCAACGGAATAAACGTTGAAGCCGCGTGGAAGGTGACCGCTGGGTCTCCAAACGTCGTGGTTTCAGTTATCGACTCAGGTTTAGTGAAGCACCCAGACCTGACCAACGTGGTTGATGGTTATGACTTTGTTCGATGCCTATCTGCATCGAATTGTTCCAACACAGACGATGGTGATGGGGAAGATGCCGATCCGACTGACTCTGAAAGCGCTACCACCGCGGTTTGGCATGGAACTCACGTTGCCGGCCTGATTGCCGCACAAGCTAACGGAATTGGTGCCGTCGGTGTTGCCCCAAACGTAAGAATTCAGCCGATTAGGGTATTGAGCTCTGAGGGTGGCAGCGAGAGTTGGCTTATCAGAGCCCTCAACTGGGCAGCGGGTATTCCAGTAGCTGGTGTTCCTGTAAATAAAACCCCAGCAAAAGTCATCAATCTGTCGTTGGCTTCGCCGCTGCGTGCGGCCTGTGACCCATTTTTGGATGCGGTCTTTGAGCCAATCAAAGACTTGGGAATCACCGTGATTACAGCGGTTGGTAATGAAAATGAGCCAGCACAGTTCTATTCGCCTGGAAATTGCTATCCGACAATTTCTGTAGGGGCAACAGGCCCGGGAAATGATCGTGCGTCGTATTCAAACTATGGTTCTGATTTTACAAACTATGTTGATATTGCTGCTCCCGGTGGCGATTCGAGAAATCCGGCAGGTGCACCAAACCAAACTCAAGGTGCGATCCTCTCTACCATTTCTCCGGCCGCCAACAATTCGAGCACTGCGGTGTTTGGGGCCGGATATGGCTTGCTTGAAGGCACCAGTATGGCGGCACCAATATTCGCAGGTGTGGTTGCCTTGCTTTACTCTGTGAATCCAGAGTTAACCGCAGACCAAATTTGGCAACTGGTAAGAACCACAGCAAAACCATATGCCCCTGGAACTCAGGGCGCTACTGGGCTAAACGGCATAGGGATCGTTGACGCAGGGGCTGCGGTTGCTGCCGCCCTAAAAATCGCCAACTAGCCACGGCAAGTGCTTAAAGCAAAATACCGACCGAAGGGTCGGTATTTGTTTTGGTGCGGAAGGTGGGACTTGAACCCACACGCCTCGCGGCGCTGGAACCTAAA
>CAZGZW010000002.1:0-71141 GCA_964530255.1 uncultured Rhodoluna sp.
AGGGCACCGACTTCAACCCAGCTCTTTACGGTATGGCTGCTGACTACGACGAGAACGGTCAGTACAAGTACCCAGAAGGCTTCGACGCCAAGACCAACGAGTGGAAGCCAGGCTTCGAAGAGGCTCGCGCCAAGTGGGAGAAAGAGTACGCCGAAGCTCACGCTCGCTGGGAAGAGCACAAGAAGCAGGTCAAGGCAGCAAACGAGCTTGCCGCGAGCCTTCCTGACGCACCAGCTCAAGAGCCAACCGCTTCAAGCAGCAGCTCTAACTACTCAAGTGAGAGCACCTCAGAGGGAACTCTGGCCGCTGATGAGTCGCTTGCAGCACTTCGCGACAAGTTGAAGAGCGCTGAGTAATTTAGTTACTAAAAGCGTTGAGGGTCATCCAATCGGATGGCCCTCAATGCTTTAACCCCTCAGCTTCGCGCCTAGGCTATAACCATGTTTCTAATCGGCCTAACCGGTGGCATCGCAGCCGGCAAATCAACTGTTGCCGAGCTTTGGGAGAGCCTTGGTGCTGTTCACATCGATGCAGACTTGCTTTCCCGGGAAGCGGTTGCGCCGGGAAGCCCTGCCCTAAGTGAAATAGCAGCCAGGTTTGGTGCCGATCTAATTAATGCGGATGGCTCCCTCGACCGAGCCAAAACCGCCGAACTCATTTTTTCAGATGCTTCACTTCGATCGGAGCTGGAGGCAATCATTCACCCTCGCGTGCGTGAGCTGATGATCAAAAAAATGGCCAGCTTACCCGAGAATTCGATTGTGGTTTACAACGTGCCGCTGCTGGCTGAAGCAGCCAGCGAGCTTCCGTTCAACCGGGTGGTCACAGTTGAGGCACCGGTTGAAAAACAGATTGAGCGAATGGTTAGCTACCGAGGTATGAGCGAAACCGAAGCCAAAGCACGAATTCAAGCTCAAGCTTCACCAGCTCAACGAGCAGCGCATGCCGATTATATTTTGAACTCGAACCAAGATTTAGCTCTGCTCCTGAGAGATGCCCGTCAGTTGTGGCAAAAACTTGCCACTGAGGCACAGGAATCATTCCCTAACGCGAACGCTTAGAACTTACTAAATGGAAACTAACCGCGCCGTTGCGCCCTTCAAAGTCGTCAGCGAGTACCGGCCCTCAGGTGATCAGCCGCAGGCCATTGAGCAGCTTGCCCGGCACATTAACAACGGCGAAAAAGACGTGGTCCTGCTTGGTGCAACCGGTACCGGAAAATCAGCCACTACCGCTTGGCTAATCGAGGCCGTTCAGCGCCCAACTCTGGTGCTGGCGCACAATAAAACCCTCGCCGCCCAGCTGGTCAATGAATTTCGCGAACTTCTTCCCAACAACGCAGTGGAATATTTCGTTAGTTACTACGACTACTACCAGCCCGAAGCATACGTTCCACAAACTGACACCTTCATCGAAAAAGACGCCACGATCAATGAAGAGGTAGAGCGCCTACGCTACTCGGCGACCACTAGCCTGCTTTCGAGACGAGACGTTGTTGTGGTGAGCACCGTTTCTTGTATTTACGGCCTCGGAGCGCCCGAAGAGTACCTAGCCAACCGAGTTTCTCTGATGTTGGGGCAAAACATCGATCGCGACGAGTTAATCCGCAAGTTTGTCGAAATGCAGTACAGCCGCAACGATTACGAGTTCTCTCGGGGAACTTTTCGAGTCAAGGGCGACACCATTGAGATCATTCCGGTGAACGAAGAAATGGCGATTCGGATCGAGTTTTTTGGTGACGAAATCGAAGGTTTGTTCTCGCTACATCCACTAACCGGTGAAATTTTGAAAACTGAAAGCGCAATTTCAATCTTTCCAGCCAATATTTACGTCTCTGGCCCGGAGCGCATGGGGCGAGCCATCGAGCAGATCGAAGATGAACTGGCCATTCGACTTCGCGAACTCGAGGGTTCCGGCAAATTACTGGAGGCACAGCGGCTCCGCATGCGCACAAATTTTGACCTGGAGATGATTCGAGAACTTGGATTTTGCTCCGGCATCGAAAACTACTCTCGACACATTGACGGACGCGAACCGGGAAGCGCCCCCAGCTGCCTGCTTGATTACTTCCCGGAAGATTTCCTGACGGTAATAGATGAGTCGCATGTGACGGTGCCTCAAATTGGTGCGATGTATGAGGGCGATGCGAGCCGCAAGCGAACCTTGGTCGAGCACGGCTTCAGGCTGCCTTCGGCGCTGGATAACCGCCCCCTCAAGTGGCCTGAGTTTTTAGATCGAGTAGGTCAAACGGTTTACCTGTCAGCAACGCCGGGTAAATATGAAATGAACCTTGGTGCACCAATCGTTGAGCAGATTATTCGCCCAACCGGATTGGTTGACCCTCAGTTGGTTGTCAAACCAACCAAGGGTCAAATAGACGATTTGCTCGAAGAAATCAGGCTGAGAACCGAACGCGATGAGCGAGTTCTGGTGACCACACTTACCAAGAAAATGGCCGAAGAGCTCACCGATTACTTCACCGAGGCTGGGGTGAGAGTTCGCTATCTGCACTCCGACGTCGACACTCTGCGTCGGGTCGAATTGCTGCGCGAACTTAGGCAGGGCGTATTTGACGTCCTGGTTGGTATTAACCTGCTGCGCGAGGGTCTTGACCTTCCCGAGGTTTCACTGGTCGCCATTCTCGATGCAGACAAAGAGGGCTTCCTTAGGTCAGCAACTTCACTAATTCAAACCATCGGGCGCGCCGCCCGAAATGTCAACGGTGAAGTGCACATGTATGCAGACAACATCACCGATTCAATGCGAGCAGCAATCGACGAAACCACCCGTAGGCGTGAAAAACAGGTTGCTTACAATCTCGCCAACGGAATTAACCCACAGCCCCTACGCAAAAAAATCGCCGACATCACAGATCAAATTTTGCGTGAAGAAGCCGATACCGCTGAATTGCTTGAAAAAGCCAAAAAGCGGGATGGTGGGCGCAAGGGGAGTGTTCCGCTCAAACCGCGCACCGGCATCGCAAAAATGGCCGAGGATGAGATTCTCGCCGTCATCACCGACCTAGACACCCAAATGAAGCAGGCGGCTGCCGAGTTGCAATTTGAGCTTGCCGCGCGATTGCGAGACGAAATTTCTGAGCTGAAACACGAGCTCAGGCAAATGCAAAAGGCTGGGCACATTTAGTGCCCACCGAAGAAAGTTAGACTCCCATGGTGCACATTTCAAAAGTCGATCACGAAGACAAACTCATCATCAAGGGCGCTCGAGTTCACAACCTAAAAGACGTCGATCTTGAGATACCGAGAAATTCGCTTGTTGTTTTCACTGGACTGAGCGGCTCAGGAAAATCATCACTCGCTTTTGACACAATCTTTGCCGAAGGGCAACGACGCTATGTCGAGTCCCTTTCGGCCTATGCCCGCCAATTTTTAGGACAGGTTGACCGACCGGACGTCGATTTCATCGAGGGGCTTAGCCCGGCAGTATCAATCGATCAGAAATCGACGAACCGCAATCCACGTTCAACGGTTGGCACCATTACCGAAATCCATGACTATCTGAGACTGCTGTGGGCAAGAGTTGGAGTTCCACACTGCCCAGAATGTGGCGAAAAAATTATTCGTCAAACTCCGCAGCAAATAGTTGATCAAATTCTTGTTTGGCCTGAGGCCACCCGATTTCAAATTTTGGCCCAGGTGGTTAGCCAGAAAAAGGGTGAATTTGTCGATTTACTTAGAGATCTAAACAACCAGGGGTTTGCTCGCGCGGTTATTGACGGCGAAGTAGTTTCTCTGGCAGACGCCAAACCGCTCAAGAAAACCTTCAAACACGACATTTCTGTAGTCGTTGACCGATTGGTAATCAAAGGAGATATCACCTCGCGTCTTACCGATTCGGTCGAAACAGCGCTGAAGTTGGCAGACGGTCGCATCCAAATTGATTTCGTAGATGAAACCGACACCGACAAGAAATACCGAGTCTTTAGCGAGAAACTCTCTTGCCCCAACGAGCATCCGCTTTCACTGACCGAAATTGAGCCTCGCACCTTTTCATTCAACGCGCCTTTTGGCGCCTGTCCAGATTGCTCCGGCTTGGGTACCAAACAGGCGGTTGACGCAGAACTGGTGATTGGCGATCCCGCAGCTTCAATCAACGGTGGAGTGATTCTGCCTTGGTCAACTCAGGGCAAGGGTTTGTTCCACTATTTTTCTCGCATGCTGGCGGGGCTTGCCAAAGATCTTGAATTTTCACTGGATACCGCTTGGCAAAATCTTCCCGAAGAAGTTCGCGATGCGGTTTTGCACGGCAATAATTTTGATGTTCAGGTCAAATGGAAGAACCGTTACGGTCGAGAACTGCGCTACACCACAGGTTTCGAAGGAGTTCTGCCCTACATTGAGCGAAAGTGGCTCGAGTCTGAAAATGACTATGCCCGTTCTCGTTGGAGCAGTTTTCTGCGCGAAATCCCTTGTTCCAGCTGCAACGGCGCCAGGCTAAAGCCAGAGGTTTTGGCAGTCAAAGTGGCCGAAAAATCAATTGCAGATGTGGCAGAAATGAGCTTGGCAGAGGCACACAAGTTCTTTGACTCGATGGGGTTGGCTGAACGCGATGTAAAAATTGCGGCGGCGGTTTTGCGTGAAATTAGAGCCCGCCTCGACTTTCTAATTGCAGTTGGTCTTGACTACCTGAACTTGGCTCGTGCGGCAGGTTCACTGTCGGGTGGCGAGGCCCAACGAATTCGACTTGCTACCCAAATTGGTTCCGGGCTCACCGGGGTGCTCTACGTTCTAGATGAACCGAGCATCGGTTTACACCAGCGAGACAATCGACGGCTGATCGAAACGCTGGTGAAGCTGCGCGACCTTGGAAACACTCTGATTGTGGTTGAGCACGATGAAGACACCATCAAGACCGCCGACTGGATCGTAGACATCGGTCCCGGCGCCGGGGTAAACGGTGGCACCGTGGTGCACTCAGGTGGTTACCGAGAGCTACTTGAGAACAAAACCTCCCACACCGGCGCATACCTGTCTGGCCGCGAACAAATCAAGACACCGAAACAGCGCCGCAAGATCGACCCTGCTCGAACACTGAAAGTTGTCGGAGCTCGCGAAAATAACCTGAAGAATGTTGACGTTGAATTTCCGCTCGGAACGCTCACGGCAATTACTGGAGTCTCCGGTTCAGGAAAATCCTCTTTGGTCAACGATGTGCTCTATCAGGTACTGGCAAACTCACTCAACGGCGCTAAAGGCGTTGCTGGAAAGCACACTCGGGTTGAGGGTCTAGAACAGCTCGACAAGGTTGTTCACGTAGATCAGAATCCGATTGGTCGAACCCCTAGGTCGAATCCAGCCACCTACACGGGAGTTTTCGACCACATCCGTAAATTATTTGCGGAAACCAACGAGGCCAAAATTCGTGGTTATCAGCAGGGTCGTTTCTCATTCAACGTCAAAGGCGGACGCTGCGAATCATGCAGCGGCGACGGAACCCTTGTTATCGAGATGAACTTCCTCCCAGATGTCTACGTCGAGTGTGAGGTTTGCCACGGAAAGCGATACAACCGCGAGACGCTGCAGGTGACCTACAAGGGCAAAAACATTTCAGAAGTGCTCGAAATGCCGATTGCAGAGGCTGCAGAATTTTTCGCCCCGATTAGCCAAATTGCTCGCTACCTTCAAACCCTGGTTGATGTGGGCCTTGGTTATGTGCGACTTGGCCAGAGTGCGACAACTCTCTCGGGTGGTGAGGCTCAGCGTGTCAAACTAGCCACCGAACTGCAGAGACGCACCTCGGGCCGTAGCATTTACGTCTTAGACGAACCAACCACAGGCTTGCATTTCGAAGATGTCAGGAAATTGCTGCTGGTGCTCAATGGTCTTGTTGACAAAGGCAATACTGTGCTGGTGATCGAGCACAACCTGGACGTGATCAAATGTGCCGACTGGATCATCGACATGGGTCCAGAGGGCGGCTCAGGCGGCGGAACAGTGGTTGCCAGCGGAACTCCAGAACAAATCGCCAAAAAACCTAACAGCTTCACCGGCGCATTTTTGAAAGAAATCTTGAACTAATGTCAAAGAACCTGGCGTGGCGGCCAAAAACCGGGGAGATTCCGACCAACCCCGGGGTTTACCGCTGGCTAGATGCAAGCGGCCGGGTGCTTTACGTTGGCAAAGCTAAAAACCTCCGCTCGCGGCTAACTAGCTATTTCGCCCCTCTAAACACGCTGCATGAGCGGACCGCGAGAATGGTCTCGAGCGCCGCTGATCTCCAATGGACCATCGTCAAAACTGAGTACGAGGCACTTCAACTCGAATTCATGTGGATCAAAGAATTTAATCCACCATTCAACGTTCGATTCAAAGACGATAAGTCCTACCCGTACCTAGCAATTTCAATGCAGGATGAATTTCCTCGCGCTTTCATAACTCGAAATCGTGAACTCAAAGGGGTCAAATACTTCGGGCCATACACCCAGTCTTGGGCGATTCGAGAAACCCTTGATTCGATGCTCAAGGTTTATCCAATTCGATCCTGCTCTAAAGCCACATTCAACACTGCCAAGCAAAAACAACGTCCGTGCCTGCTGGCCGACATCGGAAAATGCGCTGCCCCCTGCGTCAATCGCATAGCAGAGGCAGACCATCGCAAATTAGCCAAAGATTTTGCAGACTTTATGTCCAGCGGAAATCGCGATCACATCGATGAACTTCGCACGCGAATGTCGCAGGCGTCAGAGGAGCAGAAATACGAATTAGCCGCTGCTCTGCGTGATGACATAAATGCACTTAATTCTGTACTCGAAAAATCGACGGTGGTTTTCAGCGATCAGACGGATGCCGACTTGTTAGCAGTGGCCGATGATGAGCTGGCTGCCGCCGTTTCGCTGTTCATCGTGCGCGGCGGTCGCATCCGAGGTGTTCGAGGTTGGGTGGTTGACAAAGAATTAGAGCGTAGCCAGGGGGAGCTGATCGAATACCTGTTGCAAGATCTGTATTCGCTAAAACCGGGCCTAGAGGCACAGGAGGTACCCCGAGAAGTTTTGGTTCCCGAACTACCCGAAGACCACGTTGCGCTGGCCAAGTGGCTGGCGCAACTTCGAGGTTCAAAAGTTGAGCTCAGGGTGCCGCAGCGCGGTGATAAAGCAGCACTCCAAGAAACTGCCTTACAAAACGCAAAACATGCCCTTATGCTCTACAAATTGCGGAGGTCGAGCGATTTCACCGCAAGAGCCGAAGCGCTTGCCGGAATTCAAAGAGCGCTCTCGCTGGCCGAGGCGCCGCTCAGGATTGAATGCTTCGACGTTTCGCACCTGGGTGGCACCAACGTTGTGGCATCGATGGTCGTGTTTGAAGATGGGTTGCCAAAAAAAGACCAATACCGCAGGTTTTCGATTGAAGACACCACCGATGACACGGATTCGATTTATCAGGTGTTGATGCGACGGCTCAAGTACCTCAAGTCTGGTGACCCCGATTTAGATGCGACTAAATTCAGCTACCGACCAAACCTACTTATCATCGATGGTGGTTTACCGCAGGTAAATGCTGCCGCTCGCGCCATCAAAGATTCTTCGGTCAGCGGCATCGCGCTTTGCTCACTGGCCAAGCGACTCGAAGAAGTTTGGCTTCCAGGGCAGGAGTTCCCCGTAATTTTGCCACGAGCAACCGACGAACTTTTTTTGCTCCAGCGAATCCGTGATGAGGCACACCGGTTTGCGATCAGTTACCAGCGAGAGAAACGATCGAGTGCAATCGCAAGCGTTCTGCTCGAGGTTCCGGGTTTGGGTGAAAAACGAGTGAAGTTACTGCTCAAACACTTCGGTTCAGCAAAGCGGATCAGGTTAGCAAGCTTTGAAGAAATTGCCTCTGTGGCCAGCATCGGTGAGGTCACCGCGAAGGCCATAGTTACCCATCTGGCTGAACAAAAGTAGTTAAATTTCTTAAATCGGCACCTCGGCGTGTCGCAATTGGCTAGACTCACTGCAAGTCGCGTGAAATCAAGCGACACGCCGAAGCAGGGGAGGGCTGATGGAGAGCAACGCTAAGCCACAGTTACTCGTTGTTACGGGCATGTCAGGCGCCGGTCGATCAACCGTTGGCAACGCCCTAGAAGACCTTGGCTGGTACGTGGTTGACAATTTACCGCCGCAAATGCTCGAACCAATTGCCGACCTGTTTAGGCTGGCAAAAACCCCACTTCCCAAACTTGCGGTGGTCATAGACGTTCGAGGTGGAGAGTTTTTCGCCGACCTCGCCGAGCACCTACTCAGGTTACGCACTAGAGATGTCGAACAGCGTTTGCTGTTTCTCGAGGCAACCGATGCTGCCCTTGTTAAGAGGTTTGAATCAGTTCGCCGCCCGCACCCGCTGCAGGGAGAAGGCACCATTCTCGACGGTATTCACGAAGAGCGAAATCGACTACTGCAGCTTCGTGAGAGTGCCGACATAATCATCGACACCTCAGATCTAAACATCCATCAGCTCTCCAATAAAATTTCGGATGGTTTTTCACTGAATGCAGCACGAAAACTGCAAATTACCGTGATGTCGTTTGGGTTCAAATACGGCCTTCCTTCAGATGCTGATCTGGTCGCTGACGCCAGATTTCTACCGAACCCTTTTTGGGTAGAGTCACTCAGGCCGTTCACCGGCGAAGACCAAGAGGTCAGTGACTATGTGCTTAGCCAAAATGGCGCCCAAGAATTTGTTTCGAACTATGTCGCTGCGCTGCTGCCAGTTTTGAAGGGCTATATCTCTGAAAACAAACGCTACGCGACCATCGCTATCGGCTGCACCGGCGGCAAGCACCGTTCAGTTGCAATGGCTAGAAAAATTGCCGCTGAGTTGAAAAACCTTCCAGATGTAAGTATCAGCATCAAACACAGAGACCTAGGAAAGGAATAGCGATGGCGCTAACCGCAGATCTCAAAGACGAGCTTTCTCGACTAGAAATAGGAAAATCGGCTCTTAGAGTGGCCGAGCTCTCCACCATACTTCGATTCGCAGGAGGCCTGCACCTAATCTCAGGTCGAGTAGCAATTGAAGTTGAAGTCGACACAGCCCAACTGGCAAGGCGAATCAGAAAAGACATAGCCGAACTGTTTGGTATCGAAAGCGAGATGGCGGTTATTTCTCCCGGAGGTATCCGCAGAACCTCGCGTTACCAGGTCAGGGTCATCAGGCAGGGCGATGTCCTAGCTCGGCAAACAGGATTGCTCGACCCAAGAGGTCGCCCGGTTCGCGGGCTCCCGGCAAATTTGGTTTCAGGATCTGTCGGCGAGGCTCAAGCGATTTGGCGAGGTGCATTTTTGGCTCACGGCTCGCTGACGGACCCGGGCCGAAGCGCAGCACTCGAGATAACGGCTCCAGGTAACGAGGCGGCTATGGCACTGGTCGGTGTCGCTCGACGCCTGGGTGTATCGGCAAAGGCTCGCGAGGTTCGAGGTGTATACCGAGTTGTGGTGCGAGAGGGTGAAGCAATAGCGACCATGCTCACTCAAATGGGAGCGCACACCCAGGTGATCCGTTGGGAAGAACTTCGCCTTCGCCGCGAAGTTAGGGCGACAGCAAATCGCCTGGCAAATTTTGATGATGCCAATCTACGCCGCTCGGCACAAGCTGCAGTTGCAGCTGGCGCTCGAGTAGAGCGAGCGCTTGAAATTCTCGGCGATGAAGTACCTGATCACTTGAAATACGCAGGTCAACTCAGGCTTGAGCATAAACAGGCCAGCCTTGATGAACTTGGCCACCTGGCTGATCCACCAATGACAAAAGATGCGATCGCCGGGCGAATTCGTCGACTCTTGGCTATGGCCGATAAGAAGGCCGAAGACCTTGGCATTCCGGCCACAGATGCCTTCCTGCCCGAAGATCTCGACTAACCGGTGACCCGCCAAGCTCGGAATAATTAGCCGATTCAAAGACTTTCAACCATTAGAAACGGAGAACCAAAAGATGACCAAGTACGTATTGCCAGAACTGACCTATGACTATTCAGCGCTTGAGCCAAGCATTTCGGCTCGAATTATGGAGCTGCACCACTCGAAGCACCACGCAGCCTACGTAGCCGGCGCTAACGCTGCTCTTGATGCATTAGAAGAAGCCCGCAGCAAAAACGACTTTGGCAACATCAACAAACTCCAAAAGGATCTCGCCTTCCACCTTGGCGGTCACACCAACCACTCAATTTTCTGGAAAAACCTGGCCCCAGCTAATTCAGATCGTCCAAGCGGTGAGCTAGCAGCCGCAATCAACGAGTACTTTGGCTCATTTGAGGCTTTCCAAGCTCACTTCAATGCTGCAGCACTGGGCATTCAAGGTTCTGGCTGGGCATTCCTAGCCTGGGATCTAATCGGCCAGCGTCTGATTATTGAGCAGCTTTATGACCAGCAGGGAAACGTCGTGGCCAGCACCGTCCCGCTACTGATGCTTGACATGTGGGAGCACGCGTTCTACCTCGACTACCAAAACGTCAAGGGCGACTATGTGAAGGCCTTCTGGAACATCATCAACTGGTCAGACGTGTCAGAAAGATTTGCAGCTGCAACCACTAAAGCAGCTGGTCTACTGCTAATCTGATACAAGTTTTTCCACCCAAGGGCGCGTGGCAAATCAGATAAAAATCCATCCCACGCGCTCTTTTCGGGGCGCCTAAGCATTTGGAGTGCTAAATGGCAATTCGTGTTGGAATCAACGGATTCGGACGTATCGGACGTAACTACCTTCGCGCAGCTTTGGCAAAGGGTACCGACCTTGAAATCGTTGCTGTAAACGACCTAAGCGACCCAGCTTCGCTAGCCCACCTTTTGAAGTACGACTCAATCCCCGGTCGCCTACCACAAGACGTCTCAGTTGACGGCCAGAACATCATCGTTGGTGGCCAGGTCATCAAGGTTCTAGCAGAGCGCGACCCAGCGGCTCTCGCATGGGGCGAGCTAGGTGTCGACATCGTTATCGAGTCAACCGGTCGTTTCACCGAAGCTGAGAAGGCAAAAGCACACCTCGCAGCTGGCGCAAAGAAGGTTCTAATCTCGGCTCCGGCAACTGGCGAAGACGCAACTTTCGTAATCGGTGTCAACGAGCACCTTTACGACAACGAGACTCACCACATCATTTCAAACGCATCGTGCACCACCAACTGCTTGGCACCATTCGCCAAGGTATTCAACGACAAGTTCGGTATTGAAAACGGTCTAATGACCACCGTGCACGCCTACACCGCAGACCAGAACCTACAAGATGGCCCACACGGAGACCTACGTCGTGCGCGTGCTGCCGCATTGAACATCGTTCCATCATCAACCGGTGCAGCTAAGGCAATCGGCCTAGTCCTGCCAGAACTCAAGGGCAAGCTAGATGGCTACGCATTGCGCGTACCAGTTCCAACCGGATCAATCACTGACCTAACCCTGGTGGCCAAGCGTGAGGTTTCGATCGAAGAAATCAAGCAGGCATATAAAGAGGCAGCTGCTTCTGGCCCAATGAAGGGTGTCTTGAAGTACACCGAAGACCCAATCGTGTCATCTGACATCGTTACCGACCCACACTCGTCAATTGTTGACGCGGGTCTAATCAAGGTCATCGGCAAGACCGTCAAGATCAGCTCTTGGTACGACAACGAGTGGGGTTACTCAAACCGTTTGGTTGAGCTAACCGAGCTGGTCGCCAGCAAGCTGAAGTAAAACTAAAACTAGAAACAAAAGAGAAATAACCACTATGCGCACGATTGCTGACCTGCCTAACCTATCCGGAAAGCGGGTCATCATCCGCTGCGATTTGAATGTTCCACTAGACGGATCACGAATCACAGACGATGGTCGAATCGTAGCCTCGGTACCAACCATTAAATATTTGGTTGACCAAGGCGCGCGCGTAGTGGTTATTTCGCATCTAGGCCGCCCAGATGGCGAACCTAACCCAAAATACTCGCTAGAACCCGCAGCGGTCAGATTGGGTGAACTTCTAGGACAACCAGTGCTATTTGCAGCTGACACAGTTGGTGTAGAAGCAAAAGGCGCGGTTAAGGCACTGGCCGACGGTGGGGTAGTGGTGCTAGAAAACCTGCGCTTCAACGCAGCCGAAACCAGCAAAGATGAACAAGAGCGCGAAGCTTTCGCGGCCAAGTTAGCTGACTTTGCCGATTTTTTTGTTTCCGACGGTTTTGGAGTCGTTCACCGCAAGCAAGCCAGCGTTTTCGAACTGGCAAAAGCGCTACCGAGCGTTGCAGGTTTTCTGATTGAAAAAGAGCTCGACGTTCTAACTCGACTGACAGAAACGCCTGAGCGCCCCTACGCAGTTGTTTTGGGTGGCTCAAAGGTAAGCGACAAGCTCGGCGTCATCGACCACCTGTTGCCTAACGTCAACAAACTCTTGGTCGGCGGAGGAATGGTCTTCACCTTCCTGGCTGCACAGGGCCACAAGGTTGCATCAAGCTTGCTTGAGGCAGACCAGCTTGAGACCTGCCGCGAGTACCTAGCCAGAGCTGAAAAACTTGGCGTCGAGGTAGTGCTGCCAACCGACATCGTGGTCGCTTCAAAGTTTGGGGCCGATGCTGAGGTTGCAATCACAGCAGCAGATCAAATCGAATCGAGCCCTTTCGGCCCCTCAGGCCTGGGCCTAGACATCGGCCCTGAGTCGACCGCTGCCTTCGCCAATGTGATCAAATCAGCAAAAACTGTCTTCTGGAATGGCCCGATGGGGGTCTTCGAGATTGACAAATTTGCTGGCGGCACAAAGGCGGTAGCCAAAGCCCTAACCGAAGTCGATGGCCTAAGCGTGGTTGGCGGCGGCGATTCAGCTGCTGCAGTTCGAATTCTTGGCTTTGAAGATTCGCAGTTTGGCCACATCTCTACCGGCGGCGGAGCCAGCCTCGAGTTCCTCGAGGGCAAAGCGCTGCCCGGTCTCGAAGTACTGAAGTAATCAGCAGAAAATAAAACGGAGCTTTCAATGTCTAATCGCATGCCATTTATCGCAGGCAACTGGAAAATGAACCTAGACCACCAGCAGGCAATTGCCCTGGTGCAAAAACTTGCCTGGACACTTGCCGACGCAGGTCACGACTTCAAGAGCGTAGAAACGGCCGTATTTCCACCGTTCACCGATTTGCGCAGCGTGCAGACCCTAATTGACGCCGAGAAATTTGAGTTGGCGCTTGGTGCCCAAGACCTATCGAAGTTTGACTCTGGTGCCTACACCGGAGAAATTTCAGGCGCTTTTTTGAGCAAATTGGACGTCAAGTACGTCTTGGTTGGTCACTCAGAGCGTCGTCAGTACCACGCCGAAGACGACACAGTGATTCAGGCAAAAACTGCAGCAGCATTCCGTCACGGTTTGGTTCCCGTCATTTGTGTTGGGGAAACCCTGGAAGAGCTAGAAACTCAGGGAGCGAGCGCAGTGCCGGTCCAGCAGACCCTGGCTGCACTAGCCGGCCATGAATCACTCGGAGAATTCGTTATTGCCTACGAACCGGTCTGGGCAATCGGAACCGGCAAAGTAGCTACCCCTGAAGAAGCAGCGATGGTTTGCGGCAAAATTCGCGAAGCTATTGCAGCGGAATTTTCAAACGAATTGGCTCAAGCAACCCGCATTCTTTATGGTGGTTCAGTCAAAGCCAATAATGTCGCGGGCTTCCTCAAGAGCACTGATGTTGACGGTGTTTTGGTTGGTGGCGCAAGCCTCGATGCCGAAGAATTTGCCGGGATCGCACGCTTCCAGAAGCACATCGTCCTATAATTTTCTAGTTGACTAAAGAAAGACTATTCATGGTTGCCCTACAGATCGCGCTCTACGTGCTGCTTGCTATCACCAGCTTGCTGCTAACTTTGATGATTCTGTTGCACAAGGGTCGCGGTGGCGGTCTTTCAGACATGTTCGGTGGCGGTGTCACCAGCAGCCTGCAGACCTCGGGTGTTGCAGAACGCAACCTAAATCGAATCACCATCATTCTCGGTGTGGTCTGGGCAGTGGTAATCATCGCCCTGGGCCTATTTGTCAGATTTGACCTAGTCGCCTAATTTCAAGAGGTTATCGCTATGAGCAACAGCGGAAGTGCAATTAGAGGATCCCGCATCGGTGCCGGCCCAATGGGGGAGCAAGATCGAGGTTTCCACGCCGACCGTATTGTTCGAAGCTACTACTGCATGAACGGCCACGTTCAGAGCCCAATGTTTGCGGCCAGTGTCGACGAGCTCGAAATTCCAGAGCAGCTAGACTGCCCGACCTGTGGTCTGCCAGCGGGTCAAGATAAAGACAATCCGCCACTGGTGGCAAAGCACGAGCCGTACAAAACCCATTTGGCATATGTAAAAGAGCGTCGCACTGAAGAAGAGGCAACCCAGTTGCTAGAAGAAGCGGTCGCTGCGGTCCGCGAGCGTCGTATTCGCCTGGCTGAGGCAGCCGCAGCAGCAGCCAAATAATCCTGAGCTAGATTATTGTTCTAGCAGCCCCAAACTAAATTCCCGGCGGTTGCATCAATAAACCACCTGGTGCCGTTTTTACCCGTGACTCTACCAACAGGAAGCCGCTCGGGCTCATCTGAAAACGCCACCTCAACTGCCTGAGCCTTATCAGCACCGGCAACTACAAACCAAATTTCATCAACCTCATTTAGTGCTTCATAGCTAAAGCTCAAGCGCTGTGGTGGAGGCTTTGGCGAGTCTGCTTCGGCAATCAAAGACACACCTGCCGAGGGGGCAGTTTTGCCCGGAAAAAGGCTAGCAATGTGGCCATCTGGGCCCATTCCAAGAAATGCAAGATCGAATTTTGGCTTGACCGACTCAAAGTGTTCACTGAATTGAGCCAGAGCCTGATCTAGAGATAGCAAATCAGCAGCTGGAAATTCATGCAGAGTCGCCTCGGCTAACTCTGGCCGGTTCAAGAGCGCGGTTCGGGCCTGATTTGAGTTGCGGTCTGCGCTGTCGCTTGCGACGAATCTCTCATCACCCCACCAGAAGTTCACCTTGGAAAAGTCGATTTTGCCTAAATCAGGATGCCTTGCAGTTTCAACTAGCGTTGCGATTCCTACGGTTCCGCCGGTTAGCATCACATGAACTGCTGCCTTAACCGACGTGAGTTCAATAAGTTTGGCAACAAATTCATCAGCAGCAGTGCTAGCCACCGCAGCCGCGTTACTCAGGCGGGTGACAATTGGGCGTCTGGCGTTCACTGCTGCTTGCCTGCGGTTCTTGGCAAGGCTAGTTTGCTGCGCGATTGTTTTGGTCGAACCGCATTTTTGAAGCCTTTTTTAATGACTTCGCCAAAAATGTCATCTGGGTCGAGTCGACGCAAATCTTCACTTAGGCAGTCTCGCAGACTTCGTCTGGGCAGCGAAATCTCACGGGTCGGCTGAGTCGGTTGACTTAGTGTTGCGACATCAGGACGGTTTCGAACAATTTCGATGTCACCTGATTTACGAACCAGCTTCACCGCGTAAATTCCGTTGTCAGACTTTCCACGAGCGGTACGAATCTGCTTGGCCTTGACCTTGAGCTTTAGCTCAAGCCAGGCCGCAAGCAAATCGGTAGATGGCGAGTCGATGGCACCGGTTACCTCAACTGCGGTGACCGCATCAAACGGCGGTTGATCCAATATTGACGCCAACTGCTGGCGCAGGGTTGTCAATCGGGTCCAGGCGAAATCGCTGTCACCGGGCGAGTAGTGCTTGGCCAAGTTGGCCAAGGCACCAAATGGGTCTTTTTGCGATGCGGCATCAGTGATACGTCTAGTGGCAATACGTCCGATCGGTGACTTTGCCGGATTGGTCGGGGCTTCAGAAGGCCACCAGGCAACGACAGGTGCGTCGGGAAGCAATAGCCCGGTAACGAGCCCCTCAGGCTCGCTGGCGGCCTCTCCGTATGCACGAAGGACAATCACCTCGGATGCGCCGGCGTCACCACCAACGCGAACCTGAGCGTCCAGCCTCGCGGCTTTTTTGCTCTTGGTGTTGTCATCGGCCAGCACAATAATGCGGCATGGGTGCTCGCGAGAGGCCTCGTTCGCAGCCTTGATGGCAGGTTCGATGCCTTTGAAATCGGTTTCGATGATTAGGGTAAGCACTCTACCCAGTGCAACAGCACCACCCTGCTCACGAATTTGCACCAGAGCTTTCGAAACCTTGCTAACCGTAGTGTTTGGTAAATCAACGATCACGGAATTCTCCACTCTCGGCCATCTTGAGCCAGCATTTGGTGAGCTGAATCTGGGCCCCAGGTACCGGGCCGATACTGCTCAGGCTGCCCCGATTTAGCCCAGAAATTAATAATTGGGTCAAGAATCTTCCAAGAGAGCTCGACTTCTTCGTGGCGGGGGAACAGGGGAGGGTCACCGAGCAGCACATCTAGAATCAAACGCTCATAGGCTTCCGGGCTAGCTTCGGTAAAAGCGTGACCGTACCCGAAGTCCATGGTTACATCGCGAATTTGCATACCGACGCCAGGCACCTTAGACCCGAAACGAATGGTTACACCCTCGTCTGGTTGAACACGAATTACCAATGCGTTCTGCCCGAGAGCCGAAGTCTGCGACTGGGCGAATAGCTGCTGCGGAGCTCGTTTGAAAACCACTGCAATTTCGGTCACTCGACGTCCAAGACGCTTACCGGCGCGCAGATAAAACGGCACTCCTGCCCAGCGTCGAGTGTTGATGTCTAAACGCATAGCTGCAAAAGTTTCAGACACCGACTTCGGGTTCATGCCGTCTTCTTGCAGGAAGCCAGGCACTTTCTGGCCGCCCTGCCAACCGCCGGCGTACTGACCACGAGCGGTGTATTTGCCCAGATCTTTAGGCAGCCTAACCGCAGACAAAACTTTTTCTTTTTCAGCGCGCAAATCAGCTGCGTCAAAAGAAACCGGTTCTTCCATAGCGGTTAGAGCCAAGAGCTGCAGTAGGTGATTTTGGATCACGTCTCGCGCGGCGCCGATGCCGTCGTAATATCCGGCCCGGCCACCAACTCCGATATCTTCAGCCATCGTGATCTGTACGTGATCGATATAGTTGGCATTCCATAGCGGTTCAAAAAGCTGATTTGCGAAGCGCAGAGCCAAAATGTTCTGAACCGTCTCTTTGCCCAGGTAGTGGTCGATGCGGAACACCGAATCAGCCGGAAATACCGACTCGACCACCTCGTTGAGCACTCGAGAAGACTCGAGGTCATGCCCGAAAGGCTTTTCAATCACCACGCGCCTAAATTCGTCTCCCTTGGGTTCAGCCAAGCCAGATCGTTTTAGTTGGCGACAAACTTGCGCGAACGATTTTGGTGGAATCGAAAGGTAGAAGGCGTGGTTTCCGTTGGTTCCGCGCTCACGATCTAGTTTCTCGATGGTTTCTTTGAGGCGATCAAACGCAGTGTCATCGTCAAATTCACCAGATACGAAACGAATTCCGGTGGCTAGCTGATCCCAAACTTCTTCAGACCAAGGTGTGCGAGCATACTGCTGAACTGACTCTTTTACCACCTTGCTGAAATCTTGGTCGGCCCAGTCTCGCCTGGCAAACCCAACCAGCGCAAAACCGGGAGGCAAAAGACCTCGATTGGCGAGGTCATAAACCGCGGGCATCAGCTTTTTACGAGAAAGGTCTCCGGTAACACCGAACAAAATAAGACCGGATGGACCGGCAACTCGGTTCAGTCGACGATCGCCCGCATCTCTGAGCGGGTTTACTCCGGCAGCAATCTTTGCAGGACTCATTATTTCCTTAGATGGCGCGCTTCACCGCAGCCAAACCGGCGGCGGCATCGCTGAGGGTAAGGGTGAGTACTGGCAAATTGTGAGAACCAAGTACCTTGGCATCACCTGCAGCCTGTGAGGCAATTAGCTCACCGAAAGTAAAGTCTCTGCCCGGAACCGAAATATCGGTTGCACTCGATGAAACTAACTGAAGATAGATTCCCTGCTTTGGGCCACCCTTGTGATACTGCCCGGTTGAGTGCAGGAAGCGAGGCGCCCATCCGAATGTAACCGGACGAGATGTGCGATTAGCAATTGCATCACGAAGCTCTTCCGCCTGAGGCACGGAGGTGCGATCTAGGTAGGCGTGAATCGAAACGTAGCCTTCATCGTCATCTAGCTTTGCTAGCAGGGTATCGATTGCTTCGGCCAGGTTTGATTTGCCGGCCAACGAGAGTGCGCTTGAACGAACCTCAACTCCGTCGGCACTGAATTCGGCTGGCACTACCGCGTCTCGCTGCTCGAGCATTCCGCGCGCGGCGATTTTTGCTGATTCCACATCTGGTTGGTCAAACGGGTTGATGCCGATCAATCGTGAGGCGACTACGGTGGCATACTCCCAGAGCAAAAACTGCGCGCCAAGGCTTCCAGAAACCGCAACCGCATCAAGGCTTGGCGTGGATGCTTCTTTCTGCACGTAGACCGCAACAAGGTCGGCAAGCCCAGAGTGCAATTCTTTGCTTTCCGGGGTCAGTACAACAGGCAAGATACCCTTGCCGAGCTTGCCCGTAGATTCTGCAATTAGCTGCTCGGCCCAGTCGCCGAAACCAACAATTTCAGTTCCATCGGCCACAATTCCAATTTTGTCTCGGTAGCCCATCTCTCCCGGGGTGCGCGCTAATGCCGCACCCAAAATCAAGCCTGGGTTATCAACTGAGTCTTTTGAAAGCTCCTCTGCAGCTGCCTTAGCATCAGCCACCAGCGACGAAATATCAGCACCGGCCAAACCTGACGGAACCAGACCAAATGCAGTTAGCGCCGAATAGCGGCCGCCCACGGTCGGATCCGCATTGAAAATGCGATAGCCATCGGCTTTGGCTGCGGCCTCCATGGGCGAACCAGGGTCGGTCACAATTACAATTCGCTCGGTCTTGTCGATTCCAGCGTCGGTGAATGCCTTCTCGAAGATGCGCTTTTGCGAATCGGTTTCAACGGTTGAACCTGATTTTGAAGAGACTACAACCGCAGTTTTCGCCAGTTCTCCGGCTAGCGCAGCGGCCACCTGGTCTGGGTGAGTTGAGTCAAGTACCACCAATTCGACGCCTGCGGTGCGAGTGATTACCTCTGGTGCAAGCGAGGATCCGCCCATACCGCAGAGAACGAAACGATTGATTCCTTTGGCGTTGAATTCAGCCTTAAGCGCCAAAATCGGTTCGATTAGTGGTTCTGAGTCGACCGCAGAATTCACCCAACCCAGTCGAATTTTCGATTCAGCCTCGGCGTCGGTGCCCCACAGGGTGAAATCTTTAGTGGCGATTCTAGAAGCGACCTGGTCTTTTACCAGCTCATCGATGTTGTTGGCAACGGCAGCGGCGGCGGTGCCTGATGCAATAACCTTCATTACTTCGCAGCCTCCAGAGCAGATTCGATGCTTGCTACCAATTCGTTCCAGGAGATGACGAATTTCTCGACACCCTCTTTTTCAAGAAGATCGGTAACTTCGTCTAGGTTTACGCCAGCCGCAGCAACCAGTGCAAGGTCGGCTTTGGCTTTCTCATAGTTGGATGTGATTGAGTTTGCCGGAATAACTCCGTGGTCAAAAACAGCCTCCATGGTTTTTTCAGGCATGGTGTTTACCAGCTGTGGGGCAACTAATTCGGTCACGTAGAGGGTGTCAGGAAGAGCCGGGTCTTTCACTCCGGTCGATGCCATCAGCGGTCGCTGTACGTTGGCACCTGCAGCTGCAAGCTGCTGCCATTGAGAAGTGGCAAATTCTTCTTCGAAAACACGGTATGCCAGCTGAGCGTTAGCCAGGGCTGCCTTGCTCTTGAGCTCAGGCTTGCCGGCGGCCTCTAGACGCTTGTCAATCTCGGTGTCTACACGAGAGACAAAGAACGAAGCAACCGAGTGAATCTTGGAAAGATCTTTTCCGGCGGCCTTAGCTTTTTCAATTCCGGCGATGTAGGCGGCGATCACTTCGCGGTAACGCTGCAGCGAGAAAATCAGCGTTACGTTAACGCTGATCCCTTCGGCGATGACAGCGGTGATTGCTGCAAGACCCTCGCGAGTTGCTGGAATCTTGATCATGACGTTTTCTTTGCCAACCTTGGCGTAGAGCGCCTTGGCCTGCTCAATAGTGCCCTGAGCGTCAAAAGCTAGACCAGGTTCAACCTCAATTGAAACTCGCCCATCGAAGCCCTTTGAGTCGGCATAAACGTCGGCAAAAATGTCACAGGCATCGGCAACATCTTTTGTCGTGATTTCGAAAATAGCATTTTCGGCTGTTGATCCGGCTGCAGCCAGTTCAGCAACCTGCTCGCCGTAGCCTTCACCTTTTGAAAGTGCGCCGGCAAAGATTGTTGGGTTGGTGGTCACGCCTGAGACCGAACGAGACGTGATCAGGTTCTTGAGCCCTCCCGAAACGATTCGTGAGCGGGAGAGGTCGTCAAGCCAAATGCTGACGCCGTTTGCGGCTAGCTGAGCTAGTGGTGAGTTCATTAGTTTCTCCAAATCTTGTTTAGCGAGTTGACTTTGCCGCGGCCACAACAGCCTCGGTGGTAATGCCAAATTCGCGGAATAGGGTCTTGTAGTCGGCTGATGCACCAAAGTGCTCAATCGAAACGTGTGAGCTGGCGTATTTGCTCCAGCCGAGTGCCAAACCGGCTTCAACCGAGACGGTCTTCACGCCTGCTGGCAAAACAGATTCGCGGTATGCCTGGGGCTGCTCTTCGAACCACTCGAGGCAAGGTGCCGAAACAACTCGAGTGGAAATTCCGGATGCCTCCAGCTCTTCACGGGCAGCAACAGCTAGCTGCACCTCTGAACCGGTTGCTATCAAAACAACCTCTGGCTTTTCATTTGCAGCATCAACGAGTGTGTAGGCACCCTTGGCAACGTTTTCTACGCCGGCGAAAATTGCTCCGGTTGAGTCGGCCTCGCCGCGCTTGAAAACTGGAATGTTTTGACGAGTCAGCGCAATACCTGCAGGTCCACCGCGACGCTCCAGAATTGTCTTCCAGGCGTATGCTGTTTCGTTTGCATCGGCAGGGCGCACCACGTCAAGGTTTGGAATCGCTCGCAGGGTGGCCAACTGTTCAATTGGCTGGTGGGTTGGGCCATCTTCACCTAGTGCAACTGAGTCGTGAGTCCAGACGAAAATTGAAGGGACTCCCATCAGTGCAGCCAGGCGAACTGCAGGCCTCATGTAGTCGCTGAAAATCAAGAAGGTTCCGCCGAATGCTCTGGTGTTTCCGTGCAGCACGATGCCGTTCAAAATTGAGCCCATTGCGTGCTCGCGAATTCCAAAGTGCAAAACACGTCCGTACTGGTCGCCGGTCCACTCGTGGGTTGACCACTCAGCTGGCACAAATGACTTTGCGCCAGCAATGGTGGTGTTGTTCGACTCGGCTAGATCAGCTGAACCGCCCCAAAGCTCAGGCATCACAGCGGCAATTGCGTTAATTACCTTGCCAGAAGCAGCACGCGTAGAAACTTCTGTTCCGGCTTCAAATTGAGGCAGCGCGGAAGCCAATTCGGCAGGGGTTTCACCAGACTGAACTCGGTCGAAAAGCGCCTTGCGCTCTGGGTTTTTTGCAGCCCAGGTGTCAAAATCTGCTTGCCAAGCAGCACGATCTGCATCTGCCTTTGCCTGGAATGAACGAGTGTGCTCGATAACCTCCTCGGTTACCTCGAAGGTTTTCTCTGAATCAAATCCGAGGATCTGCTTTAGGCCGGCTAGCTCTTCCGCGCCAAGCGCTGAACCATGGATTTTGCCGGTGTTTTGCTTCTTTGGCGAAGGCCAGCCGATGATGGTGCGCAGGGTAATCAAAGATGGCTTGTCGGTAACCGACTTTGCCTTCTCAATTGCAGCGTACAGCTCAGCAATATCTTCGACGTAGTTGCCAGTCTTTTTCCAGTCGACTGTCTGCACGTGCCAACCGTAAGCCTCGTAGCGGGCATTGAGATTTTCGGTAAAGGCAATCTTGGTGTCGTCTTCGATTGAAATCTGGTTCGAGTCGTAGATAACTACTAGGTTGCCCAACTTCTGGTGACCGGCTAGAGAAGCAGCTTCCGCAGTGACACCCTCTTGCATGTCACCATCTCCGGCGATTACGTAAACAAAGTGATCGAATGGCGAAGTTCCAGCAGGGGCCTCTGGATCAAAAAGACCGCGTTCGAAACGAGCTGCATAAGCAAAACCGGTGGCCGATGCCAACCCCTGACCAAGTGGGCCGGTGGTGATTTCGACGCCCTTGGTGTGACCATACTCAGGGTGGCCAGGAGTGGCTGAGCCCCAGGTGCGAAGCGACTTGATGTCGTCAAGCTCAAGGCCGTAGCCGTGCAGGTAAAGCTGGCTGTAGATAGTCATCGAAGAGTGACCAACCGAAAGGATGAATCGGTCGCGACCGGCCCAGCGGTCGTCTCTAGGATCGTGACGCATAACTTTGTTGAACAGGGTGTAGGCAACCGGCGCGAGGCTGATAGCGGTACCTGGGTGGCCATTTCCAACCTTTTCAACTGCGTCAGCAGCAAGAATTCGGGCGGTATCTACGGCTTTTTGGTCAAGTTCTGACCACTGGAATGATGACAAGGGGAGACCCTTTCGAGTTAATAGATCAACACGGGTTTTTGGCTACGGCGCCGAAATTAGTTGGCAACAATGCCGAAAACGGTGGTTGATGAGAGAAAAAACATCCCTTTTACTCACATCCCGTTCGCCGTCAAGTCTACACTCAAGCACCCGCGCAGTTACAGGAATAAACGCGGTAATTCATCATTTAGACTTGACAGAAATGACTACCAAATCCAACGAAAAAGCCGCGCCGAAAAGCATCGGCTTCGTTGGCAAAGCCAAAGCATATTTAGCGCTCACCAAACCTCGGGTGATCGAGCTCTTATTGATTACCACCGTGCCCACCATGATTTTGGCTCAGGGTGGCATCCCTTCAATTTGGCTGGTTTTGGCGACCCTGATTGGTGGCGCACTTAGCGCAGGTAGCGCAAATGCATTCAACTGCTACATCGACGCAGATATCGACAAAATCATGGGGCGCACCAAAAACCGCCCGTTGGTGACCGGAGAATTAACCAAGCGCGAGGCCTGGGTGTTCGCCTGGGTCATTGGCATTGCCTCGGTACTTTGGTTGGGCCTGACCACAAATTGGTTGGCGGCAAGTCTTTCATTGGCCGCGATTCTGTTTTACGTATTGATTTACACCATGGTGCTAAAGCGTCGCACCTCGCAAAACATAGTCTGGGGCGGTGCCGCTGGTGCAATGCCGGTAGCCATTGGATGGGCTGCCGTTACCGGTCGGGTAGATCTTGCCGCCTGGATCCTGTTCCTGATTATTTTCTTATGGACACCACCGCACTATTGGCCTCTTTCGATGCGTTACCGAGACGACTACGCAAATGCAAAGGTTCCGATGCTGCCGGTGGTTAAACCGCTCGGCACTGTCGCCGTTCAAATCATTCTTTACAGCTGGGCCATGGTGGTTTCTAGCCTGCTGCTAATCCCGGTAGCAAATATGGGATGGGTTTATACCATCGTGGCGGTTGGCACCGGTATCTGGTTTATGGTCGATGCTTTCGCGCTCTACCGAGCAGCACTTTCGGGCAACGTAAAAAATCCGATGCGACTGTTTCACTCGTCGATCAGCTACCTGACGTTGCTATTTATTGCCGTTGCAATCGATCCGCTACTGCCTTTTTAGCTTGGTTCAGGGCGGCTTTTACCCAGCAGCTTGAGCTCTTCTAGACGAGTTAGAGACTCTTCTCGCTCTTTAGCGTGGTCTACTATCGGCGCCGGGTAGCCGTGAGCTAAACCATCAATCAGCAACCAGGGTTCGTGCACTGCGGAAGTTTCAACATGACGAAGTTCGGGTATGTACCGACGAACGTAATTTCCGTCTGGGTCAAATTTGTAACCCTGCATAATCGGATTGAAAACTCTGAAGTACGGCGAGGCATCTGTGCCGCATCCGGCCGTCCATTGCCAGCCGTGTGCGTTTGAGGCAGGGTCGTAATCGGTCAAATTTGCCTCAAACCAAGCCGCCCCCTGCTGCCACTCCAGGTGCAGGTCTTTGACTAGAAACGACGCGACAATCATACGAACCCGGTTGTGCATCCAGCCGGTGGTCAACAGCTGCCGCATTCCGGCATCGACCATGGGATAGCCGGTCTTGCCAAACTTCCAGGCCTCGAGACGAGCCTCGGCAGTTGGCCCACTGTCGTAACGCATCTTCGCGAATTTAGGTTCGTAGTAATCGGTAAGGGTGTGCTGGTTGTTCCAGAGCACATCAGCGTAAAACTCGCGCCAGGCGATCTCCTTGCGAAATACCGCTGAGCCTTCGCCGGCTGGAAGCCCGTGCAGAATTGTGCGGGGGTGAATTTCACCGTGTGCGAGGGCGTGACTGAGATGAGAGGTGCCCGAAAGATCAGCCCGATTTCGATCCTCGGCGTAATCGGCGAGCGCCCTGGCCTTGAATTTGGTCAGGGTTTCAAGCGCGTAGTCTTCGCCGGCTTTGATTGGGAACGGTGCCGCAGTGGTCAACTCTGGTCTGCCGTGGCATTCGATTGGTTCAATCCATACTGCGCCGGGCTCTAGCCTCACCGGGTTGGCGTCGACCAGCGCTTCCCAAGCGCGATAGAAAGGCGTGTAGACCCGAAATGGAGTGCCGTCACCCTTCAACACCGAACCTGGCCTTACCGAGTAGTAGCTGTCTGCCAACACCAGCTGAATTCCAGCATCTCTCAGTGCCAGACCTGCTGCATTCTGTTCGGTGATACCCTCGGTATCAAACGCCCTCGTAGCGTGCACAAATTTGGCTCCGGCAGCCCGAGCCACCTCGATTAGGCCAACGGCGGCCGGTTGGTGACGAATGGTAAGTTTCCGCTCTAACTTGGCTCCAAGAGCGTCAAGACTCGCGTTGAGCGAATGTTTACGCAGCAAACTCATCCGATTGAATTCATCAAGGTCAAGCATGAAGGTCGCGGCTATTTGTGCATCACCATCTGCTTTGGCAGCCTGTATGGCTTCGTTCAGCGCCAGGTTGTCGCTTACTCTGCGATCCCGCCTAAACCAATAAACCCTGGCCAAAGCTAGCTTCTGCTTCTGATCGAGAGAACGTTGAAGGTTAGCAACGAGGCAATCAGTGAGGCCCCGAGCATGTGTGCTCCAACCAGCAGCGGAGGAACACCAAGGCGCGCTTGAGTGACCCCAATAACCGCCTGAGCAACCGAAGCTGCTAGCAAGCCGAGCACGATGCGACCGGTATTGGTTGACAGCTGTGAAGACTTTGCCAGGCCAATCAACTGAAGAACGATCAGAAGCAGCATCAGATAGGCGGGGTATGAGTGGTAGTGCTGCCAGACCTCAAGGTCAAGCCCGTTGCGCGGGGTTTCAGCGTCTCCGGCATGCGGGCCAGCTCCCGTGACCACAATTCCAAACAGGATGCTCACCCACCCAATCGCCAAAGTTGGCCATGCAAGGTAGTACAAAAATGCGCTTACCGGCCGAGTCTTCGGCGCATAAATGCGCCAAACCAAAATCGATGCGATCGCGATTAGTACGCCGCTGACCACAAAGTGTGCCCCGACCACCCAGGGGTTGAGCCCGGTCAGCACGGTGATTCCGCCGAGAAGTGCCTGTGCAACGATACCCAGACCTAGTGAGAGACTTGGCCAGACCAAACCGGTTCGATTTGACTTGCCCAATCGCAATACGGTGATGAACGTCAACAGAGCAATGATTGCCAACACAAAGGTGAGCAGACGGTTTCCGAACTCGATGATTCCGTGAATTCCCATTTCTGGGACGGTAATTAGCGAATCATCGGTGCACTTTGGCCAAGTCGGGCAGCCAAGGCCAGATGCGGTTAGCCTTACCGCACCTCCGGTAACCACAATCAAAATCTGACTCGCCAGCGAGAGCCATCCGTATAGCTTCAGACGTGAGGCGCGGAACATTTGAACCTTTCCAAGCTGAAAATCCAGCGGTAGACTTGGGGGAGTTTCGCAGGGGCAAAGTTGCCCGCTCGCGAGTTTCCAATCCCAGTTTCGCACACTAAATTCCTCGGAAATGACGGGAATTTACCTATGCTGCGCCCAGTTGGAATCTGATGACTTAGCCAAACCGAGATAACCACTCGCGTTTGAAACGAAGGTAACTAGGAGGCCGGCTTGTCCGACATCATCATTGAGCGCCCAGAACTCGATTCTCTCGGGGTTTACGAATACGGCTGGGCAGACTCTGACGACGCAGGTGAACGTGCGAAGCGCGGTATCAATGAAAACGTTGTCAAGAACATCTCTGAGCTGAAGAGCGAACCAGAGTGGATGTTGGAGCGACGACTCAAAGGTTTCGATTACTTCTTGAAGAAGCCAATGCCAGCCTGGGGTTCTGACCTCAGCGGTATCGATTTCGACAACATCAAGTACTTTGTGCGCTCAACCGAGCGACAGGCCACCAGCTGGGAAGAACTTCCTGAAGACATTCGCAACACCTATGAGCGCCTTGGTATTCCAGAGGCAGAGCGTTCTCGCCTAGTTGCCGGTGTTGCTGCTCAGTACGAGTCGGAGGTGGTCTATCACCAGATTCGTGAGGACCTTGAGGCACAGGGCGTAATCTTTCTCGACACCGACACCGCCTTGAAAGAGCATCCTGAAATTTTTCAGGAGTACTTCGGCACGGTAATTCCAGCCGGTGACAACAAGTTCGCGGCGCTCAACACCGCAGTTTGGTCGGGCGGTTCATTCGTTTACGTTCCGAAGGGCGTGCACGTAGAAATTCCGCTGCAGGCCTATTTCCGCATCAACACCGAGAACATGGGTCAGTTTGAGCGAACCCTGAGCATCGCCGATGAGGGATCCTATGTGCACTACATCGAGGGATGCACCGCACCGATCTACAACAGTGATTCGCTGCACTCGGCGGTTGTGGAAATTATCGTCAAGAAAAATGCTCGAGTTCGCTACACCACCATTCAAAACTGGTCAAACAACGTTTACAACCTGGTTACCAAGCGCGCAATCGCTCATGAGGGCGCAACCATGGAATGGATCGACGGAAACATCGGCTCCAAGGTCACCATGAAGTACCCGGCGGTAATTTTGGCTGGTGAACACGCTCGTGGCGAGACACTTTCGGTGGCGTTTGCCGGGGAAGGCCAGCACCAGGATGCCGGCGCAAAGATGGTTCACCTCGCTCCAAACACCAGCTCATCGATCGTCTCCAAGTCAATCGCGCGCGGTGGCGGTCGCACCTCTTACCGAGGAGAAATCAAAGTGATGCCGGGTGCTCACCACTCTGCAAACACTGTTCGCTGTGACGCTCTACTGGTAGACACAATATCTCGCTCAGACACCTATCCAGCGGTAGATGTTCGCGAAGATGACGTATCAATGGGCCACGAGGCCACGGTATCGAGGGTTAGCGAAGAGCAGCTGTTTTATCTGCAGTCGCGCGGCTTGCCTGAAGATGAGGCAATGGCCATGATCGTACGAGGCTTTATCGAACCGATTGCGAAAGAACTACCAATGGAGTACGCCCTCGAGTTGAACAAACTTATTGAAATGCAAATGGAAGGTGCCGTCGGTTAATGAGCAGCACAACTGAGGCAGTCCAGCACGGGCTGTCAGAACACAGCCACGGCTACGGGGTTCCAATTCAGACTCGAAGTGAGCGCGTCCGTTCGGCCAAACTGGCTGATTTCGCTGAAATTTCTCCAAGAGAAGAGCACTGGCGCTACATTCGGGCCGAACAGCTCAACGGTCTAGACCAGGCTGGCATTGCAGAATTCATGGGAGACATCGAGGTAAAGGCGCCCGAAGGCGTTTCCACCGAGTGGGTCGGCGCCGAGCACCCTGCATTTGGCGCCGCTGGCCTGCCTGAAGATCGTCTTAGTGCAGCTGCGTGGGAGGCCGCTGAGAAGGCATATCTGGTCACGATTCCATCAGATGCCAAGCCAGATTGTGAGGTGCAAATCACACTGCGCGGTGATGAATCGCGCAGCGCTGCACACCTGATTATTGAGGCGAAGCCGTTTGCCACCGGTGTAATCATCCTCGATCACAAGGGCAAAGCCAGCTTTGGTGAGAACGTTGAAATTTTGGTCGGCGATGAGGCAAACATCACGGTCATCTCGATTCAAGATTGGGATGACTCTGCGGTGCATGCCTCTGCCCAGATGGCCAAACTGGGCCGCAACGCCAAGCTCAGGCACTTGGTGGTGACCCTGGGTGGTAAAACAGTTCGCGTTACCAGCTCGGCAGAATTCGCCGAGCCTGGTGCCGAAGTAGAAATGCTCGGTCTTTACTTCGCCGATTCAGGCCAGTACTTCGAAAACCGGCTATTCGTAGACCACGCGGTACCAAACTGCAAATCTCGAGTGACCTATAAAGGAGCTCTTCAGGGCGAAAAGGCGCACACGGTTTGGGTTGGCGATGTTCTGATCAGAATGGCCGCTGAGGGCACTGACACCTACGAACTGAACCGTAACCTGCTGCTTACCGAAGGTGCACGCGCAGATTCTGTGCCTAACCTAGAAATCGAAACTGGAAAGATTGCCGGAGCGGGTCACGCTAGTGCAAGTGGTCGTTTCGATGATGAGCAATTGTTCTATTTACAGGCACGCGGAATTCCGGAGCTCGAAGCTAGACGCCTAGTGGTTCGTGGCTTCCTGAACGAAATTATTCAGCAAATCGAAGTTGACGAGGTTCGTTCACGCCTCACCCACGCAATCGAGCAAGAGCTGGCAAGGAGTGGTTCGTAATGGCAATTCAGATTTGCCCGGTTGAAGACATCAAACCTGGAAAAGCAATTCGAGTAAAAGTTGGCGACCACGCTATTGCAATCGTGCGCACCAAATCAGGAGAGGTAAAGGCCCTCGACGACAAATGCAGCCACGGAGAGATTTCACTCTCTGAGGGTTTTGTCGACAATGAGACCATTGAGTGCTGGGCCCACGGTGCCAAGTTCTCACTTGAAACCGGCCAGCCACTTAGCCTTCCCGCCTACGAACCCGTAGCGGTCTACGAAACCTTTATCGAAGATGGCGTCATCTTCCTCGAGTACGACGCGGAATAGAAAGAATTAAAAAAAATGGCAACTCTAGAAATTAAGAACCTTCACGTAACCGTTGAAACTGAGCAGGGCACCAAAGAAATCCTCAAGGGTGTTGACCTAACCATTCGAAGCGGTGAGTCGCACGCGATTATGGGCCCAAATGGTTCAGGCAAGTCAACTCTGGCCTACACCATCGCCGGTCACCCAAAATACGAGGTAACCGAGGGCGAAATCCTGCTTGACGGTGAAAACGTGCTTGAAATGAGCGTTGACGAACGAGCTCGTGCCGGTCTCTTCCTAGCAATGCAATACCCGGTTGAAATTCCAGGTGTTTCGGTCTCTAACTTCCTTCGAACTGCAAAAACTGCAATCGATGGAGAGGCTCCTAGCCTGCGTAACTGGATCAAAGAGGTCAAAGGCGCAATGGAAGCGCTTCGAATGGACTCAACCTTTACCGAGCGCAATGTAAACGAAGGCTTTTCCGGTGGAGAAAAGAAGCGTCACGAGATTCTTCAGCTAGAACTACTGAAGCCAAAATTCGCCGTCCTTGACGAAACCGACTCTGGTCTAGACGTCGACGCTCTGAAGGTCGTCTCTGAAGGTGTAAACCGCGCCAAACAGGCCAACGACTTTGGTCTGTTGCTAATCACTCACTACACCCGAATTTTGAACTACATCAAGCCAGACTTCGTTCACGTGTTTGTTGCAGGTCGCGTTGCAGAGCAGGGTGGCCCAGAACTGGCTGAGCGCCTAGAGGCTGAAGGCTACGACCGTTACGTGAACGCCTAATGTCTGAATTAGAACCGAAGCTTTACGATGACGTGGTCGAAGCGCTAAAAGACGTTATTGACCCCGAAATCGGAGTTAACATTTACGATCTCGGCCTGGTTTACGGTTTGTCTAAGGCCGAAGATGAGTCACTCTTGATCAACATGACCCTGACCTCTGCAGGCTGCCCACTCACCGACGTAATTGAAGAGCAAACCGCCCAAGCTCTCGATGGGGTAGTCGATGCTTTCAGAATCAACTGGGTTTGGATGCCACCTTGGGGACCTGAAAAGATCACCGAAGACGGCAAAGAGCAAATGCGTGCAATCGGCTTTTCTATCTAGGCAAATAAAAAGAGGCTCCCAATTTGGGAGCCTCTTTTTATTTGGGTTCATTAACCCTTGAGTTTTGAAACGCCCTTCCAGGCGAGTGGAAGTAGAGCTGCAGCAAGAGCGATCTTGACAGCGTCACCAACGAGGAATGGCATCACGCCAGCTGCCAAGGTTGAGGCGAAGTCGTTTGGGGCTCCGACAGTACCGAGGAAAACCGAAAGCCAGGCTGCGCCGAAGCTGTAGATAACAAGGTTTCCGGCCACAAAACTAGCGATCACCCCAAAGACATTGCGATCAAATTTACGCTGCGCCAAAAAGCCAACCAGGGCAGCAGCGGCGATGAATCCCGCTAGGTAACCCATAGTCGCGCCGCCAAGAACCAGCGACTTGGCGCCGGTGAACACAGGCAGCCCTGCCGCGCCGAAGAGCACATAGAGCACCATCGATAGCGAGCCACGGCTCATTCCCAGTGCTGATGCCACAAGGAGCACCGCAAAGGTCTGGCCGGTGATCGGCACTGGAGAGAACGGCAGTGGCAGGGTGATCTGAGCCGCAATTGCGGTCAACACGGCTCCGGCGAAGATCAGAGCGATGTCTGCTGCCAGTGAGCGTGGAATAAATCGGTCTACCAGAGTTGGTCGGGTTGCCAAAGTCAAAGACATGTTCTCTCTCCAAAATGCTTGATGGTCTTCTCGATTGTAGACTAGGACTTTTGTGGCTGTCCTCATAAAAGTGACACTTTTTGCCACCAATTTTTGGAGATATTCTTGCTACAGGTACGCGACCTACAGATTCAGATTGGCGCCCGGACACTTATGTCTGGGGTCAATTTCCAGGTTGCTGCTGGCGACAAAGTTGGTCTGGTAGGTCGAAACGGTGCCGGCAAAACTACCCTGACCAAGATTTTGGCCGGTGACGGGCAGCCATCCCAGGGATCAGTGGACCGTGGCGGAGAAATCGGATACCTACCCCAAGACCCAAGAAGTGGCGACCCCGAAGAACTGGCGCGAACTCGAATTCTGAATGCGCGAGGCCTGGGCGACCTTTTGGCTGGAATGACCAAAGCAAGCGAAGAAATGGGCAGTGTTGACGAGGCCATCTATGAGCGGGCAATGGCGAAATATGCATCGTTGGAACAACGTTTTCAGGCTGCCGGGGGTTACGCAGCCGAAGCCGAAGCAGCTGCTATCGCCGGCAATCTTGGCCTCAAAGAGCAAATTCTGAACCAACCTCTAAAAACACTGTCCGGAGGTCAACGTCGTCGAATCGAGCTGGCACGCATCCTATTTTCAAATGCGCAGACCATGATTCTCGATGAACCGACCAACCACCTAGATGCCGATTCGGTGGTTTGGCTTCGTGACTTTCTAAAGGGTTACCAGGGTGGGCTGATTGTGATTAGTCACGATGTTGATCTGATTGGTGAAACAGTAAATCGAGTGTTTTATCTTGATGCCATTCGCTGCGTGATCGACATTTACAACATGGGGTGGAAACAATACCTGAAGCAGCGTGAGGCCGATGAAGAGCGGCGTAAACGCGAGCGGGCCAACGCAGAGAAAAAGGCCGCGACCCTGAGCCTGCAGGCTGCCAAATTCGGAGCTAAAGCAACCAAGGCGGTGGCAGCCCAGCAGATGCTTCGCCGCGCCGAAAAACTGCTCAGCGGTCTCGACGAGGTTCATGAAGCCGACCGAGTGGCGCGCATCAAATTTCCCGACCCAGCACCCTGTGGCAAAACCCCTCTAATGGCTGAAAACCTAAGTCGAAGCTATGGTTCCCTAGAAATTTTCACTGCGGTTGATTTGGCGATCGACAAGGGCTCAAAAGTAGTGGTGATTGGTTTGAACGGTGCCGGAAAAACCACCTTGCTGAGAATGCTCGCCGGAATAGATAAACCAGACACCGGAAAAATAATCGCCGGTCACGGTCTAAAGATCGGCTATTTTGCCCAGGAGCACGAAACCCTTGACGTCAACAAGACAGTCTTGCAAAACATGCAGGCGGCAGCTCCGAACTTGAATGACACCGATACCCGAAAGGTGCTCGGCTCGTTTCTATTTTCGGGTGATGACGTCGACAAGCCAGCCGGGGTGCTATCCGGTGGTGAAAAAACCCGCCTGGCGCTGGCCACCCTGGTGGTTTCTTCGGCCAACGTGCTGCTTCTTGATGAGCCAACCAACAACCTTGACCCAGCATCTCGAGAAGAAATTCTTCGCGCTCTAGCGACCTTCACTGGGGCAGTGGTTCTGGTTTCTCACGATGAGGGTGCGGTTTTGGCGCTCAATCCGGAGCGAGTGTTGATTTTGCCCGACGGCGTTGAAGACCATTGGAACGATTCTTACGCCGAGTTGATTTCGCTCAGTTAGCCGAGCGAATCTTCATACTCCTGGTCGCGGTCTGATCGGCGTTTTTTACGCTTTGGAATAAAAGTTGGATCCGACTGCATTTTTTTGAAATTGATCTCTTGCCTTACCGCCCAGACCACAACCGCAAAACCCATTAGGGCAAATAAAATCCACTGCAGTGCATAGCTCAGATGGTTACCTTCGGTCAGCTCTGGCTTAGGCAAAATCTTTGGAGCAGATTCTGCATACGGCTTTGCCAATCTGAGGTAGAAGCTGTTCTCTAGTTGAAAATTGAGCCCGGTGCGCTTCGCTAGAGCTTCAATCGAAATGGTTCCGAGTTGACCCTCTGGAGCATCTCTGTTCAACTCCGGTTCAGATGGCCTAATGCGAGCGGTAATGGTTTGTTCGCCTGAAACTGGCAGCGGTAGCAGCTCTGGAGCACCCAGATCAGATGCGGTCGGAAGCCAACCGGTTTCGACAGCGACGTAACCCCCAGATGTCAATTTGAATGGGATCACCTGCAGGAATCCGGGTTGCCCGTTCAGCGGGCGATTTCGGACCAAATGGGCTGCTTCGCTTTGAAACTCACCGGAGAGCGACACCGGCAACCATTCGATCTCTCGAATTCCCTGCTTAGAAAGTCGCAGAGTCTCAAGTGCAACTGGATTTTTGTCATAGTTCTGCAAGACCAAATCTATTTTTGCAACCGCCTCGCCACGGCGAGCAAACTGCCATTGGGATAGAAAAACGCAGGCCAAGGCAAAAAGTGCAGCCAAGAGCAGCCAGGTCAGCCAGCGTAGCCAAGATTCTTTTAGCAGGTTCATCTAATCTCTTTGTGGCCCAGATAAAAGCCGCGGGCCTGCAAATAGTCAATCAGAAATTCAAGATGTTCGAGGCAGGAACCCCACTGCTTGGTTCGGTCGGAGCCGTGAATTTTTGAATTACGCCACTCGATTATTTTTTCGGCCGCGTTCGCGCACCCAGCCCGAGAGCATTTAGCCTCTATCTTTGGTTCCATCTATAAACGCATCCGCTGAAATAGTTAGGGTCGGGGCTGTGGCTTTTACCAGTTTTTTCTCGTTTCCAGCACCGCCGTTATCGTTGGCCAAAACTACCGCAAAATAGGGCAGCAGGATTGCGCCGGCGAAAAAGAGCCACATCAGCCAGCCCTGCACCACCATACCCAGCACCAAACAGACAACGCGGATGCTCATGGCAACCGTGTATCGAATCATTCGACGCTTGCGTTCTTCTTCCGGCGAAATAGACAAAGAAGTCACGCTCTGTGGTTTTGCCATGATTTCACCTCAAAATCTTGTCTTTCGCCTACACAGCCTATTTGGCCTTGAAGGCTAGACTTTTCCCTAGATTCAAGCCCGAGCCCGACTCTGAAATTCCCAAAGGATGAAATGACTGCAAGAACTGTTTTGATCACCGGCGGAAACCGAGGAATCGGGCGAGCAATTGCCGAAGAATTTATTGCCGGTGGACACCGAGTAGCCGTAACCGTTCGCAGCGGTGAGGGCCCTGCGGGTGCGCTCAGCGTTGTTGCCGATGTGACCAAGCCAGACTCCCTTGACTCAGCAATTGCAGAGGTTGAAGAAAAACTTGGCCCGATTGAAGTTTTAGTCGCCAACGCCGGAATCACAAAAGACACCCTGCTGATGCGAATGACCGACGAAGAGTTTGAAGCAGTGGTCGACACCAACCTGAACGGTGTCTTTCGCGTGGTCCGCCGAGCCACCAAATCGATGATCAAAAACCGTTTTGGGCGTGTGGTGTTGATCGGTAGTGTGGTCGGCCTACTTGGCTCGGCCGGTCAGGTGAACTATTCAGCCACTAAATCGGCTTTGGTTGGCATGGCCAGGTCAATAACCCGAGAGCTGGGTGGGCGCGGAATCACCGCAAACGTTGTTGCACCGGGCTTTATCGACACCGACATGACCGCCGAACTCTCAGAAGCACTTCAAGATGAGTACAAAAAGAAAATTCCAGCGGGCCGCTTTGCTGCACCCAGCGAGGTAGCCAAAGTTGTGGCTTGGCTCAGCTCAGATGATGCCGCCTACATCTCAGGTGCAGTCATCCCGGTTGATGGCGGCCTAGGCATGGGCCACTAAAGCATCCGCTAAATTTATCGAGCAAACAAACAAAGGAAAGCAATGGGAATTCTCGAGGGAAAAAAGATTCTGATTACCGGTGTGCTCACCGAAGCATCAATCGCGTTTTCAGTAGCCCGACTAGCACAGGAGCAAGGCGCTGAAATTGTGCTTTCTTCGTTTGGTCGCATGCTGCCAATCACCACCAAAATTGCAGAGCGACTACCAAAGCCCTGTGGCGTTATTGAGTTAGACGCCAACAGTAGCGATGACCTAGCTGCATTAGAGTCTCGCGTGAAAGAGCACCTACCTGAACTAGACGGCATTGTGCACGCAATCGCATTCGCACCGCAAACCGCTCTTGGCGGCAACTTTCTGGAAACCCCTTGGGAAGACGTTTCGGTCGCGGTTCAGACCTCTGCCTACTCACTAAAGTCAATCACCATGGCGGCTAAGGGCTTGTTGAAGAACCCTTCCTCAGTGGTTGGTCTTACATTTGATGCCACTGTTTCATGGCCGGTTTACGACTGGATGGGTGTTGCGAAAGCTGCTTTCGAATCGACCTCTCGCTACCTTGCTCGTTACCTCGGCAAAGACGGCATTCGCGTCAATCTGGTTTCTGCTGGGCCTCTTCGCACCACCGCAGCCAAGGGCATTCCAGGTTTCGCAACCATGGAAGAACTCTGGACTGAGCGTGCTCCACTTGGTTGGGATCTCACCGACACCGAGGCTGCAGCGCGCGGAATCATTGCTCTGCTGAGTGACTGGTTCCCAGCTACCACCGGAGAACTAATTCACGTCGATGGTGGATTGCACTCTACCGGTGCCTAAAACTAAAAAAATCCCCGGTTTATCGCCGGGGGTTTTTTATTTAATGAAGTCTTGTAGATGCGGTATCAATGCGGTCATGTCGCGCTGGTTAATCGACACTTTGGCAGCCTGCTGAACCATCGGTTTAGCCATAAACGCAACCGATAACCCGGCTATTTCCATCATTCCAAGGTCATTAGCCCCGTCACCAACAGCGATGCACTCTTCTGGCTCTAGGCCACAGGCGGCGGCCCACTCGGCGAGCGCCTGAGCTTTCGCTTCACGGTCAATAATTTTGCCCAGTACTCGACCGGTTAACTTGCCATCGACAATTTCAAGTTGATTGGCACTTTGGAAATCCAAATTCAACTCATCGGCCAGGGGAGCGAGAACCTGTGTAAAGCCTCCGGAAACTGCTCCGACCTTACCTCCGGCAGCATGAATAGCGGCAATGGTCTGCGGAACCCCGGGAGTGACTCTGACCGATTCGAAAACATCTTCGAAAACCGATTGATCGAGACCGGCCAAAGTTGCGACTCGCTCAATCAGGCTTTCCGAAAAATCAAGTTCGCCAGCCATTGCCCGCTCGGTAATTTCAGCTACCTCTGCACGGGAACCAGCAAAATCTGCCAATAGTTCAATTACTTCGTCTTCGATGAGAGTTGAATCGACATCAAAGACCACTAAAAGCTTGGTCACGGAGTAACCAGCACACCCTTTCCAACTACGGTTATACCCGAGTCGGTGACAAAGAATCCGCGGTCAATATCTCGCTGCTTATCGACACCGATCGAGGCGCCGTCGGCCACGACAACGCTCTTGTCGAGAATAGCCTTTCGAATGGTGCAATCGCGTCCGACTTGCACACCATCCAGCAAAATTGAGTCGGTTACCAAGGCGCGCGAATGAACCCTTACCTTGGGGGAGAGCACGCTACGCTCGACGATTCCTCCCGAAACTACTGTGCCCAGCGAAACAATTGAGTCTGTGGTTCGCCCTTGATTGCCCTCACCATCATGAACAAACTTGGCAGGCGGCAGATTAATCTGCTGGGTGTAAATCGGCCATTCGTTGTTATAAAGGTTGAAGACCGGCATCACCGAGATTAAATCCATGTGGGCGTCGTAGTAAGAATCCATAGTTCCCACATCGCGCCAGTATGACTTGTCTCGGGAGGTAGACCCCGGAATTTCGTTGTAGGTGAAGTCATAGACACCTGCGTCTCCGCGAGACACCATGTATGGAACTATGTCACCGCCCATGTCGTGCGATGAGTCTTCCAACAGCCCATCGTGCTCAATTGCGTCAATCAGCGCCTGAGCAGAGAATACGTAATTTCCCATCGAAGCCAAGACTTCACCCGGTGAATCAGGAAGGCCCTTAGGGTCAGTTGGCTTCTCTCGGAAGGCAGAAATCTTGGTCGCGTCGGCATCGTCTACCTCGATAACGCCAAACTGATTAGCCAGCGCTAATGGCTGACGAATAGCTGCAACGGTACAGCCGCGGCCCGATTTGATGTGGTCCTCGACCATTTGAGCGAAGTCCATGCGGTAGACGTGATCTGCGCCCACTACAACAACAATGTCTGGGTTCTCATCAGAGAGCGCATTCATACTCTGCAAAATCGCATCTGCACTGCCCGAGTACCAGCGCTTGCCTAAACGCTGCTGGGCAGGCACCGATGCAACATATGAGCCGAGCAGAGGCGACATGCGCCAGGTCTGTGAAATGTGACGGTCGAGCGAGTGAGATTTGTACTGGGTCAGTACCACGATGCGTCTGAGGCCAGAGTTGATCAGATTGCTCAGCGCAAAATCGATGAGTCGATAAGACCCGCCAAACGGAACCGCCGGCTTGGCTCGATCTGCTGTTAAAGGCATAAGACGTTTGCCCTCGCCGCCGGCGAGGACCATTCCGAATATACGTGGCGCACTCATACCGCAAATGTTATTTGCACTTTGTTGCCGGGGGCTAACATTGCGCTATGAGAATTGACCTGATCAGTAAGGAATATCCACCTGCGATTTACGGTGGAGCGGGCGTACATGTCGCTGAATTAGTGAGAGTGCTCCGAAAACAGGTCGATGTTAAGGTTCGCTGTTTCGGCGGTGAACGTAATGAAACCGATACATTTTCTTATGATTTCAGCCCCAATTTTGCCGAGGCAAACGCGGCTCTCCAGACCATGTCGGTCGACCTAAACATGGTAAGTGATGTTGCTGGGGCAGATCTGGTCCACTCACATACCTGGTACGCGAATCTCGCCGGACATACCGCAGGGCTTTTGCACGGCATCCCGCACCTGATCACCGCCCATTCGCTCGAGCCTCTCCGCCCTTGGAAAGAAGCTCAACTCGGCGGCGGCTATCGACTCTCCTCCTGGATTGAGAGAAGTGCCTACGAAGGCGCATCCGCCATAATCGCGGTTTCTGACGGTATGAGAAACGACATTTTGCGGGCCTACCCAACTCTGAACCCAGAGAAAGTCACAGTCGTGCACAATGGCATTGATCTAGATGCCTTTCAGTCAGCCGACAACCCGGATTTAGTTCGAGGTTTGGGCGTAGACCCAGACGCTCGAAGCGTGGTCTTTGTCGGTCGAATTACGATGCAAAAGGGTTTGCCATATCTTCTGAAGGCAGCACGCCAGTTACCAGCCGATGTTCAGCTAGTGCTCTGCGCTGGTGCTCCCGACACGGCTGAAATTCTTGCTGAGGTGACCGCACTGGTTGAGCAGCTGAAGGCGGTTAAAGACAACGTGATTTGGGTTGAAAAACACCTGAGCCGACCAGAACTTATTGCCATGCTCTCGGCTGCTACGGTTTTCGCCTGTCCTTCGATTTATGAACCACTTGGAATCGTAAACCTCGAGGCCATGGCCTGCTCAACGCCGGTGGTAGCGACCGCCACCGGAGGAATTCCTGAGGTAGTCGCTCACGGCGAAACCGGCTTACTCGTGCCCATTGAGCAGCTCCAAGACGGCAGTGGTAAACCTCTAGACGAGGCCAAATTCGTTTCGGATTTTGCCAACGCACTCAACGAGATGCTCGCTAATCCGGCTATTGCGGAGTTTGGTAAAGCGGGACGCAAACGGGTTGAAGATCATTTCAGCTGGGAGAGCATAGCTGAGCAAACTATCAGCGTGTATCAAAAAGCAATCGACTCTTTCGCCTAGGCTTACCCTTATGTCTAGCGTTATCCACCTCAACAACATCACCGTCGTTCGCGATCAGCGACCAATTCTGAATAATGTTGACTGGCAGGTTGAGCCAAACCAGCGTTGGGTCATCGTTGGCCCCAACGGCGCGGGTAAAACCACTTTGCTGAGAGTTGCGGCTGCGCAAATCCATCCTTCTTCAGGGCAAGCTGAAATTTTGGGTGAGCGCCTGGGCGAAATCAATGTTTTTGAACTACGCACGCGAATTGGTTTTGCATCTTCTGCACTGGCAGCTCACATCCCAAACTCGGAAACAGTTCTCAACGCTGTAATGACAGCTAGTTACGCGGTAACCGGGCGCTGGAATGAAAAATACGATGACATCGATGAGCGTCGTGCCCGCCGCGTGCTAAATGAGTGGCAGCTTGAAACCTTCGCCGATCGAGCATTTGGTACTTTGAGCGACGGTGAAAGAAAGCGAACTCAAATTGCGCGTGCCGTCATGCCAGATCCTGAGTTGCTGCTACTAGACGAGCCTGTCGCGAGCCTAGATTTGGCTGCCAGAGAGCAGACGTTGAAGCTGATTGGCGCTTACGCGCAGTCACCTTATGCACCTGCGATGGTGATGGTAACCCACCACCTTGAAGAGATTCCGGCCGGATTCACCCACGCTTTGATTTTGCAGAACGGTCAGGTTTATGCCGCAGGTGAAATTAGTGACACCCTAACCTCGACCAAAATTTCAGAGGCTTTTGGCATGGATTTGATAGTTGAAAACCAATTCGGGCGGTTCGTCGCGAGAGCTCGCCACTAGCTGGTAAATGCGCTTTACCCACTGGGCGCTTTCTGGTATGCTTTTAGCTTGTGCCGTTTGGCACGGCGTCCATTTTCAAGATTTTCGGAGTTTTCGCTATGAAGAAAGAGATCCACCCAACTTACGAGCCAATCGTTTTCCGTGACCTGGCTTCGGGTGTTGCATTTCTAACCCGCTCAACCGTCACCAGCAACAAGACCATCGAGTGGGAAGACGGAAACACCTACCCAGTATTCGACGTTGAAATCTCATCAGAGTCACACCCGTTCTACACCGGTAAGCAGCGCATCATGGATGCTGCAGGTCGTGTTGAGCGCTTCAACGCACGTTACAAGGGCTTCGGAGCCTAAGACTTCAACAAAAAAGACCTCGAGAAATCGAGGTCTTTTTTTATTTAACGAATCGGATGTGTGCCGACCATGATTCGACCGACATTGATCCGGTTCAGAAAAAGGTTAGAGCTTCTGAGGCCAGCCGCGCACCACAGTGAATTCAGGGTCTTTCACCCTGCGCATGTAGCTTTCAAAACTGGCATCGTTAGCATCGCTCCAGTCAATTTGTAGTCGATGTAACTCGCTAGCGTCTATAGCCAACTCTTCTGCCCACCGCTTCGCTATTGCCTGAGCAACACGACCAGCAGCAACCGCATCGGCTGTCGAGTTGTGGGCATTTTCTAGCGGAATTGAATAAAACTGCGCCGCATTTTCTAAACGGCGTTTACCACCTCGATAGGGGTCCTTAAACTTATCGATCACCAGTGGATCGATAATTGGAGCGGGGTTGGAAATTGGCTCTAGCCCGTGCCGAAGTGCCTCAAAATGCAAAATGGTGAAGTCGTATGGAGCGTTATAGGCCACCACTGGAATTCCAGCATCAAAATAGCTGCGCAATCGATCAATAATTTCTGCGGTTACGTCTCGGGCATTCCTGCCATTGGCAATAGCTAATTCAGTTGTTACCCCATGAACTGCAGCTGCCGCAGCAGGAATCTCAATTTCTGGGTTCGCCAGCCACTCTTGACCCTCGGTTATTTCTCCGGCTTCATCTAACTGCATTACGCAAGCGGTGACGATTCGAGCCTCACGCAAATCAAGACCGGTAGTTTCAAGGTCAAAAACAGCGAGCTTTTTCGCCCAACTGGGCAGCGGTAAAGAAAAATCAAATTCGATTTGGGTCACTTCAAAACCATACTGTTCTGCTACGACACCAGACCCACACCACGCGCTACTTCAAGTGCAGCAGCGTGATGGTTGAGTGAAAAAATGTGCAGCCCAGGTACACCTAGGTCTAACAGCTGATTAGCTAGCGAAACAGTGAAATCCATACCGATTTTGCGTGCAGCAACTGGGTCTGCTTCAACAGACATCAAGTCAGCTCGAAGACTAGCCGGAACATCAGCGCCGCTCATCGCTGCCATGCGAAGCACCTGTTTGGCGTTTGCGATCGGCATCACGCCCGGTACAACTGGAATGGTGACACCGGCTTTGGTATTGAGCTCGAGGAATTTTTGATAGGCCGCCACAGAGAAAAATAGCTGGGTCATGGCAAAACCGGCACCGGAATTTTGTTTTAGGGCCAATACCTCAGCGTCGTGTTCGAGAGTTGGAGACTCAGGGTGCTTCTCTGGAAACGCCGCTACGCCGATTTCAAGGTCGGATTCACCATGAATTAGCTCAACTAGCTCGAGCGCTGTTTTGATCTCACCCTGCTGCAAAGCATCCGAATTGTCTAGCGGCGCATCACCTCTAAGCGCCAAAATGGCTGAAACATTAGCTTTTTGAAAATCAGAAATAGTGCGCTTGGCCTTTTCGAATGAGGCACCGACACAGGTCAGGTGGCCAATTGTTGGAACAGCAGAAGCCATTTGCTTCAAGATTTCTAGGCTGCGACCCTGATTTGAACCGCCAGCCCCATAGGTAACCGAAACGAAATTCGGCTTAGCCTCGAGCAGAGCATCGAAACTTTCCCAGAGTGCTGCATCTCCGCTTGGGTCTTTAGGTGGGAAAAACTCGAACGAGAGCGTCGGGTTATCGGTTCTAAAAAGCGCGCTCGTCATTCGGCCAGTTTACCCAGCAGAGTAATGAACGACCGGTAATTTGACGCAGCGGGTAGACTCACAAGGTATGTTCCCAGCCAAGTCACAAGCCTTTTTAGACGCGATCAAAACTCGCGTCGTAGTTGCCGACGGCGCCATGGGAACCATGATTCAGGATGCGGCTCCCACTCTTGAAGATTTTCAGGGCCACGAGGGATGCAATGAGATTCTGAACATCACCAAACCTGAAATCATCGCGGGTATTCACTCTCAATACCTAAAAGCCGGTGCCGAGGCAATCGAGACCAATACATTTGGCGCCAATTTTGCAAACCTCGCAGAGTACGGCATCGAAGATCGCATCGAAGAGCTGGCCTTTGCCGGGGCCAAAATAGCTGCAGAGGTGGCGGCCGATTTCGCGACATTAAACTCAATGCGCTGGGTGCTTGGCTCGATGGGGCCGGGCACTAAATTGCCGTCGTTAGGGCACGAAAAATTTAGTGTGCTTCGAGACGCCTATCAAGCTTCCGCACGCGGTCTGATCAACGGGGGAGCAGATGCAATTCTGGTCGAGACCGCTCAAGATTTACTCCAAGCTAAGGCCTCAGTAATTGGCTCGAAGCGAGCTATGGGCGAGCTTGGTAAAGCCGTTCCCATTTTCGTCTCAGTAACCATCGAAACTACCGGAACCATGCTGTTGGGTTCAGAAATCGGTGCTGCACTTACCTCTCTTGCCGCCCTCGGGGTAGATGCGATTGGGCTGAATTGTGCCACTGGCCCAGCCGAAATGAGTGAACATTTGCGCTATCTTGCCAAATATTCTCAGCTGCCCCTTGTGGTGATGCCAAACGCTGGGTTGCCGATTCTCGGTCCTCACGGTGCACACTATCCACTCACTCCAGCCGAACTAAGTACGGCTCAGCTGCAATTTGTCCGCGAATACGGCGCGGGCTTGGTCGGAGGCTGCTGCGGAACGACGCCTGCCCACATCGCACAACTGGCCGCTACGGTTTCCGGCGCAAAACCAGCTCGGCCAAGATTTGTTGATGAGCCGGGTCTCGCCAGTCTCTATCAACACCAGCCGTTCGACCAGACCATGACCTATCTATCAATTGGCGAGCGCACCAACGCCAACGGTTCGAAAGCGTTTCGAGAGGCGATGCTGGCCGAAAACTGGGATGAGTGCATCGAAATTGCAAAGTCGCAGACCCGTGAGGGCGCACATGCACTAGATCTATGTGTCGACTACGTGGGTCGAGACGGTGCAAAAGATGCTCGTGAGCTGGTTAGTCGACTAGCCACCTCGACAACCTTGCCTCTGGTGCTCGATTCAACCGAACCGAACGTCCTCGAGGCAGGGCTTGAGTGCATCGGTGGTCGAGTCATGATCAACTCTGTCAACTACGAAGACGGCGACGGTCCAGGATCGCGATTTGCTCGAATTATGCCTTTGGTCAAAGAACACGGCGCCGCCGTGGTTGCTCTCACCATTGATGAATCTGGCCAAGCAAGAACCGCAGAAACAAAACTCGCAATCGCACGCCGCCTGATCAAAGATCTCACTGAAAACTGGGGCATGCGCCTCGAAGACATAACAGTAGACACACTCACATTTCCGATCGCGACCGGTCAAGATGAAACTCGACGCGACGGGCTCGAGACAATCGAGGCTATTCGAGTTCTAAACGAAGATTTCCCCGGCATTCAAACGACCCTCGGAATTTCGAATATCTCCTTTGGGCTTTCGCCGGCTGCCAGACACGTTCTGAATTCAGTCTTTCTTCACGAGTGCACCAAAGTTGGGCTAACCTCAGCAATCGTGCACGCGGCCAGAATTATGCCGCTAAGTCAAATTCCCTCAGAACAGCTTGAAGCTGCGCTCGACCTCATTTACGACCGTCGAGAAAGGGATGCTGACGGAACCGTGAGTTTTGATCCGCTCACTAAGTTTCTTGAGGTTTTTAGCGGCATCGACAGCACAGCAGCCAAAGCCTCGAGAGCCGAGGAATTGGCTGCTCTACCAATCAGAGAGCGACTTGAACGCCGAATTATTGACGGCGAACGTAAAGGCCTTGAACCTGATTTAGACGAGGCCATGGCTTCCGGAATAGCGCCACTTCAAATCATTAATGATCATCTCCTAAAAGGCATGCAGGTGGTAGGTGAGCTTTTCGGAAAAGGTGAGATGCAGTTGCCATTTGTGCTGCAGTCAGCTGAGGTTATGAAATCTGCCGTGGCCCATTTGGAGCCACACATGGAGAAGTCCAATGAGCAGGGTAAAGGCCGAATTTTGCTGGCTACGGTTAGAGGCGATGTGCACGACATTGGTAAAAATTTGGTGGACATCATCCTTAGCAATAATGGTTATGAAACAGTCAACCTCGGGATCAAACAGCCAATCAACGACATCCTTGCGGCGGCTGAAGAATTTGACGTAGATGTAATCGGCATGAGCGGTTTGCTAGTCAAATCGACACAAATCATGAAAGAAAATCTTGAAGAGATGAACCAGCGCGGAGTCGCGAAGCGTTGGCCTGTAATTCTCGGCGGCGCAGCCCTAACTCGAAGCTTTGTCGAACAAGACCTGGCTGAGATTTTTGACGGAGAAGTCAGATACGCAAAAGATGCTTTCGAAGGCCTGAAGCTGATGGATCCGCTGGTGCGGCTAAAGCGCGGTGAGAAAAATGTTGAACTACCACCGCTCAAGAAACGACTGGTTAGGCCGCAGAGCCTGCTGGTTCGCACTGTTCCAGATCTAATCCCAGACCGGTCAGATGTGGCTGCCGACAATGAAATTCCTATTCCACCTTTTTGGGGTAACCGAGTGGTCAAAGGAATTCCCCTTCGCGACTACGCCGCCTTCCTCGATGAACGGGCCACATTTATGGGTCAGTGGGGGCTAAAACCGTCTAGGACAGCAGACGGACCAAACTACGAAGATTTGGTGGCCACTGAGGGTAGACCAAGATTGCGCTATTGGCTCGACCGAATTCAGGCCGAGGGCCTAATGGAGGCCGCAGTGGTTTACGGCTACTTTCCGGCCGTTTCCGATGGTAATGATCTGGTGATTTTGCATCACTCGTCAGATGGAGCCACAGATGGCGGATCCGGGGGAGTTGCCGGCACCGAGCGCATGAGATTTAGTTTTCCAAGGCAGGCCAGAGACCGACACCTCTGCCTAAGCGATTTTGTTCGTTCCAAAGAATCTACTGAGGTAGATGTGGTTCCGTTTCAACTTGTCACCATGGGTGGCCGAGTCTCAGAGGTCGCAAACCAGCTTTATCGGGCTAATGACTATCGCAACTACATGGAACTTCACGGAATTTCGGTGCAGCTCACCGAGGCGCTGGCTGAATTCTGGCACGCAAGAATTCGCGAAGAACTTGGATTCGCTGATCAAGATCCAACGCAGGTGGAAGGGCTCTTCAAACTGGAATATCGGGGTGCCAGGTATTCATTTGGCTATCCAGCCTGCCCAGAACTAGAAGACCGAGTCAAACTGATTGAACTTTTGAAACCAAGCCAAATCGGTGTCGAACTTTCGGACGAATTGCAGCTTCACCCGGAGCAGTCAACCGACGCAATGATCTTGCACCATCCAGAAGCAAAGTACTTCTCGGTTTAGCGATCGCTATGAATCTTCAATCAGAAAAATTGGCTCGTGCTGCGCAAGCCCGCTCAATCAAGCGGGAGCAGCCCTCACTGGGAACGCACTACTGGTTTTATCCAGCCATAGAAAAACCCACGAGTTCAATAATTTTGATTCATGGTTACCGTGGAAACCACTTGGGCTTGAGCTCAATCGCGGGCGCTTTGATAGATTTTGACGTCTACATACCTGACCTACCCGGATTCGGCCTGAGTGCCGAACTGACTTCGGAACACACCATTGAGGCCTACTCTGAGTGGCTGAGTCGATTCATAGCTGCGCTGAATCTTCCCGAAAAACCGATACTGCTCGGGCATAGCTTCGGAAGTATCGTGGTTTCTCATCACGCTGCAACTGCCGATGATTTCTCGCTGTTGATTCTGGAGAACCCAGTTTCAGCACCTGCGCTAAAAGGCCCAAAGGCAGCCATGACTCTGCTCGCCAAGACTTTCTTCAAATTTGCCGAGCAAACTTCGGAAAAAACTGGAAACAGAATTTTGAAGAGTTGGCCCATGGTCCGCGGGATGAGCATCGTGATGACCAAATCCCGAAACCGAAAATTGAGAAGATGGGTTCATCAACAGCACGATACAAATTTCAATGATTTCGCATCTCGTCGGGTAGCTATTGAAGGATACCGCGCATCGATTTCAAGCTGTGTCGCCGATTTTGCAGCCAGGTTCAAAACCCCAGTTTTAGTAATTGCCGGGGATAAAGATGACATCACCAGCGTCGCTCAACAACGCTCAATGTTTAGTTTGATCCAATCGCCGAAAAAGCTACAGATAATTAGCGGTGTAGGCCACCTCACCCACTATGAATGTCCGCAGCTCGTAGCTGATTACATTTCGAGTTTTGCGAGAGAAAGCGGCCGGCTATGAGTTTGCCGAATTTCTTTTTTGATGCCAGATTCATCAGATACGATCACCACGATGGAATTTCCAGATTTTCGGCTGGTTTGTTCGCTGCCCTGCACGCTCGCGTTGAGGTAACCGCGATTGTCCACGACCTTCGCCAGCTCGAAAAACTTCCCAGGGGCGCCCGATACATCCTCGCAAATTCACCGACCAGTCTGAGCGAGTTTTTCATCGCCAAAAAACTAAATCGCGCCGGTGCAAAATTCGTTTTTAGCCCAATGCAAACCATGGGATCATTCGGTCGCAAGTATCGCCTGGTACTGACCCTGCACGATCTCATTTACTACCGTCATCCGGCCCCGCCACCCGGTTTCAACGCACTGATCCGCCTGGTGTGGCGACTTTTTCACACTGCCTGGTGGCCACAGCGACTGATTCTGAATCGTGCCGATGCGGTGGCAACCGTGTCAGAAACAACCAAACAGCTGATTGAGCAGCACCGACTGACCAAGCGCCCAGTCTGGGTGGTTTACAACGCAGCCGGAAGTTTCAGCAGAGAATACGAGCACAGTTCGCCGAAACAGCGTCCGCGGCAACCTCAAAAACTGGTTTACATGGGCAGTTTCATGCCCTACAAAAACGTCGAGACCCTGATTGCTGGCATGGCACATTTGCCTGATTATGAGCTGCACCTGCTAAGCAAAATCAGCCCGGAGCGGCAGACGGAACTTGAAAAGCTAATCGCACCGAAGTCTGGCCGTGTGGTTTTTCACAACGGAGTCTCCGAGGCTGAATACCATCGACAGTTAGACAGCTCCGTCGCTTTGGTGTCGGCTTCACTAGATGAGGGTTTCGGTATCCCTCTGGTTGAAAGCATGTCGCGTGGCGTACCGGTGGTGGTCTCAAAAATTGATATTTTTGACGAAATCGGCGGTTCTGCGGCACTGTTCTTTGAATCAGAAAACCCAGCCGATTTTGCTGCCCAGGTAATGAAACTCACGGATAACCCAGCTTGGATTGAGGCATCCCGAAAATCGATCGCGCAGGCAGCTAAGTTTGACTGGAATCGTTCTGCATCGGAGCTGATCAGGCAGCTAAATACGCTTGCCTAATTAGCCGTTGGGCAAGCCTCACTAGACAGCGGTCGACTAAAAAATTTCGAAGCGGTGCCGGAGGCTTTCAGTTAGGGGGGCCGGTTCGTATACCAGCACCTCCCATCCGGCTTCAGAGTGTTTCAAAACGTTGAAGCAGGCGTTCGAAATGCGCTCTCCAGCTGGTGGCAAGTTTTCGGCCGAGGCAATACCGATAAAGGTTCTGATCAACGCCCCGTGTGAAACCGCCAAAACTCTTCTACCTCGATAGGTTTCGGCTAGCTCTCTGAGATACTCTTCGGCACGGGCCCGAAGGCTCATCATCGTTTCCGCACCGGCAGCCAACTGATCAACCTCAGAGCTGTTTCGCCACTGCTCATAGGTGAGGCCCTCAGCTGAGCCAAATGAACGCTCCAAAAGCCCCGAATGCTGAATTAGCTGAATTTCTTTTCCGTCGCTAACGAACTTTTTTTGAACTGCCGTTGCAGTCTCAATAGCCCTAGTTAGGGGAGAGGTCAGCAAAACCTCCCAGGTTTCAGTGCTAATGGCTCGAGCAGCGGCTGCGGCCTGCTGGTGTCCGGTTGCGTTCATCGGAATATCGGTTATGCCCTGTAGGCGAAAATCTATGTTCCAGTCGGTCTGACCGTGTCGCAACAGACCCAAAACAGTCTCAGTCATTCAGCAACCTCTGCAAAACCAAGGAGGTATTGCCGACAAGTTTCACCGATGCCAATTCGTCAGCTTTGGTTGGGCCAAGATTCACGATAACCAACGGTTTTCCTTGCTTGTGTGCATGCTTTGCAAAACGAAAGCCTGAATTTACCGAGAGTGATGAACCTGCAACCAATAGGGCAGAAGCACGATCCACTAGGGTAAATGCCTTCTCCACCAGCTGGGGTGCAACCGATTCTCCAAAGAAGACAACATCTGGTTTGAGCACTCCGGCACAGGCCGGGCAGCGTGGAAAACGAAATTGGGCAGTGGCTTCAATTTCAGCATCACCGTCCGGGCTGAATTCCACCGAATTGTCTTTTTGCAGACCGGGATTTAGTTCGCTGAGCCAGAGGTCCATCTCCTCACGTGAAACAACCAAACTGCAACTCATGCACCGAACCCGATTGAGGCGACCGTGCAGATCGAGCACTGCTTTTGACCCTGCGACCTGATGCAAACCGTCAACATTCTGGGTGATGATTCCCGATAGCAACCCGCTTGCCTCAAACTCAGCTAGAGCGAAGTGGCCCGCGTTTGGTGCAGCTTGAGCAATTCTGCTCCAACCGACAAAACTTCTGGCCCAGTAGCGTCGCTGCGCCTGCTCTGATTGCATGAATGTGTCGAAGGTCATCGGATGCCGTGCAACCCGACCTTCACCGCGATAATCCGGGATTCCCGAATCCGTGCTGATTCCAGCTCCGGTGAGAACAGCAATTTGCTTGCCGGCTAACTTTTCTCGAGCAAAATCAATGCTGTAGCCTAGGGCAGCACTTATTTCTTTGGAATTTTTCATCGGTAAAAGTCTAAATCTCTGGCTTCCGCTGGGTTGTGAAACAAAAAACTCTCACCGTTGGTGAGAGTTTTAGCTGTGTCCGAAAGGGGACTTGAACCCCTACCCTCTATCGAGGACTAGCACCTCAAGCTAGCGCGTCTACCATTCCGCCACCCGGACAGGTGTGGATTACATCCTCGGCGAGTTTAGCAGATTGAAACTGGCTGCGGCTCGAGCAGATAAATCCTTGGCTAAGCACCGTTTGCAGGGTAGGTTTTAGCCATGGCTCAAGAACCTAGATTTGCACTGCAGCAGTTTATTGCTGCGCTGGAGCGTCATTTCGAAGCGGTTTCCAGCAACCGAGGCGCAGAAAACTCAGCTCTAGAGCAGGCCTACTATCAACTCGAGGATGCATTTCTAAATTACGAAGAGGCTCTCGAAGAGAAATTTGGCGAGTATCTTCCGATCACGCAGGCAGAAGACAGCGACGATTGAATCTTCTCGAAGCGCTGATTCTCGGATTAGTTCAGGGAATCACCGAGTTTTTGCCGATTTCTTCATCGGCACACGTACAAATATTTGAGCAACTCATCGGCTCAGCCAACATCTCTAAACCGCAATTGACCGCTTTTATTGCAACCATTCAATTGGGTACCGAAGCCGCTGTGCTGCTCTATTTCTTCCGTGACATCCTGAGAATTGCGAAAGCTTGGCTTGGCCAGTTTTCATTTGGTGCCAAATCCTCTTCAAAAATCAAAAACCAATCCGACATAAAACTTGGTTGGTTGATTATTGCTGGAACCATACCCGTGGTTGTCATCGGATTGGTGTTCAAAGATCAAATCGAGAACCAGATTCGATCACTCTGGGTGATCGCCTTCACCCTGATAATTTTTGGTCTGCTGCTTGGCCTCGCCGACAAAATTGGAAAACGGGAAAAGACCCTAGATCAGCTAACTGTAAAACACGGCCTGCTCTACGGTTTGGGCCAAGCACTAGCGGTAATTCCGGGGGTTTCTAGATCTGGCGGAACTATTACCGTAGGCCTGCTGCTCGGGTACCGACGTGATGTAGCAGCTCGATACAGTTTTCTCCTCGCGATACCTGCGGTCATAGCCAGTGGCCTATTCGAATTCTTGACCAGCTACAGAGACCTAGACGGCTCAAATCTATTGGCTTTGGTCGCAGCCACCGCGGTTGCCTTTATTTCCGGCTACGCAGTGATTTCACTTTTTTTGCGATACCTAGAAAAAGGTTCATTTCTGCCATTTGTGATTTACCGAGTTGGTCTAGGTTTGCTGTTGCTCACCCTACTAATCACAGGTGTAATTGCCAGCTAGCTAAAGTTCTGATCTGTCTGCAGAGCCTGGTCCGTCGCCTTCTTCACCCTTGCGCAGAAAGGCTTCAAATTCAGCGGCTAACTGATTTGCACTCTCTTCAAACGACGCACTTTCGTCTCTGTTTTTCTCCAGTTGTGCAATGTAGGCCGCCATGTCTTCATCAGATTCAGCCAGCTCGTCGATTTCTCGTTCCCAGGCAAAAGCCTCTTCGGCAAGCTCTGAGTGATTGAAAGTTACCCCCAGCAGTAACTCAAGTTCATTTAGCAAGGCGAGCGTTGCCTTCGGTGAGGGTGCGTTCTGAACATAGTGAGGAACCATGGCCCATAAACCCACGCAGGGAATTCCGGCTGCTTCTAGCGCCAAACCTAAAACTGTGAGAATTCCGACCGGACCCTCATACTGACTTTTTTCAATTCCTAGCGCCTCTCGTGCATCCGCATTTTGAGACGATGATTTCACCGTGATTGGCCGACTGTGTGGAACATCAATCGGCATCGCACCCAGAAAAATTACCTGATCAATTTCACGGTCTTCGACCATTTCCAGAATCTCTGCAGTGAACGCCTTCCAGCGGAACGACGGTTCGTCTCCGCTGAGCAAAGCGATGCGGCCAAGATTTGGATCAGATTTTTTTGTGGAGACAGAAAAATCAACTCCTGGCCAGACCAACTCTCGTTCCCCATTTGAGCCGTTGACGGCAAGAGGTCGGTTCAATACAAAATCGTAATAATCTTCAGAATCAACGTTGGCCACTGATTCAGTCGCCAGCTCCTCGGCCAAAAATTTAGTCACGCCGGTGGCAGCGTTGCCGGCGTCATTCCAGCCTTCAAAAGCAACCACCAGCACCCTGCCGGAAAAGAAATTAGCGCTCAATTTAACCCCTGAAAATCAGAAGATAAGCCTAAATCATTCGCTGTCGATAAACTCGACGAATAATGACTGAAACAAGACCTCTGGCCGTTCTCTGGGATATGGACGGCACCCTAATCGACTCCGAGCCTTACTGGCTACTCAGCGAAAAGAACCTTGCTGAGAGTCACGGCAAGCAGTGGAGTGAACAAGATGGGCTTGATCTAATCGGGCAGTCGCTTTACGACTCGTCACGCACCATTCAAGAAAAACTTGGATCAAACCTGAGCCCCGAAGAAATCATGCATCAGCTGACCGACGCGGTGGTGGCACAGTTAAATCAAGAAATTAGTTGGCGCCCAGGAGCCATCGAACTGCTTACCGAACTTCGCGCACACGGGGTCAAGACGGCATTGGTAACTATGTCTCTCGGCAGAATGGCCAGAGCAGTTGCCAACCAAATTCCGTTTCATGCTTTTGACGTTGTCGTCGCTGGAGATGACGTGTCTAAGGGTAAACCAGACCCAGAACCATACCTCAAGGCTGCTGAGTTGCTGGGAGTAGCTCCTGAGGCTTGCGTTGCAATCGAAGACTCTCCAACCGGTTTGAGATCGGCGATTGCGGCCGGCACCAAGGCGATCGGTGTGACCAATTTTGTTGCCCTGCCCGAAGGTGAAGATCGAACCATTTGGTCGAGCCTCGAAGGTAAAAAACTGACCGATCTAGCAGCACTATTCGATGAGGATAAATTTTGAAAAAACAACCAATTCTTCCGACCGGACCCTTCAGGCCGGGGGACAGGGTTCAACTGACTGGCCCAAAAGGTCGCTTAAACACCATCACGTTGGTGCCAGGTGCGTCTTTTGGCACCCACAAGGGCGATATCAAACACGACGACATAATTGGGATCGATGAGGGATCTGTTGTAACCAACCACAACGGCGTTGAGTATCTAGCTTTCAGACCACTGATGAGCGATTTCGTTTTATCAATGCCGCGAGGCGCCGCAATTATTTATCCGAAAGACGCGGCTCAAATTGTGACCATGGGAGATATTTTTCCAGGGGCGCGCGTCGTTGAGGCCGGAGTTGGTTCAGGAGCTCTCAGCATGTACCTGCTGCGAGCAATTGGAGAACGAGGTCGCCTAGATTCATTCGAACGCCGATCAGAGTTTGCTGAAATTGCCCAGGCTAACGTCGCCACCAATTTCGGGATGGTTCCAGAGAATTGGCAAATTCACCTCGGTGATTTAGAGCAAGAACTACCAAAGCAGGTCAAGCCTGGCCAGGCGGATCGAGTGATTCTAGACATGCTAACCCCCTGGGAATGCATCGATGTCAGTGCCGATGCTCTGGTTCCAGGCGGGATTTTGATTGCATACGTGGCCACGGTAACCCAGCTCTCCAGATTCACTGAGGCGGTAAGGTCGACCGGAAAATTCAATGAGCCAGACGCCTGGGAATCATTGGTGCGCGGTTGGCATCTGCAGGGTTTGGCAGTTCGTCCGGAGCACCGAATGATCGGCCACACTGCATTTTTGGTAACTGCTAGGCGACTCGCCGAGGGTGTGATTTTGCCAAACCTGAAGAACCTGAAAAACAAACCCGAATTTGCAGATGAAGACATGCTCGTTTGGAACCCAGAACACTTAGGTTCCAGAGCACCTAGTGATAAAAAATTGCGAAAGTCATTACGAACAGCCCAGTCTGCAGCCGAGGCCAAGGCTAAAGGCTCTGAGCTAAACTAAAGCATCTCCCAAAGAAAGTTTCGTTTTGAAAAAAGTAATCGCAGCCGCAGTGGCATCCCTTTCGATTTTTGCTCTTTCGGGCTGTGCACCCAGCGACACAAATTCAGCCTATTCGGCACTTGATTACAGCTGCGGTACCGCAAACTTTGGCGAGAATGCAAAGCAAATCTCACTGGTTGACGGTTCAGAAAAACCAACGGTTGAATTTCCAACGCCACTGGGCTCTGACCAAATTGAAACCAAAGTATTAGTTGAGGGCGATGGCCCAGAAATCAAAGGGTTGCAGTCAATTTCAGTAGATTTCATTGCTTATAACGGCGCCGACAACAAACTGCTGCAAGAATCTAACTTCGCCGAGGGAAGCGCAACAACACTCTTTCTGAGCGCTGAAGGTACCCCCAATTTTTGCACCGCACTTTCGGGAGTCAAGGGTGGCTCTACTGTGGCGGTTATCCTGCCGCCAAAAGATGCGCACAACAATCAAGGAATTGCTGATTTTGGGATGGGCCCAGACGATGCGCTGGTTTTCGTTTTCAAAATCGACCAGGTCTTCCTGCCTCGAGCTCTGGGTGCGAGTCAACCAGCAACTGCTGGTTTTCCAACCGTGGTTACCAGCACCGAAGGTGTTCCGGGAGTGACCATTCCCAAGAGTGATGCACCCAGCGAATTCAAAGTTGTCAATCTGATCACTGGAAATGGCGACGAAATTGCCGAGGGTGACACCGTTGTGGTGCACTACTCTGGCTTTCTCTGGAATGAAGGCACCCAGTTCGATTCATCATGGGAAAATGGGCAGCCGGCAGAATTTGAGGTTGCTGAGGGTTCTCTAATTTCAGGTTTTGTAAAGGCACTGGTTGGTCAAAAAGTTGGTTCGCAGGTTGTTGCAATCATCCCGCCTAGCGAAGGCTACGGAGATCAGGGCAATGACAGCATCCCAGCGAACTCAACTTTGGTTTTCGTAGTCGACATTCTCGGGATCAAATAGCTAACAGATTAGGTTTGGGGGCAAGTTGTTATCAGAACAACAGCTCGACGCTCGAAAACCAGGAAAAACCGAGCGGCTGCTAAAAATTACGGCTGCTCTGCTGTTCAGCAAACGCGGGCTTAGCCGAGAAGAACTGCTTGCCGCTATCCCCGAATACACCAGCGGCGGTCGCATTGATCCGGATTCAGCCCTTCGAAAATTCGAGCATGACAAATCGGACCTTCGCGAAATCGGAATCAAAATTGAGACGGTTTTCAGCGAAGAAAACGACGAGACCCGATACGTGATTGCCGCCAATAATTTTTCTTGGCCAAAAGACACAATCCTCACGGCACATCAATTGCAACTTCTAGACCTGGCTGCCGCTGCCTGGTCTCAAGCATCGCTGGCGCAAGAGGTTGACCTAGCGCTAACCAAACTTCGAGCATTGGGAGTCACCCCTGCGGAAGCCGATTTGATCGGAGTTGCTCCGGTAATCAGAACCTGGGATCCGGCTTTTGCGCCTCTGCTAGAGGCGATTGACGAAGCTCAAGCCGTCGAATTTGAATATCAAAAACCTTCAGCTGAAGTTTCAACTCGAACGGTTGAACCCTGGCTTCTCAAAAACATAGGTGGAAATTGGTTGCTGGTCTCATTCGATCGGCACGAAGGTCAAGTTCGAAATTTCCTGCTCAAGCGAATCAGATCCAAAATTAGGCTGCTTGGCTCGGCCACGAAACCAGAAAAATTCGCGAGACCAACAAAAGAACGAGTAGCCGAAGCTCTAGCCGACCTCGAACGACACACAATCCAGCAAAACGCAACACTGAGGGTAAGAAAAGACAGCGCTGCCTGGTTTGCCTGGGGCATTGAGTCAAATGACGATTGGGAAGAGACCAGCGTTAGTTACATGGACGCCTCTCTTTTTGCCCAACAGTTGATTGGTTTCCTTCCGGATGTTGAAATTCTGGCCCCGGCATCACTGCAAACACTGGTCAGCCAGTTCCTAGAGCAGGTTTACAACGATCATGTCTAAATATTCAGCTCTAGACGGCACCGAAAAATTCAATTTTGCTCTGACCCTGATTGGCTATTTGCAAAACAGTAGCGGCGCAAGTTCAATTAGTGAAATCTCAGAACATTTTCGGGTTCGACCTGATCAGGTCAGAGAAGTGATTCACTCGTTGAATGTTCTCGAGCTTCAGCTCGCCACCGGAATTGAATTGCCGTTCTTGATAGATCTAGACGAAGACAATCCCGATGAAATTTATCTATCGCAAAACCTTGTGGCCACCGGAGTGCCCAGGCTGACCGCAAGACAAGCCTCAGCAATTGCAGTTGGGCTCGATTATTTGACACAGCTGCCAGGTTTCATGAGCGACCCCGAGCTAGCCCAGCTTCAAAAGTTATTGGCATCTGGTGAGGTCATTGAAACCTCTCGTCTTCTCGATGTAGCCCCGGGATCAATCGAGGCGAGCGCCGAACAATTGCGTGAAGCGATACTTGATAGGCGGCAGATTACCTGCGAATACCGAAACAATCGTGGTGAATTGAGTAAAAGAAATCTTCAGCCACTGAGACTAGACATTCGACCAGAGGGGCACTATCTTCGCGCCTGGTGTAACGACAACCAAGATGTCCGAACGTTCAAATTAGACCGGATGCGTTCGATCCAAGTCTCCTACTTGCAGGCGCAATATTCTCTAGAAGATTTTCCGCAGCTAAGCTCCGACGTCTACATTTCGCAAAAAACCGATGTCGAGATCGAGGTCGAGCTTGCTCCCGAGGCCTACGAGCTTGCGGCTCACCTTAAAGAGCTGCCCAAGCCCGATGAGTCCGGTTGGATTCGAGTCAAAATTCGCCTGGGACACCTTGAAAACTTGCCTCGTCTAATCGCAAGTTTTGGCGGAAAGGCGAGGGTTGTCGGTCCCGAGGTCGCCAGACAATCGGTCAGGGACTTCGCCGCTCGAGCACTGAATAAGCCAATTGAGTTGGGAGAAATTTCAGAATAATGAACTGGTTTTGGGTGTTTACAGGTATTGCAATCGCGGCTGCGGCTTTTCACGGTTTCCTAATCAAGGGATTATTCAATCGAATTGCTGCGATTGCTGACCAATTAGAGATTGCCGCTACCAAAATTACTGAACTGGAAGCAATTGAAGTTCAAATTGAAAAGCCCGTTCCGGCAACCGAGCTTGAAGTCAACCGCCTCTGGCGAGCCCGCCTAGCACTACTGCGTCAAAAAGCTCTGCGTAAGCAGGAAAGAAAGCGTAGGCTTATCGAGTCGATTAGCAAAATATCTATCGATGAAAGCAGGTTCAAGTAATGCGTCTAAACGGCTGGGAATGGATCATCATTCTGGTTATCGTCTTGCTGCTTTGGGGCGGCCCAAAGCTTCCCGGGCTTGCAAAGAGCTTGGCGCAGTCGATGCGCATTTTCAAAAAAGAGATTAGGTCAGACGAGGGTCAAAAACCCGAGTCGAAACAGGCTTCTCCAGACGATAAGTAAGCGCATTCACCTTGGCTCGAAAGCGTAATCCAGAGGCCAAGATGAACCTCGGCGGGCACCTTAGAGAGCTGCGTAACCGACTCTTCATTTCGGCAATTTTTATTTTTGCTTCAGCCGTTGTGGGCTGGTTTCTATTTGATCCAGTCTTTGCGATTCTTCAGGAACCAATTATGGCGATTGCTGAAGAAAAAGGCAGCCAAGCCACAGTCAACTTTGGAACCGTAGTATCTGCATTTGACGTCAGACTGCAGGTGTCTATTTTTCTCGGAATCCTAATCTCAAGCCCAGTCTGGCTCTATAACCTTTGGGCGTTCATTACACCCGGGCTCAAGAAAAAAGAACGGCGCTACACGCTTGGTTTTCTGCTCACCGGCATCCCGCTCTTCCTGGTCGGCTGCGCGCTAGCGTGGGTTTCGCTACCGGGTTTTGTGCGAACACTTATCGGATTCACTCCAGAGGGCAGTGCGAACGTAATCAATGCGAGTGAGTACATTCTCTTCACGCTTCGAATTCTCTTAGTTTTCGGTATCGCTTTCGTTTTACCGGTGGTTCTCGTTCTACTCAACTTTGCCAGCGTGATTACCGCCAAAAACATTCTGAACTCCTGGCGAATTGCCGTTTTCGTAATCGCGCTCGTTGCTGCACTGGCAACACCAACCGCCGATCCCATGTCAATGTTTTTGCTGATGATTCCGCTGCTGCTGCTCTACTTTGTAGCGGCAGGAATTGCCTCCATCAATGACAAAAGGCGAGCCAAAAAAACTGCAGATCTTGAGCTCGAGTTAGATTCGTGAGCGAGACGAATCTGAGCCCAGCTGAAAGATTTCAGTTGGCAAAAAAGCGAAACAAAGCTGCATCCCTGGAAAGCTTTGTGTCGCTACTGAAATTTCCGCTCGATGAATTTCAAGAACGCGCCTGTTTAGCACTAGCGGCTGACAAAGGGGTTTTGGTGGCCGCACCGACTGGTGCGGGGAAAACAATCATTGGTGAGTTTGCGATTCACCTTGCTGTCGAAAAGAATCTGAAGGTTTTTTACACCACTCCCATCAAGGCCCTCAGCAACCAGAAATATGCCGAATTGGCAAAGCGCTACGGAAACGAGCGAGTTGGCCTACTCACCGGTGACACTAATCAAAATTCGGACGCTCAAATTGTCGTAATGACCACTGAGGTGTTGCGAAACATGATTTACGCGAACTCAGATGCGCTGATTAACCTCGGCTTCGTAGTCATGGATGAAGTTCACTATTTGGCTGACCGATTCAGGGGAGCGGTCTGGGAAGAGGTAATTCTTCATCTTCCTCGAGATGTGAAAATTGTGTCCCTGTCGGCGACAGTCTCGAATGCGGAAGAATTCGGCGCCTGGCTCGATGAGGTTCGTGGTGAAACCGAAATCATCGTGTCTGAAATCAGACCGGTACCGCTGCATCAACACGTTTTATTTACAGATGAAATGTTCGACCTGTTCGATAGCTCTGGCGAGAGGGTAAATCCTGAGCTGGCCCAACGGCACGCTCAAAAGCTTCGAATACCAGTTAGCAAATCGGTACAGAACTTCAAGGGCGGCAAGAATTCGAAACGACAGGTGACCCACCGCGCTCAATTCAACCGAATTGAGCGTTTGAGTAAGCCTGATGTTATTGAACTACTTGATGACGAAGATTTACTACCGGCAATTTTCTTTATCTTCTCTCGAGTCGGCTGCGAAGCGTCTGTGAAAGCTTGCCTAGCCCAAGGTATTCGGCTGACCACCACCGAAGAAAAACAAGCAATTCGCCGACTAGTCGAAGAAAAGACCTACAACATCGCGGATGAAGACCTCGCTACTCTTGGCTACTTCGAATGGCTGAACGCGCTTGAACGAGGAGTAGCTGCCCACCACGCCGGTATGCTGCCGGCTTTCAAAGAGGTTGTCGAAGAGTTATTTCTGAGAAAACTAGTCAAGGTTGTTTTCGCCACCGAGACCTTGGCGCTGGGAATTAACATGCCAGCTCGAACGGTCGTGTTGGAGAAACTAGACAAATTCAACGGCGAATCTAGAGTTCAAATCACTCCGGGTGAATACACGCAGCTCACCGGTAGAGCCGGGCGTCGCGGAATCGATACTGAGGGTCACGCTGTGATTCTGTGGAGTGCAAATTTGGATCCCGCGAGTGTCGCCGGGTTGGCGAGTAAGCGCACCTATCCGCTAATCAGCCCGTTCCGCCCCACCTACAACATGACTGTCAACCTAATTGAAGCGTTCGGAAAAGATCGCGCTCGAGAGGTTTTAGAAACATCATTCGCTCAATTTCAAGCAGACCGTTCGGTGGTGGGTCTTGCCAAGGGCATCCGAGAGAAGCAGATTTCACTTGATGGCTACCAGCAATCGATGGAATGTCATCTGGGGGATTTCTTCAGCTATGCAGAACTTAGGCGCGACATTTCTGATCTTGAGCGAACCCTTGCCGCATCTAGAATCAGGGCAGAACGAGGCAAAGACATTCGACAGTCTAAGGGTCGACATTTGCAAGAACAGCGACTCAATCAGCTCAAACGAGACATGCGCTCTCACACCTGCCACAGTTGCCCTGAACGCGAAGCGCACGCTCGGTGGGGCGAGCGATGGTTCAAGCTGCGTCGAGAACTAGATGCCGTATTGGATCAAATTGAGGGTCGAACCAACCAGGTAGCCAAAACCTTTGACCGACTCTGTGACCTACTTACAGAACTCGAATATATCGCCGAGATAAATGGCGAATACGAAGTTTTGGAAAGCGGAAAATTGTTGGGAAGAATCTACGGTGAGCGTGATCTGCTGGTGGCAGAGTGCATTCGCCTTGGCATTTGGAACGAAATTGATGCGCCAACCCTGGCAGCTGTCGCAGCAGCTCTGGTCTATGAAGCGCGTCGAGATGAAGAGTACGAACCGAGAATTCCGAAGGGTAATTTTGGTTCGATTATTGAGCAGACCGAAGAGGTTTGGTTCGAGTTAGAACAGCTTTCCAAGCAGTACAAAATTCGGTCAACACCGCCTCTAGATCTCAGCATTTCACTAGCGATTTACCGATGGGCGAGTGGCAACAAACTAGATTCAGTCTTAGACCTAGCTGATTTACTACCCGGTGATTTCATCCGCTGGAGCAAACAAATCATTGACCTCCTTGACCAGCTTGCTCAGGTTACCGAAGGTAAATTTGCCGAGACTGCAAAAGATGCGGTCGACAAGGTAAAACGCGGAATTGTGGCTTACTCGTACTATGGCTAACCTCAAACCAAAATTAGCTGCGCTATTTCTTGCCATCTCTGGTGCGTATTTAGCGTCACTGGCGATGCCTCGAGAAAATTTCTGGCCCTTGATTTTTCCAGCCGTGGCATTGTTACTGCTGTCGGTGAAGAGCCTTTCGTGGGCCTGGGCTGCTGGTATCGGATTTGTCGGCGGCCTGGCCTACTACATTTTTCAGATCGAATGGATGAGCCTCTACCTAGGGCCGGTGCCTTTGTTAGCACTGGCTACGCTTGAGGCATTATTTTTCGCGATTGCTGCTATTGCATCCGCATTTATCTGGCAACGAATCGAAAAGCCAATTCTTTTAGTCTCGGCTTTAGCCACTGTTTTCGTAACCCGCGAGTTGATTGCTACCAATTTTCCCTACGGCGGATTCCCCTGGTCGACACTCGCGCAAACCCAGAGCGACAGCCCACTTAACTATTTCGCCTACCTTGGTGGAGAAACTTCGATTTCGCTTCTGGTTGCCTTTGGCTCAGCCTGGTTTGCCGTTGCAATCTCGAGACCGGGGCAGTGGCTTCGCTCAATAGCTTTCGTGTCGGCCACACTTTTGATTGGCCTGCTTGCGAGCCCTCCGACTGAAGCAGAAGCTGGGAAAATCAGAGTGGCTTGGGCTCAGGGCAATGCGAACGCGGGGCTCTTTGCCAATCCGGTACGCGGATCAATATTGCAGAACCACATCGACGCAACCAAAACAATCACCAAAGCTGGAGAGCGCCTCGATGCTGATGTTTTGGTTTGGCCAGAAAATGCGGTTGATACCAACCCGCTTGGAAGCACTCGTGCAAACCAAAGAATTGCCAATTTTGTTGACAATGAACTCAAAGTGCCACTTATTTTCGGAACCATCACCGAACGTGGAGAGCGGGTCTACAACTCCTCAATCCTTTGGAAGCCGCAGTTGGGGCCGGTCGATTGGTACGACAAAAAACGGCCGGTACCATTCGCAGAGTATGTTCCCAACCGTGACTTTTGGTACTCACTGGCTCCCGATCTGGTCGGTCTAATTTCCAGAGGGTATAGCTTTGGCGAGCGGGATGGCATTTTTGAGCTCGATAAAACCGATGCCGGTGTCTTGATTTGTTTTGAAATCGCGATTGACTCAGTGGCTCGAGATTTGGTGGCCGATGGGGCCGAAGTAATTTTTTCGCAGACTAATAATGCCGACTTCGGCTACAGCGACGAAACCTATCAGCAGTTTGCGTTTGCGAAATTACGAGCTATTGAGACCGGTCGGTCAATCGCAAACGTTTCAACCGTGGGTGTGTCAGCGGCAATACTTCCGGATGGCTCAGTGATTGACGAGGTAGACACATTCACCTCGATTGCAAAAATCTCAGAATTACCGCTGCGAAGCTCTCTCACTCCGGCGTTCTTTACAGCTCTGCCACTCAAGTTTCTAATTGTCGCCACCGCACTGTTTCTGTTAGGCCTGGCCTGGAGAGTAAAAACTCAAACTAGTCGCGACAACCAACTCAGTGAAAACGAGGCGGATTTTGAGTAAGAAAGTTTTAGTGGTGGTGCCTACCTACAATGAGGCCGAAAACATTGGCGCCTTGCTCAGCGAGCTAACCGAATTACACCCGCAGTTAGAAATTTTGGTAGTCGACGATAACAGCCCCGATGGAACGGCAAGGCTAGTCGAAAAAATAGCTAGAAATCAGCCCCGCGTTCATCTCTTGATCAGAACAGCCAAAACCGGTCTGGGCGATGCCTATCTGGCTGGTTTCAATTGGGCTCTGCAGCGTAATTTTCAAGTGATCATTGAGATGGACGCCGATGGCTCACATCAGGTGGCCGACCTGACAAAACTGCTTGAGGCCAGCGCCTCTCACGATTTAGTCATCGGTTCTCGATGGATAAATGGGGGAGCGGTTGCCAACTGGCCCTGGTATCGCAGGGCAATTTCAAGATTTGGAAATAGCTACGCACGAATGATGCTGGGCACCGAGATTCGCGATATGACAGCCGGGTTCAGGGCGTTTAATGCGAAGTTTTTAGCTCAACTCGACACCGAGGGCGTTGCAGCCCACGGTTATGCATTTCAAGTCGAACTGGCATATCGGGCTCACCGTGAGCAGGCAAAAATCGTTGAGGTTCCAATCACCTTTATTGAACGCACGCAAGGCAAATCCAAAATGAGTTCAGCCATAGTTGCGGAAGCTCTTTGGCTAGTCACTCGCTGGGGTCTTTTGCGGATTTTGAGTCGAGCAACTAGCGCCAAAAAATCTGACTAGACGTCAGCCTTGCCTCCGGCTCGACGCCCACGAATGTAGTCGATGCGCTCCTGCAGAATTTCTTCCAGTTCATCGCGGGTGCGACGCTCTAGCAACATTTCCCAGTGCGAACGTGGCACTTTGGCTTCAATCGGCTCTAATGTGATTGCCTGACCATCGGCCAGCAAGATACCTTGCTCTGAGCACTGCTTGCATTGCCAGGTTTCTGGAAGATCAGCATCAGCTGCAAAAACGACCTCAAAAATGTGATTGTTGGGGCACTGAAACGAGTGCGTGGCCCTAGCGGAGTAATTGACGCCACGTTCAGTTTCCAAGCTCTGTGAGCCGAGACGCATACCGCGCATTGTGTTTTGAGACATGGTTTCCTCCTGCTTACGCCCTTTTGGGGACTACATGAGACTAAACCCAACTGCCTGCTTAGGCATTCCCTTCAGCTAACGCTCTCAGCGAAATAACAGACTTCGCTAACTCAGTGCTATCGGTGACGAGGCCGGTTGCACCCAGATTCAATAAACGCTGCATCTCGCTGACCTCGTTGATCGACCAGTAGTGCAAATCCAGACCGAGGTACTTCACTAACGAAATGAATTTTGCATCGGTCAGATCTGGGCCCATTTTGGGTGGTATTTGAAGTGCGTCAATTTCCCGAGCGACTATTCGAGCCAGGCTTTGCAGACCCAGCTTGGAGCAGAACCAAAGCAGAATTACCTCGCGTCCGCCAGCTGACTGGGTAACTGCAACCTTAGAGCTGAGTAATCGACGAACCTCAGCCACGGCTCTTTTTCGGCGGCGGCTACTGAAGCTGGTCAGCAAGACTCGATCGATGGCCTCGAACCTAACGATTTCCAAAGCTGCAGGTTTCGCGGCAGCAATTGTTTTTACATCCAAGTTGAATCGACCGGTGGGGAAGTGGCTCAGGGTTTCGGCCAGTGATGGCACTCGATGTCCAGCTATGTCGATGCTCGACAGTTCAGCAAAATCCAATTCTTGAATTCGTCTCGGGACCCCGGCGACTCTAGTCAAATCTACGTCGTGAAATAACACCGGAATGCCATCTTTGGTGATTTGGATGTCTGATTCGACTATGTGGGCACCTGCAGCGAAAGCGGCTTCAAAAGCTGCGAGGGTATTTTCTGGTGCGTTTGCAGCAAAGCCGCGGTGAGCAATCACCAAAGGGGAGTCGCTCAACCCTAAAAGGCTCTTTGCCATAACTCTGCTTTCGGAAGTCGGTATCCTGAACCCATGCCCTCATCAAATCCTAGTTTGCCAACTCGCCTGTTCATCTTGATGGCCGGGTTAGCTCTTTACGGCCTGGGGCTGGGAATGGTGGTCAAGGCAGAAATTGGGGCACCACCCTGGGATGTCTTTGCACTCGGCCTAGCCAATCAACTGGGGGTCAGTTACGGCATTGGAAGCGTTATTGTCTCTGCGCTGGTTCTGCTCGCCTGGATACCGCTGAAGGTCAGACCAGGCATCGGTAGCATTCTGAATGCAATTTGCATCGGCCTTTTTTCGGATTTATTCATGCCTTACCTACCTGATTTCACAGACTTTTTGCCGAATCTAGCGATGTTCATTTTTGGGATGATCATGGTGGCTTTTGCAACCGGTTTCTACATCAGTTCGCATCTGGGCCAAGGGCCTAGAGACGGCCTGATGCTTGGCACCCAGAAGCTTTTGGGTTGGAAATTTTGGAAAATTAGGTCAATGTTTGAAGCCACCGTTTTGCTAATCGGATGGCTACTTGGCGGCCAAGCTGGCATTGGAACAGTAATTTTTGCGGTTGCTATTGGCTACCTGACCCAAATTTCACTCCAAATTTTCAAGCTGCAAAACAAAGGCCTGCGCTGAATGAAGCCCGGTGCCCATCGTGAAACGGCACGTGTGGTGCTGCACAATTCTCATCAAGAGTTGTTTTTACTGTTGACTCACTTTGACCCTGAGGTTCAGCTGCCACCGCGTTGGCTGGTTCCCGGCGGAGGCATCGATGCCGGCGAGACGGCAGCCCAGGCTGCAGTGCGAGAACTTTACGAGGAAACCGGCTTAGAGATTCAACTCGAACCTGACCACGAGCCGATTCATTCGATTACCGGAACCTGGATTTGGGGTGACGGCATAAATCAACACAGTTACACCGATCATTTTTATCTTTTACAAATCGATGATTTTGAACTAGACACCAGCAACTGGACGGCCGATGAGCATCGAGATGTTCTGGAACACGGCTGGTATGCCGTTGATGAGCTAATGCAGCGATCAGAATACGAGCTCAGCCCACCGGGACTCGTCGAATTTCTGCGCGAGCATAAAGTAATCAAATAACACCGATAATAAACATTATGTCAACTAGTGGATATTTGGCCGATCGAGCTACTACCCTGGGTTTTTGTGATTCCTTCTAATGAACTGAGCTATGCCTGAGTGACGCTCATCCACTCAGAGAGCTTCGCCTCGGTTGCGCCCGAATCGAGTGCCTGTTCAACTTTTTCTAAAGCCTCTGCAAATCGATGGTGAATGTCTTGTGCGGCCAGCGAGGCGTTCTCAGTCAGCTCAAAAGCAACTACACCCGAGGCTGCGTTGAGCAGCACCACCTCGCGAATTGCGCGCAAATTGCCATGCGTTTGGTTGGCAAATAGCGCGCGTGCAACTTCGGCGTTGTGGTGCGCATCTCCACCGACCAGGTTTTCAAGTTTGGTTATCGAGAGACCTAGTTTCGCCGGGTCTAGCACGAACTCGACAACCTCTCCCCCAGAAACCTGCCAAATGTGACTGGTTCCCGTGGTGGTTAGCTCATCCAAGCCGTCTTCCCCACGAAAAACCAGTGCGGAACGACCGCGAGCGGCCATTTCCGCCGCCATTAGCGGGGCAACCAACTGGTTTGCGACTCCGAGCGATGTTGCGACCGGTTGGGCTGGATTAGCCAATGGGCCCAGAAAGTTGAAAGTGGTTGGAACACCTAGTGCACGGCGGATAGGCGCCACATGTCGCATTGCTGGGTGAAACACCGGTGCGAAGAAAAAGGTCAACCCAACTTCGCGAAATACATCGGCAACTCGCTCTGGAGAGAGGTCAAGTCGTATTCCGAGAACCTCAAGCATTTCGGAACTTCCGGTTTTGCCTGAGGCAGATCTTGAACCGTGCTTCATCACCGGAATTCCGGCACTGGCAGCCACAATCGAAGCCATTGTTGAGATGTTTACAGTGCCGACCATGTCGCCACCGGTGCCAACGATATCGACGGCTCGATCGCCCGTGTCGAGGATGACGGAATGGTCAAGCATCACGTCAACCAGACCGGCCAGCTCGTCAACCGACTCGCCCTTGCTGCGCAGCGCCATCATGAAGGCGCCGACCACGCTTTCGGCAGCCTCTCCCCCCATGATTTCACGCATCGCCCAGCTCGACTCTGCCCTGCTGAGGTCAGTTTTAGCGAGCAATTTGCCTAATATTTCAGGCCAGGTTTGTGCCGAAGTCATGGTTGAGATTCTATTAGGCAAAAAGACCGTTAAACCTGCTCAAAAATGCCTAAATCAGGCCACTTCTCAAGTTAGGATTGGAGCTATGACGACCATTTCAGCTCCTGTCATTAATCGCCCAAGTGCCACTTCAGTTGGCACCATTGTTTGGCTTGGTAGCGAGGTGATGTTTTTCGCCGGTCTTTTCGCCATGTATTTCAGCCTTCGAGCTAACTCCCCTGAAATCTGGGCCAATGACACCGCAATTTTGAACGTACCGTTCGCACTAATCAACACTTTGATTCTGGTTGCGTCATCATTCACCGCACAGTTTGGTGTTTTTGCTGCAGAGCGCCTACAGCCTCGAGCAACCGGTCTATCACCAGTCAAATGGGGCATGGTTGAGTGGTTCATGCTCAGCTACCTTCTCGGTGCAGTCTTCGTTGCAGGTCAGGTCTGGGAATACGCAACTCTGATTTCAGAGGGCATCGCTCTTGATTCAAACTCTTACGGCAGCGCGTTTTACATCACCACGGGTTTCCACGCTCTTCACGTAACCGGTGGTCTAATCGCTTTCCTTTTGGTAATCGGAAAAACCTTCGCGGCCAAGAAGTTTGGTCACTATGAGGCAACCAGCGCAATCGTTGTGTCTTACTACTGGCACTTCGTTGACGTCGTTTGGATCGGCCTGTTCCTAATCGTTTACGTACTCAAATAAATCCGGAGAAATTGAGAAATGGCATTTTTTAGCAGCAAATCAAGGTCAGGTCGCCGTCGCCCATTCGCCGCGGCCATCGTGATCGCAGCCGGTCTTATGGTCTCCGGAGGTGGCTACGTTGCAGCCACTGCAGCAGTTGAGTCTTCGCAGCCAGCGGTAGCCAACGCGGCTCAGGTTGAAGAAGGCCGCAAGCTATTTTTGGCAAACTGCGCAAGCTGCCACGGCACCAACGCCGAGGGTTCATCTGCAGGTCCTTCGCTGATTGGAGTTGGTGCAGCCTCGGTTGATTTCCAGGTTGCCACCGGTCGTATGCCTGGTCAGGCATCTGGCCCACAGCTTGAGAAAAAGCCAGTTCAGTTCACCGAAGAGCAGATTTCAGCTATGGCTGCCTACATTGGCACCCTAGGCGGCCCTGCAATTCCGACTGACGAAATGCTTGCGCTAGATGGTGACACCACTCGCGGTGGCGAACTTTTCAGAATTAACTGTGCAATGTGCCACAACGCAGTAGGTGCGGGTGGAGCGCTTACCGAAGGTAAATACGCTCCAGCTCTGAAGGGCGTTACCGAACGTCACATTTACGAGGCGATGGTTACCGGCCCTCAAAACATGCCGGTGTTCAATGACGCAAACCTAACCCCGAAAGACAAAAAAGACATCATCACCTACCTCAAGTGGGTGGAATCAAACCCATCTGCTGGTGGTTATGAGCTAGCGAGCCTCGGTCCGGTGGTTGAGGGTCTGTTTGCTTGGGTATTTGTTCTCGGCGGCATCGTCGCAATCACCATTTGGCTCGGCGCCAAATCTAACTAGGTTTACAACAAGGGAGATATCAAGTGAGCAGCAAGAGTTCGAAGAACGCTGAGCATGAGTACGGCGCCGGTTTGGCAATAGTTGCCGAAGACGCAATAAAGAATCCAGGTCTAGAACCACACCGTGTGCGCATGACCGATAAGAGCAAGAAGCACGAGAAAAATGCGGCCCGACAGGTCTCGGCACTGTTCTTCACCTCTGTGTTTGGTAGCGCATTTGCACTATGGTCATACTTCGCTTTCCCGATCACCGAAGACCTTGGATCGGTGAGAGACAACACATTCTTCCTGGGCCTCGGAATTACTTTGGGCCTAATGGGTATCGGAATCGGTGCTGTGCACTGGGCGAAAACCCTCATGCCGGACGCTGAGGTCGCTGAAGACCGTCACATCACTCGCGGTAGCGAAGAGGTTCGCGCCCGTGCGGTTGAGATCATCAAGCTTGCCGACAGCGAGTCGGGCTTTAGCCGACGCAAGCTAATTCGCCGTTCACTCTACGGAGCACTTGCTTTTTTCCCGCTACCAGCGATCATGATTTTCGGAGATCTTGGGCCAGATCCTAAAGATAGCCTTCGCCACACGATGTGGAAAAAAGGTACCCGTCTTGCACGTGACCCTTACGGCACCCCAATCAAGGCTGCAGATGTCACTCTCGGTTCAGTTTTCCACGTAATCCCTGAGGGTCTTCAAGACCTTGAGCACCACAAACTAGAAGAAAAAGCAAAAGCTGCTGTGCTATTGATGCGCCTCAACCCTGCTGACCTCAAAGAAACTGAGGAGCGCAAAGGTTGGTCTTACGACGGCATTGTTGCCTACAGCAAAATCTGCACCCACGTTGGTTGCCCAGTGGCACTTTACGAGCAGCACACTCACCACCTGCTCTGCCCTTGCCACCAGTCGACCTTCGACGTAACTGAGCACTGCAAGGTGGTCTTCGGGCCAGCTGCACGCCCACTCCCTCAGCTGCCAATTACCGTTGACGATGAGGGCTACCTAATCGCGCAGAGCGATTTCAATGAACCAGTCGGACCTAGCTTCTGGGAGCGAGCAATCTAATGAGCACCGCAACTAACACACAGAAAAAAGGCGGCTTTCTAGCCGGAACAGCTAACTATCTCGACGAACGTGTCGGTGTTGGCGGCATCCTTAAAGAATTCGGCCGCAAGGTCTTCCCTGATCACTGGTCATTCATGCTCGGTGAAGTGGCTCTGTACAGCTTCCTAGTGGTGCTGCTGTCGGGCACGTTCCTGACTTTCTTCTTCCAGCCTTCAATGGAGCTAATCAACTACGACGGCGTTTACGGCCCGCTAAAGGGCGCAGAGATGTCAGTTGCTTACGCTTCGACCCTAGATATCTCGTTTGAAATCCGCGGTGGTTTGCTGATGCGTCAGGTACACCACTGGTCGGCGCTTCTCTTCGTTGCCGCCGCTGGTTTGCACATGCTTCGAGTCTTCTTTACCGGAGCGTTCCGCAAGCCTCGTGAAATCAACTGGCTTGTCGGTGTAGTGCTATTCGTTTTGGCAATGGCAGGCGGATTCACCGGCTACTCACTTCCAGATGACCTGCTATCAGGTAACGGTCTACGAATCATCGATGGAATGATCAAGGCGGTTCCGGTTATCGGTGCCTACACGTCTTCGCTGCTATTCGGTGGCGAATTCCCAGGCGAAACAATCGTTGCCCGCCTTTACGGCCTGCACATCCTGCTGATTCCAGCATTGATTCTGGTCTTCATCGTTATCCACTTGTTCATGGTGGTTATTCACAAGCACACTCACTACTCGGGCCCAGGCCGCACCGACTCAAACGTCGTTGGCTACCCACTGATGCCGGTATACGTTGCTAAGGCAGGTGGCTTCTTCTTCATCGTGTTCGGAATGATCATGCTGATTTCGGCTACCTTCACCATCAACCCGGTCTGGAACTACGGTGGCTACGACCCATCACCGGTTTCAGCCGGAACTCAGCCAGACTGGTACATCGGTTGGGCTGACGGTGCACTTCGCTTGGCACCGACCGGCTGGGAATTCGTTCTAGGTGGCTACACCTGGTCTTGGAACATCTTGGCTCCTATCGTGGTGCTGGTTGTTTTCTTGGCCTTGGTTGCGTTCTACCCATTCATCGAAGCTTGGGTTACCGGAGACAAGCGTGAACACCACGTGCTTGACCGACCACGCAATGCCCCAACTCGTACCGCCATCGGTGCGGCTGGAGTAACCTTCTACGCTGTGCTCTGGGCAGGCGCTGGAACCGACCTAATCGCAACCAACTTCAAGTTGAGCCTGAACCACGTACTAACCTCACTACAGGTACTGCTCATTATCGGCCCGGTTATCGCGTTCATCATCACCAAGCGCGCTTGCCTGAGCCTGCAGCGAAAAGACCGTGAAATCGTTCTCCACGGCCGCGAAACCGGCCGCGTGGTGCGTCTACCTCACGGCGAGTACATCGAGGTTCACGAGCCGCTTGACGAGCACGAAATGTGGAAGCTGGTTGATTTCAAGACCTACCAGCCGACTCTGGCTCGACCTAACTCGCGAGGCAAAATCACTGTGGGCGCAAGAATTCGTGCTTCGCTATCGAAGTTCTACTTCGAAGACCGAATTGCTCCTGTGACTGCAACCGAACTAGCAGCAGCGCACCACGACCACCGCGAAGTGGTAGAGGAAGCGCCTGCTAAAAAGGCGGTTGCCGCCAAGAAGCCAGCTGCTAAGAAAGCGGCTGTCAAGAAGTAAAAGCTCTGACAAAAATGCCCGGTTGAATTTTCAGCCGGGCATTTTTCTTTGTCTTTCAACTCCTCCCCCTGACAAAAACTCGCTAGATTCATATTTACAAGCCGATAAACTGGCCACGTGATTGCAGCCTCATTTCAGTTTCGCCAGTTCCGATCAGACTCAGAGTTTGAGAAACTGGACCGCCAAATCATGGAATTCTGTGAACAGATCGCAGGATTTGAACACAAGAAAAAATGGCTATCACCAGAGGGCGACAGCATCAACGTGGTTTATTACTTTGCCAACCGTGAGTCTCTAGCTGAACTGATGCGATTCGAGCCTCATCAAGAAGCAAAACGCCGTAACCAAGAATGGTACTCAGAGTATCTCGTTGAGATCTACGAAATCACCGGCAGCTACTCGAGTAAAAACTGAGTCTAGAATGCAGGAGATTAATCAGTCGAACCACGCAAATCTATATGCCAACAGCTACTGCAAGATAGAAAATCAGAGGTTTACTGAGCAATTTAGTGAAATCACCGAGGCATTCAAACTTGCTATGCAGCAAGGGCTGGCAGCCGCGAACCCGGACGTTCAGGAGCTGGTGAAGCGCCACTATGAGTTTTGCCTACAATTCTGGAAACCGACTCGATCTGCATATATTTCTCTGGCAACCAGCTACATTCTGCCCTCCCCCTACAGAGACTCATACGAGGCCGTGGCTTCAGGCCTGGGCAAATACCATTACGATGCGATTGTGATCTGGGCAAATCAAAACTTAGAGTGATAAACGGTCAAAAAAAGAATCCCTACCGGCGCATGCGGAGAGGGATTCTTTAGTTAACGATTAGTGAGCGAAATGGCCTCTGCTGTGCTCGAATACGAACCCGATGATTGCAACCAGTGCGAGCGGGAATGCGATAAAGAACAGCCACCAGCCAACAGCCAACGAGGTGAAGGCCAATGCAGCAAATGCGCCCAAGAAGAATGGCCACCAACTCCACGGTGCGAAGAAACCAATTTCGGACTCACCGTCTTCAATGTTGGCATCTAGTCGGTCTTCTGGAACTGGACCCTGGGTTTTGTGGGTTTTCTGAACGTAGAAGCCCAAGAACAGTGACATGAATCCGAGCATTGCAAGGGCGGCTGTACCGATTGGTTCGTAACCACCGTTGTTTGAGTTGGCAAACCAAATTGCATAGGCGGCCGAATCAACAAAGTAGAAAACAGTAAGGAACCAGAAAAGATTGGCGTTGAATTTCAATTGACTAGCCCTTCTTGGCTGGTGCAGCCTCAGCTGCGTACTCTGGGTGGTTCAAATCGAATGCCGGAGACTCTGAACGAACTCGAGGAATCGAAGTGAAGTTGTGACGAGGGAACGGAGATGCGGTAGCCCACTCGAGTGAACGCCCGTAACCCCATGGGTCGTTTAGGGTGGTGCGCTCCCCCTTGCGGGCGGTGATGTACACATTCCAAAGGAATGGAATCACCGACAAGGCAAGCAGTACCGCACCCGCAGTTGAAACAACGTTCATCCAGGTGAATCCGTCTTCAGGAAGGTAGGTCGCGTAGCGACGAGGCATACCAATTACACCCAGCCAGTGCTGAATTAGGAAGGTGGTGTGGAAGCCAATGAATAGCAACCAGAATTGGATTTTGCCGAGACGCTCGTTGAGTAACTTTCCGGTCATCTTTGGGTACCAGAAGTAGATTCCGGCGAACATGGCGAACACCACCGTACCGAAGACCACGTAGTGGAAGTGTGCAACCACGAAGTAGCTGTCAGACAGGTGGAAGTCAAGGGCTGGTGAAGCCAAGATCACACCGGTTAGACCACCAAAGATGAAAGTGGTGAGGAAGCCCAGGCTGTAAAGCATTGGGGTTTCGAAAGTAATCGAACCTTTCCACATCGTACCGATCCAGTTGAAGACCTTCACACCGGTCGGAATAGCGATCAGCATGGTGGTAAACGCGAAGTACGGAAGCAGCACCGAGCCGGTGACGTACATGTGGTGAGCCCACACCGTCATCGATAGTGCAGCAATAGCGATGGTTGCGTAAACCAGCGTTTTGTATCCGAAAATCGGCTTGCGGCTGAAGACCGGGAAGATCTCGGAAACAATACCGAAGAATGGCAAGGCCAAAATGTAAACCTCAGGGTGCCCGAAGAACC
>CAZGZW010000003.1:0-69034 GCA_964530255.1 uncultured Rhodoluna sp.
CACCTGGTTGTGGTCCAGGGGGCCGCGGGTTCAAGTCCCGTTACTCACCCCAAAAAAAATAAAAGCCTGATTTCTCAGGCTTTTATTTTTTAACTGTTACTGATTAGCCTTTGCGATCAGAAGCTCACGAACTCGAGCGGCGTCAGCAGAGCCCGCCATCGCCTTCATTACAGCCCCGATAACAGCTCCGGCGGCTTGCATTCGACCCTCACGGATAGCGTCTAGCACATCTGACTGGGACGCCAGGGCGGCATCGATAGCCGCAATGAGAGCGGTGTCGTCCGAAACTACCTCTAGGCCTCTTGCCGTCACGATTGCGGCAGGATCACCTTCTCCCGCAAGAACGTACCCCAGCACCTCGCGGGCTAGACGGTCATTGATCTTGCCTGACTCAACCAGTTCGGCCAACTGTGCCACCTGGGCCGAAGTTACACCCAGAGCCGTGACATCTTTACCCTCTGAGTTTGCGATTCGAGCTAATTCGCCACTCCACCACTTTCGCGCTGATTGTGGCTTAGCCCCGGCCGATACAGTATCTTCAATGGCATCTAACAGATCAGCGTTAACAACGTCTCTGAACTCTAAATCGCTAAATTGCCACGCGGCCTGGAGGCGCTTTCTTCTCGCCGCCGGGTTTTCCGGCAGGGTCTCGCGAATTGCTTCGATCCAGTCTTTTGAAGGTTGGACTGGCACCAAATCTGGCTCAGGAAAGTAACGATAATCGTCAGCATCGCTCTTCGGTCGCCCTGAAGAGGTTGAGCCTTTGTCTTCGTGCCAGTGTCGCGTCTCTTGTGTGATTGAACCGCCCTTAGCAAGGATGGCAGCCTGACGCTGAATTTCGTATCGCACTGCTCTTTCGATTGACCGCAAAGAGTTTACGTTCTTGGTTTCGGTACGTGTTCCGAGTTTTTCTGCCCCGTGTGGGCGCAACGAAACGTTTGCGTCACACCTGACATTTCCGCGCTCCATTCGTGCGTCTGAAATGTTTAGTGCCTTCACGAAGTCACGAATAGACCGAACGTAGGCGGCAGCCAACTCTGGTGCCTCGGCACCGGCACCAAATATTGGTTTGGTGACGATTTCAATCAGCGGAACGCCAGCTCGGTTGTAATCAACCAGCGAATACTCAGCACCCTGAATTCTTCCCGTAGAACCTCCAACGTGGGTAAGTTTTCCCGCGTCTTCTTCCATGTGAGCTCGTTCGATAAGAACTTCAAAAACTTTGCCTGATGGAACCTCAACCTGAAGAGATCCTTCAAAAGCGATTGGCTCATCGTATTGCGAGGTCTGAAAATTTTTGGCCAGGTCTGGATAGAAGTAGTTTTTGCGAGCAAAACGACCAGTTGGAGCAATCTCACACCCGAGAGCAAGACCCAGAGCGATTGCAGACTCAACTGCTCGCTTATTAACCGCAGGCAGTGAACCAGGTAGTCCGATACAAATTGGGCAGACATTGGTGTTTGGTTCGTCACCAAATTCGTTCCTACAGCCACAGAACATTTTGGTTTTGGTGTTTAGTTCGACGTGAACTTCGAGACCAATCACTACCTCAAACTGTTCAAGCGCCTTCTCGTAGTTCATCAACTCGTCTTTAGCCATTAGCCACGTACCTCCAATGCAGGAGCAAAATCAATCATTCGTTTACCCCAGTTGGCCTCGTGCATTGCTTCGAGCGCCGCGCCCACATGATAGAGACGCGCATCTTCACGTGCAGGAGCCAAGAACTGAATACCAACCGGCAAATTCGTGTCGAAAGCAATACCGTTGGGAACCGAAATTCCAGGGATGCCGGCCAGGTTTGCCGGGATGGTCGCAATGTCGTTGAGATACATAGCCAGTGGATCAGCGACCTTTTCTCCAAACTTGAATGCGGTGGTAGGTGCAGTTGGAGACGCCAAGACATCGGCTTTAGCGAAAGCACTGGCGAAATCGCGCTGAATCAGAGTGCGAACTTTTTGAGCACTTCCGTAGTAGGCGTCGTAATAACCACTGGAGAGCGCATAGGTGCCTAAAATTATGCGGCGCTTTACCTCGGGACCAAAACCAGCCTCACGCGTTGCAGCCATAACTCTTTCAATGGTTGGGTTGCCCTCCGGGGTAACCCTCAAACCGAATCGAACTGAATCGAATTTGGCAAGGTTTGATGATGCCTCTGCAGGCAAAATCAGATAGTAGGCCTCGATTGCATATTCGAAACTTGGGCAAGAAACCTCGACGATTTCAGCACCGGCATTGGCGAGCAGCTCTAACGATTCGTTGAATGCTTTGGTAACGCCTGGTTGAAAACCCTCTCCGGTTAGTTGCTTGATAACACCGACGCGAAGACCTTTGACGTCAAGCTTCTTCGCCGCTTCGGTCATCGAACCCAATGATTCTGGTAGCGAGGTACTGTCGTGCGGGTCGTGCCCAGCGATCAAATCTTGAAGCATGGCTGCGTCAAGCACGTTACGAGTTACCGGCCCGATTTGATCTAAAGAAGAAGCCAGGGCTATGAGGCCGTACCGAGAAACAGCACCATAGGTAGGTTTGGTACCCACTGTGCCGGTCACGAAAGCGGGGAACCTAATTGATCCACCGGTGTCCGATCCGATAGCCAGAGGAGCCTGGAATGAGGCAACCACCGATGATGAACCGCCGCCGGAACCACCTGGAATGCGCTCCAGATCCCAAGGATTTTTAGACGGACCGTATGCTGAAAACTCAGTTGACGAGCCCATAGCAAATTCGTCAAGGTTAGTCTTTCCCAGAATCGGCAAACCAGCCGCGCGAATTGCCTTGACCACGGTTGCGTCATATTGAGGGATCCATCCCTCGAGAATTTTCGAACCAGCGGTGGTTGGTGCGTCGATAGTGGTTAGGTTGTCTTTCACCGCGATGGGCACACCAGCGAGAGGATGCAACTGCTCCCCCGCCGCACGCCTGCGGTCTACCTCATTAGCCGCAGCCAGAGCTTCCGACTCGCCAACGTGCAGGTAACTGTGAACTTCGCCATCAACTGCGGCGGTGCGGTCTAGATGCGCTTTGGTTACCTCGACCGAGGAAACCTCTTTGGCCTCGAGCAACTGGGCAAGCTCGGCGGCAGTCTTGAAAATCAGGTCAGTCATGGTTTACTCCTCGTCCAAAATTGCGTGGACTCGGAACCGGCCATCAGCGCTGTCGGCAGAACCTGAAAGAGCTTGCGCTTGGCTAAGTGATGGCTCAACCACATCTTCGCGGAACACATTTGACATCGGGATCGGGTGACTTGTGGCCGGAACATCGCCTGCAACCGCGGCCTTAACCTTGGCTACTGAATCAACAATTAGCCCGAGCTGTGAAGTAAATAACTCAGTCTCGGTCTCATCTATTTGGATTCTGGCTAGGTTTGCCAAATGGCGAACCAAGTCTGGGGTAATTTCGGACATAAACCAACTCACTGGGGTTGAAAACTAACCCTGTTAGCCTACCAATTCGGGTTAGTAATTCACGCGCTAAGGCGCCTAATGAACTCAGCCTCGTCGATGATTTCAACACCCAGCTCTTCAGCTTTCGCAAGCTTTGATCCTGCGTTTTCACCGGCTACCACGAAGCTGGTTTTTTTCGAGACCGAGGACGCTGCTTTTCCACCGTTTTGAATAATGGCCTCTTCGATGCTCTCGCGACTGAAATTCTTGAGCGAGCCCGTTGCAACTATGGATAGACCTGCGAAAATTCCTGAATTTGAGGCCTGAGCACCGGGGCCAGGGTGACCTGGAATCTCCATTAGCACCCCAGAGGCGGCCCATGCAGCGATAATTTCCCGGTGCCAGTCAACTGACCACCATTCAGAAATTGACTTAGCGAGCGTTGGGCCAACACCAGCAACGGCAGAGAGCTCGTCTTCACGAGCCGAAAAAATAGCAGACAGAGATCCGAAGTGATCAGCTAGAGCCCTAGCAGCAACAGGACCAATATGCCGGATTGATAAAGCCGTTAGGAATCGCCAAAGTGGTCGCGTTTTGACCTCGTCAAGATTTCGGATCAGCTTCAGGGCAACCTCAGCCGGGGTGCCATCCTTTTTCTTAAAAAATTCAACCTCTTTTGGTTTACCGCTCTGATCCAGCTTGGGAATTGAGGTATCCGGATCAAGAACTAGAGATCTGATCGGCAAAAGATCTTGGAGAGTCAACTTGAAAAGATCGGCCTCCGAACGGACTGGCGGGGTGCTCGGAAAAGTGGGTTGGGTTAGTGCGCAGGCGGCAACGTAGCCAAGTGCCTCAATGTCTAAGACAGAACGTGAACCGATATAGGCAATTCGTTCACGAAGTTGAGCCGGACATGATTTGGCGTTTTGACAACGTAAATCCACGTCACCCTCTGAAGAAGGCTCCAGCGGGAAGCCACACTCTGGGCAAGTCGCCGGCATTACGAACTCTCGTTCGTTTCCATCACGAAGTTCGACCACGGGGCCGAGAATTTCAGGAATTACATCTCCCGCTTTTCTCAAAACGACAGTGTCGCCGATCAGCACTCCCTTGGCCCTAACCACATCTTGATTGTGCAGGGTAGCGAATTCGACGGTAGAGCCAGCCACTTTTACTGGTTGCACCACTGCGTAAGGTGTTGCTCTTCCGGTTCGCCCAATACCGATTCTGATGTCAAGCAACTTGGTGTTGACCTGCTCGGGAGGGTATTTATAAGCAATCGCCCAGCGGGGTGCTCTAGAGGTGTAACCAAGCTCCGCCTGCTTTTTCAGCGAGTCAATCTTGATAACAATTCCATCTATCTCGTGCTCTAGATTGTGACGCTGTTCCTCAAACTCTGAAATGTAACTTCTGATTTGCTGAAGATCGCTTACGACCTTGAACCTGGTGGAGGTTGGCATTCCCCAAGTTTTGAGCAGTTCATAGACTTCGCTCTGACTGGTAATGCCAAGATCGGCAGAGGCGCCAATTCCGTGAACCAACATTCGCAGCGGTCTGGAAGCTGTTACCGCCGGGTCTTTCTGACGAAGTGACCCGCTGGCAGAGTTTCTAGGATTCGCGAACGGAGCCTTGCCCTCTGCGATTAGGCCTGCGTTCAATGCATTGAAATCAGCTAATTCGAAGAAAATTTCTCCACGAATTTCTATTACCTCAGGATGACTATCACCCAGTAGTCGATGCGGAATGCCTGCAATGGTTAGAACATTTGCGGTTACGTCTTCACCCACGACACCGTCACCTCGGGTCGCTGCAGATACCAATCGCCCCGACTCGTAGCGCAAATTGATTGCAAGGCCATCAATTTTTAGCTCGACCAAATATGGGCCACTGCCCACGCGATTTAGCCACGCCTCGAGCTCTTCGCTATCGAATGCATTATCGAGCGACCACATGCGATCGAGGTGAGTAACTGGAGAAAACAGTGCCGCAACTGAGCCACCAACAGACTGAGTTGGTGAATCTGAGGAAACCAGTTCTGGATGTTCATTTTCAAGACGCTCAAGTTCATTCATCAGGGCGTCGTACTCGGCATCGCTAATCAAGACCGTGTTGCCTTCGTAGTAGGCGCGTCGATGCTGATTGATTAGGTCAACCAGTTCAACAATTCGTGCTGCAGCTGCCTGTTTTAAGAGATCAGCCATGTTCTAAGCCTCAACTGGAACAGCTGAAACTGTCCGGTCGATGGTAGTTTGCCCCAAAACTCGCGAGCCTACATAAACAACTGCCGTTTGCCCAGGTGCAACCCCAAATACTGGCTCACTTAGTTTGACCACGAACTCTTCACCGACAACAGCAGCTGAGGCTGGCACCGAGTCTGCGTGAGCACGCACCTGAACTTCACATTCGAACCAGGCCTGTGGATTTTCTGGCGCCTTGCCACACCAGGAATATTTCGAGCCAGCCAACTCCGCAATTGCCAGGGCAGCCTGTGGGCCAACCACAACCTGATTGGTTTTTGGTCGAATTTCTAGTACGTACCGTGGCTTACCGTCGGCGGCCGGCCTACCGATATTCAGGCCTTTGCGCTGGCCAACCGTGTAGCTGTGAGAACCGGAGTGGGTACCCAAGACGTTGCCGTTTCGATCGATAATTTCACCGGTTTGTTGGCCCACTTTATCGGCTAGCCAGCCAGCGGTGTCGCCGTCTGGAATGAAGCAGATGTCGTAGCTATCAGGTTTTTGAGCTACTGCAAGACCTCTTCGGGTAGCCTCGGCTCTAATTTCTGCTTTTGACGCAGTGTGCCCGAGCGGAAACATTGAGTGACTCAATTGTTCTTGAGTCAATACACCGAGCACATAAGACTGATCTTTAGCCAATTCATTGCTGCGATGTAGTTCTAGGTTTCCCAACTCGTCGGTCAGCAGAGTCGCGTAGTGGCCGGTGCAAACGGCATCAAACCCAAGAGCCAATCCCTTCTCGAGAAGTGCCGCAAATTTAATTCGCTCGTTGCAGCGCATACAAGGATTAGGTGTTCTGCCAGCTTGATACTCGGCTATAAAGTCGTCAACCACGTCAATTTTGAATCGTTCGGAAAAATCCCAGACGTAGAAGGGAATCCCGAGAATATTGGCAACTCGCTGCGCATCCATTGAATCTTCAATCGTGCAGCAACCTCTTGAACCGGTCCGCAGGGTGTTTGAGTTTCGAGATAAAGCCAAGTGAACGCCAACAACTTCGTGGCCCGCTTCAACCGCTCGCGCTGCAGCTACGGCGGAATCAACTCCGCCAGACATAGCCGCTAAAACCTTCACCTTGAAAGTCTAAACAATCTAATCAAACCGTGTAGCCGGCCTTTTTTGCACCTTGGTAGGCTGCCGGCAAAGCTGCTAAAAACTGGTCAACTTCGCCACTCGTTGTGCACCAACCAAGGGTGATACGTAAAGCGCTTGCAGCCTCGGCTTCAGAGCGACCCATCGCCATCAGCACGTGGGAACCTTGCGCTACACCAGCCTGGCAGGCTGACCCGTTTGAGACGGCAACCCCGGCTTGGTCGAGGAGAAACAAAAGTGAGTCTCCACTGCAGCCAGGAAAGGTGAAATGAGCATTGTCTGGCAGCGCTGGCGCGTCCCCTCTTGATAGGCGGGCATCCGGCGCTATGGCAAGTACCGAGCTAATAATCTGATCCCTCAAGGCAATCAATCGTTTTGATTTCTCACCAAGGGTTGAAATTGTTGCACTGGCTGCAGCCGCAAAAGCACTCGCCCCTGCAGCATCAAGAGTTCCGCTTCGATAACCCAACTCGTGGCCGCCACCATGTTGGAGTGCGGCGATTTTCAGCCCCCTAGCTACCACCAGGGCGCCAATTCCAACCGGAGCCCCGATCTTGTGCCCGGTAAAGGTAAGAGCGCTAAGGCCAGATTCTTGAAAATTGATCGGGATGTGACCAAAAGCAGCCACAGCGTCACTGTGAACCGGGATGTCAAAAGGCCTAGCAAGCGCAGTAATTGCAGAGATGTCAGTGACCACACCGGTCTCGTTGTTCGCCCACATCAGGCTGATCAGGGCAATGCGCTCATGATTCTCACCGACGAATTCGGCGAGCGCCGAGAGATCAATCACGCCATGCTCGTCTAGCTTGACCCAGTGCACCTCTGCCCCCTGGTGTCGGGTTAGCCAGTCGACGGTATCAATAACGGCGTGGTGTTCGGTCTGGGCGCTAACGATTATTTTGCGCTTATTGTCCTCAGCTACGCGTGACCAATAGATGCCCTTGATGGCTAGATTGTCGCCCTCAGTGCCTCCCGAGGTGAAAATTATTTCGTTTCTAGTGGCACCAATCGCTTTTGCCAGGTCTTCTCGAGCTTCCTCTACGAGCCTGCGTGCCGATTGCCCAAACTGGTGAATCGCCGATGGGTTGCCGATCAGATCGATGGTTTTCACGTAGGCAGTTTTTGCTTCAGGCCTAATTGGCGTTGTTGCTGCGTGATCGAGATAGGCGGGCATGTTTCTAGGTTATTGCGACCTCCCCGAACCTAACCAGTTTGAACCACAAATCTTTGTAGTATTTGACCTATTGTCTTGAACGCTGAGGATCAATGAACCTGTCTGACCTGCCTTTACCTGGCACCATGGGAATCACCATTAGCAACGGTGTTGGCACCGCTCGGGTTTACTCTGAGAATGCAAATGAAATTTGGCTAAGTATTCTCGACACTCAAGATGTATCCGAGGTGCTAAAAGAGCTGCCACTAGCCCGCGAGTCGGAGAACATCTGGTCGGTAAGTTCGGAGCTACTGCAAATCGGGACAAAATATGCGCTTCGGGCTGCCGGCCCGGAGGGTCCGAGACATAAATTCAATCCGAACATTCGACTGATTGACCCTTATGCCAAAGGAGTGGTTCGCGAGAGCGCCCGAAACTATCACAACGAGGTTATAGACCAGTCTTTTGATTGGGAAGCGGTTCAAAAGCCTCTAATCCGAAACGAAGATTTGGTGATTTACGAGGCTCACGCGCGTGGCCTTACCCGAGCAAATCAGGCACTTCCTGATCACCTCAGGGGAACATACGCCGCACTGGGTCACCCAGACACCATTGCCCACCTGAAAAAAATAGGCGTAAACGCAATTGAGCTACTGCCGATTCACCTCTTCATTTCCGAGCCAAGGCTAATGAATATGGGCCTGATTAACTACTGGGGCTACAACAGCATCAATTTCTTCACTCCGCATCACCGCTATGCATCCAGTGCTGCAATTGCCGCCGGCCCGACTGCTGTCGCCAACGAGTTGAAGACTGCCATTCGTGAGCTGCATCGAAACGGGATCGAAGTTATTTTGGACGTGGTCTACAACCACACGGCCGAGGGCGGCGGGGGTGGCCTGACCTACTCGTATCGTGGGCTGGATAATTCGAGCTACTACCGACAGGATGACAATGGTCACTTTCATGACACCACCGGCTGTGGTAACTCACTAAATTTTGGCAACCCTCAGGTTGTTCATCTGGTACTCGAAAGCCTGCGGTACTGGACTAACGAGTACCAGATCGATGGATTTCGCTTCGACTTAGCAGCAACACTGGCGCGAAATGAACAAAATCACTTCGACCCACAGCATCCGCTGCTCAGAGCAATTGTTGAAGATGAAACGTTGCGCAACTCAAAGATGATTGCTGAGCCCTGGGATGTTGGTTTGGGTGGCTGGCAAACCGGAAATTTCCCTGATCGCTTCAGCGAGTGGAACGACCGTTACCGCGACAGCATCAGACGATTTTGGTTGAGTGACATTGCGGCCGCTCGTAATGGCGGAAATCATTGGAATGGCGTGGCCGACCTTGCGACCAGAATTTCCGGGTCTCGCGACATAGTCGACGGCCCCTCTGGCCCACTGGGCAGTGTTAATTTCATCACCGCACATGATGGCTTTTGTTTGGCCGACCTGGTCAGTTACGACGTAAAGCACAACCAGGCAAATGGCGAATCAAACCGAGACGGCACCAATGGCAATCACTCCTACAACCATGGCCACGAGGGCAAAGATGCACCCGAGGCCATCAAGGCCACGAGAAGGCGGGCTGCGAGAAACCTAGTTGCAACCCTGCTCTTCTCAGCCGGCATACCGATGATCACTGCCGGAGACGAACGCTTGAAGACTCAAAACGGCAACAACAATGCCTACTGTCAAGACAACGTCATCAGCTGGGTTAACTGGGAAGTAGACCAGCATCAAGAAAACTTTGAATCAACTTTTGCTTATCTAACCCAAATGCGTCGCGCACATCCTTCATTGCGCCCTGCTGTTTTCGGCGATTTCAACGAGGCCACCGCTGAGCATGACATGGTCAAGTGGTACAACGCCTGGGGTGAAATTATGAGCGAAGAAGACTGGAACAATCCAGAAAACCGAACGGTTCAGCGCTACACCGAGCATCTAAATTCTGACGGCACTCGAAGTGCGGTTTTGGCGATTTTCCATGGTGCTGAAAAGGCGATCCAGATAGTTTTGCCGAAGACCCCTGGTGCTAAAAAGTGGAGCCTACTCTGGAACAGCTCTGACGAAGTGCCAATTTCAATTGCTGAACAGTACTCCCCCGGCCAGAAATTCAATCTTGGCGAAACTTCAGTGGTGTTGCTAGAGGTTCATTTTTGAAGGTTGCTAACAGATAGGTAAAGTCTTGGCGACCATTAGCGGTTGGGGAAGATCAGGCCGCTAAGTTAGCTTCGTGAGTAAATCTGAAATCAGCTACCGTCACCCCGCGCCGTTTGGCAGACTGCCAATACTTGATGTGCAGCCAACAGTAGAGGCTGGGCGCTGGCCAGCTAAAGCTTTCGCCAGCGAAGTAATTCCCTTCAGCGCTGTGGTTTTCAGAGAGGGGCACGATTCTCTGGGCGCAGAACTGCTTATCACCTCACCATCTGGCAAGTCGAGCAGCTACAGAATGAAACCTGGTGCACCTGGCTCAGATCGCTGGGAAAGCTCTGTGCAGCTTGATGAAATAGGACAGTATGGTTTCACGATCAGGGCATTTGCAGACGACTTCGACACTTGGCATCACAATGCAACCGTAAAGATAGGTGCTGGCTTCGACGAAGAACTAATGATGCTCGAGGGAATTCGAGTTTTCGAACGTGCTCTCGCTGAAAAAGGACGCTCGAAAGCTAGCAAAGAAACACTAAAACAACTTGTGGCCGCCCTGTCGGACACTGCTAGACCCGCAAAAGACCGGCTTGCCGCGGCTGAAACACCTGAGGTTTTACAGATTATGGATGTAGAGCCGATAAGGAGTTTGGTCACTCTGAGCAACAGCTACAGCATAAATTGCGAACGAAAACTTGCTGGTTTTGGTGCTTGGTATGAGTTTTTCCCAAGGAGTGAAGGGGCAGTTTTCGATAAAGCCACCGGAGTCTGGACCTCTGGCACATTCAAGAGCGCGACCAAAAGATTGGCCGCTGTCGCCGAGATGGGTTTCGACGTGCTCTATCTACCGCCAATCCATCCAATCGGCCGCGCCTTCCGAAAGGGGCCGAACAACACACTGACAGCGGGAGAGCAAGACCCCGGTTCACCATGGGCAATCGGTGATTCAAGTGGCGGCCACGAAAGCATTCATCCTGATTTGGGCTCTGTCGCTGATTTCGAAAAGTTTGTGAAGTCGGCAAACAAGCGAGGCATAGAAATTGCTCTCGATCTAGCGCTTCAAGCGTCACCGGATCATCCCTGGGTAAAAGAGCACCCCGAGTGGTTCACTACCAGGGCAGATGGCACCATTGCCTACGCTGAAAACCCCCCTAAGAAGTACCAAGACATTTACCCGATCAACTTTGATAATGACCCTGAGGGAATTTACGCGGAGGTGCTGAAAATTGTTCGCCTGTGGATTTCGCGCGGAGTGAAAATTTTCAGAGTTGATAACCCACACACCAAGCCTGTTAACTTTTGGGAATGGCTAATCGGAGAGGTAAACGCCGAACACCCAGACGTAATTTTCCTAGCTGAGGCCTTTACCAGACCGGCCATGATGCACGCTCTCGGTAAAGCAGGTTTTCAGCAGTCGTATACCTACTACACCTGGCGAAACACGAAATGGGAGCTGGAAAGCTACCTGACCGAGCTGGCCAAGTCGTCGGCGAACTTCTTTAGACCGAACCTCTGGGTAAGCACTCCTGACATTTTGACTCAGTACCTGCAATTTGGCGGCCCGGCTGCTCACAAAATTAGGGCAATCGTTGCAGCCACCGCTGGTGCAAGCTGGGGTATGTATTCAGGCTATGAACTATGTGAATCTGTGGCCAGACCAGGTGCCGAAGAGCACATCGATTCGGAAAAATACGAATATAAGCCTCGCGATTGGAAGAATGCCGCGAAAAGTGGGCGTTCAATCGCTGACCTAATTACAAGGTTGAACCAGATTCGAAAATCGGAACCAGCCTTGTCACAGTTGAGAAACTTGGAAATTCACCAGACCGATGATCAAGCAATTTTTGCGTTTAGCAAACACCTTGCCGCTGAGCACTCGCCAACTGATGCAGCAAATACCATCATCGTCGTGGTCAACCTAGACCCCCACGCTGTTCGAGAAACAACCGTCCATTTAGATCTTGGCAAATTCGGTTTGGCAGAAAACGCTGAATTTCAAGTTGAAGATTTGCTCACCGGAGAAACCTATACCTGGTCAAAGCACAACTACGTGCGCCTAGACTCGTTTGCTAACCCCGCGCACATTTTGCGCGTAGGAAAGGTGAAATAGTTGGCTCACAAATCGACCTCAGATCTACCGCCAATCGCAGCCGATTTTTTGGCTCGCATTGCAGCTGGATCACATCATGATCCACACTCGCTTCTGGGGGTGCATCCGTTTGAAGCGGGTTGGATAATTCGAACCCTAAAACCACTTGCGAAATCGGTTAGGGCCGAGTTTTCAGATGCTGAGCTGCAGTTAGAGCATCTCGAACACGGGATTTGGCAGGGATTTATCGAATCGAAGGATGTGCCTGATTACCGAATTGTTGCCAGCTATCACGCAGATGGGCAAGATTCCGATTGGCGAGTAGACGACCCCTATCGACACCTACCAACAATAGGTGAACTAGATCTCCACCTAATAGCTGAGGGTCGTCATGAGAACCTTTGGGAAGTATTAGGGTCTAACCAGCACTCGGTAAGTGGCTCACTTGGCACCAGCTCAGGTACGAGATTCGCAGTTTGGGCACCCAACGCTCAGGCAATTCGTGTGGTTGGTGATTTCAACCACTGGAATGGAACTGCTCATTCGATGCGAGTCATGGGTTCAGCGGGTGTCTGGGAGCTCTTCATCCCCGGCATTTCCAGCGGAACCAAGTACAAGTATGAAATTCTGACCAAGGCCGGCCAATGGATTACCAAAATTGACCCGCTCGCACAACAAACCGAAACTCCACCAGCAACAGCGTCGGTGGTTTACCAATCTACCTATCGCTGGTCTGATGAAAAGTGGATTGAGCGCAGAAAAAATTCTGATGCGCTCAAATCACCAATGTCGATTTATGAGCTTCATGCCGGATCTTGGCGAATCGGACTCAACTACCGTTCTCTTGCAGATGAGCTAATTCCCTACATAAAGGAAATGGGATTCACCCACGTTGAATTTATGCCGCTTGCCGAGCACCCCTATGCTCCTTCCTGGGGCTACCAGGTAACCGGCTACTACGCTCCGACATCACGCTTCGGCTCGCCAGATGACCTGCGCTACCTAATTGATCGACTTCACCAAGCCGACATTGGAGTAATTCTTGACTGGGTTCCAGCACACTTTCCAAAGGATGAATGGGCGCTGGGCCGTTACGACGGAGAGGCGCTTTATGAACATGAAGACCCGCGGCGTGGCGAACACCCCGACTGGGGAACCTACATTTTTGATTTCGGGCGCAACGAAGTGCGCAACTTTTTGGTAGCAAATGCCCTTTACTGGCTCGAAGAATTTCACATCGATGCGCTACGGGTCGACGCGGTTGCCTCGATGCTATACCTTGACTACTCTCGCGAAGGCAACGATTGGCTACCTAATAAATTTGGAGGTCGCGAGAACCTCGACGCAATTGCATTCATGCAAGAGGTAAACGCAACTGCTTACCGTAGAAACCCAGGCATCATGATGATCGCCGAAGAGTCAACCTCTTGGGGTGGAGTCTCTGCACCAACTGACGCCGGAGGGCTAGGCTTTGGCTTCAAATGGAACATGGGTTGGATGAACGACACCCTGAAGTACATTGAAAAAGACCCCGCCTACCGCAGCCACCACCACGGCGAACTTACTTTTTCGATGCTGTATGCCTACAACGAAAAATTTGTGTTACCGATCAGTCACGATGAGGTGGTTCATGGAAAAGGCTCGCTGCTTTCCAAGATGCCGGGAGACAGGTGGCAGCAACTGGCAAATGTGCGCGCCTACCTAGCTTTCATGTGGTCTCACCCCGGCAAACAACTCTTGTTTATGGGTTCAGAATTTGGCCAACAGTCTGAGTGGAACCAAGAACGAGGGCTTGAGTGGTGGATTCTCGATCAACCGAGCCACCAGGCATTACAGAGCTTGGTAAGCACACTAAATAAGCTCTACACCGCAAACCCAAGCCTGTGGCAGCTTGACCATGATCACCGCGGTTTTACCTGGATTGACGGCGGAAATAGCCATCAGAATGTCCTCAGCTTTATTAGGTGGGATGAATCTGGCGAGCCTATTGTGATCGTAATTAACTTTGCTGGAACCCCGCACCATGATTTCCGACTCGGGTTCCCTAGCGCCGGGATGTGGATCGAGCTTCTGAACACCGACGCTGAGAGTTTTGGCGGGTCGGGCGTTGGTAATTTCGGATCAGTAATTGCGACCCATGAAGGTTCTCACGGTCAACCTTCATCAGCTTTGATTCAAGTTCCGCCGCTGGGCGCTATTTGGTTCAAAAAAGCAGGAGACTGAGCTTTTTTCGAGCTGCAATGACCTGTTCATCTTCTGCGCCTACTACTTCAAATAGTTCTATCAGGTGCTTGACCATTGATTTTTGGTCCGCAGCTCGTGGATAAAAGTCGAGAATAGATTCAAATCCGGCCTGGTAATTTCCAATAGCAACCAGTGCATCCGCCTTCTTGATTGCATGTTCATCGGTGCTGACTGTCGCCGAGATTACTGCTTCGAAATCTAACTGCTCAGTTCGCGCCAAGAGCCTGGCCTGGGCCAGACCTGCTTGCGCTAATTTATCTGCCGGGTTTTCACGGAGAGCCTGTTCATAGCTCTGTACTGCCAATTGATAGTTGCCAGCTTCGATTGCCTCGTATGCCGCTTTGTGAAGCGGTGGTAGTTCTTGCTCTGCGGTGGGAGCCCCGCTGGCCACCGCGGTTGCATTCAAGTTGTTTTGTTCACCAACCTGAATGAGTCGAAGCAGCACATTTCGGATGGCCTCAACAGATTGATCGCCACTGAATAATGGGGCAGGTTGTCCCTGAAGCAGCGCCAGAACGCTTGGCAGATCTCTTACCCCAAATGCGTCCACCAGAGCGGGATGTGCCTCGGCGTCAATTTTTATTAGGATTAGGCGCCCTTCGGCCGCAGTTATTGCAGCTTCGAGCTTCGTACCGAGTGCGGTTGAACCTTCGACTGAATTTGAAAATACCTCGACCACCACTGGAATCGAGTTGGAGAGCTGCAGGAAATCACGAATGTTTTGCTCATTGGCAGCCAAAATTAGGGATGGGACAGTGACCGTTTGATTATCTCCTGATGGAGATTGACTGGTCAGACCAGAGCCCGTGGGCTGACCGTCTCTACGTAGGCTAGATAGGTCAACTGCCCCCGCCAATGACGCCCGATTCATCTCCATTTTGCCCCCCTAAAGCGACTTAACCGACAGCAGACCCTGGGTAGCTCCAAGCAGCTTGATTCCCGCATCCGAAGACAGTGATGGCACGTAGAAAAACATCATGTTCCCGTACTTGGTGCGCACTCCTCTGGTTGAACCATCTGCACCCAAAAGTAATTTCTCGTCACCTGAAACTGCAACCGCAGAGTTTCCGTTGCGTGGCTTGATCGTGTAGGTGTCTTGCATGTAAAGCACCACAAGGGCACCAGAATTGCTGGTCGAGAGAGCGGTTACCTTTTTTCTTTCCAGTAACGCGTGTTCAAACTTGAAAGTGGCATTCGGCAGTGACGCCACCTGCTGCTTCTGGCTTGCAGATATCTGCTTATAGAAGGCATCGTCATCTAATTCAAATAGTCCGGCACTCAAACTAGCCTTGCCCTTATTCAAAACATCCCCGTAGGCAGTAACCAAATCGAGTGGAGGTAGTTTTAGGAAAAGCGACTTTGGATCAACCGCAATTGCCCCAACCTCGCTGGATGCCACCTCTGGTATGTCGACGCCTGGAATCAGATTTACATAGTAGGTCAATTTGTATTGAGCCCGAGGAGTGTTTTGAGTCAGCACTAGAAGTTGCGGAATACCGTTTTCCAACTTCGACGTTGTAATGGCGAAGACACTTCTCGGCCAAGAATCGGTTGCCATGGGCAATGAAAAAGAAATCGGAGTTGCAGCGATTTCTGGAAGCGCCGCGATGTCTTCTGACTTGCTCTGCAGCACGTAGTGTGCTGAACGCATGGTCAGCGCTGCTCCATCGACTCGCTTGGCTAGAAGTTTTTTGTCTTTTTCTGCATCAGCTATACGAACCGCATCGCTCACCTTTACCAAAATTTTCGCAAGCTGCGCGGGTGTAACCGCGGGCGGCTTGACATCAATAAGGGTCGCCGATGCACTGGGGTCAGCCGAACCACTTAACCCTGGGACAGCGCTGGTGCAGCCAGATAGAACAAGCGGTGCAAAAACCGCGATGGCCAGCCAGCGACGACGCATTGCTCTTCTGCCTCGAATCGGTGCTGTTGGTGGTTTACGTTTCACTTTTACCTTGGGCGGCTTGGGAGGTTTACGGTACCTGCGCTTTGGCCCATTCGCAATCCTTTTTAATCTTCGGTCGATGACCAACAAGAGTGTTGCAAGCGAAAAAATCACTAAACCTGAAACAAGCAAAAAGTTTGACCAGTAGAGGTCGACTCTGTTCTTCCAACTTATTTCAATTTTGGATGGGACCGGAAGGGTGCCGTTTGCGGCTAAAAGCACCACGGCATCGTCCGAAGGGTCAATCGCAAGTTCTGCGGTTATTTTGCCGCCAACTTCGTCTCGCCATAGATCAGATCCTGCAGGGTTCGCTGCGTTCAGAGAGGTACCGTAAGCGGGCCTAACTTCGAAAGCGGAATTGCCCGTTTTTGCAGGACGAATCAAAAGGTGGCTGCTACTACCTAGCCAAGCAAAAACATCAGCTTCTCTGCCATATCCGATGTATACCCTGGCATCACCGGTTACCTTTACGGTCGGCTTACCAGGATGCAACTGGAGAGACTGATTGCTGATTGTGGCAAAAGCCACATCTCCTTCAAGCTCCAGTTTCTCGACATAACTACTTGGCGGCGCCCAGATTGTTTGGAGGCCTAGACCTACTCCCCCGGTTATCAACGAAACAACAAATAGCGCTGCCGCAATAAGAGAGCGCATAGAAATCCAATCGAGTAAACTTGGGCAGTGGCCAGAGTCACATAATTCTACCGAAGTGCCCAGGAGCAGCTTTTTGTCAGGCGAAGAAACCGAATTTCCAATGGTTATGCGCGGATACGACCGCGATGCCGTTGACGACGCCCTGCTTGATCTGCGTAAAGAAATTCTTCACATTTCGGCACAGAACGCGAACCTAGCAAACCAGCTAAAAAACGCAAATAAAGATCTGGCTGAAACGCGCGCTCGGTTAGAAGAGGTAGGTGACCCCTCCTACACCGGAGTTGGAGCTCGAGCCGCCTTGATTTTGAGCACTGCCGAAGACCAGGCCGAACATTTGGTGCAAGAGGCTAAGAATGAAGCTGATCGAATCAGACGAAATTCGAATTCGGAAGCTGACTCGATCAAGGGCGAAGCAAAGGGGTACTACGACTCACTCGTTGCCGAAGCCCAGCGCCGCAGCGACCGAATTCAGGCTTCCGCTCGAGCCGACTACGACGATGTCGTAAAGAAAGCAAAGGATGAAGCCGCGCGCATCGTCGATGAGGCGACTCGCGAAGCCGGAGCGATTAGAGGCGCAATTTCTACCGAGGTTGCAAAAATGCGTTCTAACGCAAAGCGTGAAGTAGAAGCCCTCAAGGCAAACGTAGATCGAGAATTGGCAGAACGAAAGCTGGTTGCCCTGCGTGAAGTTCGCAACCCAAACGACTTAGAACATGCAATTTCAGTAGTTACCGAACAGGCTCGCATCGACCTTGAGCTCGAGCTAACGGCCCGACGAGCCGAGGCAGAAGCAGAGTACATGCAAAAGCATAAAGAGGCGGTTGCAGCTACTCAAAAGTATTTGGACGACGCTAACTCTCAATTATCGTTGGCCCTTACCCGCTCTAACGCAGCAAAACTCGAGGCAGAAACTCTGCAGGCGGCTGCGATTTCGATAACCCAGCAGGTAACCAATGAGGCACGAAGAAAAGCTGATGGCATCATTGCAGCGGCAGAGGCAGAAGCTCGAAATCTCGTTTCGTCTGCCGCCAGAGAAGCCGAAGCGAGAATCGCTGCAGCTCAAGAACAGATTCAAAAACTCGAGGCTCAGCGTGAATCAGTTGAGGTTTACCTTCACAACCTGCGCCACGTGCTCAACCGCGGCGAATAGTCACGTTTCACCAATGCGAGCAGGTAAGTTGATTACATGCAGGGCAATGTAAAAATCACCAACGCTTTCCAGCTCGGGCTTTTAGGTGGCCTAGGTGTACTCACCGCGATTTTGATCGGCGGAGCACTGAGCACCATCGCCAACATCATCACCTATGTTGCAGCAGCAATTTTTATCGCTCTGGGCCTCGAGCCGGTTGTCGAGCGCGTAATGCGCTGGGGTTTGTCAAGAGCCTGGGCCATTCCAGTTGTAGCGATAACAATCTTCGGTACATTCACTTTGCTCATCTGGAACGTGGTCCCAAGCCTGGCTATCGAGACAGCAAAGTTTGTTGAATCAGCACCGGCATTTATTTCAGGATTCAGTGACCTAGATTTCGTTCAAACCATAGATCGACAATTTGACGGAGCCATATCCAGCGGACTAGACAGAGTCGGCTCATTTCTGGGAGATGCCAAAAATTGGCCTGGCATGCTCGGCGGCTTTGTTCAGGTCGGCTTGTCTATCTTCAATGGCTTCTTTGGCGCAATCATCATTATCATTCTGAGTATTTACTTCATGTCATCCCTTGATCGACTCAAAGGATGGAGCGCTTCGCTGGTTCCTGCTAGCCGCCGGGAGAAATTTGCTTTTATCTCGGACCAGATTGCGGATGCAATCGGTCGATATGTGATGGGCCAGGTATTGATTGGCTCAATTGCTGCAACGGCGTCACTAATCATGATGGCGATACTTGGCATTCCTTACGCTTTGGTGCTCGCCGGCATAGTGTTCTTACTCGGGTTAATTCCGCTGGTGGGTCCGGTAATCGCAGCAACAATAGTCTCGCTAGTAGCCCTGAGTGTGTCACCAACCACAGCAATTATTGCTGCGATCTATTTTGTGATTTATATGCAAATCGAAGCCTACGTAATCAGCCCGAGAATCATGAGCAAGGCCGTTTCAGTTCCAGGTGCAGTAGTGGTTGTCGCTGCCTTAGCAGGAGGAGTCTTGCTTGGCGTGCTTGGAGCCCTCGTAGCAATCCCAGTGGCAGCATCGATTATCTTGATAATCCGACAGGTTCTGGTGCCTCGTCAAAACAAGCTTTAGAGCTCAAATTCGGTGGGCAGCGGGTAGGCTTCTGGCCTTACTGCACGCACAATCTCGTTGAGCACCCTAGCGGTAGGGTTTTCACCGACCCAGAGGTGTTTTGCCCCTTCGACTCCAATAATCTCGGCGTGATCGACTGGCGCAAATTTCTCCCGCGCCGCCTCCGGCTGCAAAAAATCATCAAACTCTGGAACCAGTGCCACGACTTTTTTAGCGCTACCCACCCAACGCATTAACTCTTCATTGGTAGTTCGCCTTAGCGGTGGTGAAAGCAAGATAATGCCCTCAATATCATGGTCAAGGCCGTATTTGAGAGCTAACTCGGTTCCGAATGACCAACCGACTAACCAGAGATTCTTGAGGCCAAGGCTTTGGGCATAGCGAACTGCTGCCTGCACATCATGAACCTCGGTAATGCCATCGCCGAAGGCACCTTCACTTTTTCCTCTTGGTGATTCGGTGCCCCGAGTGTTGAACCTGAGCACAGCTATATTCGCCAAGGCTGGAAGTCGGTTGGCGGCCTTCTTGAAAACATGAGAATCCATGAATCCGCCGTGAGTTGGCAGCGGATGAAGAGTAACTATGGTTGCGTCTGGTGATTTGCCAATTGGCCAAGCCAGTTCACCAACCAGGGTGAGACCGTCAGAGGTCTCAAGCATAAATTCTTCTCTAACGCTGGGGAGTTCGACTCCAGAGCGTATCTCTACCCTGGTCAAAATAACCCACCTTGAAATGACTTCCAGCAAGAGTTGTGAAAATGTCTGCGGGTCTCAACACCGCGATGCGCATCCCACGCGACGGTGTGGTTAATCCCTTTTGAGATTTGCAAGTTGCAGTGTGGGCAGACCCAGGTTTTGTCACCCTCAGCATTAGATCCATTTGTTGGTTGAACTTCGTACTCGACACCTCGTTTGAACTCGGTTCTTTTGAATCCGATTTTGATCAGCGCAACGTCGAGCTCTTCAGGTTCCTCGCGCCTTGCATTCTTGGGGCGATTTGAGCGTGGCACTAGTACCAACCGATTCGGTCTGAGTGCGCGAGTGCACCACATGGGGACCCGTAGCGACCCTTTATGTATTTGACACCCCAGCGAATCTGGGTCTCAGGGTTGGTGAGCCAATCTGCACCTTCGCTAGCCATTTTGGTCCCGGGCAAAGACTGAGGAATTCCGTAGGCTCCTGAGGATTTGTTCTTAGCGTTCCAGCGCCAATTTGATTCGCGCTCCCAAAGCTTCACCAAACACGAGTACTGCTCTGGGCCTTTGAAGCCTTGCTCAATCAAATACTCAAAGGCATAAGCCTTGGCGGTTCCAGGTTCAGGGTCATCAGCCGCAGCAACGAACATGGCCGTAATTTCATCGCCGGTTACGATGTTGAATCCCCCGCGGGCAAATGAAATTGTTTGAGTGGTGGCAAATCCGTAAGTTTGCTCTGGCACGTATTCTTCGCCGGTAAAAACCAACGGTTCTGCACTCGCTATGGTTCCGGAGTAAGGATCAACGACTGAAACAAGCGCGAAAGCTGATGTAAATAAAAATCCCCAAAGCGGGCGAAACGCGTGTTTTTTTGGTTTTCTGAATCTGACCGCAAATCGAGTTTGAGCTAGTTTTTCCTCAGCACGAGCGCCTAGCCGGGCTAGCGCCGATGGCTTGTCAGCCTCGTGTTTACCCATTTGTCACCTCGAAATAACCAAAACATAAGTTTACCCTTGGTCTTTTCGAATCGAAAGGGCATCATAGCGTTTTGGGCTACCGGCTGATCAGCGGTTGACTTGGGCAGCTCTTTAAAACTCGCAGCATTGCAGCTTTTTCGGCAGTCGTTACCCAAACCTGATATTTTCGCTTTATAGAAACTTGCCTGGCGATGTATTCACATCTGAAAGTTTTATTACTAGGCAGCCAAGACGCCGCGTCAGAATCTCCCTTTTGGGCGTTTGCGGAACCGGACACCGCCAACAGATTAAGCGGATCATTGTAAAAACGGTTTCGCTTTTCATAACTCCAACTTTGGGCGCCTTTCTGCCAGGCATCACTCACCGCAACGACGTGGTCAATCTGCACCTTCGAGGAGGTGGAAATCCCTCGCCTAAAACTGATGGTTGTAGCTGTGTAGGGGTCTACCAACTGCCCCTGCTCGACGATGCAAGGATCATCTGCCCGGGTTTTGATAGCTCGTAAATCACGCTTCAAAATTACGTTTCGAAGGTCACAGCCGTTGGCGGCACTGCCCCATCCATCACTGAACTTCGCGCGTTCGTATCCTGTTTTGGGTGCTTTACCCTTTACAGTGAGTTCTGCTGCGGCAGCTGCAGCAGTCTTCGTCGCATTGGCCGCAGCCGTGGGCGAAAATGCCAACAGCAGAGCTGCCAGAGAACTAAGAATTACGTTCAATTTGGATTAGTTCGACGACACGATCGATGAATAAATCGACTCGAGATTCGTCATATCCGTTTCTAGTCGGCCTAAAAACGATGTGCCTCACGCTGCCGAGGTCAAGCGGTGATTGTGAATCTAGATGTTTTGCAACTTGATCGATAAATGCGTCAACCTGCGCAACGCTATAGCCACGCAGAAGCAACCCGGTGCGGTCAAATCGTTTTTTCGCAGGACGCGCACTCCGGCCTGACAGCAAATTTTTTATTTCTCGCGCTCGGATGGATTTCTCTGCGACAGATTTTGCGGCCAGCTCTCGATCTGCAAACTTGTCTTCAAGGCGATCAATCGCTTCGTCGACCAGATTGATTTGGTAACCACCGTTCACTAAATCGAATTCTTTTGAACGAAGTTCGTGAGACCTTAGATATGAGTTTTGGGGCGATAGATACTGCTGTTTAAGCTGCCCTATGAACTCATCGACTTGCTCTGGTCGATAGCCTTTGTGGTTTGGGTTGACAGTCGGAAAACTGAAACTCAAGCTGTGTTCTCCCTAGCTAAAAATCGGAAAAATATAGGTCGCAAAAATGTAGACAATTAGCGCCGAGGGCAAAATTGAATCTAGGCGGTCCATGATACCCCCGTGGCCTGGCAAGAGGTGACTCATGTCTTTGATCCCTAAATCGCGTTTGATTAGAGACTCGGCTAAGTCTCCAAAAACTGCACTCAGCAAAATAAGCGCGGCCAACATAAGCCCGGCTATTACAGGCAAGTTCCAGAAAATTGTCGACAGCATCACTGCAGACACCAATCCAGCAGAAATTGAAGCAATTAGGCCTTCAACGCTCTTTTTAGGGCTGACTCCGGGGGCCATTTTGTGGCGCCCTAATTTACGACCAACAAGATAACCGAGCGTGTCAATCATGGCTACCGTGACAACCAGAATAAGCACCCACTGTGCACCGTCTTCTCTGCGCAACAGCAGCATGGTGAAGCTTGTCATCAGCGGCAGATAAATTACCAGGAATGCGGATGCCGCAAAATCTCTTAGCGTTGCTAAAACGGTTTGGGTCAGCTCTTGGCGTCGCTCCCATAGCAGGTGAACCGTTCTCCAAAGGATCAGGCTCGCGACTATGGCCAATGCGGTTAGCCATTGGGCACTGGCGCCGCCAAAGTAGGTGAAAGGCATGATGACAACAGCGCCAACCACCGATGGCACTCTGGGCACATACCAGCCGGAGCCACGCAGCGCTGTTGAAAACTCCCAGGCTCCTAGGCCTGCTGCGAGGGCGGCTAAACCGATGAATAGCTCTTTGTAGACCAGAACTGAAAGCAGAAAAATTGAGCCTAGGGCCAGGCCAACCAGAATTGATTTAGACAGTGAGCGCGTTGTGCCACTGGGGCTTTGGCTGGTCATTAAACCTCGAGAAGTTCTGCTTCTTTGCGCTTGAGGGCCTCATCAATAGCATCGACGTGCGTCTTAGTTTGAGCATCTAGCTCTTTTTCAGCGCGCGCAATTTCATCATCTCCAGCCATGCCATCTTTTTTGAGGGCTGCAAGATCGTCATTGCCTTTTCGACGAATATTTCTTACCGAAACGCGGGCGTCTTCTGCTTTCGCTTTGACAAGCTTCACGTACTCTTTTCGACGCTCTTCAGTCAGGTCTGGAAGAGTGATTCGGATTAGATTTCCGTCATTTTGCGGGTTTGCATCAAGATTTGGCATTTCGCGTAGCGCCTGCTCAATAGCCTTCAGGGCAGTTTTATCGTAAGGCGTTATGACTATTGTTCGAGCTTCAGGGTTTGCCAACTGACCCAACTGACCAAGCGGAGTTGGCGTGCCATAGTAATCAACCATGACCTTCTGGAACAACTGAGGGTTAGCACGGCCGGTACGCACCGATGAGAAGTCTTCTTTTGCAGCTTCTACAGCCTTTGCCATTTTGTCTGCTGCAGTAGCCAGAATCTCTGAAATCATGTTTTGCTCCTGTATTTGTTGTACTAACTGCCTAAGCAGTTACCAAAGTTCCGATTTGTTCTCCGCGAATGGCCGCGGTGATGTTGCCTTTACCCTGCATGCCAAAAACTCGCATAGGCATTTTGTTGTCCATGCAGAGGCTGAACGCGGTTGCGTCGACAACCTTCAAACCCTGCAAAAGTGCGTCTTGATAGGTAATGTGATCGAGTTTTTTAGCGGTTGCGTCTTTCTTTGGATCAGCAGTGTAGACGCCATCGACGCCGTTTTTAGCCACCAAAACCTCTGTTGCCTTGATTTCAAGTGCGCGCTGGGCTGCGACCGTGTCGGTAGAAAAATACGGAAGCCCCGCACCTGCACCAAAGACCACAACGCGGCCTTTCTCTAGGTGCCTTTCAGCACGGAGCGGGATGTACGCTTCAGTAACCTGCGCCATGGTAATCGCAGACTGCACTCGAGTGCTTACGCCTGATTGTTCTAGAAAATCTTGTAACGCGAGGGCATTCATGACGGTGCCTAACATGCCCATGTAGTCTGCCCTGGAGCGGTCCATTCCGCGCTGTGAGAGCTCGGCGCCGCGGAAAAAGTTACCACCACCAACCACGATCGCAACCTCAGCACTCTTAGCACCCTCGGCGATTTCTTTGGCGATGTCTGCAACAATGTCGGGGTTCACCCCGAGGGTTCCGCCACCGAATGCTTCACCGGAGAGTTTGAGTAGAACACGACGTTTTTGAGTCGACATTGGGGGCCTCCGGCTGCTTTGTTATCCCTACTATCCTAGGCGCGAAAGCAGAAAAGGCCCGGTCGAATCGACCGAGCCTTTTCCTAAATTGGAGTTTAGGCACCCACGCGGAAACGCACGAACGCTGAAACCTGTAGACCTGAGTTTTCAAGGACCTTGCCAACCGACAACTTGTTGTCTTTTGCAAAGTCTTGCTCAAGCAAAACGTTCTCCTTGAAGAAGCCGTTTACGCGACCTTCAACAATTTTGGCCAACGCAGCTTCAGGTTTACCTTCATTGCGTGCAGTCTCTTCAGCGATGCGGCGCTCGGTCTCGACGGTCTCTGCAGCGACATCTTCGCGGCGAAGAACGCTTGGTGAGAATGCTGCAATGTGAACTGCAACATCGTGAGCGGTTTCTGCATCTGCACCTGAGTAGGCCAAGAGCACACCGACCTGTGGAGGTAGGTCTTTGCTGGTGCGGTGAAGGTATGCATCTACTGCGGCATCTGCAACCACTGCAACTCGACGTAGTTCGACCTTCTCGCCAATAATTGCTGCTTCATCGTTGATAACTGCAGAAACGGTGCTTCCCTCAAGTGATGCGGCAAGAGCGTCTTCGAGGTTCTTAGCACCAGCGGCCACGATTGCATCCGCAATGCGGTCTGCAAGGGCGATGAATTTCTCGGCCTTTGCTACGAAATCGGTCTCACAGGCAAGCTCAACTAGGTAGCCGGTGCCACCGTTTACTCGAGCTACTACCAAACCATTGCTGGTGGTGCGGCCTTCGCGCTTAGTTACGCCCTTGAGGCCTTTAAGGCGAAGTACCTCAAGTGCCTTGTCGACGTCGCCATTGGCTTCGTCTAGGGCACCCTTGCAGTCCATCATTCCGGCACCTGAACGGTCGCGAAGTGCCTTTACATCTGCGGCGGTGTAGTTTGCCATGATTATTTGGTTTCCTCTACTGCAGCCTCGGCTGCCTCTTCGGTTGCTACTGGGGCTGCCTCAACAGGTGCAGCACTCTGCTCTAGAAGCTCGCGCTCCCACTCGGCTAGTGGCTCTTCAGCCGCTTCTGGCTTTGAGTGACGAGCGATCAGGCCTTCAGCTACTGCATCTGCAATTACGCGGGTCAAAACCTGAACCGAGCGAATCGCATCGTCGTTACCAGGGATGCCGTAGGCGACGTCGTCTGGGTCACAGTTGGTGTCAAGAATTCCGATAACTGGAATGCCAAGCTTCTTAGCCTCAGTGATAGCTAGGTGCTCTTTGTTGGTGTCGACAACCCAGATGGCCGAAGGGGTCTTGTTCACGTTGCGAATACCGCCGAGAGCCTTCTCTAGCTTGTCTTTTTCGCGACGAAGAATAAGAAGTTCCTTCTTGGTAAGACCTGATTTAGACGCATCGTCGAAATCATAGGTCTCGAGCTCTTTTAGTCGAGCCAGACGCTTCTGAACGGTCTGGAAGTTGGTCAATAGACCACCCAACCAGCGCTGGTTGATGTATGGCTGGCCAACGCGAAGCGCCTGCTCAGCGATGGCTTCCTGAGCCTGCTTCTTGGTTCCTACGAACAAGATGCTGCCGCCGTGAGCAACAGTGTCTTTGACGAAGTCGTATGCCTTGTCAATGTGAGTCAGTGACTTCTGTAGGTCGATGATGTAAATACCTGAACGATCGGTCAGGATGAAACGACGCATCTTTGGGTTCCAGCGACGGGTCTGGTGACCAAAGTGCACACCAGCATCTAGCAGCTGGCGAATAGTTACTACTGCCATGGCAGTTTTCTCCTTTGGGCGCGTTCGCGCCAATTCAGTTGATTGTGAAATCGGATGAGATCACACCTGGTGCCGTATCTGCTGCGCCGCCGATTAGGCAGACTGATGCGAGCAGACATTTTTCGACACGCGAAGTCGACGCAGTTTTAGAAGCTTCAAAAAAAATTGGAGATTCGCGAACTTTGCCGCTTGTCTAAGACTACCAGCGCAAACACTCAGTTATCCACAGTTTTGGGCAAAAACTAATGTGCGGTTTGATCATCGTTGAAGCTGGTTTCATGAAAATTGCCACACTGCTGCTGGGTATGCAGCTAACAATTGGTGGCATTGCCTATGCGCCGAATACAGCACCTCCAAACCAAGCCGAAATTTCGTTGAGCTCGTTCGAAAATATTTCGCTCGAATCTCCGGTTCGAGACAGTTGGAGAGTCGTGAATAGTTTTGACCAGCCGAATACCAGATTTGCAGCCGGTCATCGAGGTGTCGATCTCAAAGCTGAATTTGGCGAGACAGTAATTTCACCGGTTTCCGGGCAGGTCAGCTTTTCTGGAACCGTTGGAAAAAGAAGGCTGATCTCGATAACTGTCGATCACCTAGAGATAGAACTTGAACCAGTTTGTTCTCAACTCAAAGTCGGCGAAATGACAGCCGTTGAAGACCCCATTGGGGTGGTGTGCTTTGATTCCAGCTACCTATGGCACTGCGATGATCCCCCTTGTTTACATCTGGGGGTTTCTGGGGCCTACGGTTACCTCAACCCGATTTGGTTTACTAAACAGATCGAACCGAGTCAACTCTCTTTAAGCCCTGGGGTGAGCCCTTCGGTAGCCTTCGCGAAGTCGATCTATTGATACGTGAGTGTAAATCTGAGTTGTCGCCATCGACGCATGGCCCAGCAGCTCCTGAACGGCTCGCAAATCTGCTCCACCGTCAAGCAAATGAGTAGCAGCAGAATGCCTAAGGGCATGCGGGCCAAGTGCCTGCCCGCTCGAAGTTTGCAAGTTAGAGGCAATAAGGTCATAAACCTGGCGAACTCCGATGCGGCTTCCCCGTTGGCCAAGAAACACAGCCTCCCCGCTTTCCGCGCTTGCAAGCTGAGGCCGCCCTCTAACTAGCCAGCTCTCCAGAGCCCGTCTTGCAGGAGCACCAAATGGCACGGAACGTTCTTTCGAGCCCTTGCCAAAGACCCTAACCAAACCAGTTTCAAAACTGATATCGGTTCGATCAAGCCCAGTCAGCTCGGAGACGCGGATACCCGTGGCGTAAAGCAACTCAAACAATGCGTGATTCTGAAGGGCAACTGCATCGCCAGAATTTGCCAGCCTTTCTAAATGTGTAAGTAAATCTGAAATTGTTTCAGCATTGACCACTTTGGGCAGTGGACGCGAAGTCTTTGGTGAACGAAGTTTCAGCCCAGGGTCTGAGCTGATCTTTTTAGTCTCGAATAACCAAGCTGTGAAATTTCTTGCTGCAGCATTTTTTCGGGCCAAAGTGGTCTTTGCTAAACCCTCTTGAGTCAAATGCCAGAGCCATTCACGAAGCAGCTCTAGGTTTAGCTTAGAAACAGAGTGGCAACTTTTAGTTTCGAGAAACCTCTGCATGCCCAAAAGGTCTGAACGATAGGCGCGAATGGTGTTTGTTGCTGTACCTCGAATTGCGGCAAGATCATCGCAAAATGCTTCAATGCTCTGCCCGATGTCGTTCACAACTACAGATTAGTTTTCAACCGGTGCGAAAGCCGCCAACCATCTCGAAAACGCGCCGCCTTACCAAGAGTTTCTAAGGTATTCAGGGCAATCTCGACTTCCATTTCACCCAACCCGACCTCAGCTGCCACAACCCTGACAGATTTTTTCCCGGAGCCCAAGGCGTCTAAAACCCGCTGACAATTTTCACCAATGGGAAGATCATCGTGCGAAATTGTGCCAATATCCCCCATGCCCAAAAGCGCCCTGAAGTCGCTCTTGTCGGTAATCAGTTGAACTTCAGGGTTTTTGGCCAATCGGTAAATTCCGTGGCTTGCAGACTTGAAAATATCGCCAGGCACGACTCCTAAGTTTCGCCCGAGATCAAGAGCATTTTGAGCTGTATTTATTGTGCCCGACCGCCAGGCGGCCTCAACAATCAAAGTCGACCTACAGGATGCAGCGATTAACCTGTTGCGTTTGAGGAATCTCCATTTTGTAGGCTTTGACCCCGGTGGTGACTCAGTGAATAGCGCTCCGGTAAGCATTATTTGCTCAAAAAGCAATTTGTTCTCTGGCGGATACATGTAATCGAACCCGCCAGCTAGGTATGCAATTGTTTGGCTTCCTGCAGCTATTGCTGTTTGATGCGCCAAAGAGTCGATGCCTATCGCACCGCCAGAAATAACCGTCTGACCAGCCTCGGCAGCAACCGGAACAAATTCTCTAACGCAGCGCTCGCCGTAGTCACTTGAATTACGCGCGCCAATAATTGCGGTTGATTGTTGAAGAGTTGCCACCGGATTTCGCCCCATTACAAATAAGACGATTGGTTTTCCGGAACCGAGATCGGCTAAACCACTCGAATAAGGAGCTTCACTTGGTAACACCGTTTGCGCGCTGAAGGTTGTAAGAGCGTCAAGAGCGGTATCGACTAACTGCAGCGAAACTCTAAGATTCCAGCGCAGTTGGGCTTCAAAAATCTTCTTAGCTAACCTGGCAGTGTCTTTAGTTTCGCCAAACGAAAGCTTGGCTAACACGAGCGGGTCAGTTCTAGAAATAATGTGTTTCAGAGCCTGCTCGGCACCCAATCGATCGATAAGGGTTCCGGCTACTCTGTCGTCGGCTTCCGTAAAACAAGCAATTGCCAGTCGAGCAAAATGTTCTTTTGCACAGGTGATGTCTGCAGCCCAGTGTATTTTTTTGAGCTGTGCATCAGAAACGGAAGACCAAATGTGCTCTGTCATTCTGAGCTCGGATCTAGAGGTGAGTCGGATCCGCGAAAATAAAGAGCCTCACTGACATCTTCAAGAGTTGGTTGATCGTGACCGTTGAGGTCAGCGATTGTCCAAGAAAGTCTGTAGGCGCGCTCGAAACCGCGCATGCTTAGTTTCCCTGATTTACGTGCGGCATCGAGAAGTTTTACAGAATTACCTATGGGATACCGTTGCTGGAGTATTTGGCCTGGAACAGCCGAGTTATTCGCCCAATTTTCTGATTTGTATCTCGAAAGTGCTCGATTCCGAGCTTGAATAACCTGCTCGGAAAGTTCGCTGGTCCCTTTTGAAACCTCAGATGAGCTCGGAGCGCCAACCCGAAGCCTGATGTCAACCCGGTCGAGCAGTGGGCCGCTGAGCTTTGAACGGTATCTAACCTTCTGAGCGTGATTACATTCACAGCGCTTCAAGCCACCCAAAGCATAACCACAGGGACAGGGATTGGCAGCGAGGACCAATTGAAAATTTGCCGGGAAACTTGCGACCCCCGCTGCTCTGATAATGGAGACCGAACCCGATTCAAGCGGTTGCCGGAGCGACTCTAAGACAGGAACTTGAAATTCACACGCCTCGTCCAAGAAAAGCACTCCGTTGTGCGCCAAAGAGATTGCCCCTGGGGCCGGAATTGGACTGCCGCCGCCAACCATAGCGCTGACTGAAGCGTTGTGGTGTGGCGCACTAAAAGGAGGGTTGAAAATTTCGCTGGTTGGAGTGTCCAACAGTGATTGTCTGCCCGTCAAAGTTGTAAGTGCAGCCGATTCAAGAGCTTGACTAACTGTGAGCTTCGGTAGGATTCCGGCAAACCGTTGAGCCATCATTGTTTTGCCGGAGCCAGGCGGGCCAACCAAAAGAACATGATGCCCTCCCGCAGCTGCGATTGTTAGGCCTCGAATTAACGTTGCCTGACCACGCACCTCGTTGAAATCAGGCTGGTATCGCCGGTCATTTGATGAAGCAGCTAACTTGACATTCAGCTTCTCTTCAATGGCATTGGTTTCGACGGAAGCGTCAGCCGACTGAAACTTTCTAAGCTTAACTTCGATGCCCAATTTTTCGACCAGATCGGTCAAATTGGCCACCGGGATAATTTCAAGCTGGTCTATCAATCGTGTTTCGCCAAGATTGTCTGCTGGTACGTATGCCCGTTCGATACCGTTTTTGGCGGCTTCAAGCAACCCAGCAAGGACACCGCCGATGGGTCTGATTTTGCCGTCAAGCCCTAGCTCCCCGATAAACAGGGTGTTTTTGACCGAAAAATTTCTAAAACGATAACCGGTGGCTAAAACCGCAATAGCGATTGCCAAATCAAACCCGGAACCAAACTTTTTGAGTGCAGCCGGCGATAGATTCACCGTCAGTTTGCGCTGAGGCCACTTGAGACCGATATTTTGAACCGCGCTCTTGACCCGTTCTTTCGACTCGCTCAACGCGTTGTCTGGAAGCCCGATCAAACTGAAACCAGGCAGCCCGTTACCTACCTCAGCCTCAACCTGCACAACTCGGCCACTCATACCAAACATTGAAATTGCTTTCGCTAGCCCGAGTGCCATTAGCTGATTGCTTTCAAATGCTCAATTTTTACCTGACCTGAGCAAAATAAAACCGAGATCGCATCGAGTCGAATTCGAAAACCCGGACTTGCTTTGGCCAGGCACCACTCGTTAGCCAAGCGCCTCATTCTGGCAACTTTTGACGTGGTTACTGACTCAAATGGGTGCCCAAAAGATGTGTTGCTACGAGTTTTCACCTCGACAAAAACCAAGTAATTCTGGTCGGTGGCTACTATGTCGATTTCGCCGGTTCTGCAGTGCCAGTTGCGATCGATTACCGCGTATCCATGATTTTCTAAATACTCTGCCGCCAGTGTTTCGCCAGTTCGGCCAAGTGCTTGATTAGATTGCATCTCATCATGGTGAGGCAAACTCACGAATTGCTAAGCCACTGATAGGAAATCTGTGGATAACTTATTCTCCGACCGCTAGCTCTTTTGGCAGATTGAATGCTTTACCCGAGAGCTCTTCAACGTTTACATCTTTGAAGGTCAATACGCGAACTTTGTTTACAAAGCGGTCTGTGCGGTAAATGTCCCAAACCCAGACATCTGCCATGTTAATTTCAAAATAAAAATCACTACCGGCATCAACTCGGTTTAGCTCAACCTCGTTGGCTAGATAAAAACGCCGTTCCGTCTCAATGACATATTTGAATGTAGCTACGACGTCGCGATACTCGCGATACAGCGCCAGCTCGGCCTCGCGGTCGTAATCTTCGATTTCGTTTTCATCCATTGGCTAAAGTCTATTCATTTATTTCAAGCTGACCGTCAGCCAGAATCTTGTTCAACCAACTGTGGCGGTGGTGTTCGGAAGGGCCGAATCTCTTTAGCGCAGCAATATGGGTCGCCGCCGCGTAACCTTTATGGCTTTCGAAGCCGAATCGATTATCAGAATTTGACAATTCAACCATGTAGCGGTCTCTCAGCACTTTGGCCAGAACTGAGGCAGCTGCAACGCTCAAGCTATCTCGATCCGCTTTGGGTCTGACCACTACGGGAATTCCAAAACTAGAACTTCCGAGCCAGTCATGTGACCCATCAAGCAGAATCTTTATTCCGGATGAGGCCAGTTCTGAACGTTCAGGCCACGCTGCCAATGTCTGGTCAATCGCCAACCTGCCTGACTTCGCTAACGCTGAAATTATGCCGATTCGATCAATCTCTTCAGCCGAGACCATTCCGACTCCGAAATACCTGACCCAACTGACAATTGGTGAGAATAGCGCTTCACGCTGTTGCTCTGATAACAGCTTTGAATCAGCTATTCCCTTGGGCGCCTGTTCTAAGAAAATTTCATCGTAAAGATCAATTAGAACAGCACCAACGGCAACCGGTCCGGCAATTGCACCACGCCCCACCTCGTCAACGGCGATGAGATAACGAACCCCTGTTTGGCGAATATTCGCCTCAATCTCAAGGGTTGGGAACGTCTTTGAAGACATCTGGATAAGAACCAAGCCAGGTTAGATTTGTAAACGGCCAACTGATTAGAAATGCTCTGCCAACAATAAATTCTTTAGCAACGAAGCCCTTGGCAGGCAGGTCCGGGTGATACCGCGAGTCTTCGCTGTTGGGGCGGTTGTCGCCCATTACCCAAACCGACCCTTCAGGGACAGTGACATCAAATTCTGTTTCGGAAGGCTTAACCCCCGGAGCGATATAGGGTTCGTCGATAGCCACACCGTTGATTGTTAATTTTCCTGAAGCGTCACAGCAAACGACTCGGTCACCACCGACACCGATAACGCGTTTCACTAGATGTTGGCTGCTGTCAGGGGCAACAATTCCGAAAGAAGACAAGAACCACTCTGAAACGGCTTCAATTGGATTCAATTCGCGAGTGGATACTTCGCCCAACCAGCCCCCGGGGTCTTTGAAAACGACTATGTCGCCGCGCTGAACATCAATCAGGTCTGGCACCAACTCGTTGACGATTATTCGGTCGTCGATCTGAAGAGTTTCCAGCATTGAGCCGGATGGAATAAAAAATGACCGAATTAGAAAAGTTTTGATTAAAAGCGAAAGCACCAAGGCCGTGCCGACAATTACCAACAGGTCGATTAGAAGAGAAATAAAAGTATTTTTTCTCAGTCTGTTGAACTTAGTTAGAGCCGGAGAACTTGGTGCTTTGCGTTTTGGGCTTTGAAAGGGCCCGAGGTTTGTCATGCGATAAGGCTATTACGCGTTGTCGCGCTTCTCACGAATCTTGGCCTTCTTACCGCGAAGATCGCGCAGGAAGTATAGCTTCGCGCGACGCACGTCACCGCGGGTTACAACCTCGATCTTTTCGATGATTGGCGAGTGCACAGGGAAAGTACGCTCTACGCCAACCTGGAAGCTAATTTTGCGAACGGTGAAGGTCTCGCGAACTGACTCGCCTGAACGACGAATAACGATGCCCTGGAAGACCTGAACACGGCTACGGTTACCTTCAATGATGTTTACGTGAACCTTTACGGTGTCACCAACACGGAACTCTGGGATGTCTGAGCGCAATGATGCTGCATCAACTACGTCAAGAATGTTCATTTTGAATCGCTCTCTGTTACTGCACGCAGGTCACCAACGGTTTAGTTTTTGATTGTCGCCTCATCGCCTGAACTCCCCTGCGGCAGAGTTTTTATCGGCTGAGCAACCTTTAGAGTTTAGCCCAGTTGGTCGCCGTTGGGCAACAGGTCGGGTCGAACTCTGCGGGTTCGCTCTAGTTGTTGCTCTTTACGCCATTTTGCAATCAGGGCATGATTACCGCTTAGCAAAACATCCGGGACGTCTAGACCCCGCCAGCTAGCCGGTTTTGTATAGCTTGGGTACTCGAGCAAACCATCCGAGTGGGACTCTTCAATCAGGCTATCTGCGTTTCCAATTACGCCGGGTATTAGCCTCGAGATTGCCTCAATCATGGCAAGCGCAGCAACTTCTCCGCCGTTTAGCACATAGTCGCCGAGGCTTACCATTCGAACGTCGGCTCTAGTGGCGGCGAAATCAATTACGCGTTGGTCTATGCCCTCATATCGACCGCAGGCAAAAACAAGATGGCTTTTGTCGGCCAACTCGTAAGCCATTTTTTGGTTGAATGGCTCTCCTGCTGGCGAAGTGAAAATTACCGTGCTCTCCGAATTGGGCAGCAATACTTGATCGAGAGCCAGACCCCAAGGTTCGGGCTTCATGAGCATTCCGGCACCGCCACCGTATGGAGTGTCATCAACAGTTTTGTGCTTGTCGAAGGTGTAATCGCGAAGATTATGTGCAGTGAAACTGATTAGGTTTTTTTCGCGGGCTTTACCCAATAGAGAAAGATCTAGTGCCTGAAAGTAATCAGGAAAAATCGAAATTGCATCGATTTTCATTAGTCTTCCTCAGCTAGGTCCTCAAAAAGCCCACCGGGTGGGGTCACAGTCAGAGTACCAGCGGCCATGTCAACGTCGGGAACAAAGGCCTTGACGAACGGAACCAAAACTTCTTTTTCAGCAGTTTTTACTGCCAGCAAATCTTGCGCTGGTAAATGGTCAACTCGCTCGACAACGCCGATCTCAACGCCGTCGCGAAGTACCTTGAGCCCGATTAGCTGATAGTCGTACCAGGCGTCTTTTTCTTTTGGAAGCTCATCGGTGTTTGCTCGGTACAAAAGTATGGCCCTGACCAGCGAATCGGCCATTGTGCGGTCTTGAACCTCTTTGAGAAATAAGACAGGAGCTTGGTTGTACCAACGGAGCTCGGAAACGGTCACAGTATGGCCGAACCATGGGGATGAATCTGGAACCTGAAGTTCAAGAACGGTTCCGGGGGTGAAACGCTCATTTGGCGAATCAGTGTAAAGCTCTAATTTGAAAGCTCCTTTGAGGCCGTGGGCCTTGACCAGACGGCCAACTCGGAGCGTGTCTTGCTTAGAAATCGTTATCGACCACGTCGACACGAACTTTCTTACCGTCGGCAAGAGCATTCACGACAGTTCGAAGTGCTTTTGCGGTGCGGCCGTTGCGCCCGATCACTCGACCCAAATCATCTGGGTGCACGTTTATCTCAAGCAGGTCTCCGCGAGAGGTGCTTCGTGCAGTCACGGCGGCATCGTCAGGATTGTCGACGATGCCTTTGACTAGGTGTTCGAGCGCAGCGGCAAGCACTTACTAAGCCTCTTCTGCAGGTGCTGCGGCCTCTGCCTCCGCTTCAGCGGCTGGCGCCTCTTCAGCAGGAGCTTCGGCTTCAACAGCAGCTTCTTCGACAGCAGGAGCAGCCTCGGCTACAACAGCCTCTGACTCAACTGCAGCCTCAACTGCAACTTCTTCGACAGCCTCAACTGGAGCCTCAGCGGCAGCCTTCTTAGCTGCAGCCTGCTCGTCTTTTGGAAGAAGAACTGGCTTCTTCTTGGTGTCGATGACGAACTCTGCTTTTGCTTCTCTGGTCTTGACAACGTTCTTCGCGTTCTTGTCACCCTTTGAAGCCTGGAAGTCACCGGTTAGCTTCAGAATTGCTTCGACCTGCTCGGTTGGCTGAGCGCCAACACCTAGCCAGTAGCGGGCACGCTCTGAGTTAACCTCGATGAACGATGGGTTCTCGGTCGGAATGTAGCGACCAATTTCTTCAATTACGCGTCCGTCACGCTTGGTGCGTGAGTCTGCGACGACGATGCGGTAGTGAGGCGCGCGGATTTTGCCCATGCGCTTCAGGCGGATTTTAACTGCCACAAATACTCCTGTGATGTGAAATGGGGCGAACATTCATCCGTGAGCGTGGGGTGCACACTCGGAAGAAAAAGCTCTAGGGTTTGCGGCGCAAGATTAGAGGGTCATGCGCTTGGCAACCTTATTATTCTGCCAGAAAAGCGGGGCTCGCGCCACCACTATTGCAAAAGACGGGAATTAAATTCCAAAGGATGATCCGCCAGAGGATGAACCGGGATCATTTCGGCCTGATAGTCGTGCCGCTTCTTCAGCCGCACGTTTAGCCGGATTTCCAGATTTGGAACCCTTTTTCTTGTCTTTTGACTTCGATTTCCCTGCGCCAAAACCAGCAGAACGCATGCCGGGCATTTTTGGCATACCTGGCAGCTGCGGTGTGCCGCCTCGGGCCACAGTCTTCATCATTTTGGCTGCTTGCTCGAAGCGATTCACCAGAGAGTTAACTTCGGTTACCGTGGTGCCAGAGCCCCTGGCAATTCGGGCTCTTCTTGAACCGTTTAAAACCCTGGGTTGAGTGCGCTCGAGCGGAGTCATAGACCGAATAATTGCCTCGGTGCGATCAATTTCTCTCTCATCGAAGTTGTCTAGCTGAGCACGCATCTGGCCGGCACCTGGCATCATGGCCAGCATGCTCTTTAGTGATCCCATTTTGCGCAATTGCTGCATCTGATCCAAGAAATCTTCAAGGGTGAATGTCTCTTTGGCAAGTTTTTCAGCGAGCGCCTTGGCCTCAGTTTCGTCAAACTGCTTCTGAGTTTGTTCGATAAGGGTGAGCACATCTCCCATGTCGAGAATTCGACTCGCAATGCGATCCGGATAGAAAGGCTCAAACGCATCGAGACCCTCGCCGTTCGATGCAAAGATGATTGGCTTACCGGTAATAGAAGCCACCGATAGCGCAGCACCGCCGCGAGCATCGCCATCAAGTTTGGTAAGCACAACTCCGGTAATGCCAACGCCATCTTCGAACGCTTTGGCTACGTTTACGGCATCCTGACCAATCATCGAATCAATTACGAAAAGAATTTCGTCAGGATCGACTGCGTCACGGATGTCGATAGCCTGTTGCATCAGCTCTTCGTCTACGCCGAGTCGGCCGGCAGTGTCGACAATGACCACACTGTACTGTTTGGCGGTTGCATGCTTGATGGCGTCTTTGGCAACCTTGACGGGATTTCCAACGCCGTTTCCAGGTTCGGGCGCAAAAACGTCTACCCCGGAACGCTCACCAACCACCTGAAGCTGATTCACAGCATTTGGTCGTTGCAAGTCGGCGGCGACCAGCAACGGCGTTTGGCTCTGACCTTTTAACCACTTTGCGAGCTTTCCGGCCAAAGTCGTTTTACCAGATCCCTGCAAGCCGGCAAGCATAATCACCGTTGGTGGGGTCTTTGCAAAGGCTAATTTTCGTTGAGCGCCACCGAGAATCTTTACCAGCTCATCGTTGACAATCGAGACAACCTGCTGAGCCGGGTTGAGTGCTTTGGAGACCTCATCGCTTAGTGCACGATCGCGAACTGCCGTAATGAAGTTCTTGACCACCTCAAGGGCGACATCGGCTTCAAGTAGAGCACGCCTGATCTCTCTTAGAGTGGCATCAATATCTGCGGGGCTTAGTTTGCCTTTGCTACGAAGATTCTTGAAGGTATCGACTAGGCGATCCGAAAGATTTCCAAACATAAAACTCCTTAGCCGACTAGGCCTTCAGCAAACTCACGAGCGTCGAAGAACGCAAAATCGTTGATACCCTCGCCCACCCCGACCAGCTTCACCGGAATGCCCAGCTCTCGCTGAATAGCGTAAACGATGCCGCCCTTGGCAGTTCCATCGAGCTTGGTTAGTACTACACCGGTGACTTTGGCAATTTCGGCAAAAGCTTTTGCTTGGGACAGGCCGTTTTGCCCGGTCGTGGCGTCAATAACCAGTAGCACCTCGTTGATCTGAGCGCGCTTTTCAACGACGCGTCGAATCTTCTCGAGTTCGGCCATCAAATCAGTCTTGTTCTGTAAACGGCCTGCCGTGTCAATAATTAGGATGTCAGCGTCGTTTGCGATTGCATGGTCGACCGACTCAAAAGCCACACTAGCCGGGTCTTGGCCTTCGAGTTTTGGTCTAACAAGAACTGCCCGCGCTCGATCGGCCCAGGTTGCAATTTGATCCACGGCAGCCGCCCTAAAGGTGTCTGCAGCCCCGATTACGACCGACCAGTCTCCTTCCGACAACCAGTTTGCAAGCTTGCCAATAGTTGTGGTCTTGCCCACACCGTTGACGCCGACCACCAGAAAAACGTATGGAAGTTTGCCATCGGACAAATTCAAAGCTGAATCGTCTCTGGTGAGTTGCTCAGTAATTACATTCGACAAAATTTGCTTGAGCTGGGTTTCAGTTGCAGCTCCAGATTTTTTGGCGCGAGCCTTCACCTCACCGACGATTTGCAACGAAGCGTCAACGCCAAAATCGGCCTGGAGCAAAATATCCTCTAGTTCATCCAGATTTTCAGGATCAAACTTGATGCGGCTGAACAGGCTGCGAATGCCTTTTTTGGCTGAGCGCTTGGGTAATTCAACCGAAATTAGTACTGGTTCAGGCTGAGCTACCTGAGGTTCGGTTTGTGCATTCGAGCCAGCCTCAGAAACATGTTTTTCAGATTCGGATTCGATCTTCGGCACCGCAACGGCTTCTGGAGTGGGCTCATCATAATCAACCGCGGTCGACGGCTCGCGATCAACAATTTCTGGTGCGAGTGCTTGCTCAGGTTCAACACTCTGCTGCTCAGCATGTGGCTGCTCGAGGCCCGGCTGCTCAGCTTCTTCGCTGCGCTTACGCTTCCAGAACAAAAAACCCACGGCTAGGCCTTCTCAATCAGACGCTGCCCAACAACTGCAGAAACGCCATCTTGACGCATCGAAACACCGTAGAGCGCATCCGCAATCTCCATGGTGCGCTTTTGGTGAGTGATGATGATCAGCTGAGAATTAGTCTTCAAGTCTTCAAGAATCTGCAGCAACCTTCCGAGGTTGGCATCATCGAGAGCCGCCTCGACCTCATCCATCACATAGAAGGGCGAGGGGCGGGCCTTGAAAATTGCAATCAGAAGTGCCACCGCAGCCAAAGAACGTTCACCACCGGAAAGCAGCGAGAGCCGCTCGATACGCTTGCCAGCCGGCTTGACGCTCACCTCAATGCCCGTGGTGAGCAGGTCTTCAGGATTAGTCAAGAAAATTGAGCCACTACCCCCAGGGAACAAGACTGGAAAGACTCGTTCGAAGGCGTTTTTAGTGTCTTCGAACGCCTCAGCAAAAATGGCCTGCATTTTCACGTCGAGGTCTTCGATGATCTGGAGCAAATCTTTTCTGGTTTGAGTTAGATCTGCGAGCTGCTCGGTTAGGAATTTATGCCGCTCCTCTAACGCCGCAAACTCTTCAAGTGCTAGCGGATTTACTTTTCCGAGCTTTTCGTAGAGGCGTTCTCCATCGCGGAGACGACGAAGCTGCTCATCGCGGTTGAAGTCTCTGAGACCATCTTCTGCCGTTTCATCAGGTATTCGGTTTTGCGGGCCGTACTCGGCAAGCAAAATTTCTTGCTCAAGCCCCAGCTCATCATTTGCGCGCGAAACTAGGTTGGCCAAATTTAGGCGCTTCTCGTGGTTGGCCATTTCAATGTCGTGAACGCTCTGCGTTAGGATTTGCAACTTCATTTGAATTTCGGCGGTTTCGCCACGAAGACGAACTAATTCAGCGTTTTGATTTGACCGCTGGGTCTCTAGCTCATGAAGTTTTACTTTTGCAAAAGTTGCCGACTCAGCAATCTTTGCGAGTAAAACCGGCAAAACTGAGGCCACTCGACTGGCTCGCGCCAGCTGATTGGCCTGTTTTTCAGCAGCGGCCTTAGCACGTTCAATCGCAAGTTGAGCATCAGCGATTTGTGCTTTTAGCTGCGCGACTCTCTGAGTTTCAACGCGCGCTCGCTCTAGAGCTGCACCAAGTTCAACACGAATTTCAAGCTCAACCTGGCGACGATTTTCTAGCTCCTGCGCCAACCGGTCGCGGTCATCTACGTTAACCTGAGGGCGCTCTTGTGATTCGAACTCAGCCTTGTTGCGCTCGGCCAGTGCAACCGCGTTAAGGGCAAGTTCGATGGATGCCTCGGCCTGCTCGGCAACCTTAATAAGACGATCAAGATCTGCCTGCGAAGCTTCAACCTGAACGCGAAGCCGACCAAGTTTTTCGGCATTCGCTGCCAACTCGGAGTCATGTGCATTGAGGGCAGCATGAGCAGCGGCAGCGCTCTCTTTTGCTGCTGTCTCATTTGATTTCGCCTGTGCCAATTCAGCTTTGTAAGTTTCGAGCTGCTCGGTTACCCGCGCCAGTTTTTTATCGGCTGCATCACGCTCGGCAACAAGCTCTACTTTTGAGGGTTTGCTTGACGATCCTCCGCGCAAAACAGAATTGGTTAGCACATCGCCGTCAAGGGTTATCAAGACGAGATTAATCACCGATTTGTCGTTTTGATACAGGCGTTGCGCAGCAACAAGATCGTCAACTATTACGACATTTTCGAGCAGGGCTAGAACACCCGACGGAGCTTTTACAACATCTGCAGCTGCTCTAGCTCCGACAACCTTAGGAAGAGATTTGAGTTTGCCCTCAGACTCAACGTCGGCAACAATAATCTCGGCCCTACCACCATCAATGTTTTTTAGGTAGTCAAGAGCAGCAATTCCTGCCTCTCGAGAATCAGCTACGAGAGCATCTGCAAGCGAACCGAGGGCTGCCGCAACCGCGGTCTCGAACCCGGTTTCAATTTTCATGTGGCTGGCCACAAGCCCCCGAAGCCCGCGAAGCCCTGCCGAGATGAGCTCGCTCGAACCATCTTTTTGCTCCAGGGTCAGATTGAGTGCGGAACGTTTAGCAGCGAGTGAATCGCGTTCTCGTTCAGCCTCGTGTATTTTGTCGCGCAGCTCTTCAATCTGCGATGCCGCTGCAGCTACCGCGCGCTGGGCTGCGTCATACTTTTGCTCGAGGGTGTTGTCTGCACTGCCACTCTGACCAGCGAGCTCAGACTCTAGCGTCTTGAACTCTGAAGTTTTTAGGTCAAGACGTTCTTTAGCCTGTCTTGCGGCTGATTTATGGCGCTCTACCTCGCCACGCAACGACTCAAGTCTCGATTTAGCAACCGCAACTTCGTTGCCATATTTGGCTTTATCAAGGTCAAATTTCGAGATCAGCGCATTTTGTTCAGCAATTTGCCGGTCAAATTTTTCAAGGTTTTCGCGTGCTTGATTTCGATGTTCTTCTGACGCTAAGAGCTGCGTCTGAAGGGAATTCACTTGATTCTGCAGTTCAACCAGCGCGACTTCGGCGGCGGCTGCTTCGTCAGCTATCGCGGCGGGATCTACTGTCGCAGCCCCCACTGAAGCCTGAGATTCAAGCATCGCAATTCGCTGATTGGCAACCGTCAACAGCGAACGCACTCGCTCGGCAGCGGTGTCGAACTGATATGAAATCGAACGCGCACGGTCAACTTCATCATTGATTTGCGCAGCTTCCAGCTGGCTAAGGCGTTGGGTATTTTCGGCTAGAAGCTCTTGCAAGATGTTTCGCTCGGCCCGACGATCAGCTTCACTCTTAGCGGTTTCTTCCAATGCAGCATGCAGCTGTGAGATGTCAAAAGCAAGGATTCGAGCTTTTGCGTCTCGCACAATTGCAGCGATACCCTGCGCCTCTCTGGCAACCTCTGCCTGTTGGCTCAGTGGCTTGAGCTGTCGCCTAACTTCACCAGCGAGATCGTTCAATCGGGTTAGGTTGATTTGCATCGCCTCAAGTTTGCGCTGAGTCTTTTCTTTTCGCCGACGGTGCTTCAAGATTCCGGCGGCTTCCTCAACATAGCCACGACGTTCTTCAGGTGTGGCAGCAAGAACATTGGCGATCTGCCCTTGGCCAACAATGACATGCATCTCACGACCGAGGCCTGAGTCGCTCAACAACTCTTGAACGTCTAGTAGTCGGCAGGCATCTCCGTTAATTGCGTACTCACTGCCGCCGTTACGAAACAAGGTTCTGGAAATCGTAACTTCGCTGTACTCGATTGGCAGAGCGCCATCGCTGTTATCTATAGTGAGGATTACCTCAGCGCGACCAAGCGGACCCTTGGTTGAGGTGCCGGCGAAAATGACGTCTTCCATTTTGCCGCCGCGAAGGGTTTTCGCCCCCTGCTCACCCATAACCCAGGCAAGAGCGTCAACAACATTTGACTTACCAGATCCGTTAGGGCCAACCACAGCTGTGACACCTGGCTCAAAGGCAAAGGTGGTTGCATTAGCAAATGATTTGAAGCCTTTGAGGGTGAGGCTCTTGAGATACAAGCGCAGCACTCCCCTCTGAATTATCTGGATTCGGCGTCAACCGCCATCACAAAATTACCGCATTATGGCTTCAGCTTTTGACACTTGGGGCAGAAGTGTGAGCCGCGGTTCATCCAACTATCTCGTTTGATTGGCGCACCGCATCGCTTACAGGGCAAACCAGTCATACCGTAGGCGTTAAGGGAAACTGCAAAGTACCCAGATTCGCCATTAACGTTTTTGTATTGTTCGTCAAAGCTGGTGCCACCTTCGGCCACAGCTGCGCGAAGAATTTCTTTAACCGAATCGAGTAACTCTGCTTTTTTTGCTCTACTGAGGCTGGCGGCAGGCTGGTCATAGTGAAGTTTTGTTCGCCATAGGGCCTCATCGGCATAAATGTTGCCGATACCACTGAGCGTTTGCTGATCAAGTAGCACCCGTTTGATGCCCGACTGTTTTTTTGCAAATTTAGCGATCACAGCAGCTGTGTCGAAGTGCTCATCTAGCGGGTCTCGGCTGATGTGAGCCGCCTGCGCGGGAATCAAATTCAACCACTGGGCGTCAGCCACCTCTGGGCAAAAACCCGCACGCTGGCCACCGGGGCACGGTACGAGTTCGTCAATAGCTAGAGAACCAAAAAGCCTCTGGTCGATAAATCTAAATTCGACCATTTCGCCAGCTTTGGTTTCGACAGTAATTACAATCCTGGTTAATTTGTCTTCGGGGGCACCTGCTTCACGAATAAGCATTTGCCCGCTCATTCCTAAGTGGCCAACCAGGGCAAGATGAATTTCGCCGCTTTTCTGCAAATTTGGCCTGATTGGCATCCACAAGAATTTTCCTCGTCGAACAACGCCCTCAATTTCAGCACCCAGCAAAGTTGCCTCGAAATCCGATGGGCCACCCGGGTGGCGCTTTAGGGATCTTGAATCGAAGATGGTGATGTTTCTAACTATGCTCCCGGTCAGAAACGGGGCTAGACCGGCGCGAACAGTTTCAACCTCTGGTAGCTCAGGCAATCTAATTCCTATTTTGTAAGACGTCTAGCGCTGCAATTGCCGCAGCTGTTTCAGCGCTTTTTTTAGACCTGCCGATTCCACTGCCCATCATTTTCTCGCCGATTAGCACTTTGGAGTAAAAGGTTCGGTCATGATCTGGGCCATCAAAACTGGTTTCATATCTGGGCAAGTCTTTACCTCTGTTTTGAGCCAATTCTTGAAGAGTGGTTTTAGGATCTGAATTCGCTCGGAGCGCATCAGGATTCTCAAGCATGGGAAAAACATATTTTTGAATTAGCTCTGTGGCTGCGTGAACGCCCGACGAAATCAGTGCTGCCCCCAAGACAGCTTCAAATGCATCCGCAAGCAAATTAGTTTTTTGGCGGCCGCCGGTCTGTTCCTCGCCTTTGCCAAGTCTCAGAAAGTCACCGAGACCAATTTGATTTGCGGCCTCAGCAAGCGCAGTAGCTGAAACTACTGCGTTCTTGACCTTGGTCATCTCACCCTCGGCAAGGTCGGGCAGTAGTCGGTAGATGTGCTCTGTAACAACAAAACCCAACACCGAGTCGCCTAGAAACTCTAGGCGTTCGTTGTTGGGTGGGTTGCCGTTCTCGTATGAGAACGAGCGATGAGTTAGAGCCGTAAGCAGAAGCTCTTGGTCAATCTCAACGCCGAGACGTGCGCTCAGCCGATTGAGGTTCATCGCGGAAATTGGATGATTTAAGCGTCTGCGACCTTGCGGCCCTTGTACTCAAGGAACAGGGCGTTGCCTGCTGAGTCCTCAACTACCTTGGCGCGGTGAGGCAGGCTGTAAACGGTCTTGCCGTTTTCAATGGTCTTCACCAAGGTGACCTCGGCTGCCTTCCACTGTGAACGACGTGAGTGAGTGCGTGAGCGAGATAGTCGACGCTTTGGTACTGGCATGGTACTTACTCTTCCTTTTTGCTAAAACTTTCGAGAGCAGCCCATCGCGAATTAGTCGCGGTTTCGTGCTCATGCTGCGGGTTTTCAGCCAGCTTCACACCGCACTCAGGGCATAACCCAGCGCAATCAGCGCTACAGAGAGGGTGGTACGGAAGGCTTAGAACAACCGCGTCACGGATGGCTTGTTCAAGATCGATTTTTTCGTCTATGACAGCGAAGTCATCCTCGTCAGTTACAGAATAGGCGAAAAGCTCTTGAAAATCCACCTCCAGTGCCGAAGAAATTGGATCCAGGCATCGTGAACACTCACCCTCTGACCTGACAAAAATTTCGCCAGTTGCCAAAATTCCCTCATGAACCGACTCGAGCCTGAGGTCAAGCTCAAGATTTGCCCCTGACCGAACCTGGATTATTCCATCACCAAGAGCCTCAGGAACATTGATGTCGAGCTCAAGCTCACGCATCTGACCGGGCTTGTGCATGAGGTCATGAACATTAATTTGATAAGCGGTTGAAGCCATGTTGAATTACTTTCGATTAGTCGCAGTAGATGCTAACGCTCGAGCAACTGCCTTCGGAACATATTTGCCAACCGAACCGCCAAGATCTGCAACTTGCTTGACGAGCGAGCTTGAAACTAAGCCGTGTTCTGGGTTCGCAGGGATAAAGATTGTTTCGACCTCAGCAAGATCATGATTAACCTGTGCCATTGGTAATTCGTAATCTAGATCGACGTTGTTTCTAAAGCCCTTGACCAATGCCGATGCCCCGACCATCAAGCAGTAATCCACCAGCAGGCCAGAATCGAGAGTGTCGACTTTTATCTTGGCTCCAGCGTGAATACCCAGCTCTGCGAGACTTTCGCGAATCAGAGTTACGCGCTGTTCGCTGCTGAAACGGGGGTTTTTACCCGGATTGTGAACCACCACAATGTGCAACTCATCAAAAATGCGAGTCGCGCGCGCGGCTACATCTAGATGCCCAAGGGTGACGGGGTCGAAAGATCCGGGATAAACCGCAATTGAAGCCATAGCTAAACGGTAGCCCACTTTTCCAAACGCGCAAAAGCAAAAACTGCCTAGGCCTTGGCTAAATTCTCCTGAGCGCTGCTCTCAACCTGGTTGATTGCTGCGAGCAAACTCGCTGGACACGCTGGTGGGGTACTTCTAAAAACGCTCAGCGCATAGTCTCTCGCTCGCTGAATCAAATCTCTATCCGAGATAACGCTTAGCAGCCTAAGACTCGATACGCGACCAGATTGACTAACCCCCAAAACGTCGCCCTCTCTTCGGTAAGCCAGGTCAATCTCACTCAACTCGAATCCGTCAGATGTATCAGCAACTGCCTGAACCCGTTCGAGAACAGGCGTACCCTCTTCGGCGCTGGTGAGCAGCAGACATAGCCCCGGCAAGCCACCACGGCCAACACGTCCGCGAAGCTGGTGCAACTGGCTGATTCCGAAACGGTCAGCATCAAGCACAATCATTACGGTTGCATTTGGAATGTCGACCCCGACCTCAATTACAGTGGTGGAGACCAAAACATCTAGTTCGCCGGCCTGGAATGAGGCCATAATCTGACCTTTTTCATCGGAAGTTTGTCTACCGTGCAAAGCTGCTATTCGCAGATCTTTCAGTGCAGGATTTACGCGTAGCGAGTCAACCACCGGTAGCACAGCTGCAGTTTTGTAGTTACTACCTGAAACCTCATCTGCTTTCGCAACGTCTTCATACTCTGGTTCCCCAAGATCGTCAGATTCATCGATTCGAGGGCACACCACGAATGCTTGCCGCCCACTTTTTACCTCTTCAGCTACTCGCTGCCAAACCCTCGCAACCAGGCCGGGTTGAGACAGTTGAACAACGTGTGATGAAATTTGCTGTCTTCCAGCTGGCAGTTCAGTGAGCGAGGAAACATCTAGGTCACCAAAGACCGTGACCGCAAGAGTTCTTGGAATGGGAGTGGCCGTCATAGTTAACACGTGTGGCGGTAGTTTCGCCTTCAGGCGCAGAGCCTCGCGTTGATTGACGCCAAAGCGGTGCTGCTCATCAACCACTATCAAACCCAAGTCGTAAAAATCGACTTTGTCTGCGATAAGTGCGTGGGTGCCAATGACAATCTTCGCCTTGCCACTGATGATCTGCAGCAATGCTTGTTTTCGCTGCTGAGTTGAGAGCTGCCCGGTCAGCAGAGTTACTCCGAGCTCGCGGCTGAGTTCATCGCCTAAGTTTTTGGTAATGCTGTTGAAATGTTGATTTGCCAATACTTCGGTCGGGGCAAGCAGGGCTGATTGCCCATCGGTGTCGGCGACGACCAGCATCGCCCTCAACGCAACCAGGGTCTTTCCACTGCCAACCTCACCCTGTACCAATCTGTTCATTGGGCTGCTGCCCGCTAAGTCTTGAGAAATTTGTTCGCCGATTTCAGACTGACCCTTGGTTAGTTTGAAAGGTAGTTCGGCATCAAATTTTGCTAGCAACCCACCGTCAATTGATCTTCTGGGCGTTGCAGTCAGGTTCGTGTTGTCGAAGCGACGCTTGACCAAAATGCTTTGCAGTAAAAAAGCTTCGGTAAATTTGAGTGTTTCCCGAGCCGTTTTCCAGTCGGATTCAACCTCGGGTTGGTGAATCCGCCGCAGAGCCTCAGCAATCGACAATAAATTCTCATTTGAAGCAATTTCGGTTGGAATTATCTCGGGTAAAGCTTCAAGAGTGTCAAGCACGATTGCCATCGAACGAGCAATTGCCCATGTGGTTACCGACGCAGCAGCAGGATAGATAGGAATCGGCAGTTTGGCCCATTTTTGAGCGTCGGCTTCGCTGATTTCATCAGGGAAAAGCTCATAATCAGGGTGGGCCAGCTGAAGCTTTCCCTGATAGCTGCTAATTTTGCCCGCGAAAAGCCCTCGAGAGCCAACGCGAAGTTCTTTTTGACGCCACGCCTGGTTAAAGAAAGTCAGGGTCAACTTCCCCATGTTTCCGGTCGCCGAGCCATCGGTGATTACCACCTCGAGAATGCTCCCCTTTTTGCCCTTCATATAACGCTCAGAAACCGAAACCACGTCTGCAACTACTGTTACCGGCTCCCCCAGAGGAATTTCGCGAATCGGGGTGAGCTCTCCCCTGGTTGCGTATCGTCTCGGATAGTGTTGCAGCAGGTCGGCGACCGTCTGTAACCCCAGATGACGAGCCAAAGCTTTAGCCGTTCGGTCTCCGAGCACGGCATCGAGTTTGGTTTGGGGTAGCAGCACAATTCAATCTTCACCCTCGCGCTAGGCTTGGCGCATCATGACACGAATCATTGGCGGAATTGCAGGCTCAATCAAGCTGGTTAGCCCAGCAAAACCCACTCGACCGACCAGTGATCGCATTCGCGAGGCAATTTTTAATCGTCTAGAAGCCCAAGATGCAATTTCAGGATTATCGGTGCTTGACCTTTATGCGGGTACTGGAGCGCTCGCTCTAGAAGCAATTTCAAGGGGCGCAGACCGGGCGATGATGGTTGAAAAAGACAGTAAAGCCGCAGCCGTATGTATTAAGAACTCGTTGCTGGTTCAAAAAGCAATAGAAAAAGCTGGCGAATCTGCGGGAACCAAAGTGGTCAACAAATCTGTGTCTAGCTTTCTAAGTTCAGCAGCTGAATATCAGGCAACTTTTGATCTGGTGTTCATTGACCCGCCGTACGAGATATCAAATTCGGAAATCACTGAAAACCTTGAGCAATTGCTGCCGCTGCTCAAACCGGAAGCCATTGTTGTCGTTGAGCGCTCAAGCCGCAGCGGAGAATTTGCAATACCTGAGATGTACCAAAAAGAAAACCAGAAGAACTACGGCGACACCGAGATCTTCTGGTTTCAGTTGATTAACTAGAAATTTTTAGTGGAAAAACCCCTGCAGGTCACGCTTCGGTTCTCCGATGTAAATCTGCTGAGGGCGACCAATCTTGGTGGCCGGGTCTACGTTCATTTCACGCCAGTGTGCGATCCATCCTGGCAGTCGACCCATTGCGAAAAGAGCTGTAAACATTCGTGGAGGGAAGCCCATGGCCTTGTAAATCACGCCGGTATAGAAATCGACATTCGGGTACAGCTTGCGCTCGATGAAATACTCATCGGCAAGCGCCGCTGCCTCGAGTTCTTTAGCGATGTCGAGCAGCGGGTCTGAAACACCTAGTTCGGCCAGAACTCGATCTGCAGTTGCTTTGACGATTCGGGCACGCGGATCGAAACTCTTGTAAACACGGTGGCCGAAGCCCATTAGGCGAACACCGTCTTCTTTGTTTTTTACCTTCTGAACAAAGGTCTGCACTGATTCGCCAGAGTCGCGAATCGAACTCAGCATTTCAAGTACCGCCTCGTTGGCACCTCCGTGCAAGGGACCGAACAGGGCGTTGATTCCGGATGAAATGGAGGCAAACATGTTCGCCTGCGAAGACCCAACCAGTCGAACAGTTGAGGTTGAACAGTTTTGTTCGTGGTCTGCGTGCAGCACAAGCAAAGTGTCTAGAGCCTTGGTAACGACCGGGTTCTGAATGTAGTCTTCAGCTGCGTTTCCGAAGGTTAGGCGTAGGAAGTTTTCAACATAATTCAGGCTGTTGTCTGGGTAAAGGAGAGCCTGGCCGAGGCTGTTTTTGTGAGCATACGCAGCCAGAACCGGCAGTTTTGCCAACAGCCTGATGGTGCTCAACTCGACCTGCTCAGGGTCGTGCGGGTCTAGAGAGTCTTGATAGAAAGTTGAAATGGCCGAAACACCAGCAGCCAGCACAGCCATCGGGTGGGCGTTTTGCGGCATGGCCTGGAAAAGGTTTTTGAGATCTTCGTGAAGCAGAGTGTGGCGTCTGATGCGGTCTTCAAAAGACGAGAAATCTTCGCCGCTCGGAAGGTTGCCGTAAATGAGAAGGTGCGCAGTTTCCAAAAAGCTCTTCTGGCCGGCGAGCTGCTCGATTGGGTAGCCGCGGTGACGAAGCACGCCATTGGCTCCGTCGATAAATGTGATGGCTGATTTGGTTGACGCAGTATTTACAAACCCTTGGTCATAAGCGGTGAGCCCGGTGATTGCGGTGAGCTTCGAGATGTCTACCGCTGAAGGGCCGTCGACGCTCTGAATGACTGGAAGTTCTGCTGTTACGTCGCCGTAAGAAACGGTTACTTTGTCGCTGGAGGACATCTAGCTCCTAATAAAAATCTGCCTATTGACTAAGCCTTGGATAAGCCTATTCCATCGCGCAGCCTGCGAGCACCCTCTGATACCTTGGCATCGGTGGCGGTTATGGAGAACCTAACGTGCTGGGTGCTGTGTTCACCGTAGAAGACTCCGGGCACAACAACAATGCCTAATTCAGCCATTCGGTCAATAGTTTTCCAGCAGTCTTCATGCAACGTTGCCCAAAGATATAGACCAGCCTGCGAATCGCTCAACTCGAATCCGTATTCACGAACTGCAGACAATAAAATTTCTCGACGCTCTCGATAAATCTCTTTTTCAACGCGAACGTGCTCTTCATCACCGAGCGCAACCACCATCGCCTTCTGCACTGGTGCCGGGGTGTTCAATCCTGAGTGCATTCTCAGGTTGACTAGGCCTTTGATCAGCTTGGCCTCACCCACAGCGAACGCTGCGCGGTATCCGGCAAGGTTTGATTGCTTACTCAGTGAATAAACAGCCAAAACACCCTCGTGACTGTCGCCGCAAACTCGAGGATCTAGCACCGAGGGAATAGGTTTTTCAGACCACTCTCCCCAGCCAAGTTCGGCGTAGCACTCGTCACTTGCCAATAGGGCTCCGAGCTCGCGCGCACGATCGACTGCAGCCTTCATCTCGGCAACATCAAGAACTCTGCCATCTGGGTTACCCGGTGAGTTAATCCAGGCCAGTTTGGTATTTTCAGGCCATTTAGCTGGATCATCTTCGGAAACAATTTCAGCCCCGCAAAGCGCGGCTCCAACCACGTAAGCGGTGTAGGCAACTTTAGGCTGAACCACTACATCTCCTGGGCCCAAACCCATCAGTAGAGGCAACCAGCTAATCAACTCTTTTGATCCAATGGTGGGCATTACCTGTTCAGGTTTTAGCCCACTGACACCTCTTCTGCGCGCAAACCACTCAACCACTGCGGCCTTGAACTCAGGCGAACCTCCGGTCGAAGGGTAACCGGGGGCGTTCGATGCTGCATTAAGTGCGTCTTGGATGATGCTTGGAGTGGGATCCACTGGTGAACCAACTGATAGATCGACAGCGCCACCAGGATGCAGTGCTGCCTTAGCAGCGTAGGGTTTTAGGGATTCCCAGGGATACTCAGGAAGTCGATCAAACACGAATTATTCGCTCTGAGGAGGAAGGGCAAGAATTAGCGCGTGGTCACCGTCTACTTTGCCAACCTTTGCGGCACCACCTGGCGAACCCAAATCGTTAAAGAACTCGACGTTGGCCTTGTAGTAATCGGACCACTGCGAAGGAAGGTCGTCCTCGTAATAAATGGCTTCGACTGGACAAACTGGCTCACAGGCACCACAGTCAACACACTCGTCAGGGTGAATGTAGAGCATTCGGTCACCTTCGTAAATACAGTCGACTGGGCACTCTTCAATGCAGGCTTTGTCTTTGACGTCGACGCACGGCAAAGCGATTACGTAAGTCAATGTGTGTCCCTTCGTGGCTTACCAAAAAGTTTAACGGTGGCCGCGCGAACTGCGCCGCCAGGCCCCAGATTGAATTCTTGGAAAAAGAATTACAAACGCACAGATAGCAATTGCACCGTATGACCAGATTATTCCGAGTTCATTATTCGGGATGAACAACTCCCCGCCCGGTTGTCTCTGAGCAAGTGCAAAAACTGTGCCGATGAAAGCAAATGAAAGTAGGTAAAGGGCCCCGCGACTGCGGCGAAGCAGTCGAATGGCAATCGCCAAAGATGTAACCATGACCAGCGCGACAGCCAAACCAATTGGGAAACCTGTTGCAGACCCACCCCGCACCTGATGCAACATGGTTCCGGCGAGTGCAGCAACAAAACCCAATGGGAGAGCCCAAAAAAAGGTAAGGATTGGGCGCAGATGAACCAGCGGATTTGGGCTGGCTTTTCTAACCCTTTCGGGTCGGTCGTACCGAATCTCTTTACCCGGCACCACCGAGTAGGTTTCATTCGAGATTGAAACCTGGCTTGCGTGTGCCTCAAGCGCTCGTTTCTTGACCTGAGCTGTTTTAGCATCTCCGATTTCAGCATCGAATGCTTCGCGTGGCTCGGCAATCACCCAAAAATCGACCGGTCTGCCCATTTTTTTGCCATTCCAAAGCCTGGCTGCCATGGCGGTTGCCTCATGAGCAACCTTGTGGTCTGGATGGCCAAAACCGCCCTTGCGGTTGTAGGTAAGTAACGCATCTGGCTTGAAATCTTTCATCACTTTCATGATGTCTTCAGCTATGACCGAGGTTGAAACTGCGGCGAGCGCCATTTCGTCCAATCTTTTTTTTCGTTTCGGCTTGCCGAACGAACCAATTCTCATTCCTGAATCTAGATAGGCGCGGGTTCCGGCAAATGCATGTTTAACCTCACCGTAAGCCGCATAAGCCTCACGTAATTCGTTAGCTCGAAATGCCCCCATCGCAGGCAGATTGCCTTCAAGCGCCTTCAGCTCTTGAAGTTTTACCCGGCCCCGCTCACCTCTGGTGAGAGTAAGCACGAAAACCTCGGCACCCTTTGCCAATCGATCAGCAATTACGTGGCCGGTGAAAAGGCTCTCATCATCAGGATGTGCGTGAACGATTAGGAGTCTTTTGGGATCGAACACAGCTTTGCTCATAAGAAAACTCTAGGCGTTAGTTATCACTTGCGCGTTTGCGAGCAGATGCCTGTCGAGCTCGAATGTTTGGGTCGAGCTCTACCTTGCGAATTCGAATAGCTTCTGGGGTTACCTCGACGCATTCATCTTCTCGAGCAAATTCAAGCGACTCTTCAAGCGAAAGCTTGCGTGGCGGGGTTAGCGACTGGAATTCATCTGCCGAAGCTGCACGCATGTTGGTCAGTTTCTTCTCTTTGGTGATGTTGACTTCCATGTCATCTGCGCGAGAGTTCTCTCCTACAACCATTCCGGCGTAGACCTCTGCACCTGGGTCGACGAAGAAAGCTCCGCGCTCTTGCAGAGCAATCATTGCGAATGGAGTTGCTACACCAGCGCGGTCAGCGACCATAGAACCATTACTGCGAGTCACAATTTCACCAGCCCAAGCCTCATACCCTGCTGAAATCGCATTTGCGATTCCGGTTCCTTTGGTAGTGGTTAGAAATTCGGTTCGGAAACCAATTAGGCCACGGCTTGGCACCAAGAACTCCATGCGAACCCAACCGGTACCGTGATTCGACATGTTCTTCATGCGACCTTTTCGGGCAGCCATGAGCTGCGTAATTGCACCTAAGAATTCCTCTGGAACATCGATGGTCAAATCTTCAACTGGTTCGTGAAGCTTGCCATCTACCCTCTTGGTCACCACCTGAGGCTTACCGACGGTTAGTTCGTAACCTTCGCGTCGCATCTGTTCAACCAAAATTGCCAGCGCAAGCTCGCCACGACCTTGAACTTCCCAGGCGTCTGGTCGTTCGGTTGGCAGAACACGAATAGATACGTTTCCGATTAGTTCTTTGTCTAGGCGGTCTTTGACTAGACGAGCCGTAACCTTGGCGCCCTTAACTCGACCGGCCATCGGCGAGGTGTTAATTCCGATGGTCATCGAAATTGCGGGATCATCCACCACGATTGGAGGCAGAGGGCGAACATCGTTTGGATCGGCAAGAGTCTCACCGATGGTGATTTCTTCAATTCCAGCGACCGCAACGATGTCGCCTGCTTTAGCTTCGTCGGTGCTGAAACGCTCAAGAGCCTTGGTTTTGAGAAGCTCTGTGATTTTTACATTTTGGGTAGAGCCATCTGAACGGACCCAGGCCACCTGCTGCCCCTTCTTAAGGGTGCCGTTGAAAATGCGAAGCAACGCAAGTCGACCTAGGAATGGAGATGCGTCTAGGTTCGTGACGTGCGCCTGCAGCGGATGCTCATCGTCGAAGGTTGGTGCCGGAATATGCTTCAAGATTGCTTGGAATAGCGGCTCAAGGTTTTCACTGTCGGGCAGAGTGCCGTCGGCTGGCTTATTTAGGCTTGCTCGGCCTGCACGGCCTGAGGCGTAAATAACCGGAAGGTCAAGAATTCCGTCAATGTCGAGATCTGGCACGTCATCTGCAAGGTCAGATGCCAGGCCTAGCAGAAGGTCATGCGCTTCCTCAACAACCTCGTCAATACGGGCGTCTGGTCGGTCAGTTTTGTTGACCAACAAGATAACCGGTAGTTTGGCCTCGAGCGATTTACGCAACACAAAGCGAGTCTGAGGTAGCGGCCCTTCAGAGGCGTCAACCAAGAGCACGACGCCATCAACCATTGATAGGCCTCGTTCTACTTCACCGCCGAAGTCAGCGTGACCCGGGGTGTCAATCACGTTAATGGTGATTTCCTTACCGCCGGCAGCTGGCCCTTTGTAGGCAATGGCGGTGTTCTTGGCGAGAATGGTAATACCTTTTTCTCGCTCTAGATCGCCAGAGTCCATGACGCGCTCGCCGACATCTCCGTGGTCGCTAAATGATCCGGTTTGGCGCAACATGGCGTCAACAAGTGTGGTTTTACCGTGGTCTACGTGAGCAACAATTGCAACGTTGCGCAGGTCATCTCTATTAACGATGGCCATTGAAAATCATCCTCTTTAGGTCGCGCAGAAAAGTTGCGCTCAATTGAATTCGGGGGTGCAGAATTGCATCTTTGAAGCCCCTGCTTTGCCAGTCTAGCGGCCGAAGGGCAGAATACCTAGGTTTAGCTGCCGCGAGGCGCTAGTGCTACACAGTTGCCCTGCGCTAGCCTAAAGAGGCCGAAAGGCTAAAAAATCTTCGGGGAAAGTGCGGTGAAAATCCGCCGCTGTCCCGCAACCGTAACTGGCATTGCCCAGAAGTCGGAGTGCCCGAGTTTTTTGAAAAATACAACCCACTGTCGCGGATAGCAGCTGAGGTCGTTTGGTATTCCGGTCGACTTCGCTATCGAATCGGAAGGTCAAATTGCCCAAAGGCTTCAAAATTTTCCTGGCTGCAACGCTCAGTTTGACCTTACTCATCAGCGGCGGCAGTGCTAACGCGGCCGACAGGTTTCCGAAAACTACTGACTTCATCACTAACTCGTTCAACTCAAATTCCGGAACGGTAATTCAGCTCTTTGGAAGTTACCAATGGGGGCTCAGTCTAGAGGCGCTAATGCAGCGCAAAGGCGCCGGATTAAGTTTTGCAAAACAGCTTCGCCAGATTAGATACCTTCTGGCAACGACATCGGTGGTCACCGGCTTGAACACAAAACCAAAATCTGGATATCTTTACTCCAGTGAGCAACAGTTTTTACCAGGGCGAGCAGGTCTATTTCTGACCGCCAGTGCCGCACTTCGAGTTCCGAATGCACCCCTGCGAACTAGCGTGCTTTCAGCCCTAAAGACCATGATTATGAAAGATGGATCGCTCAGCCTGTCCGGTGCCGGAGCCATCGATTATGCCTGGGTAATTTTGGGGCTACAAAGCAATGGCCAATCAGCGCTTGCCAATCTGGTGTCGGTAGCGGCCCTCAAGTTACAAAATCAAAATGGCGGGTTCAACTCATTCGAACAACTGGGTTCAATCGATGCCACTGGCCTGATGTTGCAAGCTTTGGTGTCCGTTCAAAAGTTAGGCACCTCAACGACTGCGGCCAAACGCAATCAAGCCATCACGTCGGCAGTCGCCTTCCTGCAAGCCAACGACGTAAACGACAACCACTTTCAAACATCTGGCTCTGTCGACGTGAATGCAACGGCCTATGCAGCAATGGGAATCAAGGCTGCAGTGAGCACCAAAGCGGCTACTCCCTACATTCTGTGGCTTCGCAAACAGGTTGGCAGCGATGGTGGTCTGGTGACACCGTGGTCAAACGGTGCTGGCGATGTCTTTGCAACTGTGCAGAGCTATCTGGCGATTAGCAGCAAGAGCTACCTGGACACTCTCAAATAGTGAAAATCAGACTTCGCCCAGTTCTCTGGTTATTGGTCCTGGCCGTAGCCCTAGGATCGCTTGCCGCAAACTCGAGCAGGCAAACAGAACTTGGCACCTCATGCACCCGAGCAGCAGTGGTTTATGTGAATGGAGCTGAATTTTGTGTCGCTGATTTCACCGGCAGCGGCTGGGAATTACTGGAAGCAGCAAACCTAACCCCAGAGGGAACTGCCGAATATCCAAACTCTTTCGTCTGTCGCATTGGTGGCCAACCAGGTTTACCCGAGGAAGATTGCGTTGGTACTCCGGGAGACAATGCCAAGTCCTGGCACTATTACATTTGGGATCAGAATCGATGGCTAAGTAGCCCCGTCGGTGCTGCAAGCCGTCGACTCGGTTGCGCGGATGCAGATGCATGGGTTTTCGGAAGCCTGGAAAAGCATGAGCGGCCTAACTTTTCGGCTCGGTCGATTGGCTGCGATTGATCGTCAAAACTGTATCAACTTGGGCTCTTGCCATTGTGGCTAGCGCCACCGCACTGCAACTTCGATCTGGAGCTTTCTCAGCGGTCTTGATGGTGGCTATTTGTGTAGCTGGTCATTTATTTTCAAAGCACTCGAGGCGCAAAATCATAAAACTGGGGTTGCTCTTCGCGGCCAGTGTAATTGCAGTGCGCATGGGATTCAGGATAGTTTTTAGCGTCTCTTCATCATCCCCTGTTTTGTTGGATTTACCGAGAATTCCGGTCGATACCGGGATTAGCAAACTGACAATATTGGGACCGATTTCCATCGACACCCTGCTGTCTGGTTTTAGTGCAGGCAGTAGTTTGGCCGTCACAGTGCTGTCGTTCGCAGTGGCCAGCGCAATATCTCCCCCGAAAATTCTGCTGGCCGCGATGCCAAATCGATTTCAGCCAGTAATTTTGCCTATCTATGTAGCGCTTGCGCTAATTCCGGAACTCATCGAGAGCTTGAGCACCCAAAGACTCAACCGCAAAATTCGCAAGCCCTCTGCAGAAAACAAGTGGCTGGCCCGCCTATCGCCCGCTATCGAAAGAGCTATCTCTAGATCATCTGCGATTACGGAGAACCTAATACTTCACTCAGGATCCAACATCGGAGGCTTCGAGGTGAGCTCACCCGCAATTCGCTTGCCGATGCCGGGTGAGCTGGTCTGGGTTTCTGGCGATAACGGAGCAGGAAAAAGCACTCACCTGAGAATCTTGGCTCGTTGGGCGACTCAGGAGAAAAAACTCAGGGTTTTCATGTTGAGCCAAAAACATTTTGCGCTTTTTCTCACCCTAAGCGTCATCGACGAACTACAACTAGCAGGGCGGCGAGCCGGCTTAGATAAAGCCGCAACTGATTGCATAATCGGAAAAATCAGTAAAGATCTGGCCATCGAGCATCTGCTGACCAGAGATGTTGATGAGCTTTCCGGCGGCGAGCGCAAACTAGTTGCTCTAGCAGCCGGGCTGATGAGTCAACCAGAGTTATTGATCCTTGATGAGCCACTTTCTCAGTTGGATTCAGAAAATTCCGAACGACTTATCAAGCTGATTCTCAAGCTTAAGTCTTCCAAGTCGGCAGCAATCGTGGTGGCCGAACATCGTGATTTAGACGACCTATCCGAGGTAGCAATCAGGGTCTCTCGGATAGATGGCGACCCTATTCCCGCCGCAAACAACGAGTCTGTAGATCACGACAAATTCAGAAGTGAAACAACTAGACAGCCGTACACGCTGAAACTAAAAGATGTTCGGATCGAAGTAAATCAAAAAATTAGGCTGGAGAGTTTTTCAGCGGAAGTTCCAGCCGGAACGATTTTTCTACTCAACCAACCCAACGGATTTGGAAAAACCAGTTTGCTGCAGGCGATCGCCGGCGCTACGGGCTATCAAGGTTTGGTCACGCTTAATGGGTTCGACATCGAGGCAGAGCAGGTTCGTTTAGTTCCCCAAGACTTGGATGGCTTTTTTTGGAATGAAACGATTGAAAAAGAATTAGCCGAAGCTGGGCTTTCCCCTGCAGATGCAGAGAAGTTTTACAAGTTTGACCCTGGCCTAAGCCCTTTTGATCTTTCCGGAGGTGAGCAACGTTTGTTGGCTTTTCTCATTCAAAGCTCCATGGAGCCAGAGCTATTGTTGCTCGATGAACCTACTGCAGACATTGCCAACAGCCGAAAACCAGTTTTGGCCGAGGCGATCAAGGAAAGATCGAGGCGGAGAATGTCGACCCTAATTGCCTCTCATGACAGAGAGTTCATCGATTTGTTTGAATTTTCAGATCGCGAGAATAGTCGTGCTTAGTCAATTAATTGCCTGGCTAATTGCCCCGGTCTTGGTCCTGTTCTTACTGAATCGAATCAAAAGCGACAGGGCGGCAGCCGTACTGATTGCTTTACTCGCTGGACTGGTTAGCGTTGCGACTCTTGCCCGACTGCTAGGCGCAGGATTTCTTGGGGTCGAACCAGTATTTTTTCTAATTATTCTGAGTGGATTTTCATTTGGCGCGAGATTTGGATTTTTGGCTGGAGCACTCACCCTGCTGGTTTCCGCTTTCATTAGTGGAGGAATCGGGCCGTGGCTTCCATTTCAAATGCTTGGGGCGGGCCTCGTTGGGCTTGGTGCTGGCTTGATACCAAAGCGGCCTGAGGGTTTTTGGCTGGTTTGCTATTCGATAATCGCAAGTTTCGTCTACGGTTTTCTAGTTACTTCACTGACCTGGCCACTTCTCGCTGCAGAGACCGCGCTGGGTTTTGTGGCCGAGAATTCACCACTGCAGAACCTTTTGAACTACCTAAACTTTTCACTTCTTAGCGGTGGCTTGGCTTGGGATCTCGGTCGGGCAATAACCACCAGTGTTCTAATTTTGATTACGAAAAAGGCCCTGTTGCCAGCCCTAAACAGAGCAGCCAACAGGGCCAATATCGACTTGGCTAAATTAGCGGAACGGTCACGAGTGACTGAAGAACGGCTGCGATAACTGCAACTGCGAACAGCTGAAGATTCATTTTCCAGGTGTATTTAGCTTCGCCGCGTGCAGCATGCACCCAGAATGCGCCCACCATGGTCAGTGCGAGCCCGATTGCAGCAGCAATTCCAAGCTGGGCAGACCAGGCAAAACCAGGAACAAAGTAGGCGGCCAGCGGAGCCAAGACCACGCCGATGGCACCAAGAATTTCAAGCCAGGCGATAAGTCGAACAACCCCAAATGGAGTTTTCTCAACCCAATCGAACCCAGCACCCAGCAGAGTTTCTCTGCTAGAACTTGCCTTAAATTTGCCCGCCTTGAAGAAGCCGAAGGCAACAAATGCAGAAACAGCCAAAGCCGCAATTGCGAAAATCCAGTTCATTTTTTCTCTTTCGTCGTACTTGTATTAATCGCCTCGGCGAATTACATTGATAAGTAAAGCACGGCTTTACTTATTTAGTCAAGGTGGGCTTTACTAATTATTGTCTAGATAATTATGGTTAGGAGGTTTGCTGATGGAAGTAAAGGCCCTATGCGAGCGCAGCGATGACGGCTGGATTGTCGCGGTGCCCGAACTCGACAATTTCAAAACCACCGCTAAACGCCTAGACAAAGCAACCGACGTTATCAAAGCCCTGGCTGAGAAAACCAGCGGCGAATCGCAGTGCGACATCATCGTGAAGATTGAGGCAGTGATGCCTGGAATCATCTGCGACCTAGAAGCCGCTCAAGACAAAATGCGGGCTGCACTAAAACTTCAGGAAGAAGCCTCGGCAGAAATTCGTGAGGTAGTGGGTCGAATGCGAGACGAAGGTCTCACCATGCGCGATATTGCGGTGCTACTGGGAGTTACGCCGCAGAGAGTCGCACAACTAGCTCCCTGCAACGAGGAGCAGGCTACTAGCTAAACGCGCCACTGTGGTAGTCGCCATCCCCGCAAAATAGCGAGAACGCGAAGACCTGTGATGAAAAGTGCGCCGACTGTGATCGCCCAAAAATCAGTTGCGCCGACAAAATTAAGCCAAACTACGACCCATCCCCCGATGAATGCAATCACCGAATACGGCTGGTGGTCGCTAAAGGCGCGTGGGATTTCGTTGACCACCACGTCTCTGAGTACGCCGCCAAAAACGGCGGTGATGATTCCCATCACGATTGAGACCAATGGAGAGAGGCCGGCATTCAGCGAAATTTGAGTTCCTGACGCAGCAAAAATTCCCAATCCCAAGGCATCGGGCCAGGTGGTTGCGCGCGAGGTAACCTCTAGGTGCCTGGCTCGCATGAACAACATGGCAGCCAGAACTATGCCGAGCAAAACCCATAGCCAGAACTCGTTCTGAACCCAGAAAAAAGGCCGGCGATCGAGCAATACATCGCGCAAAGTACCGCCACCAAAAGCTGCGAGGGCAGCCACCATTGCCATTCCGACAAAGTCAAGTTTTTTGCGAGCTGCTTCAATCAAACCCGAAACTGCAAACGCGAGTGTTCCCAAAATTTCGAATAGCAGATTCGAATTCGCGAATAAAGACTCGATTGTTTCGGCAGGTTCCACCCAATAAACCTACCCCGAAATGCATTTGATTAGGCTTTCAGGGTGAATACCGAAGAACAGAATCAAGAGAACATCGAGCACGGCGTCGTTGAAGACATTTTCGCTGTGACCACAAGCACGCTAATTGCAGCCTTTGGTATCCAATTGCTTTCTGTCGCCCAAGTTGTAACCGGTGGCATGGCTGGCCTGACCCTGTTGATTAGCTCACTAATTAACCAGCCTTTTGGGTTGCTTTATCCTCTGATAAGTGTTCCGTTTTTGATACTTGGACTATTGAAACGAGGATTGAACTTCACCCTTAGGTCAATGTCTGCGATAGCACTGTTGGCAATCTGGACCCTACTCATTGATGAATTAGTTCAATTTGAGTCAATATCCGATTGGTTTGCTGCGGTCTTTGGCAATCTGCTTATCGGAGTAGGAATGCTGATGATGTTCCGCCATCGCACCAGCCTCGGCGGGTTCAACATAATTGCCCTCTTGGTTCAAGACAAATATCACGTGTCAGCAGGCAAAACCCAGATGGTTTTGGACGTACTTGTGGTGGGTGGTTTTGCCATTTACAGTTTCAATGAAAATTCGATTTGGGCAATACTTGGGGCTATAACACTCAATTTGGTGCTGGCTCTGAATCACCGACCAGATCGATACATTGCCTAATTAGCCGTCTACGGGCGAAAAATCAGAGTTAATTGGAAGCTGATAAAGCGCTAAATCTAGCCAGCGACCGAACTTGAAACCAACCTCAGGAACTGTACCGACACGCTTGAAGCCAAGACTTTCGTGCAATCGAATACTGGCAGCATTATCGGCATCAATCGCGCCAATCATGTTGCGGATTTCGCGGGACTTGGCTATCTCAACCAGTTTGACCAACAGCGCTTTGCCGACACCGTTACTTCGAAAGCTTTCAGCGACGTACACCGAGTGTTCGACCGAGTATTTATTTGCGGGCCTGGGACGAAATTGACCAAATGTAGCAAATCCCATGAGTTCACCCGCATCTGCCAAAGCCCCGATTAGTGGCTGGTCTAGTTCCTTTTTTTGGAGAAACATAAATTCGACATCGTCAAGTGTTCTCGGAGAGTAGTCGTAAAGCGAAGTCGAATGGCGAATTTCATGATTCAAAATATCAAGCACCTGCTGACCATGCGCGTCAAAGTTGCATTCGATTATGTTCACATCGATAGTTTGCCAGTTAAAACAAATAGGCCCGTCAAATCTGACAGGCCTACTTGCTGGGATGGTGGAGATGGGGGGAATTGAACCCCCGTCCAAAGCATTGATTCTGGGACTTCTACGGGTGTAGCTTCAATGAGGTTCTACTCGGCTCCGGTGCTAGCTTGAAGCGACATAACCGACGAGCCCAGCCCTAGTTAAAGTCCTGAGCGGCCCCAAGGCGTAACCGTTCAGCGAGATTTCTAAATGACGCCAGTACCCAGAACGAAATCAAATCTGGACTGACGGACTTTGGGCTTGTGCGCTAATTAGGCAGCAAGGGCAAAGTCGGCGCGCTTAGCATTGGCACCTATAGTTTGCAGCGGACATTAACGTGTTGACGCTACATTCACGACCCGCTTCCTCCAGGCACTAATACCCTGTCGAAACCGATCATCCCCATATTTAGTTGCCAAGCCCTCGAAATTCGAGGCACCTAAAGAATAAGCCATGGATATGACGGAGCCAATAGCCAAAGGCTTAGAAAAGACTGTGAGTTACCATTCTTTGCCCTTGGTTGACATAGCTCGGGCCGACTCGCGCTTATCTTGAGCTTCTTTGAGGGCGTGGCGCTTGTCGTATTCCTTCTTGCCTTTGGCTAGAGCGATTTTTACCTTGGCCCGACCATCTTTGAAGTACAACTCGAGCGGGATAAGCGTGTATCCCGACTCTTTGATATTTCGCAGCAATTTACTGATTTCAGCGCCGTGCAGCAGCAACTTTCGACGCCGGCGGGAGCCAACATTAGTCCAGCTGGCCTGCGTATATTCTGGGATGTGCACGTTCTCCAACCAGGCCTCGCCTCGGTCAATCGACGCATACCCGTCGACTAGAGAAGCACGACCAGCCCGCAGTGACTTCACTTCGGGCCCGGTTAGCACTATTCCTGCTTCATAGGTGTCTTCGATGTGATAGTCATGGCGGGCTTTGCGATTGGTGGCAACAACCTTTTGGCCGACTTCTCTAGGCATAAGGCTTCTATATTCGCAGGTAACGGCGAATTGCCAAGCCAGCTGCGGCAGCGGATAGCAAAATACCAGCGCCCACCAAGATTGGAATTACCAATAGAGCGTCAGAAATGCCAACGAAACTGGTAAACGGCAGACGCTCAGCTAGGTAGCCCTGGACGAAAAATTGGACGATGGCGTAAACGCCCCCACCGGCAAGCAAAGACCCCAGGGTAGCCGCAACCACACCCTCGAGGATGAACGGCAGCTGGATGTAGAAATTGCTGGCTCCGACCAAACGCATGATGCCAAGTTCACGCCTTCGACTGAATGCCGAAAGCCTGATTGTTGTGGCAATGAGCAGCGCAGCTGAAACCAACATCAGGGCCGCGATGCCAATTGCTGCAATAGATGCTGCGTTCAAAATGCTGAAGATTTGATCAAGGTAACTGCGCTGATCGCGAACCTCTTCAACACCTGCCATTCCCGAGAATGCCTCGGTAATGATGTTTGATTTCTGAGGATCCTTGAGGTTCACCCAGAAAGTCTCGTTCAACTGCTCTGGTGTGACGTATTTGGCTACAGCATTTCCTTCAAACTGCTGCTGAAAATTTTCATAGGCCTGGTCATGGTTCTCAAAATAAAACTCATCGATGTATGGCGCAAGCGTGCTTGAGGTTAGGCGGTCTTCAACAGCTAATTTGAGGTCTTCAGTTGCTTCTCCCTGGGGGCAGATCTCGTCTGGCGAAACATTTGAGCAGAGATAAACTGCCACCTGAGCTCGGTCATACCAGTAGTTTTTCATCTGAGCAATTTGCAGCTGCAGCAGCGATGCCGCACCAACAAAGGTCAATGAGATAAAAGTCACGAGCACGATGGATATAACCATCGAGAAATTACGGCGTAGCCCCTGCGACATTTCGCGCCAAACAAACGCGGCGTTCATCGAACCTCATCCTCGTCTTGGAAGAACGATATTGTTTCGATTACCTTTTGCGCAGATGTGTTGGTCAGTGCTGAGTCAACAATTTTGTTAGACCCGGTTGACAATTTCTGATAGCCAGCCGAACGTTGATCCCTCAGGATTTCCCCGCCGCTCAGTTCAACTACACGCTTCTGCATTCGGTCAACGATTCCGCGGTCGTGCGTCGCCATAATTACCGTGGTCCCAGCGCTGTTGATACGCTCAATCAGGGTCATAATTTCTTGACTGGTAGCCGGGTCCAGGTTTCCGGTGGGCTCGTCGGCAAGCAAGATTGCCGGCTTGTTCACAATTGCTCGGGCAAGTGCAACACGCTGTTGCTCACCGCCGCTAAGTTCGCCTGGTAGACGGTCTGCCTTTTCTGCTAGGCCAACCAAACCGAGAACATCGATGACTGCCTCTTGAATAAACCCGGGAGATTTCCCGATTACTTCAAGACTAAATGCAACATTTTGCGCCACTGTTTTGTTGGGCAGCAGTCGAAAATCTTGAAATACAACGCCCAGCTTTCGACGAAAGTATGGAACCTTACGAGAGGGAATGCTAACCAGGTTCTGACCCAGAACATGAACCGAACCGCTGCTGGGAATGTCTTCTCTGAGCATCAACCTCATCAAGGAAGACTTGCCAGAGCCAGACGCCCCGACGAGAAAGACAAAATCGCCTTTTTCAACTTCAAGAGATACACCGTTCAAGGCAGGCTTAGCCGACCCCTTGTATTGCTTGGTCACGTTGGAGATGCTGATCATTGTTCGACCAGCCTAACCTTGAGTCTGCTTTCTCCAGCGGATTCCCGCGGCTATAAATCCATCTAAATCACCGTCAAAAACCGCGGATGGATTATTGACCTCGTATTCGGTTCGTAAGTCTTTTACCATTTGGTATGGGGCCAACACGTAAGAGCGCATTTGCTCACCCCAGCTTGCCTTGACATCGCCGGCAATTTGTTTCTTCTTTGCTTCTTCTTCTCGCCTGCGCTGCTCTAGCAGCCTCGACTGCAAAACTCGCATCGCTGCAGCTTTGTTTTGAATTTGGCTTTTTTCGTTTTGGCAGCTAACCACAATTCCTGTGGGGATGTGCGTTATGCGAACTGCTGAATCGGTTGTGTTGACAGATTGACCACCGGGGCCGCTGGAGCGGAAAACATCGATTCGAATCTCATTTTCAGGAATTTCAATTACATCAGTTGTTTCAATGAGCGGAACCACCTCGACAGCCGCAAAGCTGGTTTGACGCTTACCGGCTGCATTGAATGGGCTCATTCGCACCAGTCGGTGGGTGCCCGCCTCAACCGACAGGGTTCCAAAAGCAAATGCTGCATCTACTTCAAAAGTTGCCGACTTAATTCCGGCGCCTTCGGCATAGCTGACATCTAAAACTTGAACCGGCATCTTGTTTTTTTCGGCGTAACGCAAGTACATGCGCATGAGCATCTCCGCAAAATCGGTGGCATCATCGCCACCTGCACCGGATCTGATGGTCACTACTGCCGATCGAGCATCGTATTCGCCGTTCAGAAGAGTTTGCACCTCGAGCTCTGCCAGAGTTTGCTCAAGATTACTCAAATCATTCTTTGCTTCGTTTTGAGCAGCGCGATCGTCTTCGGCATTTGCCATTTCAACTAAGACTTCTAGGTCGTCAAGTTGTGACTTGAGTGACTTCAATTTTTCGAACAGCGTCTGCTTTTGTGAAAGGGCTGAAGTAACCTTTTGGGCCACCGCTTGGTCATCCCACAAATTTGGATTAGCAGCCCGATCTTTTAGCTCGGCAATTTCCTGCGCCAAATGATCTGGTTTGATTACCTGTGTAATCTCGCTCAGTTTTGCTCTTGCATCGCGAATTTCGATGTCTAGATTTATCTCGGCCATGACCTGAATAGTTTAGGCGGGGCCTAACATGGTGCCGTGGCAATCAAACCCAAATTTCAAATTCGCTCGCTAATCGTTCCGGTTTATTTGCCAACTGTAGTTTTCTCTGTAGGCGAGGCAGCGCTCATCCCAACAATTCCGGCGAATGCCAGCGACCTTGGTTCGTCTCTGGCGTTGGCAGGACTGATCGCAGGCTTGTTTATGATCGGCACCATGCTGGCTGACTTGCCAGCTGCGAAGCTGGTGCACAAAATCGGCGAACGCTTGGCAATGGTCTATTCAGGATTATTCGCGGCCCTGGGAGGCCTGTTAGCTGCACTAACCGACAGCCTGCTGCTACTGGCCATCAGCGTTTTCTTGATTGGCTGCGGACACGCGGTATTCGCCTTGGCTCGCCACTCGTACATTACCGCCGTCGTGCCGCCTAGCCATCGAGGCAGGGCGCTTTCGACCCTAGGCGGAATGTTTCGCCTTGGCGGTTTTATCGGCCCCCTTCTCGGTGCGTTGGTTCTCAGCCTTTCAGAGTTGCATAGCGTCTACTGGATGGCGCTCTGTCTATTTGCCCTTGCAGCGCTGATTCTCTTGTTTTTTGCGAAAGATGACAGAGAGGTAACTGCAGGTCACGGCGAGTTTACGATCTGGTCGACGATTGCCAAGAACAAGAGAAACCTTCTTACCTTGGGTATTCCTGCCTCGCTCCTGGCTGCGATGAGAACTCTTCGAGCGGTGGGCTTGCCACTGTGGGGAACCTCAATTGGCCTATCGGCGGCCGAGATTTCGCTATGCCTCGGAGTCTCCGCAGCGATAGATTTGGCCCTTTTTTACACATCCGGTCAAATAATGGATCGTTTCGGAAGACGCTGGGTGGCAATCCCTTCACTGCTAGGAATGAGCATGGCTCAACTTTTGTACTTTTTAGCAGTTGATGGATCAACCTTCCTAGCTCTGGCGCTATTGATGTCACTTTCCAACGGAATTGGTGCCGGACTGGTGTTGCTCATCGGTGCTGACATGGCTCCTGCAGACAAACGCAGCGAATTTTTGGCTGCTTACCGATTGCTTATTGACTCAGCGACAGCCGCCTCTCCGGTTGGTTTATCTCTTATTACCGCAGTTGCGGGCCTGACTACCGGTCTAGGTTTCTTCGGAATTCTGGGGATAGCAGGTGCGGCGATGTTCGCTAGATACTTGCCCAAACTCCGCTAATCCGATCGCGCGCTGGAATGGGCACACACTTTGTGACCACCCGGCGTTGCTAAGCAAACCTCCGAAGTTGTTGTTTCGGCTATTTTCTCTACTTTTGTGCTTACTAATTTGGCTTGCCCGAGCTGCACCAATTTCAAATAATCAGCAGGCTCAAATCCCATTTCTGAAGCGAGTGCCAAACCATCCGAAACGTTCTGCGCACGCAGTTCAGTTAGGAACACCATGCCGGTCAAATAAACAGCCGCGCTGGCCAACATTGAGAGCACTGTGCTCAACAAACCGATGGGAATCAACACGATTATCGAGGAAGCACCAGGCTGGCCGATGAGTTATTTGAGGAAACTTTTCCGAACCAAAATTCGTTGTCTTGGCCGCATTCAGCAATGCAGGTTAGTTCAGTTGAAATAGGTAACCTAATGCCAAATTGGTGAAAAGTTTCGAGAGCGGCAGCTTGAAAATCTGTGTTTGTTTCTGCCCCGCTTCTCAGTGCCTGTCGAACGGCTGATTCCAGTGCCAATTCAAGGCGAAATTGCTGCGTCAAATTGAGCAAAAGGGAGAGTAACAGTGCCGGAAGTGCAAGTCCAAAAATTACGAACTCAATCGTCGCGCTCCCCTCATCTGATTTCCTTCTAATTACCAATTGACAACTCACTTCTGCTTTCGGAATTGATATGGATAGGCCTAACTGAACCGAACGGAATGTTCCAGGGTGGGAAATATGCGGCCTGCACTGAAATAGACCCAGAAGAATTCGATTTTGAGCACTGGATTGTAAGTCGATAGTTGCTGATTAACCTGGCTGGCAGAAGATCTTGAAATCTCGAGCAGGCAGAAACCTCAGATTGATCGGCCAATGCACCATAGTTGGCAGCCTCAATCACAGCAGCTCTGATCATCAAGGCAGAGTAAGAATTAACTCCAATCAAGATGGTCGCCAAGGAAACCACGAACATCAGCGGAGCTAGTAAAACAAATTCAACGACTGCGCTGCCGCGATCAGAGGAAATTGATCTAAAAAACCGCAACTTTATTTAGAGCTTGATCGAATAGGCCCTTTAGGGCCGGAGCTGCAGCTGCCCAAATCAGTACCACTAATCCAGCCGTCATGAGCGTTATCAGAACCCAGCCAGGCACGTCACCTTTTTCAGAACTCCAGTATTTGTTTTTCATTTCCTTCTTCCTTTCTAGAAAATTCCATGCATCAAACTGATGCTTGGAAAAACTGCAAATGCAACTGTGATGGGGAGGATCATGAAGACGAGTGGAATTAGCATTTTCGATTCGTTTTTTGCAGCTCGTCTGACTTGCTCAGCTGAAACTTCAGCTCGAACACTCTGCGAAAGCTGACCATAGGCCGCGGCCAGACTTGAACCCCTGCGGAGAGACAAAATCGTCGTTGTTGAAAATTCACCAACTCGACTGTCTGGTAACCGCTTTGCGAGCTCGACAAACTCTTGTTCAAACGGTGCACCGAGCGACAGGTTATTGACTATTTTTCTGAGTTCGTAGGCGAGCAACCCATCGGCACGTTGAGTTACATAACTGAGGGCAGCAAACAGGTTTTGGCCGCTTCTGAGAACCATTGAGGTGAGCCAGAGACAATCAGCAAGTTCAGCTGCCTGAGAAATTGAACTCCGACTTGCAGCGGTTTTGACCCTAGAGGACTTTGCCCGTTTAGCGTTTTGCTTGCTGCCTAGAAGGCGCATAAGCCTCGATGGCTGCCGTTCGCTAAGGCGCCAAATGATTAGTCCGCCGCCAAAAGCGGCAATAGCCAGTGATGCCTCTAGCATCTGAATATTCCCTCTGACCGCTGTAGTTGGCCAGTTATTGCCACATAGCGGTAGGCAATCAACGAGACCAGGGCTCCAAGCAAGAGCAAAATCAACCCAGTGTCGGAAACGTAAAATTCTTTAGCTTCGGGGCGGGCAGAAAGCATCACCACAACGACCCAGGGCGCCAGAAGAGCACTTTTGGCTGAACCCGTAACCCAACTTTGCTTTGCCGCTAACTCGTGTCGAATTTTCAGGTCATTGCGCAACTGATTCGCGAGATTTTGAAGTTCAGCAGCGGCTCCAGCTGCACCGAATTTCTCGATCACGATTACCGCTTCGAAAAGTCGATCAAAATTGGGTTCCGAAATTTTCTTCTTGGCGATCATCAGTGCTTCGAAAGAGGTGAGGTTCGAATCTAGCCCATCGGCCAAATCTCTAAAAACTGATCGCAACCGCTCGGGCCCATATTCAGCTAGGTCTGTTGCTGAATTAGCAAGGCTCAAACCACTCTGATAACCCGTTGCAAAAGCTAAAGTGACCTGCGGACACAGTTCTGAGAGTTTTGCCAATCTTCGATTCGAGCTCTGTTCGAGTAATTCGATAATTCCGGCAATTGCAACCAGTGCCGAGCTCAGGGCAAAGCCAAGAATGCTCGTAACTTGGAAGGCGATTTGAAAAATTAGTAATGCCAAAACGCAGGCAGCAAAAAGTGCACTTGAAACTCCCAACTTCGAATAACCTGACCGGTCTAGCAGTGATCTAAGCCATCGCATCGTGAAGCTCAATTTCTCGGTCGGTCGAAAGACCTAGCTCGGCCATCTGCTCGATTTGACGACGCCCAGTTGCGTCTATACCGCAGTGAATTACGGCGTGAATTGACTCTGCAACTGTGGGTCGAACAAATGCGTCAGAAATATTTGCTCCCGCCAAAAGCGGAAGGGAACATAGTTTCTGAATGGCCCCGCGCGCGGAGTGAGAGTGGATAGTTCCCATTCCGGGAATGCCTGAATTCAGTGCGAGTAGCAGATCAAGAGCCTCTGCAGCCCTCACCTCACCAACCACCAGCCGGTCGGGTCGCATGCGAAGTGACTCTTTGACTAACTGGCGGATGGTTATTTCACCCATGCCCTCAGCATTGGCAGATCGAGCTTGAAGTTGAACCCAATCAACTCCCCGGTACCTAATTTCAAAAGTGTCTTCAATTGAAACAAGTCGCGTATTTTTGGGGAGTTCATTCAAAAGCGCGCAGAGCAGAGTGGTTTTGCCAGAGTTAGTGCCGCCTGAAATGATCAGGTTCTTTCCGGAGGCAACCAAATTTCGCAGCACGAGAGCAGAATGTTTTGAAACTGAGTTGCTTTCGACCAGATCATCAAGAGTAAGAATCCTGTTGGGGAACTTTCTGATGTTAATCGCATAACCATGGCTGGTTAATCCGTTACCGATTACGTGAACGCGCGATCCGTCATCAAGCGAACAATCAACGAATGGATTGAGCCGATCGAGTCTCCTTGCTGAAGGTCTAACTAGGGTTTCAGCTAATAATTCAACTTTGTTCTGAGCGAGCACCCGGCCACTAAATCGAGTTCTGCCGCCCTCAGACACAAAAACTCGACCGTTTGGGTTTACCCAAATTTCTTCGATTGCTGCATCTCGAACCAGGTCATCGATTTCGCCAGTCGCATGCAGAGCATTAGCCACTGAAGTTTCAATGCTTGCCTCATCAACTGCCGTGAACAGTGCTTCCTCAAAGGCAGTATCTAGCTGTTGCTCAAGCGCTTTAGCCTGTGTGATGCCATGCTGAAAGACCCGCTCTCGAACGGCCCCTGCAATCGGTTCAACCTGCATATAACTTCCTCCAAAAGTAATTTGGAGGAAGTTTTTTTATCTTGCCGGAGTTTTCCACAGCTTTGCTCTGCTAGAGTTTCTAACGCATGCGGAAGTGGCGAAATTGGCAGACGCACTGGATTTAGGTTCCAGCGCCGCG
>CAZGZW010000004.1:0-386 GCA_964530255.1 uncultured Rhodoluna sp.
AGCGCTTTGACTCGAAGTAGGTTGACTTCAACCAAGCCTCTGAAACCTCAGCACCGGCAGCCTCGCCACGAACCTTGCGGTAAAGCTCGCGAAGAGCGTCTTCTTTGCTAAGGATTGGGTTAGCGAAAACCTTTGACTTGTCGTAAGCCAGGGTGTTCTCAATTAGGTCTAGGTCGTAAGTCCAGTTTGGTGCGCCGGCCTTAACAGCACCCTCGATGTCTTTGAATTCATCGCGAATCTGGTCTTCAGTGAGGCCAAGAGCCTTTAGGAAAATGGTTGCTGAAACCTTCGTCTTGCGGTCGACCTGAACCTGAAGAATCGGCTGGCCGAAACGAGCGATTGGCTTGCGGTCGTCGCGAACCCACTCGGTAAGGAACTCAAGGTAT
>CAZGZW010000004.1:396-67934 GCA_964530255.1 uncultured Rhodoluna sp.
TGAACGAACAAGCTGTGAAACAACCACACGCTCTGTTCCGTTAATAACAAATGTTCCCTTCTCAGTCATAACTGGGAAGTCACCCATGAAAACAGTCTGAGACTTGATTTCACCAGTTAGGTAGTTGGTGAACTCTGCCTTGATGTAAAGCGGCTGAGTGTAGCTCTTGCCCTTTTCTTTACATTCTTCAGGAGTGTATGAAGGGTCGTAGAGAATCGGCTCAGCGAAAGCAAGGCCCATCTTCGCGTCCTGCGAAGAGTTTGCTGAGTCTTCGATTGGTGAAATCTCTTCGAAGATTTCTTCCAAGCCGTTCTTTGCGTCAGCGCCTTCCTTTTCGCGCCAAGCTGGTGCACCGACGAGCCATTCAAAGCTCTCGGTCTGCAGCTGGAGCAGATCTGGTAGTTCGATCGGTTCGACGCTCTTCGCAAAGGAAGGGCGTTTTGCCGATCTGTCGTTCTTAGTGGTCTTCGATGCGTTCTTCGCAGCAGCCAAGAGAGTCCCTCCAGGGGTATTACTCGTTGAAATGGGTGGGAGATCGCGACCCTAAAACCGGTGCCGCCTCAATATGCGAGCACACGCGTAGCCACAATATGCATACGGGGTGTTTGGGAGCAAAGGTTCAGTCTATAACGATTCTGCGACACCTGTAAACAGGTATTTGACAATTTTTAGAAGAAGAGTAGAAGTCGGGCTTCGAGCAGTTTTTCGAACTTTTCGACCGAGCCATTAAGTGCTTTGAGGTCAACCGAATCGAGCAAAATCGTCACCGTTCCATCCGAATATTCAGCTAGAACGCAGGGTTCGCGGCCGGTGGTTGCCTTTTCTTGAGCCTTCGTGCGCTCATTTCGATGCACCAGATCAAAATCAAGGTTGTATTTGGTTTTGATGCGCTTGGTCATTTTTACCCAGGTTGGCTTTTTTCTGACCGGCGAATGTGTAATGTCACAGAGCTTGCAGTCGGCCAAGCCAACCAGGTGACCGAAGACATACTTAAGTTCGCCAACGAACCCGCCATCGGCCCGGTAAACGCCTATTAGCTTTACCGGGATGGCCTGCTGGTTCGATTCACTCATTTTGCTGATGGCTAACAGGCGGTGATGGCGTCGTTGATTTCATCGGCGAGCGCCTGCGCATCCGCTACGCCGATAACCAGTCGGTCGTAACCGAAACCTTTACCGAGACGAATTTCGAGGGGCTGGTTCTTGCCTTTGGTGCGCGACCAGTAAACGAATGCTCGATCGCGGCGCCACAGATATGTGCCGGCAATTATTACTCCTGGAAGTGCTGTGCCTGGAACTCTAACTCCGAGTCGCTTCCAAAAGTCAGTGCCGAGCGGCTGGGCTCCCCTGATTGCCGCGCCTGGAATTTTTAGATTGCCGCGAAAGGCCCACACTTTTTCAGCGGGGCTTAGCTTGACCAGCAGGTGGGTGGGGGTTAGTTCGATTTTCGGCACGGGTTTAGCCTAAGCGAGCCCGAGCAGTTCAGCCAGGTGTGCTGGGCTGGAGGCACTAGCGTCGGCCTGACTCCATTCAGCCTGATCGCCAAAACCCCACTCGACCAAAATTACGTCGACGCCGTGGTGTCTCGCACCTTCAACATCGTGAATTCGGTCGCCGACCAACACCACACTCTCAAGGTCGGCGCCGAGCTCGCGCATGCAGGTTAGGGCATAGGTCATGACGTCAATTTTGGTTAGCCGTTTGGCATCGTTTGAGGCGGTGCCAAGAAAGTCAAATAGGTCAAGAAAATTGAAGTGCTCGCCCACCAGTGTGGTGCCACTCAATGCCTTCGAAGTGGCCAGTGAATTTTTGGCACCGGCTTCGCGACTGGCTTTGATTACGTCAAGAATGCCCAGGTAAACCTTGGCTTTTAGAGCAGCTTGATTTCCAAGGTAGAACTCGCGGTAAGTACGGATGCACTCTTCAACCTGCTGGTCATCTCCCCCGGTGATCTCCCTAAACGAATCACGCAGCGGTGGCCCCAAGAATTTGCGTAATTGCTCTTCGGAGTAATCGGGCAGCCCGAGCGCAGTGAATGTATGCCGAAAAGATTCAAAAATACCTTCGGATGAGTCGATGATGGTGCCGTCGAGATCCCAAAGAACTGTGGTGTATTTCATTTGACTTCAGTCTAAGAAAGTCTTGGCGCTGATACTGTTCAGGCAAGTTGAGATTCGGGGGTCTGACTGTGAAACTGGCGAAATCTGTTGCAATCGTCGCTGCGACGCTGCTGCTAGCCGGCTGCACTGTGCCCACTGATCCATTTGTTGAAGTTGTCAACCAATCGGTGGCCGAGCAAACCTCGTTTGAGGCAACCGGCGAAATGGCCAGCGGCTGCGTAGGGTTCACCATCATTTGTGCTCAACCGATGTACGAGCCGCTGTACATGGCTTCGGGCGACGCCGATACTGAAACTGTTTGCGCTGAAATGGTAGCCCTGGCTAGAACGCTTGGCGCTGACGCCTACTCGGGCAATAACGAAGAACCATACAAAATTGGCACCGTCGATGATCAGGAACTCTCTGAATTTTGCGTCGAGGGTTTGGCCAAGCCACTCAGCTATGGCGATGAGTTGATTTACCAGGGCATAAGTTTTTACGACGATGGCGCCGATGACGGTTTCGGAAAGTTCATCAGCCTAAGCCGACGACCTGAAACCGAAAAAGCCGATTTCTCGCTGCAAATTTCATTTTCGAAAGACCTAAACCGAGTTGGGCCGTTCCGATTTGGGAATTCAAAACCGAAGCATCGAACACAAGCTGATTTAGATGCTGCGTTTGAACAGATCCAAGTTGCGACCGAAACCATGAAGGTTGCGAACCCGCTACTTGGGCAGCCTGAAGCTGAGGCAATCAAGAAAATCGAGGATGCCGGCTACACCTGGGTGATCGTCGATCGCGATGGCAAAGAGTTGACTCACGACGAAACTTATACCCCTACTCGAATTCGACTTACCATTCGCGAAGGCGTAATTTACGACGCAATTGCTGGGTGAGTAAGTTCGGCTCAGGATCGCCGGGTCGGCGCTGATAGCGCTGAAGAAAAGTGGCGGTGACGGTGGGATTTGAACCCACGGTGGGCTTTCACCCACACAACTTTTCGAGAGTTGCACCTTCGGCCGCTCGGACACGTCACCGTGGAATAGGCTACTACAGATGAGTACCGAAGGTTCAATGCGGGCAATTATCGCGGCCCTGCTAGCCAATATTGGCATCGCGATTACCAAATTTATTGCCGCCGCATTCTCGGGTTCGGCCTCGATGTTTGCCGAGGGAATTCACTCGGTTGCCGACTCTGGCAACCAGGTGTTGCTGATTATCGGTGGGCGCAAGGCACGTCGTGCCGCCACACCTGAGCACCCGTTCGGCTATGGGCGCCAGCGCTACATTTTCGCCTTCATGGTCTCTATCGTTTTGTTCTCGGTAGGAGGCCTGTTTTCGATTCTCGAAGGTGTCGAGAAACTGCAGCACCCACACGAACTTGAAATGGTTTGGTTGCCGCTGGTTGTTCTTGGCGCAGCGATTGTGATGGAAAGCTTTTCACTGCGCACTGCGGTGCGTGAGTCAAACCACGTTCGCGGTGGCAAATCGTGGGTGCAATTTATTCGACACGCTAAGGCACCTGAGCTTCCGGTGATTTTGCTCGAAGACCTAGCTGCTCTAGTCGGTCTGGTGTTGGCATTCTTCGGCGTTGGGCTATCGGTAGTGACCGGTGATCCAATCTGGGATGCCATCGGAACCCTTGCCATCGGCGCACTACTTGTGGTCGTGGCCATTGTGCTCGGTCTTGAAACCTCATCCCTGCTTATTGGCGAGGGGGCAACCCCGGAAGACACCGCGGCAATTCGCGCGGCCCTGGTTGGCTCTGCCGGCGTTGAATCTCTGATTCACATGAAGACGCTTTACCTGGGTCCGGATGAACTGATGGTGGGCGCAAAAATTGCTGTTGCTGGTTCTTCATCGGGTGCCGAAATTGCAGCTGTTATCGACCGAGCTGAAGAATCGGTTCGCCAAGCAGTGCCTGCCGCTCGAGTGATTTACCTGGAGCCAGACTTGCTGCGGGTAGCTGCAAAAAACTGACTCAGCTGAGTCGCGCATTTTTCTTCTAGCACTCCGCTGATTACCTCAACCGGTGGACCCAATCGGGCATCACGCAGCAGGTCGTATAGTGAGCCGGCGGCGCCGACGCGGTCATCCCAGGTGCCAAAAACAACCTTCGGAATTCGTGCGGCGACAATTGCGCCAGCGCACATAACGCACGGTTCGAGAGTTACCACCAGGGTGCATCCATCGAGTCGCCAGCTTTTGAGAGCGGCGGTAGCTTGACGAATCGCGACGATTTCGGCGTGCGCTGAAGGGTCGTGATCTACCTCTTTGGTGTTGTGAGCTCGGGCGATTACTTCGCCCTCCTGATTGATAATTATGGCGCCGACCGGAACATCCTGCCCTGATTGGCTGGCTTCTTCGATGGCAATTTCCATCAGCGGCGCGAAATCCATAGCATTAGCCTATGCGAGTTCACATTGCCGACCACCCTCTGATTACCCACAAGCTTTCGGTGCTGCGCGATGCAGCAACCCCTTCGCCGGTGTTTAGACAGTTGGTCTCAGAGCTGGTGACACTGCTCGCCTATGAGGCAACCCGCGATGTGCGCGTCGAGAAGATTTCGGTGCAGACCCCGGTGGCTGAAACCTGGGGTGTTCGCCTGTCTCACCCGCGGCCGATTATCGTGCCAATTTTGCGAGCCGGCCTCGGAATGCTCGATGGCATGACCGCGTTGCTGCCGACCGCAGAAGTTGGTTTTTTGGGCATCAAACGTGACGAAGAGACCCTGCAGCCGTTTACCTATGCAAACCGTCTGCCAGATGACTTAGAAGGTCGCCAAGTTTTTATCATTGACCCGATGTTGGCCACCGGTGGCACTCTTATTGACTCGATCGATTATGTTTTTGAGCGCGGCGCAACCGATGTCACCGCGGTCTGCCTAATCGGATCACCCGAGGGTGTTGCAGCGGTTGAGGCGCATGTTGGCGGCCGCGATGTGAAGCTGGTTTTAGGTGCCCTCGACGAGCGCCTAAATGAGGTCGGCTACATTGTGCCCGGCCTCGGCGATGCTGGCGATCGCCTCTACGGCACCGCTCAGTAAAGCCACCGGCAACACGCGGCGGCTTGACACATCCGCCCCAATCACTTATCTTTTTGATTATGTCTAACAGCACCCTTTCAATCTCTGCAGTTGCCGCTTCTTCGCGCACCCAGATGATGGCTGTTATGTGCATGTGTATGCGAATGTGTCGCTAACCCACAGAACCCAAACAGTTCTCAGGCCGGCGATCACCAAGATCCCCGGCTTTTTTGTTAGCCAATTCAGGATCTAGGCCCCGCCCCGAGAGCGACCGCCTCACCGCAATCCACTCACAACTCGCAAATACACAGCACATCAAAGGACTTAGAAAATGGCCATCGCACACATCGACTCATACCGCACCAACACTGCAACTGCCACCCCAACCACCGCTCAGGCACCGAAGCTTCAAGCCGTTCCTACCGAAACCGAAGCCCGCGGATTCGCACTTTACGTAGGCATCGATGAGGCAACCGCGGCCGCCGCCGGCGTATCACTGACCGATCTAGTGGCGGCACTTCGCAAAACCGTGAGCGAGCTGGTTCCGGCCGCCGCCAACGAAACCTACGCGGCGGTGGCATTGGCTCCGAAGGGCCTCGGCGGCAGCAACATCGACGCCACTCGCCTAGCCCTTCGCGACCCTCGCGCCATCGACAAACTAACCGTCGCAAAACACCAGAGCGGCGACAGCAACACTCCAGCCCTCGGCGTTACCGTCGACTTTTCACGCCACAAGATTTTCGTTGACGGCCGCAACGCACAGCTAACCGAAAAAGAATTTGCCCTCGTGAAATACCTGATCGAAAACACTGGCGAAACCATTAGCCGCCAAGAAATAGTCGACGTGGTCTGGGCTGGCGAAGCCGAGGGCGCCATCCCTAATGAGCGCACCATCGACGTGCACGTTCGTCGCTTGCGCGCCAAACTGGGCATTTACGAAGACATTATTCGCACCGTGCGCGGTGGTGGCTACCGTTTTGATCAGCACCCAGACGTGCTAATCGAAGCCTAAACTTCGGGGCATAATAAGGCGTGCCCTACGCAAGTTATTTACCCGAGCTGGTCAAAGCCACGCTCGACCTTGTCGACGCCGGGCTGGCGACTCCGGTTATTTTGATCGACGGTCGGGCCGGTACGGGCAAATCAACACTTGCCGAGCAGCTGCAAAACTCACTGTTCAAAGAGGGCGAGTCGGCCCCTCGGGTGGTGCACATGGATGACCTCTACCCAGGCTGGGATGGTCTAGCCGCCGGCAGTGATTATGCCCATCGCCACATTTTGAAGGCGGTGGCTAATCGCAAAATCGCCGAGTGGCAAGAATTCGACTGGGCAGCCAACGAGCGCAGTGGTCGGTGGCGAGAGTTTCGCGGCGGCACCCCACTGATTGTTGAAGGCTGCGGTTCACTGTCGAAGGCCAATGCCGAACTGGCCGACATCCGAATTTGGATAGAGACCGACGAACCAACCCGACACGAACGCTGGCTAGCCCGCGAGGGTAATGACGAATTTTGGGCGATGTGGGCGGCGCAAGAGCTTGAGTTTTATGCCCGTGAACGTAGTGCCGAATTAGCTAGTTTTACGATTTCGCAGCCAGGTGCGTAGGCCGGCTACCAGCGAGGCCACGATAAAGAAAATCGCAATCGCATACGAGGCATTTTTGACCGCCGGAATGCTCGCTGCGTAATAGCCCGCCATGGTTAGGCCGGTGCCCCAGGCAAGTGCACCAACCACGTTGGCGCTGAAGAACTTGTAGTAGTTCATGCGAGAGATGCCCGCAATCGCCGGCACCAACACGCGAGCCCAGGGCATAAAACGAGCAATCACAACAGCCCACCAGCCCCAAGCCGAATAAAATTTCTCAGATTTGGCGATGGCTGAGCGCATCCATTCGCCTTTGCGTTTATCTAGGTAGGGGCGCCCGTAGTGTCGGCCCAGGGTGTAGCCGACCTGATCGCCAAAAAATGCTGCGATACCCACGCCAACAGCCATCGGCCAAATGTTGACCTGCGAGCCGGCTGAGGCGGCGACTAATCCGGCGGCGAAAACCAGCGAGTCACCGGTGATAAATGGGATGAAAGCGCCGATAAACAGACCGGTTCCGGCGAAAACCAAACCCCAAACGGCGGCATAGAAAAGCCACGGACCAATTGAGTCATACCAGCCACTGATCTCGTCGGAGATGGCGGTAACAACCGGCATACCGGCGAGAGAGGCTAAGAACACGTGGTTAAGCCTAAACGAATTAGTTGAGGCCCTGAAGCACGATTTCGTCTAGACCAAGGCGGGTGCGAGGTGCGTTTTCGCGCTCGGCCATTTCGGCTGAAAGGTCGGCGTTTGCGCCAGCGGCTTTGCCCAGAGCAATCACGACAACAACGTCGAGGTTAGCGTCGAGACCGGCAGCGGCGTGAACAGCGGCGTGATCGATACCGCCCATTACGCGGGTCGAGAGACCAAGCTCGGCAGCCTGGGCCAGCAGGTGGCCGACCGATAGGCCGGCGTCGAAGCGGGCGCTGAGGTATGGGGTGCCGTCATCCTTGGTGTTGCGAGCAGCAACGACAACCAGGGCCGAAGCCTGTGGCGCCCATGCCTGGTTGAAACCACTTAGCCCAGCGGCCACCGCCGCGTGCAAATCGGTGCCGCGGTGAGCGACGACATAGCGCCAAGGCTGACCGTTATTGCCCGATGGAGCCCAGCGTGCAGCCTCAAAAACCGAGGTTAGCTCGGCTTCGGTGAGCTGATAGGCCGAGTCATAAGCGCGGGTTGAGAAACGCTTGGTCAGAGCAGGCAAAATTGGGGCAGAGGTTGTGATTTCGTGAGACATATCTAAAGCCAACCACAAGTTTGCGTCGGTAAATTCCCGGTTTGGCTAATACCTGAGATGGCGACTTGCCACGCCGAGGTGCACAAGGAATTATAGGTGTTGCACTTTGCTTTTAGGTGCTACACTTTTAGCATGCCAACCACTCGACCCCGACACATGATTACCGAAACCAATCGGCTTGCCGACGGCATCGATGCAGCCGCCTTGATTTGGCCAGAATCAGCCGGCGAACGAGCCGAACTTCTGCGCAGAATAATCGAGGCCGGCCTTGAGGTAACCGAGAAGCGGGCGATGGAGCAACGCATCCAGAGAATTGCGGCTGTGAACAAGGCAGCTGGCAGTCTCAGCGGCATTTGGCCAGAAAACTGGCGAGAAGAATTGCGTGATGAATGGCCTGCCTAATTCTCGATGCATCGGCTCTGATTGCGCTGTGCAACGATAAAGACCTGCACCATAAGTGGGCGTTAGATGCGTTCGCCAGCACACTCGATTACGAGCTCAAAATGACTGCCCTGACCTACGCCGAAGTTTTGGAGCACCCCCAGCGGGCAGGCAAGACCAAGGTGTTTGAAAATAGCATTTCAAAACTCGGCATTAAGCTCACACCGATACTTCCCGATCACGCCGTTGCTATTGCCGAATTGCGTGCAAAAACAGGACTGAAAATGCCCGACACGGTGGTGTTGCACGAGGCCCTTTTATCAAAAAAATCAGACGCAATTACCGCCATTGCAACCACCGACCAAAGCCTGAGCGCCGCGGCTCGCAAACATCACCTAGAGGTCTACGCGCCGAGGTAGGCTGGCGAGTATGACGCGAAAAGGCCTGCTGCTCTTTATCGCTGCCGGAATCGCCTGGGGTCTGCCCTATTTGTTTATCCGTGTGGCCGTTGAGCACTTCTCAACCCCAACCATCATTTTTGCCCGCACCCTAATTGGTGCCGCGGTGCTACTGCCGTTAGCTATCAAACAGGGCGCAATCAAGCCGGCCCTAAAGGCTTGGCCATGGGTGGTGGCTTTCGCGCTTATAGAAATGGCCGGCCCTTGGTGGCTGATCACCGAGGCCGAGCGCAGCATTTCGTCTGGGCTCGCTGGGCTATTGGTCGCAACCGTTCCTTTCTTTGCCCTAATTTTGGCGCTGATTTGGCTGAAGGATCGCAGCGTGCTGCACCCGAAAACCCTGATTGGTTTAGCCATCGGCTTTGTCGGAATCATTCTTTTGGTTGGTATCGACACCTTCGCCGGTCACATTGAACTGCTGCCGGTGCTGATGATGATTGCAGCCTCAATTGGCTATGCCATCGCCCCGATGATGGTCAGCCAAAAAGCTGGCGATGTTCCGACTATCGGCGTGATTTCACTTTCGATGGCACTGGTTGCAGTGCTCTATGCCCCAGCCAGTTTTGCCACGCTGCCAGCAGAAATTGCGGCGAATCCGCCGATTGAAGGATGGATCGCTTTGCTAGTGCTCGGCGCCGTTTGCTCGGCTCTGGCGTTTGTGATCTTCTTCGCTCTCATCAAGCAAATCGGTTCGGCTCGATCAACCCTGATTACCTATGTAAACACCGCGGTGGCGATTGCACTCGGAATCATCTTCTTAGGTGAACCACTCACGGCCGGTATTGCGGTTGGCTTTCCGCTAGTGCTGCTCGGCTCTTGGTGGGCGAGTAAGCGGCACGCTTAGAGCTATTTCTTTTTCTTCTTTTTAGGCTGGTTCTTCAAAACGATGGCCTGAGCAACGATGTTGTTTTTGCCGTTGAAGGTGATTGCTGGTGAACCGTAAAGCACGTAGCCATCGGCCAGTGCATCTGAAACGCGCTGGCAGAACTGGTCGTTGTCGATGCCGGTTAGCAGGCGGTAAGCCTTCTTCTCAACTTTTGGTGCGGCAGCAGGTTTTGCTCCGGCTGGCTTAGCTGCCGACTTTGCGGCAACAGCCTTAACAGGGGCTGCCTTGGCAGGTGAAGTTTTGGTGGTGGCGGCTTTCGCTGCCTTTGCGGCTGCAACAACAGCGGCTGGGGTTTTAACAGTGCTCATGGCTTCAAGTTTGCCAAGCGTTAACCTTCGTAATCTAGTTAACGACCTTGTTAGCAAATGAACTTTTTGTTTACCGAGTTAAGTTCTCAAAAAAGTCTCGGCACCGGTGATTCAAGTCCGCGCATTGCCTCGTAATCGAGCACCAGGCATTCAATTCCGCGGTCTTCGGCAAGCTTGCGAGCCTGAGGCTTTATTTCTTGTGCCGCAAAAACGCCTCGCACTGGAGCTAGCAGTGGGTCGCGATTTAGCAACTCTAAATAGCGGGTTAGCTGTTCAACCCCGTCGATGTCTCCCCTGCGCTTAAGCTCAATCGCAACGGTGGCACCCGATTCATCCGTGGCCAAAATATCAACCGGACCAATCGCCGTCATATATTCTCGACGGATCAAATTGAACCCGTCACCCAGGTGGTGCAACTGTTCCGCGAGCAACTCTTGCAAGTGCGCTTCAACTCCATCTTTGATAAGCCCCGGTTCTTCACCAAGGTCGTGAGCGACATCGCTAATAACCTCGTGGATCGAAACCCAGAGCACATCCTGAGTCTTTGCCTGAGAGACTTTCCAGACTTCAATGACGCCAAATTCAGCGGCTTCGGAGGCGGGCTCTTCGACGGTGATGGTGCAGGGAGGGTTCATCCAGTTGAGTGGTTTATAAGAACCTGAATCGGCGTGAACCAAAATGGATCCGTCGTTTTTAAGCAGCAGCAAACGGGTGGCCAGGGGCAGGTGGGCTGAGAGTCGGCCGGTGTAGTCAACCGAGCAACGAGCAATAACTAGGCGCAACTATTTACCCTTTGCAACCAGCTCGCGCAGCTCGGCCAGCTGGGCCTCTTGGTGGCTCAGGTGAGACTGCAATTGCTTGACCTCGTGCAGCAACGCGGTGGCGTCTTTGTAGGTGGCTTCGGCACGTTTTTCGGCAGCGCGGGTCTGCTGGTTTTGCCCAACGATAATCACCGAGACCAACACCAGCTGCAAGAAGGTTTGTGCCACCCAGTCGACAATTACACGAACGTCGCCGGTGACAAGTGAAGCCGGAAGGCTAATCAAAGCCAAGGCTGCAAATGCGTATGCCGCCCACATGGTGCCAACCCGTTTGGTGATGGCTAGGCCCAGCCGATTATTGAAACCCTCAACGGATGCCTTGTGCGGCTGCCGGGTTTCAGAGTGCGGGTGGTGTTCGTATTTGAAGGCCATGGCTTTAGCTTAAAGCAGAACCCCCCGGGCCTAAGCCCGAGGGGTTCTGGGTTTCACTTTGAGTCGGTTACCCGACTGTTAGGTGAGGGGAATTACTTGACAGTTACGGTCTTGACAGCAACTAGGTCGCCATCAACGTATACCTTCACTGACTTCTTACCCTTGGTGGTCTTGAGGACCCATAGCTTGCTGTTGGTACCAGCAATTGCTACGGCAACGGTCTTTGAACCGAACTTGACCTCAACTTCTTCACCCTTAGCGTTCTCCACACGGATGCGGACAGCCTTGGTGACACCAACGATGGTGGTCTTGACCTCAGGAACAACTACTGGAGCTGCAGCTACGGTGATCGAAGCTGAGCCCTTTAGTGAGTCGCTTGCGCCCAAGGTTGCCTCAGCAGTAATTGCAACGGTTCCAGCGTCAGCTGGGCCGGTAACTACGGTGAAGGTAGCCTTACCCTTGGTTAGGGTGGTTGGGCTTGAGGTTAGGTAGCCAGGGCCGGTGTAGGTCACTGCTAGTGCGTCTTCGCTGTTGGTTGAGGTTAGCTCAACTACGTTACCGAACTCGTCTAGAGCCGAAACGGTCACTAGAACGGTGCGTCCAGGCACGATGCTTGCAGCAGCTGCAACGGTGGTAACTGACTTGACTTCAGCTGCAACAGTTGAAGCGTTGAAAGATACCTTTACAGTGTCAGATGCACCGTTTGAGGTTACGGTTACAACCGAGTCGGTCTGGACCTTGTTTGAGTAAGCGTTGATTGCGTACGAACCATCGTTGTCCCAGAAGGTTAGTGAACCGAATGCGTAAACGCCACCAACTTCAAACAGGATGCTTGCGTCACCTGAAACAGTGATCTTTGCTCCGGCCTTAGCAAGTGCTGAGGTTGCGTGAGCAACGGTACCGTTGATGGTTGCAACTTCGTCAGGAGCTGATGAAGTGGTTGCAGCAGCTGGGTCATTGCTCAGACGAGTGTCAACTGCGACTAGACGCTTCACAGCGCGAGTTGCAGAAACAGAAGTCTCAGTAATGTCTACCTTGTCAGCCTGGTTGTACCAGTAGATACGAGCACCGGTCTGAGGAGTAGTAGTAGCAAAGTTCGTTCCAGACTGTAGATCGAACGCAACCGAAGTGAACGCATCGGTGGTCAGCTTGCCATCAGTAACGGTGAAGGTCGCAGAACCATCAGCGAAGTCATCGCGAACGGTTGCTACTGAACGACCAGTCACAGTTGCTTGCAGGCGGTACGAAGCTGAAGACAATGGCTTCTTCCATTGGTCAACTAGAACGAAAGTCATAGACGCTGAGGTTCCAGCTGCATCTACGCTTACGTAGCTACTTCCTGCAGTGTAGGTCGACTTCTCAACTACGGTGTAGCTGGCGTCGGCCCAGTCAAGGTCTGCAACTGAAGAAGAAATGGTAACGCCTTCAGACTTGATTGTCGAGATAGTGAGAGAGTCCGAAGCGTCAGCGGTGTCGTTTGTTACAACAAACTTAGCTACACCATTTGCATCTGAAACTGCATCGAAGTCAGTTGCTGATGCAGATACGCCGTTGATCTTGATAGTTCCAACTGATGATTCTGCTGTAACAGTCAGGCGAACAGTCTTTCCGGCTAGAAGCTTCTTGTCTGCGTCCTTAACAGTCACTTCGTAAACAACATCGCTGGTGTAGCCCTTGCGCACAACACCCAAGGTAGTTACGTTTTCACCAGCAACGATTTTGTACGAGCTTTGAGTGCCGTTCACAGAAACTGCGCCAACGGCAGTCTCAACTTCTGAACCAACAGCAGCCCATGCAGTCGTGCCTGCATCTGGCGAGTAGATGGCTCGTGCAACGTAGGTACCAGCGGTAACGTCATTGCCGGATGCAACTGCGACAGAAGCATCTAGTGACGCTTTGGTTGTTGAGTTTAGAGAAACGGTGTCACCGCCGGTGATAGGCGATGCAGCGTAAGTGTAGCCAGTGGCAGTTTGGGTGGTTTTAGTTCCACTTACATACTTACCAAACTGAACTTTGAAGTTGCCTGCTGCTACCTGGGCGAGGTTAATCGCCGAAGAGGTGATCTTGGCCTTCAGGGTGGTGTCACCAACCTGTGGCACAGTCTGAGCGATAGAGATACCTGCGTCAGCTACTTTCACAAAATTGATGGTGTAAGGAGCGGTCTGGAATTCACCTGAGTCAAGGTCGTTTCCACCATCGGCGTCCAAGAAGGCTACGACAGTAACTGTAGTAGCAGCGGCTGAAGCCGAGGTTGTCTTGATGCCAAGTGACTGGATACGAGTAACAGAAGTGGTCGCAGCAACAACGTCAGCAGTACCTGATGAAGTAGTGCCTGCTGCTCCGTCGACGTTGGTGGTTCCCTGAACAGATGCAGTAACTGCGTCGCCATCTGCTTCATAGGTAAGACCAGTAGCAGCTGAGTTTGTGATTGCGAACTTCAACTGTCCGGCGTTGGAATCAGGAATCTGTGATCCAAGGTTTGCCTTGACAGTGAAGGTTTCACCCACGATGGTGGCGTTTCCAGTTCCAGCTGATACCTCTAGAGCAACCTCGCCTGCCGCGAACGCCGGAGCGCCTGCGAACAGAGTGGTTCCTAGAGCAACAGATGCACCGAACGCCAGGCCCTTACGGGTTAGGTTCTTAGACATTTTGTCTCTTTCTTTTCTTGGTTAGAAATACCGTGTATCCACGTGAAACACACGGCGGTGAACCCCCGAGTTTTGGCCACCAAGCAGGCCGAACACAAAGGTTCACAACTTAGATAACTAGAGGTAGAAGAGAACATGACGGTCATGACGTTATGTCTGACTGGACATAGCTGATTTCTGTCCGGACAATGCTGACTGGCCGTCAGACCGGCTATTTATGGTTATTCTGTAGGCAATACCAAGGGGGACGGTATGAATTCAATTGCTGTAACTGAGCCATTAAGCGCGGTCGACGAGGCTCTCGAGGTCTTGCTTCAAAGCGAAGACCCGATTGAGTTTTGTAAAGCCGTAGTTCACGCAGAATTTTCATCGACAAACATTCAGGGTGCACACCTGCTATCGATTGATGACTCAAGTCACTTTCACCAAATTGCAAGTTATGGTTTGGGGCTCAACGGGGTTGATGAATCGACCATGTGGAGCGACAACGGCCTTGGCAAAGCGGTGCGTTCCAAGTCAAGCGTGCACGAGACCAAAACAGAGTTGGTTGATAGCGGTTCTTTATATGTGCTGCCGCTAATGCGCAACAAATTACCAATCGGTTGTTTGGCGTTGGTTCTGGGCGCAGGGTCTAAAGAGGCACCGCTCGTTAATTTTTTGGAGCCGATCGTCTCTAAGGTTGGCGCCTACCTGGTTTCTCTAACAAGGCCAAACGGGCAAGGTCTTAAGCGAACTGCAGGTGACCCGGAAGATCTAACCTCGCGCCAAATCAAAATCATCGAGCTGATGGCCGAAGGTTTGGTAAACGCAGAAATTGCCAAAGAGCTGCTGCTAAGCGAGTCAACAATCCGTCAAGAGACTGTTCGCATTTACCGTGCACTCGGAGTTCCAAATCGAACCGAGGCCGCGAAGAAGGCTCGAAACCTTGGGCTTATAAAACGCCCCCCCCCCCGCTTGATTGAGGAATTTAGGCGACAAGAGGAAATCCTTTCTTAATTAGAAAATCCCCCCGGCCGAAGCCGAGGGGATTTCTATTACTTGGGGGAAGTAATTACTTGACAGTTACGGTCTTGACAGCAACTAGGTCGCCATCAACGTATACCTTCACTGACTTCTTACCCTTGGTGGTGTTGATAACCCATAGCTTGCTGTTGGTACCAGCGATAGCTACGCGAACGGTCTTTGAACCGAACTTGATTTCAACTTCCTCGCCCTTAGCGTTCTCAACACGAACGCGTACAGACTTGGTTACACCAACGATGGTGGTCTTTACTTCTGGAGCTGCAGGAGCTGCAACTGCAACGGTTGAGGTAGCGGTGATAGCTGCCGAAGCAGTTCCGGTACCGTCAGCGTCGTAGGTGACAGTGAACACTGCGTTGCCTGAGTCGTTGGCACCGGTTAGAACCTGGACCTTGAACTCACCGTTAGCGTCGGTTGCGGTTGGCAATGAGCCAATTACGAAACCAGGACCTGCATAGGTAACCGAGAAGGTTGAACCTGCTGGGGTTGCGGTGCTAACTGCGTTGCCGTATTCGTCAACTAGCTTTCCAACAACCGAGATGGTCTTGCCAGGCTCGATGGTGGTTGGAGCAGTGGTGAACGAAACCTTGGTTCCCTGAGCACCAGTAGGTGCGCTTACGGTTAGAACTGCAGTTGCAGTTGCTGAACCAACGGCGAAGGTTACAGTCTTTGCACCTGAAACGTTTGACTTAGCGGCAAGGGTCCAGGTTGCACCAGCTGCGCCGGTGTAGAAGCTGACCTTGTCGGTGTACTCAACCGAGTTGTAGGTGAAAGTAACGCCAGTTGCAGAAACAGTTACAAGCTCACCAGCGTTGTTTACAGCACCGGTGAAGTTGTTGCTTGCAGATCGTGCAACAGTTGCGCTAACTGGAGCGGTGCTAAAAGCAGCTGCAGTTGAGCGAACGTAAACGTTGTGTACCAAGTTCGAAGCGCCCTGAGCAGACCAGTTCAAAGTTGAAGTGTTCTGCTGCTGAAGTGCTGCAGTGATGGTGAACGAGGTTGCGGTCTCAGCGGTGGTGTCAGTAAGGGTTGCAGTGGCTGCACCATTAACAACGTTTACACGAGTCACAACGTCGGTGGTCATGTCATTGGTAACAAGCAAGCTGTAACCATTTGCAATCGCAACGCCGAACTGGTCAGCAACGGTGTAGTTGATGGTAGCGGTGCCACCCTCGGCGATTGAACGGTTAAACGAGCCCGACTTATCTGAATCTGCGACTGTGTAAGTCGCGTCCTCGAAGTCAGCAACTACAGCAGAGGTGTAGTTCTGAGCAGCGAATGACACGGTAACGGTTGCTGATGAGGTGAATCCAACAGTTGAAATTGCAAGTGTTGCAGTACCGTCAGCGCCAGTGGTCACTGGGAAAGTAACGCCAGTCAAGCTGGTGTACTTGGTGCCAGCAACAGTGATGCTAACTTCTGAAACACCGGTTGCAGCAGCTGCAAGAGTTGCACCTGATACAGAAACGGTTGCGGTTACAGGAACGTTAGCTGCAGCAACAGGAGTGGTTGCAGTGTCAAGTGCCTTAACCGAAGCAACGAATGCACCGTTGGTGCGAACGCGAGCGGTGGTGCTTGCAGCACCAACGGTTGCAGCGGTAGCAATTGCGTTGTCACCCTTTAGAACGTTTGCGGTAACGCTTGAGATGGTGCGAGCAGTTGCAGTCTTGCTAACAGCTGCGCCCATGTTGGTTCCACCAAGAGTTGCCTGAGCTGAAACCGATGCACCAGCTGCAAGAGCCGAAACGGTTGAGCTCCAGACACCGCTGGTTAGGGTTGCAGCTACGCCACCAAGGGTCATGCCCACGGTTGACTGAATCTGGCTCTCGTTGATGTCGTTGATCACAAGGGTTGCCTTGACGGTGGTGTCTGCAGTTGCAGGCTGAGTCAAGTTGATGGTGGTGGTCACATCTGCAAGCTTCTTGAAGTTAACAGTGCGAGCAGTGTTCCATTCACCTGAGTCAAGTGCACCGTTGTTGTTAGCGTCGGCAAAGGCGGTAACAGTAACGGTCTCGTTGTCAGTCGCGACGCCAGGCTTAACAGCGATGAATGAACGATCGGTGTTAGCTGAACGACCTGAAGCGACAACTCCACTCTTGGTGGTTGAGTCTAGGGTTAGGTTTGCTAGAGCGGTGCGAGCACCTGCTGCGTCAACGGTGCTTGCACCTGCGCTCACTGCTGAGCCGTCTGAGGTAACTACATACTTGAGCTGAGCAGGAGCTGCTGGCGAGAAGCCAGGAGCGAAGCTTGCCTCAAGTACAAAAGCTTCAGAAGCCACAGTGTTGTATAGGGTGCCGGCTGAAGGAGCGAAGTTAATCTCGCCAGCTGCCTGCGCTGGAACACCAGCGATAACAGTTGAACCGAGAGCTACTAGTGCACCGAACGCCAGGCCCTTACGGGTTAGGTTCTTAGACATTTTGTCTCTTTCTTTTACTTGGTTTATAACCGTGTATCCACGTGAAACACACGGCCGGTAAGCCCTGTGCTGGGAGCAACCAAGCAGAACCCAGATAGGACTTATAAACAGACTAACGGACAATAGTCCGGACTATTACGGTTTGGACACGAAGTTTTTTGAGAAATTTCTTAAATAAAAAACCCGCCTCAGCACTGGGCTTGGCGGGCTTTCTAAAGAAGCGAGTCGGGAGGTTATCCTCGAATGAAGTCAAGGTGCATTTGCTGCACGCCTGAACGGTCTTTTGCGATAACAACTTCTAGACGAACTGTGCCAGAGGTTAGGCGCTTGTCTTCATAAACTTTGCCCTTGCGGTCAAAAAATGCCTTTACCTTGCCGTAGTAAACCACGTGCTCGAGGCCTTGAGCGTCGACACCTGAAACGACCTCGGTCTGATCTGGGTAGGCAAAGTAGGTGGTGCCGTCAATGAAGAATGCAAGCTCTACGGTGTTGAACTGGCTAGCTGCGTCGTAGTCAAACTTGAAGTCTGAGTAAAGACCCTGGCTGGCAACCACGCGGTATGCGCTTAATTCATTTACTCCGAGCTGGGTGGTTGGCGCTGCAGCACGAGCGAAAACAACCTCGCTGTTGCGAGAGTCGTACAGCTTGTTTACTGCCGAGTCGCTTAGTGGGCTCTCGCTAGGGTTTGGTGAAGGAGTGGTTTCGACCACATCAACGACTGTTTCAGCAACGAAGGATGAGCCTGAGGTTTGCTGCGGTTTGCTATTTGAAGCAGGCTTGCCGGCTTCAGCAGTGGCCGATGCGCTAGGTGCAGGTACAGCCTCGCTGGCTGGGGATTCAACTGCAGGACGCTGCTCGGCGATCTGCTGGGTGTCGCTGTTGCGACCGAAGCTGAAGAATGCGCCAACACCGAGCATCAAGAACAAGACGAAGATCATCGCCTGAGCGCCGACCTTTTTGGCCTCGGCAGCTGCCTTGCGAGCGGCAACCGAAAGAATTTGACTCATGGTCATGCCGGCGGTGTCTAGCTCGCCTACCAAAGCCTTCTTGAATGCCGCGCGGGCACGGTGCATGAGTTGCAGGGTTGCGTTTTCGCTGAGACCAACCTGCTCGGCGATCTCGCGAGTTGACTTCTCTTCATACATGCTGGCCAATAGCACTTCACGGTGACGAGGGTTTAGCTTGCTCAACGCCAAACGCACAATTGCAGCGTCTTCTGCCTGCTCAAGGTTTGAGCCGATTGCGGGGCCATCCGCTTCAAATTCAGGATGAGCGTCGATGTCGCTTAGTTGCGCACGACCGCTCGCACGAATTACATCGAGGCAAAGCAGGCGAACTTTCCACTTCAGGAAGCGAAGCACACCAAGCTCGCTGTCGAGCTCTGGCAGGGTGACCATGAGGTAAAGGAATGCGTCTTGAACGACCTCGTCAACCTGGCTCTGGTTGCGCAAAAAGCGGCGTGCGTGACGCTCTAGGTGCGGGCGGAAGCGAGTGTAAATGTTTGCGAAGTCTTGCGCAGACCAATCTTTTAGAACTGCGCGCTGCTCGCTTGAAGCGGCTTCGACTTCGGTTTCGCCAAACTCGACATCTGACTCTTCGTCGAGCAGCGCTTCAAGCTCGGCGTCGGTAGGAACGCGCGGCTCGATCGGTTCGTGCTCGTTGGTCATAGGTGTCTTTCAGTTGAGCTGATTGGCTTACTACTTTTTATTAGCGCCGAAGCTTGCTTTTTATTACGGCCGTCTTCTTTTTAATTTAATCTGCAAACAACCGTAATAAAAGAGGTATTTCTGCGTTTGTTTGTAACGTAGAAAGCGCGGATGAAACCAAGCCTCCGCAATTGCTACAAGGAAAGCCACGGGACTTCTGAATTCAAAGCCTCGAGGCTTTTTCCTTTTAATTCCTTTTAACCCGCTTTTAGCTAGCCGCCTCGTTTGCAGCGCTCTGAGCAGTATTTGACCTGATCCCAGTTTTTAGCCCAGGCTTTTCGCCAAACCATAGGCCGGCCACAGCGCGCGCAAATTTTCTCTGGAAGATTTTCCTTTTTCACACCGCGCATAGTGTTTTTAGTTTTCCACAGAATGTTGCCGTTTCGTTAGTGAACTAAGTTGAACTAACTAACTTGGAAACCTAACCTCTAGTTATGAGCCGGGTCATAAACATGCACGATGCCAAAACACATCTCTCGCGGCTGGTCGAAGAAGTTGCGGCCAGCGGCGAGTCAATAATTCTTGCCAAGGCAGGCAAGCCAATTGCCGAAATCATTCCTTGTCGAGCAGGCAAGAAACCCGAGTTTGGCTTCGCAGCGAAACAGCTCGGCACTCTGTACAGCCACGACCCATTCGATTGAGCACTGCTGGCACAGGCTCTCAGCCGCAACTTGCCATTCGTCACCGAGGATGAAAAAATCATCGAACTCGGTTTACCTTTGGTAATCGACGCTCGCGCCTAGGCTTCAGGGCCCTACAGACAGGTTTTGATGACACGCATCAAGGTTGCTTTTCTCACCTTCTATTACGAAGCGTGGGATGCCCTGGCCGACGTGCACAACCTAATGCGGGCCGACGACCGATTTGAAGTTCGTGTTTTCGTAATACCTCGCCGCCTAACCGGCGACCTCAAGTTCGATGATGCTCAGGCCGCTGCTGAATTTTTCAATTCGGTTGGGGTCGAGCACACCGTGCTGGCAAACGCAGACTCGTGGCAGTCGCAACAAGAATTGCGAAACTGGGGCCCCGACTACACATTCATTAACTACCCATGGCAGCGCAACTATCAGCCGGCCTTCCGAGCTGAAGCGCTGGTTGAATTCACGCGCATTTGCTACATTCCCTACTATTCGCTGCCGATGACAAACGAACCGGGCGATCTGGGTGTGGCATCACACCTCTATACCCAGCGCTCGCACCAACTTGCCTCGCTGGTATTTACCCAAGATGAATTTGTGCGAAACGCATACGCCAACACCTCACGCGGCAACAGCCACGTGCATTTTGTCGGATCAACCAAACTAAGCGCCCTCATGGGCGAAGTGGCTGGTGCCGGTGGCGTCACCGAAAGTCATAGCGGCGAGCGCCCATTCAACTTAGTGTGGGCCCCGCATCACAGCTACTCGCCACATTGGCTTAATTTTGGAGTCTTTGCACAAATGCACATCGCCATGCTGGCTTGGGCTCGTGATCACCAAGAAATCAGCATCACGCTTAGGCCGCATCCGTTTTTATTTGGCACCCTGGTCGATCGTCAGGTGTTAGACAAACACGAAATAGATGAGTGGTTGGCCGCTTGGAATGAGCTACCGAATACCAGCATCGATTCAACTTCCAGTGCAGCCGCAATTTTGACCAAGGCCGACCTTTTGCTCACTGACGGTATTTCGTTTTTAGCCGAGTACCCAATTGCCAGTGGGCGGCCCGCGGTGTTCATTGAGAATTCAGGCCACTGGCAGTTTTCACCAATCGGTGAAATAGCCGCGGCAGCGAACGTGCGAATCACAAGTTTCGAAGATTTCGCTGCTGGTTATGAATTCATTCGCGAGGCTGGCCTGCCCGATCGAACGACAGAAATTGCTCGGCTGCGTGAGGCTGCTCTGCCATTTGGCGTCGGTGGGGCTGCCCCAAGAATTATCGAGATTGTGGCTGCCGACTTTCTGGGTGGGCCTTCACCGCTGGTCGATGCGAGTCTCGTGTCAGAAACCCCGTGGGAGCGTCAGCCCGGGCGCGAACCACTAATTGACTAATTAGTTGCCGAAGGTGTAGCCGACGGGGTCGGCGCCTTATTGACCTTCAACTTGCCCTCGGGTGAAACAGGCTGCAACTCAACCCAGGTGCGACCGGGGGCCAACGTAACCACAGCGCCCGAAGCATCGGTAAGCACAATTGGTGAGGTTGCCGATGCCTTTGACCAGTTAGCTTCAATCATCTTGCCCGCCGAAAACACCGTGGCCTTACCTGACTCGACCATCACAGTCTTGGGCACATTGCCGTACTTGCGGTCTAAATAGCTGCGATCAATGCGAACCTGCATCACCACTACGTTGTCTGCAACTAACTGGGAACCGTCAGCAGCATCGGTGTGGGGCTTGCCGTCTTGGCTTCGCAAGAAGCGACCATCGGCCGCAGTTTCCCATCCGGCGAGCGCCATCGGAAAGTAGACGTTGAAGTTCTTCACCGCTACCCCACTAAGTCCGGCCGATGAATTTGCTGCATCGGCAGCGAACTGAAACTGCTGAGCAGGTGCTGGCAATTCAGGGTGATCGGTGGCTAGCTTGAGTGCGTTGACGATTACGTTGTGCGGGGCTGGGCGATCTTTAGTGCGCGAGAACGTGCCCTTCCCTTGCTCGCTGGTTTCGCTCGCGGTAAGCACCGGCGCCGCTTCGATCATCTTCACAAAAGCCCATTGACCGCCCGAGTAGCAAACGATGCCACCGAACGGAGAAAGAATGTCTGGGTCCATCGGGCGAATTGAACGCACCGGGCCCACTGCATCCGGTTGGTTAGAGTGCCAAATTGCCACCAGACGGGTGAGGCCACCCTCAACCATTTCGTCAAAAACTATGTCGGTTGAGTTCAAGCCAAGCTGTGGTCGAGCCGCATCTGAGCCATTATCGATCTTGCAAGCAACCGATGGCTTGGTCAGCCCTATCGCTTCGCTGCTTCCCTCGAGGTACTGCACGCCGGTCAGCGGCGCAGTTACGTAAACCGGAGTTGGTGTTGGGCTTGGTGTTTCAGGAGCCAGCGGGTTGCTACCGTTTGCGCATCCGGTGAGTAGGCCAACAAAAACAAGGGATGCCGCCACCGGCGCTGCACGAAACTTCATTTCAGCAGTTTATTTGACCCAAACTTTTTAGCAGGGCCATTCTGCGGCGGGCGATTCACAAATCGGAACTCAACCCGCAAACCACCGAGTCGCTCACTTTTTTCAAAGCTCACCTTCGCACCAATTTGCTCGGCAACATCGCGAATGATGGCAAGGCCGAGACCTTGGCCTTCAACCTGAATGTTTCGGATGGATGTAAATCGCTGCAGCTCACCACTACTCTGCTTCTCAAGCAGTAAAGCCGGCAAACCGGGGCCCTCATCTTCCACTGCAAGCACCACCTCGTCGTTTTCAACTCTGAGCGTTGCGTGCACTGAATCATCAAATTCGGTGTGCTTGCGGATGTTACTGAAGACATTATTGAGCAGCATTTCAACCAGTAGCTGAGGGGCAATAATTGCTGGAACCTGCTTTATATCACTCGTTACTTTTCGGCCGCGTTGCAAAGCAAACAGGTCATCCAGCTGGGCTTGAAGCATTTCTGCGAGATTGAGTTCACGAGGTGTTTGCGCGGCACCTTCGCGAACCTGAGCCAACTGCAACAGCTCAGCCAAAAGTTTCTCCATGCGCATCACCTCAGCGGCTATGCGTTTGATTGGTTTGGCAGTGTCAGCCGACTCGGCATCGCTGGAGCGTTCGAGCATCTCTGAATAACCGCGAATCACCGTTAGTGGAGTTTTCAACTCGTGCGCCACATCACCCAAAAATACGCGCATGGTTTCTTGACTCTTGCGCTCCGAATCGAGTTCTTGCCGAAGAATAGCCAGGTTGAGTTGATTGCCCTGGTAGCGCCCGATCAAAATACCCGAGACTGCGCCAAATATTGCTGCAATTACCAGCACTAAATATTGGGTCAGCTGGTTAGCCGCCACTGCCAAGTTGTGTTCCGCAAGCGAATTACTAAAAATCAAATATTCGCCATCGGCCAGCTCGATGCTTCTGATTCTGACCTGATCATCATCCGAAAATTTCACGGTGACAGCTGACGACTCAGCCGAGGTTAGTTGGTCATCTGTAGGAAGCTCGCTGATTGGGTTGATTGGTTCACCGATTTCAACCAGCTGATCATCAATTGTTTTGAATGAAATCGACAGCTGCTCACCCGCCAACTGTGAGGCCAGCAGCGCAGCCTGAAGCTCTTTGCCGGTTTGTAGTGTTACCTGATCGTGGTAGCGGTTTAGCACTTGGTCGATTCGAGCCAAATCTTGGTTAGTCGCACTCACTAAAAAAACGGATGACAGTGGCACACTCACCATCAGCGCAACCAAGGCGCCGATGATCGCAGCCCTGAAGTTTTTACGCACCGTCGTCGACAATCTTGAAACCGGTGCCGCGAACAGTTTTTATACCCTGCCACTGATTGTCATGAATTTTCTTGCGCAGGTATGAAATGTATGTGTCAAGCACAGTTGCGCCCGAGTAGTAGCCATAGCCCCAAATACGATCAAGCAGTGCGGTTTTCGTGACAACTTTTCCGTTAGCTTTCATCAGCTCGGTAAGCAGCTTGAACTCGGTTGCCGAAAGCTCAATCGGTTCGCCTCGCCTGGTCACTTCGAATGACTCTAGGTCGGCGGTAATTGGCCCGCAGTGAAGAATGTTGCTGGCACTGCTCAGTTTTCCGGAGCGACGCAATAGTGCCTGCACTCTAAGGGTTAGCTCCTCGAGGCCGAAAGGTTTAGTGACGTAGTCATCAGCGCCGGTGCGTAGACCCTGGGCAATATCTTGACGCTGATCGCGAGCGGTTAGCAGTAAAAACGGAACATCGTTTCCTTGTTTGCGAACTCGGTCGAGTAGTTCGAAGCCATCCATTTTTGGCATGTTTACATCAGAGATGACTAGATCGATGACGTCGGTGCGCAGGGTGTTGAGTGCTGCATAACCGTCGAGTGCAGCAACCGCAGTGTGCCCCATCAGCGAGAGTGCATCGACCACCATTTCGGCAACTGACTTATCGTCGTCTACCACCAAAATTTTTGCCATTTTGACTCGCTTCTCTAACTGTTCTAAGCATAGGTTTTTGCGACCGCGATGGTTAGGGTCGCAAAACAAACCACGGTAATTCACAAAATTTTCTAAAACTTGCTGCAAGAGAATGAACCTGTTGGATCCCCCGCCAACAAAAAGGAGATTTCAAATGAAGGTGACAACCACCAAAAAAGTTTTGGGCCTAACCATCGCAGTTGCGATGCTGCAGGGAACTGCGGTTTCGGCATTTGCCGCCGACGCGGTTACTGCCCCGGCGCCAACCGCCACCGCAACCCCACTGGTTAAAAACCCAGCCCTTAAGCAATTCCGTGAAGCTAAGGCTGCGTACCAAACTGCAATTGCAGCGTTCAAAGCTGACAAGGCCGCCTGGAAGGGATCAATGGAGACCTACCGCGAAGCGATGAAAACCTGGAGCGCAGCAAACACTGCTGCCATTGAAGCCAAGAAGGCAGTTGCCGCGACATTCAGTGCTGCCATTAAGGTAGCCAAAGATGCATACGTTGCAGCAACTGGTGAGACCGCAACTGCCGAGCAAAAAGCTGCAGCAAAAACTGCTTACGATGCTGCAAAAGCAGCAGCAATTTCAGCTCGCGACACCGCACTTGCTCAGATTGTTTTCACATCACCTAAGCCTGTAAAGCCTGTAGCGCCAAAACCGGTCAAGCCAACCAAGCCAAGTAAACCGGTAGTAACGCCAGCAAGCTAGCCCCTCCCCTATGGAAACTAGAAACCCCCGGCCAAGGCCGGGGGTTTCTAGCGTTGGGGGTAATTATTTATTGGTGACTAACACCGAATTACTTCTGGAAGACTCAGTGACTCCATTTGCTGAGACTGCAAGAACTGTGAAGTAATAGCTAACGCCACCTCGCAGTTTGGTTGGTGTAATTGTTGTGGTTGAGGTGCCAACGTTGTAGGTCTTGACCAGCTGGTTATTTGCCCACAACCTCACCGTTTGACTGGTAAGTGGGCTTGCAGCATTGTCACCCAAAACCCAACTTAACTTTGCAGACTTGACCGCTCCTTCAGCTACCAAACCCGAAGCCGCCACCGGTGGGGCAACTGCAACTGGCTGTTCGGCGTTGTCGGTGGCACTGGCAAATAGCAAAAGGTTTGCGGTTGCAGATGGCAAGCCCGAAATTTTGTTTTTACTTGCGGCGTTAGCCAGAGCACTGCTGATTGACGCCGGTAATTGGTTTCCAAGTGCAAGTTGCCGAGCAACTACACCGGCAACGTGAGGCGTTGCCATCGACGTGCCACTGATTGTGCGGGTCTCAGAATCTGAACCGAACCAAGCTGCAGTAATCGAAGTTCCTGGGGCTGCGATGTCAACACAGGATCCGAAATTTGAATAGCTTGCAAAACCATCGGTTGAAGTTGTGGCTGCCACAGTAATTGCCCCGGGAACTCGGGCAGGTGAGTAGTTACAGGCATCGGCGCTACTGTTACCTGCAGCGACAACAACTGTGATTCCGCGATTGATAAGTGCATTCACTGCGGTGTCAAGGCTGCTGTTGGCTCCGCCACCAAGACTCATGTTTACCACCGCAGGGGTATTCACCGGATGGTTCTGTGCAACCCAGTCAAGGCCGGCGATAACACCAGACATTGTTCCGCTTCCGGCACAGTCAAGCACGCGAACCGGAACGAGTTTTACCGACTTGGCTGCGCCGTAGTTGGTGCCACCAATGGTTGATGCAACGTGAGTGCCGTGACCATTGCAGTCGGCAGTGCCAATGCCATCGGTAATCGCGGTGTATCCGGCAACAACTCTTGAGTTGAAATCTTGGTGGGATGCTCTGATGCCGGTGTCGACAACGTATGCGGTTACACCTAGGCCGGCAGATGTATAGCCATAAGTTCCACCCAGAGGGAGATCAGCCTGATCGATTCGGTCAAGACCCCATGGCGCAGAAAGCTGAGTTTCGTCAGCAGTTACCGCGGCATCGGGCACGATGCTAACCACTCCTGGGCGCTTGTCTAGTGCTGCTTTTTGTTTTTCGGTCAGCTCAGCAACCAGCCCCTTGAAGACGTGGCCGAACTTCTTGCCAACCGTCACCTTCGACTTGGCTAAATTTGCTGCCTCACTGGCAACGTTGGTTCCCTCAGCGAAACGGACTATGTAGGCAGCCTTAGGGCCGTTATCTGCAGCTGTTCCAGGTTTACCGGTTGCGCTGGGCTTACCGGATTCTGCGGGTTTGCCCGACTCAGCCGGTTTGGCTGAATCTGCAGGCTTGCCGCTCTCGGCGGGTTTTCCGGTATCAGCGGGCTTGCCACCAACTGAGTCAGGGGCGACGGTTTCCGAAGCACTGGGTTTGCCAACCTCGGCCGGCTTGCCAGCTTCGAGAGGTTTACCTGTCTCACTCGATTTGCTTGCAGCTGACTCAGCCTTGCTGGCCGCATTAGAAGATTTAGGCGTCGGAGTCGCGGTCGGTTTGGCAGCAATAGCCTGACCACCCGCGAGCACGGCTGCCGCAGCAAGAGCGACAGCGGTGAGCGAGGCGAAAACGGTTTGGGGGAAACGCAATTTCATCCTTCTATTAGAACAAAGAAAAACACGTAGGCCAAACATAACTATTCACCTGTGAATAAAAAAGACCCCCGGCCGAAGCCGAGGGTCTTTTTTAGCTAGCAGCTATTAGTCCTTCTTTGCACCGATGCCCTTAGCAACTAGTACTAGAAGTGCAGTTACTACGGTACCGATTGCGATTGCAAGGATGTAGGTTAGCCAGTTGCTCACTAGTGGGAATACGAAGATTCCACCGTGTGGAGCACGTAGCTCGTTGCCGAATAGAGCAACGATTGCACCGGTCACACCAGAACCGATCATGATCGAAGGGATCACGCGGATTGGGTCAGCAGCTGCGAATGGAATCGCACCTTCTGAGATGAACGATGCACCTAGTAGCCAAGCAGCCTTACCGTTTTCAACCTCTGACTCAGAGAATGCCTTCTTGCGAAGGTTGGTAGCAAGAGCTAGACCAAGTGGTGGGGTCATACCTGCAGCCATAACGATTGCCATGATCTGGAACTCAACAGCTGAAGCTGCTGCGCCAGCGGTGGCAAGACCGGTAACTGCGAAGGTGTAAGCAACCTTGTTTACTGGGCCACCCATGTCGAATGCCATCATCAGACCAAGGATTAGACCTAGAACTGCAAGAGCACCGCCTGAGAGGCTTGATAGCCATGAGGTTAGACCGTTGATTAGAGCTGCTACTGGAACCTTAAGCACTAGAACCATTGCAAGACCAGTCACGATCGAGCCAAGTAGTGGAATAACCACAACAGGCATGATCGGCTTGATCCAGTTTGCAACCTTCCAGCGGCTGATCCATAGAGCAATTCCACCAGCGATGAAACCACCTAGGATTGCACCTAGGAATCCGGTACCGGTTCCTAGTGGGTTACCGTCAAGACCGGTAGCTAGTGCACCAGCAACGAAGCCTGGCACTAGACCTGGGCGGTCTGCGATAGCGAATGCAATGTAAGCAGCAAGCACTGGTACGAAGAATGCGAATGCAGCCTTACCGAACCAGAAGATGATGAATGCCCAGTTGCCGATGCTTAGCAAGTTAAAGCCAGTGACCTTACCTGCCTCATCTACTGGAACGCCCATCTTCGCTGCGTCGTATGCGTGAATACCGTCAGTACCTGCGGCAGCTGCGCCGAAAAGGAAACCGAGGGCGATAAGAATTCCACCTGCAGCAACAAATGGAATCATGTAAGAAACACCGGTCATCAGCCATTGGCGGATGCGGGCTCCTGTACCTGCGTTTGACACTATGAGCCTCCTACTGCTCTATAGATAGTTCCCGAGTCGCGGGATGCGACCCAAGCTTTGATAACTCTTTAGTTATTTCTTTCCGAAAAGACCGCCGAATAGGCCGCCTTTTTTCTCTCCGGCTGGCTTAGCTTCTGCCTTTGGCTCTTCAGCCTTTGCAGGGGCGCCTTCGCCAACCTTTGCTGCAGTACCATTCGCTGCAGCTTCGAGAACCTGTGTGATGAGCTCTGATGCGCCCTTCATAGCCTTAGCTACACCCACCTGGATGTAAGGCTTGCCGTTGAATCGGTCGCGACCGATTACCTCTAGGTCAACGGCGAAAATTACCGCGTCAGCTGAATCGATGACGTCTTGCTTGAAAGGGTTTGAACCAGCTGATCCCTGAGTTTCAACCAATACTTCGTGACCAAGCTTTTTACCAGCCTGCTCTAGAGCCTCGGCTGCCATGTAGGTGTGTGCAATTCCGGTGATGCACGATGTGACGCAAACAACTTTGGCCATGATTACTGAACCTCTCTGGTGATGATTTCTGCGACGCGAGTGGCGTCTGTTTCAGCGCGAAGTGAATCGCGGAATTCGTCTTGCATTACCTTGCGAGCCAATTTGGCCAAAATCTCAAGGTGGGTGTTTCCTCCTGATGCAGGAGCAGCAATTAGGAAGATGAGGTCTGATGGACCATCGTCGGCACCGAAGTCGACACCGGCCGGAGCAATTCCGACTGCGACTGAAGGCACTGTTACGTAATCGCTCTGTGCGTGCGGAATTGCAATTCCGCCTTCAATACCGGTTGGGAAGTGCTCTTCACGTTTTGCTACTGCCTCAAGGTAAGGCTCGATTTCAGTAACTCGGCCGTCGGCGACCAATTTCTCTGCCAGTTGACGAGTCGCCTCGGCTTTCGAAGCTGCCGATAGACCTACGATTACGATCTCTGACGACGTGACTGGTTTAGTCAATGGGTACATCCTTGTAGCTAGTTACGAATCTAAGTGCATTCAGATTACACATTCGAGGTTGTAGAAGTTGTCACATTTTGAAGGTTGAGACAACAAAAAAATAACGATGCGTTGTTAGAAACCGACAATTAATCATGGTTTTCAACGGCGCTTTATAGATGTAACCTTTATTTCTGTTGTGCTTGTTTATTCAGCCATCTTGAAGTCCATCCCCTGTTCTGATCCCGACCGGAGATATAAATGTCAGTAGTTAAAGGCCAAGTTGAAGTTCTAGACCCGATTGGTCTGCACGCGCGTCCAGCCAGCCAGATTGTCAAGCTTGTAAAAGAGTCTGAGCTAGAAATCGAAATTGGTCGTGATGGCGAAGACTTCGTGAAAGCAAACTCAGCCCTGCGCCTCATGTCACTTCAGATTAAGACCGGTGAAAAGCTGACAGTTTCGGTAGCCACCGACGACCACGCACAAGGCGAAAACCTAATCGCCCAGATTCAGGAATTCCTAAAGGGCTGAGCGTGGCACTTACTCAAGGGGCTGTACTAACCGGCCTCGGCGTAGGCCTAAACTCTGCAATCGGCGAAGTCTACGTCGTTGCACCAACCCAAGCATTACCAGCCTGGAGCAAATCTACCCGCGGTGCAGACCTAGAAATCTCAGAACTCAAGGCAGCAATTGCGTTTGTGTCTAGCCACCTAGACGAACTCGGCGAGCGGGCCGGTGGAACCTCTGCAGAGATTTTCGAAGCACTCAAAATGTTCTTGGAAGACGAAGAGCTTTTTGAGATGGCTGTTGAACACATCAACTACGGTTGGTCTGCCGGCGCCGGGTTTGGTAAAGCAGTTGACACTTTTGCTGAGCTGATCGGTGGAGACCCAACTTTTGCCGAGCGCGTGGCTGATCTACAAGATCTTTCAAAGCGTGTTCAGGCTCGTCTTGCCGGAATCGAAATGGGTCTTGAGCTACCAGAGACTGGCAACATTATTTTGGTCGGAGACGACTTCTCCCCAGCCGACACTGCTCAATTCACTCCCGCAGTAATCGGAGTTGTAACCATCAAGGGCGGGCCAACGTCTCACACCGCGATTATTTGTCGCTCGAGAAGCATCGCTGCTGTGGTCTCTTGCACCGATGCAACCCAGCTAAAAAATGGCGACCACGTGCTGGTAGATCCGGTTGGCGACCGCGTTGTGTTTGGCGGCGACGAATCTTTGGCAACGAAGGCGATTTCTTTTGTGCCAGTGAATGCTGACCCGGTAATCCCAGTGCGAGCCAACATAGGCACGCTTGAAGATGCACAGTCGGCCGCCACCACCTCGGCCGAGGGAGTCGGCTTGTTCCGCACTGAATTGCTTTACCTTTCGGCTGCAACTGCCCCAAGCATCGACCAGCAGGTAGCTGAGTATTCGGCGATTCTTGCGGCGGCACCAGCAGGACCAATTGTGGTGCGAACTATCGATGCTGGCAGCGATAAACCTGTTCCTTTCTTGAACATGCCGCACGAAGAGAACCCATCGCTTGGTGTCAGAGGTTTTCGTCTAATCAACGACCACCGTCAGTTCATTGAAGACCAGCTGCGTTCTCTAGAGCAGGCTCGAGTTGCAACCGGCAGAGAAGTTTGGGTTATGGCCCCGATGATCGCAACCGTTGCAGAAGCAGCACAGTTTGCTGATTTAGCCAGATCAATTGGCGGGTACAAAGTCGGCATCATGGTTGAAACCCCTTCAATCGCAACTCTCGTGGACCAGCTTTCCGGGGTTGTCGACTTCGTTTCAATTGGCACCAACGACCTATCACAGTATTTGTTTGCGGCCGACCGTATGAACCCTTCGCTAGGCGCGCTGCTAAACCACTGGCAACCGGGCCTAATTCGCACACTTGCACGAATTGCAGCAGGTGGGCAACAGGGCGGTTTCTCGGTTGGTGTCTGCGGTGAGTCTGCATCAGATCCTGCTTTCGCAGTTGTGCTTGCTGGCCTCGGTATTTCTTCGGTGAGTGTTTCGAAGTCTCAGGTTGAAGCAGTGCGTAACGCCCTCTCTTCGCTTGATCTAGGCAAAGCAAAAGCTGTTGCAAATGCGGTGCTCGCAGCGAAAACTCCAGAAGAGGCAAAAGCTGCCGCTCTGAATGCTCTTTCGGCCTAGTCTGATGAGCAGCTCGAGCAACACCAAAGTATCTGTCATCGGAGCCGGTGCCGTTGGCGCATCAATGGCCTACGCGATGTTGATTCGCGAATCTGCACGTGAAATTGCGCTGTACGACACAAATGAAGCCAAAGTTCAGGCTGAGGTTTTAGACCTGGCTCACGGCACCCAATTCACCGGATCAACTTCAATCACCGGCGGGAACGACATTTCTGTCACCGCAAATTCAGATGTGGTCGTGGTCACTGCTGGAGCGAAACAAAGCCCTGGGCAATCGAGACTCGAGTTAGCCGGAATCAACGCAAACATTACGCGATCGTTGATCCCGGAAATTTTGAAGCACTCTCCAGATGCAATCGTGATTTTGGTCACTAACCCCTGCGATGTTTTAGCCACGGTCGCTCAACAGATATCTGGGCTGCCAAAAAACCGAGTTTTCTCGTCAGGCACGGTTCTTGATTCGTCTCGACTTCGCTGGCTACTCGGCGAGCGCCTGGGCGTAAACGCCGGCAGTATTCACGCAATGATTATGGGCGAGCACGGTGATTCAGAATTTGGGCTCTGGAGCCAGGCAAGCATCGGGCCGGTGCCGCTGATGGATTGGCGTGATTCTTCAGGCCAGGGAATTTCTGAACATGAGTTGGATGAGATTGCTGACTCAGTGCGCACCGCCGCCTACCGCGTGATCGAGGGTAAAGGCGCAACCAATTATGCGATTGGGCTCTCGGGGGCTCGAATCGTGGAAGCGGTGCTCTCAGACGAAAACGCAATTCTTCCGGTCAGCTCAGTGCTGGATAACTATCACGGAGTATCTGGTGTGGCCATGTCTGTGCCGACCTTAGTTAACCGCAGCGGGGCTGCTCGCACAATAGAGGTTCCACTCACTGACGAAGAACTTCGCAGGTTCAAACGGTCAGCCGAAGCTATCAAAAAATCGTTGGCAACCATCGGTTAATTTGGTTAACTGCAGGGAATAGCCCTACTGTTCTGCTCGTTTACCTTTTCTATGGGAATGCGTGAAATTGAGCTTGAACTAATCGACGGATCAACCACAACTTTTGGTGGGTTGAGTGGCAAGACCGTGATGGTGGTAAACGTGGCCTCGAAGTGCGGCTTGACCCCACAGTATGAAGCTCTAGAAGCGCTATATAAGAAGTACCGCACACAGGGGTTAGTAATTCTCGGAGTCCCATCTGACAGCTTCAAGCAAGAGCTGAAAGATGATGCTGAAATCGCGGGCTTCTGTGAGAGAAACTACGGCGTTACTTTCCCGCTTACCAAACTGGCAAAGGTTAATGGTCGTAACCGTCATCCGCTTTTCAAGGAGCTTGTCAAATCCAAAGACAGTTCAGGTTTGGGTGGCCCAGTGCTATGGAACTTTGAGAAATTCTTAGTTTTGCCAAGTGGCGAGATTAAACGATTCCGCCCCACCACCAAGCCTGATGATGAGGCGATTATCGCTGCAATTGAAGCGAGCTTAACCAGCGTTCACTAGGGCACGCTCTGCCAAAAGCTCACGTACTCGCGGGATCACAACGGTTGCGTAGAGCTCGATGCTCCTAAGCAATTGCTTCTGAGGCATCGGGCCATTGGCATATTTCAGGTCGAAACGATCGGCACCCACCGACTCGATTGCGTAGGCAATTTTCTGAGCAACCGTTTCTGGTGAACCCACGTAGAGCGAACCAAATTTGACCTCTTGCAAATAGTGGTTGCGAGTGGTTGGGGCCCATCCGCGTTCGCGACCAATTCGACCAAACATGGTGAGGTAGTGCGGCTCAAGTTCAGCAATAGCCTGCTCGTCAGTGTCGGCAATGTGGCCAGGCGAGTGAATCGAAATTTGACCTAGCGGTTTTTCAAACTTCTCGATTGCCTCGCGATAAAGATTTGCAAATGGGGCGAATCTAGCGGGGTCGCCACCGATGATCGCCAACGCCAGGTTTGCTCCGTGGCGGGCTGCTCGAACCACAGATTCTGGGCTGCCGCCAACTCCGACTCGAAGCGGAATGGATCCGCGTTCGGTCTTGGGGTAAACCTGAACGCCATTCATGGCTGGGCGAATTGACCCCTGCCAGTTGACCGGTTTTTCTTTTAGTAGCTCTACCAGCAGCTCAAGTTTTTCTTCGAATAGGCGGCTGTAGTCGCTCAACTCATAACCAAAGAGTGGAAATGACTCGGTAAACGAACCGCGCCCGGCGGTAATTTCTGCTCGACCATTCGAGAGCGCATCGATGGTTGCGAACTGTTGATAGACGCGAATTGGGTCTTCACTCGAAAGCACGGTCACACCCGAGCCGAGCACGATGTTTTTTGTAACAGTTGCGATGCCCGCCAAAACAGTGGCCGGCGCAGTAACGGCAAAATCGTCGCGGTGGTGTTCGCCAATGTTGATGCCGTAGATGCCTAGTTCATCGGCTAGCTTCGCTTGCTCAACCAAGTCACGAATGACCTGTGCTGCTGATTGCTCTTGCCCGTTGTCATCGACGGTCATGTCGCCGAAGGTGTCGAGGCCAAACTTCAAATCTTCTGGATTCTTCATAGGTAAAAAATAACCTTGCACCTTAGTTTTGTCAAGAGGGGCTTTACTTATTCTGCAGCGGCCAACTGCCCGCAGGCTCCATCAATCTCTTTACCCCTGGTGTCGCGAAGCGTGGTTGGAATTCCGGCCTTTTCGAGGCGTCGCACAAATTCATCCATCGCCTCTCGGGTTGACGATGTCCAAATTGATCCCGGGGTAGGGTTCAGAGGAATTGGGTTCACGTGCACCCACCCTTTGCCGCGCGCGTTCAGCTTGTCGGCCAGCAGGTCAGCACGCCAACCGTGATCGTTCATGTCTTTGATCAGCGCATACTCAATCGACACTCGACGACCGGTTTTCTCAAAGTAGGTGCGTGCAGCATCAAGGGCCTCATCGACCTTCCATTTTGAATTGACCGGGATGAGTTCATCGCGCAGCTGATCGTCAGGCGCGTGCAGCGACAGCGCAAATGTGACCGGTATTTCTTCTTCGGCCAATTTCAAAATAGATGGCACCAGACCCACCGTCGAAACCGTAATGTTTCGGGCGCTCATGCCCAATCCGTTTGGTTGCGGGGCAACCATGGTGCGCACTGCTGTCATCAAGCGGTTGTAGTTAGCGAGTGGTTCACCCATGCCCATAAATACAATGTTTGAAACACGTTCTGGCGAGCCGTCTTCATGCTTGCCGGTGCCACCAAGTTCACCGGCTCCGATAGCCTCGTTCGCTCGCACCACCTGATCAATGATTTCAGCGGCCGACATGTTTCGAGTCAGCCCAGCCTGGCCGGTGGCGCAGAAAGGGCAGTTCATTCCGCAACCCGCCTGCGAAGAAACACATAGGGTAATTCGACCCGGATAGCGCATCAGCACCGATTCGACCAATGCGCCATCGTGGAGGCGCCAAAGGAATTTGATGGTGTCGCCCTTATCGGTTTTCAATCTGCGCACTTCGGTGAGTAGGTTCGGAAGCAGACCTTCGACCAGTTCTTCGCGGCCAGCCTGTGGCAAGTCGGTCATCTTGGCTGGATCGGAAGTGTAGTGAGTGAAGTAGTGGGTGGAAATCTGTTTGGCTCGAAACGCAGGAAGGCCAAGCTCTCTCACTCGGGCTGCGCGTTCATCCATTGAAAGGTCAGCTAGGTGCAACTTGGGGAGACCGATTTTTTTATCAGTGAATTCAAGAAGCGGCTTGCCGTCGGGGCCTAATTTTTGCGACCAGCCCTCGGCTTTTGGTCTAACTTGTTTTTCCACCACACCAGCGTAATCGCAACCCGCTGAAAATGGGCGCCCAAGGTATGCTTGACCCTTGAAAACCCCTATATAAAGAGGTCAATTTTGGAAGACTTTTTTCAGCGCGCAACCCGTTATGTTCTAAAGCGCGGCAAAGTTCGTAAGTACACCCTGAAGCTGAACAAATTCAGCGAAGAGCTATTACTCATGGGCCCAGACGACCTCAATGCTCAGCTGGTCAAGAAGATGGAACTCGGCAAGCCGCTAGACGAAATTTTGGTGGCACACGTTCGAGTGAGCTACCCGAAGGGTAACCGAGTTGCTGCGAGATCAGCATTGCAGCGAATTTACGAAACTGACTCGACCCGAACCCTCGGTGCCCTTGCCTTCGGAACCTTCCTGGCGCTCGATGGTCTTTCAGAATCTGCCTACGGCTTCTTCAAGGAAGCCGGTGTTGAGAATGCCAAGCGCGTTGCACCCTATGAGTACTTTGATGTTTTTATAAAAGAAGATGCCAAGAAGGCAATTCCCGAACTTGAAAAGCTACTTAACGGCGAGACCCTGAGCCCTAGCCACTACGCACAGCTGATTCGCGTAGCCATCAAAAACCAACACACCAAAGATGTTCGCAAGTGGGTCAACAAGCTAAACACCCCTGCTAACCGCAAAAAATTGAGCGACCTCGAAGTTCTTGAGCTCGACTGGTGGGTAAAGATGTTGGCCGACGACGGCAGCCAGTACAAAGAGCTAGCCAACACCGTTAACTTCGCGGTGATGGATTACAACATGCTCGACTACTGGCGTTCGTCATCAAACCGCGGCGACTACGTGCAGACTCTGGCCGCGATTTCGCACCTGCTGCGATTCCAGAATGTTGAATACGTTGGCGGCAGCGACCTGGCCAACTACCTGACCAAACTTAAGTCACATGTTCAAAAGCACCGTCGTATCGAAGGCAAGAAAAAAGTAAAAGTTCAGCCGATCGAGCTAAACCGTGACTGGTCATCGGGCCGTGCCTACCCTAAAAACACCTGGTTGATTTCAAACGGATGGTTCATGCACCGCCCATACAAGGGTGAAGTGGATTTCCCATACCCAAAGAACGTCAACCCAATCATGATTTCGTTCCACATTCAAGACGCCGATGTTTTGAATGCCAAGGTTGCCTCCGAGCTTAAGAAGTTTGGCCCTATCGGCTGCCGCGACTGGACTACCGTTTATCGCCTTCGTGACTGGGGTGTTCCAGCATTCTTATCTGGATGTGTTACCACCACTGTAGGTCAGGTGCTGCCAAAGGCCAAGTGGGCTGGCAAAATCCCTAAGTTGGCAGTTGTTGAAGCTGGCCGCAAATGGATGAAGTGGCGCTACGCGTTGATGTGGAAGTGGTTCTACATTCAGATCGGCGACTACGTGCGTAGCTTCTCACTGGTCGAAGGCATTGAAGATGCTCGCGGAATGCTGGCTAAATATGCCGACTACGGCAAGGTAATCACCAAGCGCCTGCACTGCTACCTGCCAGCCCGATCGATGGGTTTGCCAGTTGAATTTGTTCCAGGTAAGCGCTCAGACGTGCGCTTCGAAGGCTTGCTAGACCTAAATGAGACTGACTTCAACAAGATTCGCCACGGCATTGAGCACAAGCTCGAAGTAATTGTTGGCCACATTCTTGAGGGCAAATCGTACGAAGAAGTGATGGCAATCTGGCGCGAACTGGTTCAGCCTGACGTTGAGTTTGCAGAGGCCTACTGCAACAACCTTGAGCCACTGGGCGAATCACAGATTGACTTGCCTGAGGTTTACAAGAAGTTCAAATCACACGTGGTCAAACTAAACAACAACAAGCGAGGTAAAAAAGCGGTTGACGTTGCGTTTGCCTGCGACCAGAACCTTCAAAACGAACTCATCGTGGTTATTGCGTCAATGATGAAGAACACCAAGCGTGAAATTAACGCTCACATTCTTACGCGTGGCCTCGGAGACGACTACTTCGAAAAAGTTGCGAAGCTATTCCCTCAGGTCAACTTCTACTTCCACGACTTCAGTGACATTCAGTACGGCAGCAAAGTGAACCTGATGAAGCACATCACGGTTTCAACTTTTGACCGCCTCTTCTTGCCACAGGTTCTTACCGAGCTCGACAAGGTGCTTTACCTTGATGTCGATATCTTGGTGCGTGGCGATGTCGGTGAGCTTTACGACACTGCCCTTGGGAATTACGCATTCGCCGGAAAGAAGAGCCGTCTTGATGGCTGGTCTAGCCTGATCGATGTCATCACCCGCATCAGCTTGTCGCTACCTGCAAAGCAGGCATGGGCACTGCGTCGGCGTGCACACCTCACGGGTGACCTTACAGCCGACACCTACAACGCAGGCATCCTGGTTATGAACCTGAAAAAGATGCGCGCTGAGAACTTCGTTGAAAATAACCTTTACCTGGTTGAAGAGCTTCGTCTAAACGACCAAGACGTGATGAACTTCTGGTCACGCGGTCGTGCGGTTGCACTCAACGACGACTGGAACTACGTTCCAACTCAGGACTACTCAAAGAACCCGAAGATTGTTCACTGGGCTGGCCCGGGTAAACCATGGAAACAGGGTTTTGCACTTTATAAAGAAGAGTTCCAGGGCTACGCTCGCGAACTCGGAGTGAAGGTCGGCAAGTAAATGAAGGCACCAACCAAGGCGGTAATTCCAGTAGCAGGCTTGGGTACCCGGTTTTTGCCGGCAACCAAAGCTATGCCAAAAGAAATGCTGCCTCTGGTTGACAAGCCAGTAATTCAGTATGTCGTTGAAGAAGCCGTGCGTTACGGCCTCAACGACGTGCTGTTTGTTACCGGTCGCGACAAATACGCTCTCGAGAACCACTTCGATACTGCTGAGGCTCTAGAGTCGCGGCTCGAAGAGCGTGGCGACGCCGACAAGCTTGAAAAAGTGCAGGCCCCTGCCAATTTGGGAAACATTCACTATGTGCGCCAGGGTGGCGCCAAGGGGCTTGGCCATGCAATCAACGCTGCTCGTTCTTTCACCGGTGACGAACCGTTTGCAGTCTTGCTCGGCGATGACGTAATTGAAGAGACTTCGCACCTGCTCGAGCGAATGATCGAGGTTTACTGCGAGACTGGCGCCTCGGTGGTTGCACTTATCGAAGTGCCAAAGTCTGAAATTCACAAGTACGGATGCATCAAGCCAGCCAGTGGTGTCGACGGGGATGTTGTTCAAATTGCAGATTTCGTCGAAAAGCCAAAGGCAGATGTAGCGCCATCAAACTATGCGGTTATCGGTCGCTACATTCTTCGCCCCGAAATTCACAACATTCTTGAAAATCTCGAACCCGGCGCCGGCGGTGAAATTCAGCTCACCGATGCGCTATCAATTTCGGCTCGTAACCCAGAACTTGCAGGTGGCGTAGTTGGCCTGGTTTTCACCGGAGAGCGTTACGACGCCGGTGACAAACTCGAGTACCTAAAGGCCACCATTCAACTAGCCGCCAAACGCGATGACTTGGGCCCAGATCTTATTGATTGGATGAAGGGCTACCTGGCCAATCGCTAATCGAGCAGGCTGGCCTCAATCAGCACCTCGAGTTCGGCCTTTCGATCTGGATGCAGTTTCAAATCGTGTTTTCTAACTCGGCTGGCAAACGCATCCAAATTAGCCTGGGTGGCACGACCGTTACTCAGAGCGTCATCCAGAGTTAGCTTCATTTGCTTAAGGGCAAACAACCGATCCTGAAACTTTCTGTCATCGCCGGTTTGCTGGGTAATCGATTTCGAACCCTCGGTGCGCACTCTCCAAAAGTAAATGCATCGATCTAAGACATCAAACTTATTTGCCAGCGCAAAAGCTTTGGTCATCAGAGCCATGTCTTCAAAATAAAGACCATCGGGGAATCTCAAATTGTGTCTGCGATAAAACTCAAACCTGAAGAGGCGATTCCAGGCGGTTACATCTTGAATGACTGCAGGGTGATCCTTCAACGAAATTGATTTGAGAGTGCCTTTGGCATAGACCTCGCGAGTATCTACGCGTTTGACTCTGGTCAAGCCCTTAATTCGAATTGAATCGCCGACCACAAAGTCTGAGCCGGTTTGCTCGGCCAAGGAAACTAGCGCCTGCAGAGCGCCAGGAGCTAGGGCGTCGTCGCTGTCTAGAAAAAATAAGTAGTCAGTTTCAGCTATTGCATCGACACCGGCATTGCGCGCGGCGGCCAATCCTGCGTTGTTTTGATCGACAATGTGAAGCGGCAGGCGTGACTGAAACTCTCTGAGTATCGAAAGCGAATTGTCGGTTGAGCCATCGTTGACTGCAATGACGGCAAGATTTGGATAATTCTGCGCGAGAACACTCAGCAAGCAAAGCTCGAGGTAACGCTCAACGTTGTAAACCGGAATTACCACGGTAACTTTTGGAGCCGACGGCGTCAGTTGCGATTTTGGGGCACGCGCTAGCGATTCAAATTTCAGCGCAAGCCAAGCATCAGAGAGCGCGGTCGCCCAAGGAAGCGACAAAAAGTTATAGCCCGCGCGAAGAATCCGAGTTGCCAAGTTCACGTAGCCAGCCTAGCCCCGTTACCAAATTGATACCATCACCGGGATTTTCACAGCATTTTTGCAGGTTGTGGTTGTTTGTAAGCCTCACTGCTGCGTGTTCATCCGCCGCCGACTAGTTGTCAGAGTTGACGACGGCACAGCGATGAGATCAAAAAATGCATTTCGAAAGGCTACAAACAAATGAACTCACTCTCGTCGATTCTCGACAACAACCAGTTCAACCTGGTTTACAACATCCTTTCTCTCGGTATCGCCAGCATGGTGTTTACCTCGATTTTCTTATTCGTCGCGCGCGAACGCGTAGCGCCGCGATACCGCATGGCAGTAATGATCTCGGGCACCGTAACCGCGATCGCCGCCTACCACTACTTCCGCATGTTTGACTCGTTCAACCACGCATTCGCCGGAACCGAAGGCAACCCAGAGCTGTACAACGTTGGCTACCGATACGTTGACTGGTTCTTGACTGTGCCACTGCTACTGGTTGAGACCGTAGCGGTTCTTGCTCTTGCTCGCGCAGCGCAGCGCTCGATGCTGAACCGTCTGGTTCCAGCAGCTGCGCTAATGATCATCCTGGGCTACCCGGGTGACGCCAAACTAGACATCTGGGGTATCGCACCTTCGGTCTGGGGTCTACTATCGACCATCCCATTCCTTTACATCCTTTACGTACTTTTCATCGAGCTTGGTAAGAGCTTGGATCGTCAGTCAGAAGAGGTTCGCAAGAAGGTTGTAATTCTTCGTCTAGTGCTAATCGCAACCTGGGGTGTCTACCCAATCTCGTTCATCTTCAACATGAACTCAACTGGCTTCGACGCTGCCGGCTTCGTTGCTCGTGAGGTTGGCTATAGCATCGCCGACATTTTGGCGAAGTGCCTCTTCGGTCTGATCATCTTCTCTATCGCGAGAATCAAGTCAGCTGAAGACGACAAAGAGTTCGCCAAGTCAGAGTTCCGCGACTAGTCGATGCGTCGCTAGAACTCCTACTGCAAAATGCGGGGTCGCCAGGGGTGGTGACCCCGCATTTTCTATCTATAGAAAGATGTCCAATGGCTGCAGAAAAAAGAGTGAGAACCACACTCAAAGTTGGGGCAACAGTTTTCGCGCTGAGTGCTGCACTGTTGCTGGTTGCTCCAGCAATATTTTTAGAGCTGCTTCTCCTGCCCGCAAACACAGAGCTTGAGTGGTCGATGAGAATGATCGCAATTACTCTTTTTGCTCTGGTGGGAAACATGTGGTCGGTGGCGACCCGAGGCAACGAAACCTCGGTTTTGTTCTCAGCAAAGGTGATGTGTTTAGCTGCTACGGCTCTCGGAGTATTGACGCTGCTGATCCCGGTTGAATTAGGCTTTTTCACCCTCGTTTATGCAGGCGTCGGCTTTGGTTTCGGCATTACCTACCTGATTTTTTTGCTCCAAAAAAACTAGCTGATAACAATTTTGAGATGTGAGCGGTCACTCATTTTTTAAGCCTCTAGTCTGGTAAAAGTTCGCCGGCTGAGGCGCTTGTCTTCAAGAAATTTGACTCGAAGGGTTTGTTATGTCTGGCTCAAGCATTTTGGTTTACGCCGAGCGCGTTGGTGGAAATCTAGGCCACATTGAGAAACTACTTAAGGGTCCGCTCAAAGATTTTGAAGGCATTCACGTACTTCCGTTTTTTCACCCTTATGACGGTGACGACGCCGGCTTTGATCCAATTGATCACAAAATAGTTGACCCTCGGCTGGGTGACTGGTCTGATTTCAAGCGGATCAGCGAGACCCATGAATTGACCGCTGATTTGATTGTGAATCACGCATCAAACTTGTCGCCAGAATTTCTAGACTGGCAAGAAAAAGGCGAGGATTCTGAATACGCCGGCATGTTTCTTACCTTCGATGTGGTATTTCCAAACGGTGCCAACGAAGAGGGCATCACCTCGTTTTACCGCCCACGCCCAGGCATGCCATTTACTGCCTACGAGGTTGCCGGCAAGCGCCGACTTGTCTGGACAACTTTCATGCCCTCACAGGTTGACATCGACATCAAACACGAAAAGGGCCAGGCCTATCTGCGAAGTGTTCTAGATGCTTTGGCTTCAGGTGGCGTAAAAGTTGTGCGTCTAGACGCAGTTGGCTACGCGGTAAAAACACCCGGCACCGACTCGTTTATGACCAAAGAAACTCTCGAGTTCGTTTCGGAAATCACCGAACTGATTCAGTCTTATGGCATGCGCGTTCTAGTCGAAGTGCACGCCCACTACACCCAGCAACTAGACATTGCACCCCTGGTCGATCTCATCTATGACTTCCAAACTGCACCGCTGCTGCTGCATTCGTTCTTCACCGGCACTGTAGATCGCCTAGACAAGTGGTTCCAGATTCGCCCGACCAACTGCCTAAATGTCCTTGATACCCATGATGGCTACGGGGTAATTGATGGAGGCCCGATTAATGGTCGTCCAGGCCTAATTACGCAGGCTGAAATGGCCAATATTTTTGCGGTAGCAGAGAAAAATACTCACGGCCATTCTGCAATTGCTTCTGTGGTTCCACAGTGGTTTACCCTGCCCCACCAAATCAACGCAACCCTGCCAAACATTGTTGCCAATGACACTGCCTACTTCGCAATGCGAGCGGTGCAGTTCTTCTTGCCAGGTGAGCCACAGGTCTACTATGTCGGCCTTTTCAACGGCATGGATGATCGAGAGCTGTTTGCCCAAACCGGCCAGGGTCGAGACACCAACCGACACCACTACACCCCGGCAGAAATCGAAGTTGCGCTCGCATCTGATGTAACCCAGGCCATCATTGCGCTTGCTCGCATTCGCAAGCACTCTGCCTTCCAGGGGAACTTCGCCTGGGCTGTCACCGGAGATACCAGTATCGAGCTTCGCTGGGATAACGACAACGAGTTTGTCGCTCTTGAGATTGTTACCGCAGTCGGTGCTCCGTCGTTTAAAATTACTGCTTCAAGCTCGACCGGAGTTCGTGAATTCAACTCGGTTGCTGAATTCGCCAAGTACTGATCTTGGTGCCTAGGCTGGAACAATGACAGTGTTCAGCCAGCCACATCAGTTTTCAGAATTCACAGCAAGTCGGCGCACGACTCGCGACTTTTTGCCTACTCCGGTTAGCGAAGAGCTGATCAATCAGATTATTTCAGACGGGCTTACGGCCCCGTCCTGGTCGAACACACGACCATACTTGGTTGCGATTGCAACCGGTGAAAAACGCGATCGGCTTAGTGCAGAGTTTCTGAAGCGCTGGGATGCAGTGAAGCACGCTCGCGGCGGCTCCCTCTGGAAAAAAATGAAACTAGCTATCAGCAGGTATGGCCTACCCACATCTAACTGGCTAATCACCAAACCTTACTCGTCTGACCTGCTGCCGAGAAGCCAAAAAGTTGGTCGTGACCTTTACGGTTTCATTGGTGTTGCGCGTGGAGACAAATCAGCTCGAGACGCAGCCTGGGCACGAAACTATGAATTTTTTGGCGCACCGGTTGAGCTATTTATTTTTACCCACAAGAGCCTTGGTAAGTTTGCCGCTTCGGATGCCGGGCTATTCATGCAGTCGCTCATTCTAGGTGCACATGCCCGAGGCCTTGGCACCTGTGCCCAGGGTGCAGTGTCTACTTGGGAAGATGCGGTTCGGGCCGAGTTTGATGTTCCTGAAAATTACTCGCTGCTGTGTGGGCTGGCTATCGGATACCCCAGCGACAACAAAATCAACACGTTTAAGGCAGAGCGCCTTGAACCCAAGGCGATTATTGTTGAGTAATGCAACAGTTATTGGTCGGCTACAGATTCTTAATTTCACTGGGCATTATTTGGGCTATTAGTTGGCAAATTTCCGATCGAATTGCCAATAATGTTTTCCGCCCCGCCGAGTATTTCAGTTACTTCACAATTCAAACCAGCATTCTTACCGCACTGGTACTTGCAATCTCTGCATGGTTTATGTTCAAAAAAGGCTTCGACAGCTTGTTGATTGTGCGTTTACGAATCTCAGCTACCTCGGCCATCATGGTGGTTGGAATTGTCTACAACCTACTGCTGCGCGATGTCCCCCCGGCTGCCGCCGACCTCGGTTATGTGTGGCCAGTGATTCCGAATGAGATTTTGCACGTTTGGGCCCCAATCTTGGTTGCCGTCGATTGGCTGCTAACCAAAAGCCAAACCAGCGTTCGAATTCACTCAGCTCTTTGGGTCACAGTATTTCCCATTGCCTGGGTGTTCTTCTGCATCATCCGCGGAAATATCGATGGATGGTGGCCATACTGGTTCCTTGACCCAACCGACCCTGGCGGCATCCCTCAAATGCTGACCTATATTTTTGCAATTGCTGCGTTCTTCATCGGCATCGGTTACGGGCTCGTTGGGCTTCATCGCCTGACTATAAAATTGACCAAATGAACCTCGAGCTAGTTGGCCTTTCCCTAATTTCTGGCCTACTAATCGGTGGAATGCAGGCATTCTTAGGTCTGGGCGGGGCCATAATTGCGGTGCCGCTGCTCTATTTCGGATTTGGTTTCCCAATTCATGAAGCCTCGATAGCCTCGCTCGGCGTCATAATTTTTTCTTCAACAATCGGGTTAATTCCAAAGGTCAAACAAAAAGTAATTGATTACAAAATTGGCCTTCGAGTATGGGTTCTGGCCATCCCTGGCAGCATCATCGGTGGGCTACTAGCACCGGTAGTAGCAGATGAAGTAATCAGCTTGACCTTCGCGGCAATTCTTTTCGCCAGCGCCGGCATTTCTCTGTTGCACCGCGAAGAATTAGCTGAGCGAAAACTGGCCTGGCCTTGGTTTGTTCTAATTTCAACCGCTATTGGTTTCCTGGCCGGTTTTGTCGGTTTCGGTGGCGGAATTTTCGCCGTACCTGCACTTTTGGTGGCCTTCAGAATGAGCGTGATTAGAGCTACCAGCACAGCGCTTTTCATTGTGGTGCTAAACAGCCTGGTTGCGCTAGCGGTGCGAAGCGGAGAAGTGTTTGATGTGGTTTGGCTCTACCCAGCGATCATCGCGATGGTAGCTGCAATTGCTGCATCCAATTTGGCGAAGCCAGCTAAAAAGACCGACCCGAAAATCACCAAACGACTTCTACTCGCGACACTACTTACTCTTGGTTTAGCGATGCTGGTTAGCGCACTGGTTTGAGTTTGGCAATCAGTCGATTTGGAATTGTGATCGGCTTACCCGGCTCATGAAATAGGTTCGGGGTAACTATTTTCAGGTTTACCTCAACCTCAAGCTCTTCATCGGTTGGAGCCATTGAAACAGGCATTCTTAAGGACAGGCGATCTTGAACAAACCATTCGATCCGGGCAACTCGGTCAGTTTCGCGCTCGTGCCAATCGGCGGTAATCCAGCCTTTGGCTGTTTCAGCTTCAAAATCTGACGGCGAATAAGTTGTGCTTCCGATTCGAATCGAATCGAACTCGATTGATGCTAGAGGTAACGCTCTAAACCATGGAAGCCCGAGCGAGAGCCGCCAATGGCCATCTGAAAAAGAAAGCGAATTTGGCTGTAGAGCCTGGTCGGTGAGCGGCATCGGTCATCCTAAAATCGACTTTTATCGAATATCGGCGTAAGTTATGTAAAAACCAACATAGTCGTGGGTGAGCCGATGAGCAATCTAATTACAGCTGAAAACTGGGCTGTCACAATGTTTTCATTCACCAACGAATTGCTGCTTGCAGCTCAAAGCCCGTTGGAAGTTCTTGACCAGGCGGCCTCACAAACGCAGTCAATAAATTTTGAATTAGATGGTCCTCAGTATTTTAGAAACTACCCGAACCCAATCGTTGATGAAATTGCTGCGCTGAGGAGCTGGCATGCAAAGACTGGCAATTCGATTGTCACCGTCGGCGGCTACGCCGACCGCGCACTCGGCAGTAATCGCCTTCGAAGCTCGGGCGAGATAGTCGATCTGGTGGCCAAGCAGCTCGAACTTGCGAGCACACTTGGTGTTAGAAATTTACGATTGCAGGCAGATGCTCTGACATTTGAAGAAACCGCTTTGCTGCACAAAAAAGCTGAGAAGTGCTCGGTCACGATAGTGTTTGAATTACAAGGCAGCATGGCACCAGATGCTCCATTGAGCCTCGAGTGCCTGCGAATTGTTCGCGAACTCAAATCGCCGAACGTTAAATTGATGTTCGATACAAGCCTGTTCATGAGGCGTTTTCCGCCAACTTTCGCCAGCTATCTAAATTCCATCGGCATCGATGATGTTCAAGTTTCCAACCTTGAAAAACTTTGGCTAGAAAACGACCTAGCCAATTTCAGGGGCGCACTCCTAGGGGCCATAAAGTCTGGCGATTTACCTCCGCAGATTCAGGCAGCGCTGCCCACATTACTCTCGCGATTTGGGCACAGTCGACCAATCGATTGGATCGAATACGCGCCTCACGTGGCTTACGTCCATTTGAAATTTTGGGATGAGTCAAACGAAGACCAGGCCCTCTCAGGACCGGTCGCTGAGACGACAGAGTTGCTTGCCCAGTCTGACTATGAGGGTTACTACTGCGCCGAGTGGGGAGGCCATGAATGGCTCAGCCTAGAGCATGGCAGCTCTGCTTCAATGGTGAACGCACTGAAGCAGCATCTTGCTGCAACCTAAACTTGAGAGCATGAACCACACCAAACTAAAAGTGTTAGGCACCGCCCTAACCGCAATAGGTTTGGGCATTTCTGGATTTGCAATCTGGCAAATGGTCGGCACTGAAAACATAACCGCAAATAATCACAATCGTCTCGCAGAGGTAACCCCTTTGATCGTTGATGTCTCTGCAGAAGCCAACAGCAATGGTGGCCTGGTAGTTGGCCAGGTATTTGCAAAACTTCGGGTGCCACGGTTTGGCGCCGACTATGTTCGTCAAATTGCCAGTGGTACAAGTGTCGAAAAAGTGCTTAACACTATCGGTATTGGTCATTACATAAACACTTCGATGCCAGGTGAAGTTGGAAACTTTGCTTTAGCTGGGCATCGCTCGGGTAACGGCGGGCCGATGAGAAACATCGACAAATTGACAACCGGTGATCTGGCCTATGTGGAAACTGCAGATCGAATCTATACCTACAGATTTATCGAATCGGCAGTCGTAGCGCCTGAAGATACCTGGGTAATCGATAGCCAGCCGAAAACCCTAGAGGGTAAAACTAGCTCAGGGAAGTTACTCACCCTGACGACGTGCACGCCAATTTACGTAAACACAGAGCGATACATAGCCTGGTTTGAACAAATAGCAGAAGAGCCGTCAGTCCCCTGACGGCTCTTCTTGTATTAGCTGATCACTTTGTTGGGCGAATTCTGCGAATTAGCAGACCAGCACCGGCAACCAGCAGTCCGAAAGCAATCCAGAGTGGCTCGCTCGAGCCGGTCTCGGCCAATTTAGCCTGCTTAGCTTTGGCTGCAGCGGCTGCCTTTGCCTGTGCCTTTAGCTTGGCGTCGGCAACTGCCTTCACCTCGCGTGCGACTTTTGCAAGGAACCACTGTGGCTGTTCAGCGATTGGAACCGAAGCTGGGTTCAAACGTAGAACTTCTTCGAGCAGCTTGTCTGAGGCCGCTTCGGTTGTGCCGACTAGACCAACCCATGTGAATGCTTTGCCCGCAGGTAGCAGTGTGGTCAACACGTTACCCTCGTGACGCCCCTGGCTGTCATAGGTCACCTGGTATTCGGTCGGAATCTCCACGACAACCTGGTAGTCACCTGGCTCAAGGCTCGACTTTTCGAAATATCCGTCAATGTCGGTTTCGATAAGCAACTCAGAGGCTGGGTCAACAGCCCCACCGGTAACCCGATAAATCTTTACCTTGGCTTTAGGCAGGTAGGGCTCGTTAGGGTCTTTCAGGCCATCCTTGTTTAGATCTAGCCAAACCATGCCCGATAGCGACTGGTCTGGGGCGTTCTTACCGGCAGGCGGCGTTGGCTCTGAAGGCTCGTTCTTTTTTACATCAGGATCTTCGCCGGTGTACTTGATGTCATCGACATCTTTCGGATCGTCATCGAGGTTGCCTTGCTCTTCAAGATCTTTCTTGATTTCCTTCTTTGAAAGACCTGACTCGCGAAGCTCGTTGTAAATCTCCTGAGTCGTTTTCTCTGCACATCCGGCAACTGTTCCGTTGTAAATTGCCTCACCTAGAGCAGTCCAGTTAAGTGGCTGCCAACGGTTTTTTCCGGTTGGGTCAGCTGGGATGATGTCGCCCCAGTCTTTCTTGTTGGCTGGGTAATTCACCGAAGAATCGAAGACATGGTGAGTGAGATAAATCTCATCGTGCGAAGGGTGACCTGCCTTGTTGGTTACCGATGAAGTTGATACGGTGATGCGACGGTAAGGGTTTGTCACCGAATTAGTGCGGTGACAAATGGTCACCTTGTCGTTGTCTTCTTCAAGTTTCTTAGGGTCATTACCTGAGTACTTCAACTCTTTAGTGTTGGTCTTTTGAATTGAAGGTTTGGCTTCGGCTTGCTCATTTTCAAGCTCTGCCATTTCAGCTTTGATCTTCTTTTCTGGGATTCCAGCTTCACGAAGAGCGTTGTAGTAGGCCTTAGCGTCGTAATCTGGGCAACCCTTTGCAGTGCCGTTGTAAATCGCTTGACCCAAGGTGGTCCAGTTAAGTGACTTCCAGCGGTTTAAGCCGGTTGGGTCTGGCGGAATAATGTCGCCCCACTTTTTGTCTTTAGGACGGTAGTTAATGGTCGAGTCATAAACGTGGGCATCAGCAAAAATCTCATCGTGGCCCTGGTGACCAGACTTCTTATTTACCGAGTTGTAGTCGACTGTAATTCGCACGTAAGGGTTAGTGGTTGCGTGCGTGCGGTGGCAAATAGTCACCTTGCGGTCTGGTTCTTCAACAACCGTTGTGTTGTTGCCCGAGACAGTTGCTGCAGCAATAACAATCGTCACCGTAGCTGTTGCAGTCTCTGCACTAGAGGTCGCAGTAATTGTGTATGTAGCGCTACTTGCAGCTGTTGTAGGAGTGCCTGAAATCACACCGGTGGTCGAGTTAATCTGCAGACCTGCAGGAAGTACCCCTCCTCCGTTACGAGTTACGGTGAAAGTTACTGGAGACTGCGTGAAATTGCGGGTCACCATGGACGTCGTAGCGGTTATGGCGGTGTTCTCAGTTCCGCTTATCGACTGCGACAACGGAAGGATTCCTGGAGTTGCAGTGGCAGTTACAGTTACTGAAAAAGAGAAGGCATACTGAGCACCTCCCTGACAGGTGGTCAGAATGATGTAGTTCTTGGTTGCGAAAGCTGTTCCCTGCGTAGTACCTGACAAGGTGGCGGTGGTTGAGTCCCACACCAAGCCGGCGATTGGGCCTGTAACCCCTGTCATTGAACCGTTACCAGATGTGATTACTTCGTTCAGGGTGTGGGTGGGTGAAAGACAGGTATTTGGTATTGAAGGCGAAGTAGCCACGTTTTGTGTGTTTATCGCTTCATATATGTCTGCAATAGGCGTCTTCTGAGATTGGCAGTTCTGCGGCTGAAAGCCTGAACTAATACAACCCTGAGTTACAGCTGCACTCGCAGCTGGCGCAATAGCAGTAAGAGATCCCAGCAGAAGAACTGAGCCTGCCACTGAAGCTACCAGTTTTGAAATTTTTGAACGAAGCATTCTTTTGCCTTCCCCGAAGTACAAAGTCAATAAAACCAGTAGGGAAATATTCGTTCTCACGAATGTTCGGTTCAACCGAAGGTTTAAGAAAGTGCGTGTCGCACTGTTTATCTTGTCTTGCCGCTAAAGAAGACTGCAATTTCGGCACGACGAGCCCTTGGGTCAGCCAGAGGGAAAATACCTCTTGGCGTTAGTTGTTGAACAACAGCGTTGACTCCAATTGATCGCAAGAAACGGGCAGTCGCATTTGCCCGGTCTCTACTCAATCGCAGGTCATAGCTCTTATCCGCAGTTTCCTTGACCCAGCCGTCAACGTAAAGCTGAGCTCGCTGAGACATACCCTTAACTTTGTTGGCCAGCGAGGTCAGAGTCTTTTTAGTTTTTGAGGTCAAACTTGGAGAGTCTCCAGGGAAGAAAACCCCTGTAGATAGCGGAAGGTTGCGCCAAACCTGATATAGGTCAACGTCAGCGGTCGGCGTGAAGTTCTTTGTGACTCCCGAAGTAGTCACCTGTTTTTCAGACCAACCCAGGAATTTCAATCCTGGGTAAATCACGGTGGGCAAAGTTACGCCAGGGTCGCCTTCAAAGTATTCGATTTTCGCTGGTCCAAATGTGCCTGGAATGTAATTGAGTCGAATTGTAATGCTGCTTCGAGTTGGAGTAGGCGTCGGCGTTGGTGTGGCCGACGGGGTTGGTGTAGCGGAATCTGTGGGCTCAGGGGTAATGGTCGCTGTGCTGCTAGGGCTAGGTGTCGGGGCTGCGCTAGAAGTTGCAGTAGGAGTTGGGGTCGCCGTCACCGTAGGTGTCGGGGTTGCGGTACCTGTTGGCGTTGGTGACGCCGTGGCCGCCTGCAAGGTAATTGGCTCGCTGTAAACAATCGGATCATCATTAGGGAAACTACTGGTGATTTCGAGAGTGTGGTTGCCATCAGTTCCTGACGGAATTTGACCAACCAGGTTGGGGCAGGTGCCATCTGAGGCTACTGTTTGAGTATCAAGAACGGTAGGGGTGCTGTACATCTTCAACGTAACCGTTGCCCCAGGTTTGAAGCCCTCACAGCCACAGTTGACTGTGGGTAGCGTAACGATGCCGTTGGTCTGAGTTGTCGCAATAGTTGCGTTCGCAATGTAGAGAGTCGCGTCGGTCACCGTGATCTCATAATTCGCACGAGCTACCGAATAGGTGCTTGGTTGAACGGTCAAACGAATAGCATGTGCTCCGACTGTATTGCCACCTTGGCGACTTACGGATACGCCACCGATAGTCGATTCTGACTCGTTAACTGCAAAACCGTATCCGCCGACTGTGTAACTAAATGAAGGATCATTCGCCTGAAGCATCCTGGATTTTGTGGCAACAGCGAAAGTCAGTGGCCGCTTTAGGATGTTTGATGCTAACCCTGGTGGATTGTGGAGGGTATAGTTTCCAGCTTTCCCTCCAGCTAGCGAACGACCGTTTACTGTGATCGCTTTATTAGTACCGGCATTTTCGTCAGCAAAAGCATAGGTGGCTGATCCGCTTAGTGACACATCATCACCCGAAATAGGACCCCCAGTTGAATTGCCTCCGTTTGCAACGGGCAGAGAGCCGAGTGAAGCTGTTCCTGAGACCGAGGCAACGGTAGTTCCGTCGTAGTACTTGTTGTCACCGCTGAGACCGACGATTGTCAACTTTCGAGCTACGATTCGCCCAGTAATGCCCGCCGGATGCGAAAGTTCGTAGTTTCCCGATTTGCTGCCAGCCAAAGTTCGACCTGAAAGGGTTACGCCAATCGACGATCCAACGTCTGGGCTGGCAAACTCTGCCGACAAACTGCCCGACAAACTAACGTCTGCGCTGTCTCCGCTGACTACTCCGCCACCATCACCACCCTCACTGACTGGCAAGGCAACTAGAGACTCAGCACCTAATGTTGAAGCCGAGCGCGTACCGTCGTAAACCTTGTCCTCGATGGATACACCACTAAAAGTCAGCTTGCGCTTGGTGATATTTGCAACTAGCCCAGAAGGCATCGCCAAATCGTAGTTTTGAGCCTTGGTGCCCGCAAGTGATAGTCCGGAATATGTGACTGGCTTGCTTTGTCCTACGTTGGCATTTGCAAACGTTACTGAAGCCGTGCCATCGAGGTTAAGGTTTGACTCATCTCCCGAGAGAATTCCAAGACCATAACCACTCGCGTTGGTCTTGCCTGCACCGGCGTCGACCGGGTCGGTCTCGATTGTCGCGGTCCCCGAAACGATTGCAGTTTCGCTTCCGTCATACACCTTGTTCAAAACTGTAATTCCAGCAACCCTGAGTTTGCGCTTAACCACAGTTACGGTACGAGTGGTCTGAGCGTTTGAGTAATTACCGTTGTTCGATGGAGTGAACTCAACTGTCAAGTCATAAGTGCCGGCAGGCAACTCACCGTTGATAACGGTTCCGTTCGCTCTCTTATGGACCAAAGTTCCGGAAATGACATTTGCGCCATCCTTCGCTTTAACGTTGGAACCAGAATCGGATGATGTTTCGAGACTGGATACTAATGAACCATAAACAACGGTTTTAGCTGGGGCTTCGATGGTCGGGACAGTCAATGAACTGATCGTCAAGGTGCCAGTTACATAGTTAAGGCTGTAGTTTGATGATTTATCAACGGAGCCAAGCTTTATAACTGCAGCGCTTGGGGAAATGGTGTAGTTGCCTGCGGCTGAACTATTTGCAGGCAGTCCGCTACAGCTAATTGAATCTAAACTTTCAGTTCCAGGAAGACTTCCTGAAGTGATGGTCACTGATGCCGGAACACACGCAGGCAGGGTTCCGCCGACACTTATGGTCGAATCCTGAAACTTAAGAGTGATTGTTCTCGCCGTTATTTCGCCGATTACAGTTGGCTGGGTCAGCGAGTAACTTGCCGCTTTAGAACCTGACAGGCTGAGCCCCGTCACTTGAATAGATTTTCCTGAACCCACGGTTGCCTCTGGGTAGTCACCGCTTGCGTTACCCGAAAGTGAGACCTCAGCAAAGCCATCTCCGACTACGGTGCCTGAAAGAGTTGCGGAACCGCCGAAGGTTAGGTCAGTAGTTCCATCATATTGTTTAGAAGCGCTGAGCCCTGAGACTGTTAGAGACTTTGGAGATACAACAATTTGCTGCACGACCTGCGTCGCTCGTGAATAGGTATTGTTACCTGGCTGATTGGCAGCAATTTCGCAAGTTCCGGCAGCCAAAAGGCGCACTGGCGCTGAGGTGACATTGCTTGAAAATGTTGCTGAGCCGATTTCGCAAATCGATGGACTAAGTGTTGTCAGGTCAATCTGGAGACCTGTCGCTGTGTTGTCTGAGGTTTTTTTCGAAGTTGATTCTATGTTGAATACCGCATCGCCGTAAGTTTTAGAACCTGGGTTAGTAAAACTTAGTGTTTGAGCTGTGTTGCCGGTTCCAGTAATTGTGAATGACCGTTCAACCGGCGCGGCAGATGCAAAACCAGAATCAGTTCCGTCATCTTTCAAGCCATCCTGATTGGTAATGATGGTACAGGTGCCAGGTGCCAGAATATTTACCGTTACCGTCGTTGCTCCGGTACTCGAGTTGAAACCTGAGACAGCGTTATTGTTGGCATCGACCGCTTGCACCACAGAGCACACTCCCTGCGTACCGCTGGTGAAATAAACGGGATTTAGCGACAATGTGTTATCGGATGATTTTCTGGCGGACGCCACGGCCGAAAAAGTTGTGCTCGTTGTGGCAAATGCAGCTCCCACAGACGGCGAACTGAAATCTATGTACTGTGGCGTTCCAACACCAATTGTTATGTCTCGCGACATCGCAGGACCCCAGGCACTATCGCCTGCCTGGCTTGCTGTAAGGATGCAGGAGCCTGTTGCCGCACCTTTTGTAATTGTGTAGGTAGTAGAGCCACTGGTGGCATCGTAGGGAACGTTCTCTCCGGTGACTGTGCAGACAGATGTGTCGATACTGATTAGTGACACCTTAAGTTTTGAAGTTGCCTGAACTTGGACAGTGGTTGTGGTCGAGAGATTAAAAAGGCCAGCGGTGTAGGTAATAACCTGACCTTTTTTTATCGTGACGTTTTTATCTACGTTAATCGCAGCGTCGAACGTCGCGTCGCCGCTCTGAGACGCTCGAACGGTACAGGTTGCTCCCTCAGTAATTGCAAACAGTGAGTACAGGCCATTGAAAAGTGTCACTGAACAATCGTTTGGCGTGAGACTGGTGAGAGTTACAGGAAGCGCACTATCTGAATATGCCGAGATGACTGTAGAAGTTCCGGCTCCAACCGATGTGGGTGGTTCAAAGGTTATTGATTGAGGTTCCTTAGGTTTCGGGTCAGAAGTGGTTTGAAAGCTGCAACTAGAGCTAGAAGTAACTGTGGTGTTGACACCGATAACGTTGTCACCACTGCCGATAATTACGTCCCCGTAATACCCGTAGGCCTTGTTGCTGTAGCTAGCACTACCCGAAGTTGGAACATCAAAATCTACCGTGTAGTTGATGACTATCGATCTTGATGAGCTCACGGTAAATTTCGTTGCAGTCGTGAAATCCCAGTATGTGACTCCGGCTTCTACAACATCAGTTTTAGTGATGGCTACGTTGGTTCGATTCACATCAGTCAAAGTTGCGGATACAAAAGTTGCACCTGCCTGAGCTGGGCGATCTCGAATTCGGTCGATAGTTGTCGTTCCAGATGAAACAGTTACAGTGATGGCGAAAGGCACACGTGCTCTCCCAGACACTGCAGTGCAGGTGCTAGCTGATTTGGTGATTAGTGGCTTTATCGCACTTGTGATCGGCACAGACACATCAACTGTTGGTAACGTGCCCGTGTATTTGACTTGGGTGCCACTGGCGATGCTTGAAAGCGGTCGAATTACCGGGTTCACAGCGGCAGAACCGATTAGCCTGAACGTATACGTTGCTACGTAGGTGTGCTTGACGGTATCTGCACAACTGGAAAAGTTACGAATCGCAAGTGTGTCAGTCCAAGTTGCAGTTTTAGACTGACTGTTTGTTGTGGCGCCCGTCGCCTGGCAAGCCGCAGCACTTGAATTGCCATTGAAACCTCGAAGAACAAAAGAAACACCCTCTAGTCGAATTGCCATGGTCGGCCAGCTCGAAGATGATGCCGGAGAGAAGGCCATGATCGAAAGGTCAGGCCCCGAACCAGAACCGATTTTTCCGGGAGCACCGGTTACGGCAACGGTGAATGTTTGACCAAGCCCCAATGTTGCTGGAGAAACGGAAATTGCGGTCACCTTATTCGCGCTCGCCGAGAGTGACCTTTGAACTCCGTTAATCTCACTGACGCAACCCGTTAGCTGAGTTGTGCCGTTGAACACACGAACTTCATGACTTTGAATAGCATCAGTCGTGCTCTTCGCCCTCAGCATGAAGTAGGCGGTCACTTTTCCATTTGTGTTTCCCGATTTTGCGGGAATTGTTAGCTCAGCACCAGTATCTTCGTGCGATACCGGACTAAGGACCGTTCCTGTGAAACCGGAAAGTTCAATTCGAGCTCCAGAGTATGCAGTGGCAGTGGTGTTCTCGATTTGGTAGGCGATGTAGGTTGCGTCGAAATTTTTCGAATAGTCAACGTACATGCGTTTAGAAAAGAGAGGTCGAATTATTAAGCCGGTAACGCTATCGCTTGCCCGAGATTCCAGCGACATATAGTAACCATCTTTATTGGCATCTGCCTCACGGACTGTTCCATCGCCGTTAACACTTCTGCAAAAGCCAGCAACCGGATCCGATGCATACGCCGGAGCTAGACCAGTTACATCGGAAAGCTGATTACCTGTGACGAGAAAAACTAGAAGAGTGAAAATTGCCAGCAGTTTTTGACGCGGGGAAATTTTCGCTTTTTGAAACATCACGAAACAATGTTGTCACTAAATAGTAGGTAATGCGAACATTTTTAGACTTGCTCCTTGGCCAGAGGTTGATTGCTAAGGGTTCACACGTAAAAAACAAGCGTTTAACCGAAGTTTTTAGCTAGCTAACGCCGTTTTCTTTCGCAATCTTGGCCAAAACTGCGACGCTGCCCTTGGCTTTGCGCTCAAAAGTAACCGGGTCAACCGAGTGCAGACCGTACTTCTTTTCGTAGCCGAAAATCCACTCAAAGTTATCAAGCAGTGTCCAGTGCGTGTAGCCCAAAACCGGTACTCCAGTTTGCATAAGATCGTGAAGCAGACCGATGGCCTCTGGAATGAATTCTTGGCGCTCTGAATCTTCATCAACCAGCAAACCGTGCTCGGTGACCAAGATTGGCACTCCGGTTTTTTCGTAGGCAAACTTCACGGCCCCGGCCAGTGAGCCCGGGTCAACTGCGGTTCCCATTCCGTTCACTTTGATTCCAGAGGATGCGTCTGGCTTGACCAATCCTTTTGAATCGAAGACGTGAGTTTCATAGTTTTGAATACCCAAGAAATCATCACTCTTGGCAAGCTCAAACCAGCGTGAATAGCACTCTGCAATCTTGCGGTCGTAAACGGTAGAGTCTTCGCCCGGTAGCAAAACGTCATTCATGATTGCGATGCTGAAACCAACTGGCAGATCAGGATTTACCGACTTAATGGCCGCCTTTGCCGCCTTGTGGCCCGCCTCCATGCCCGCCTCGAGTGCGTCGGCTTCATCCTGAATAATCACATTCGACAAGCGGAATTTTTCTACACCCAGATCTCGAGAAGCAGCTTCAAGTGTTGCCTTTTCAAGGTCGTGGATGAAATCTGGCAGGCCGATCCAGCTGAGTACACGAGCGATGTTGGGTTCATTCATGGTTACTGCAATTTTGATTTTGTGCCCGATTCGCTGAGCAACCTTCTCACAGTAGCGAGCGAATAGTGCCGGGGCCTCAGGGTTTAGCCAAGAGCCTTTGGCTGCAAACCAACGCGGAGAAGTGAAGTGATTGAAGGTTAGCGATACGTCGAGACCACGCTCGAGACAGTAATCAACCATGGCCTCGTAGTGGTCAAGCGCGCTCTCATCAAATTCACCCTCGCTAGGTTCGATTCGGGCCCACTCAACCGAGAAACGATAAGCGGTCAAATTCATGCCGGCAACCAGGTCGATGTCTTCGCGCCAGCGGTTGAAGCTGTCGCACGCAGCCAACGACGGCTCTTTAAATACGGTCGGTTTTACGTGTTCAGCAAACCAGGTGTCACTGTTGGTGTTGTTGCCCTCAACTTGATGACCTGCAGTTGCAACTGCCCACATGAAATCTGCAGGAAAAATTTTCGCCACGGCGCGACCTTTCGATTGTGTTTAGACAATCTTGCTCGGCTAGCCAACCGAAAGGTCGCAAACGCGATGAATACCAGCTATCGGAGTTCTGACTCGACTTTACGAATTAGCGCGTGCTGGCGACGAACCTGATCGAGTGAGCGCCATGGGCTGCGATCGCCTTCATATTCACTTGAAAGGTAGCCGGTGTATCCGCCGTCTTTGAACGCTTGCAAAACGGGAACCCAAGGAATCTGATCATCCTCGAAGTCATCGTTGATGTTGTTGAATTTTGCCTGCACGAAAACCACATAATCAATCACATCGAGAAGATCTTTGGGGTCAACATTCAAACCGTCTAAGAATGAAGGCCTGGTCTCTTTGGTTTCGCCCGGGCGCAACGGAATCGGTCGGTCTTGAAAAATACCAGTGTCGATGAGCAAACCAAAATGCTTGGTGCCGGTGCGCTGAATTAGGTCAATATAGCCATCGACGACTGGGTGCTTGATCGGCGTTGGCGCGTGAATTTCGGGGCAGATTGTGACGTCTAGCTCGGCCGCCAAATCGAGATTACGAACCACAGCTTCTTCCCAAACCGGATCGAGGTCTAACTCTGGAGACACCACACCAATTTTTGGTCGCACAAATTTGAAACCGAGGCGCGCGGCCAACTTGAGATCACGCTCAAGCATGCTTGCACCAGTTGCTGCGTCAATGGTGCCGCCCTGGTGCAGCCTGGTGTCGATCCACGACCCAAGGTTTGTAGGTTCTAGCTGATATTTATCAAGCAGGCCAAACCAGGTGTCTAGCCATTCGGTGGTTGGGTTTGGGTAGTTGGGGATGTGCCCCTCACCAAGAATTTCGATACCCGTGGCTCCGAGGTCATTGATCACCATCATCGAATCTTCGAGATCCATCACCGTGCCGTAATCACCGGTGAAGCTGAAAAGAGAAACTCCGTATTTGAAACTCATTGGACGATAACCACCTTGCGTGATGTCTTGTGACGGGACGGCTGAAATTCGATTGGGATGTATGACATGCGATAGCGGAAATCAATCTCAAGATTGTAGATTCCAGGCTTCAGACCGCCTTCCAGCGGAACGGTGATAATCGCAGGCTCTTCAAGCTGCCAACGCACATCGGTGCTGGCATCGAGCTCGGCAGCGGTCAGAGTTTTACCCTGCAGTGTCCAGGTGGGTACATCGTGACCGACGTCAACGATTCCATCAATTTTTACGGCGCAGCCTTCGATCAGGCTCGCCCACATTCCCCTGTAAGAAGGGATGCGTAACTTGAACTGAAAACCGGTAATTTTGTCGCCGTCAGTGACATTTTTGAAGCCGGTCGACTGAATATATTCTCGCTCTAGCAAGGGCTAGACCTCCGTACTCTGTGGCGCAAGCGCAACTGGAAAGGGTGGTACGGATCAACTTCAGTTTAGCTTGGTAAAACCTTGTCAAGCTTTTTACCCTTGGCTAAATCATCAACAAGCTTGTCTAGATATCGAATTTTCTTCATCAGCGGGTCAGCTATTTCTTCGATCTGCACGCCACAAATTTTGCCTTTTATCTCGGCAGCCCTCGGGTTCAAAATTGCCTTCTCAAAAAACTCATCGAATGTGGTTCCATCATCGACAAGCTGCTGGATTTGTGATGAAGTAAACCCGGTGAGCCAAGATATTGCCTGAATAAGCTCTGCCTCAGTGCGCCCCTTGCGGTCCAGTTTCGCAAGATATAGCGGATAAACCTTAGCCAGTGGCATTTGAAAGATTTTATGCACTCATGAACCCCGAGGCTTTCTTGCGATAGTTGTTGCGCTGAATTGAATCTTAGATCGACATAATTAAAAATAAGGCCCCGGCGTTTGAGCGTCGGGGCCTTACTAATTACTCTGCAGCTTATTTCACTGCTCCCGAAGAAATACCTGAAATGAACTGTCGCTGCAATGCCAAATAGAAGATGATGATTGGCACAACAGCAAGCAGCAGGCCAGCCATGGCTTGACCGTACTCGGTCGCATACTGACCATAGAAAAGGTATGTGGAAAGCGGCAGAGTTTGGGTTTCTGGGGTAAGCACCAGACGTGGAAGAAGGAAGTCATTCCAAATCCAGAGTGCATTAATAATGGCGACTGTTGCAGTCACAGGCTTCAGCATTGGGAAAATAATTCTCCAGAAAATAGTGAAGTCACTAGCTCCGTCAAGGGCCGCGGCTTCATCTAGCTCCATCGGAATATTAGAGATAAAGCCGTGGTACAAGAATGCTGACAAAGCAACACCAAATCCCATGTAGAAGAAAATCAACGCGGCCTGGTTGCTGATTGATACGTATGGTCCGAAAATTCCCATAAAAGGAATCATGAGAGCCTGGAAAGGGACAATCATCGAGGCAACAAGCACCAAGAAAGTTGTTTTGGTGAACTTGTTTTTAGTGCGCTGTAGGTAATAGGCCAACATTGAAGAAACCAAGATCAGAGCACCAACACTTAAAACAGTGATGATCACCGAGTTAGTGAGGGAGACGAAGAAGTTCATCTTCTCTAGTGCCTGGGTGAAGTTGTCCCAGGTGAACTCAACTGGAAAGGCCAGAGGATTCGCAAGGATCTCAGGAATCGGCTTGAATGCATTCACGAACACCAGGAAGAACGGCATCACAAAAGCGATTGAGAGAACCAACCCAAGGGTGAAAATCAGTGATCTCGCCAATGAGGCTCGTTTAGACATGTTCATTTTCATCGCTGTACCTCCATGCGCTTACTTACTGCAACCTGCACGAGAGCTGCGATGGCAACCATGAGGAACATGATTACGGCTTTTGCCTGTCCAGTGCCGAAATTAGCAAACGCGAAAGCGTCTTGGAAGATGTGCATTGAGATTAGTTCTGTAGTTCGGTATGGGCCACCGCCGGTAAGCGCAACGTTTACGTCGTAGGCCATAAATCCGTTTCTCAAAGTCAAGAACAGTGAGATGGTGAAGGCCTGTGCCATCAAAGGAATCTTCACTGACAAAAGCGTACGTAGAGCTGAGGCACCATCAATTCGGGCTGCTTCAAGAACATCCTGTTCAATGCTGATCAAACCGGTGATGTAAATGATCATCATGTAGCCAGCCTGCTGCCAAACGGTCACGATGACCAATGCCCAGAAAGCAGTCGTGGTGTCGTTGAGCCAAGACAACTCAAAGGCTTCCCAACCCATGTTGGTACCGATCGAGACCAACGCACTGTTGAAAATAAATTGCCAAATGACACCCAGAACAACTCCACCAATCAGGTTTGGGATGAAGAAGAAGGTGCGGAAAATGTTTGAACTGCGAAGCTTCGCGGTAACAAGAAGTGCCAAACCGAAGGCCACAACGTTGACCGCAATAAGAGAAACAACCACAAAGGTGACTGTGAAAATTAGGGTTGCCCAGAAGACCGGGTCTGCAAACGACTTGACGTAGTTGTCAAAACCAACAAACTCGGCATATTCAAAGCCGTTCCAGTCGGTGAAGGTTAAAAACAAACCCTGAGCGAAGGGGTAGATGAGAACTACCGAAAAGATTAATAGTGGAATGGCGCCAAAAGTGAAGAATCTCTTCAGGGCTTTCGCGAAGGGCATGTGCCTCTCCCTTGGTTTGAGATTTTGATACAGAATTTAGAAATTCCTGGGGTGGGTTTCCCCACCCCAGGAATTCGATTGTAGCTACTTGGAGAGAGTAAGAATTACTTCTTAGCTCCGCGCCAGGTCTTTACAGAACCCTTCCAAGCTGCTTCTAGTTCAGCTGCGTACTGCTCGCCGTTGATGGCGTCAGTGATTAGCTTCTGACCTGAAGCACCGTACTTCTCCTGACCACCGGCTGGGTAGTAGGTGTTGATCCACTCAAGGGTCTTACCAGCGCTTACGTAGCTAGCGATTTCGCGAGCCATGAACGAGGTTGCCTTCACCTTGGTGCCCTTGTAGACAGGGATGAAGTTCATTCCACCATCCTTAGCTGCACCGATAACTAGCTTCTGACCCTTGTCTGAGGTGTATAGCCAGGTCAAGAAGTCGATAGCACCGTCGCGCTGCTCCTTGGTTGACTGCTGCTTGTCGATCATGAAGTAACCAGGAACACCAACCGAGATTGAGGTGTTGCCGTAGGCCTTAGCGTCGTTGCTGGTTGGAAGAGGCATGATACCGAAGTCGCCGCCGTTTGAGGCCTTGATTAGGTCTTCCTCTGACCAGTTACCCATGAACCAGAAACCGGCCTTGCCAGCTGCTAGGTCTGCGATAGATGCTGAGTACTCAGTGTCAGCAAGGTTTGGCTTTGCCTGGTTGTACTTCTTTAGAAGATCCCAGGTAGCTAGCCAGTCGCGGAACTTGCCATCTGCGTATAGGTCTTTGCGTCCGTCAGCGAGTGCGTCTAGAACCTTCAAACGACCCTCGTGGGTGGTTGATGCGGTTGCGAAGTACTTGTTGGTGAAGTGTGCACCAAGTGACCACCAGATAGCTGAGAAACGAACTGCGCCGGTTCCGCTAGCCTGGACCTTCTTGAATGCTGCCTCTAGCTGGGCACGGGTGGTGATCTTCTTAGGGTCAACACCAGCCTTGTCTAGAACCTTCTTGTTGTATAGAAGACCGAAAGCCTCAACGGTTGATGGCACACCAACCTGCTTGCCGCCAACGTTGGCTGCAGCTAGAAGCTCCTTTGGAGCCAAGCTCATTAGCTTGGTTCCCTTCCAGTCCATAACACGGCTAGCCATGTCTGGGATCTCCTGAAGGGTGTACATGATGGTAGGAGCCTTCTTGGCTGCATACATCGGGGTTACGTTCTGCAAGAAGGTTAGCTTGCGGTCACCAGGAATTGACTTCACGGTGTAGCACTTCTGGCTTGCGTTGTAAGCCTTCACAGCAGCTAGGAACTGGTCCTGGATTTCAGGCTTGATGGTTCCAAGCATGGTGACGTTAGCCTTCTTAGGGCAAGCTGGAGCCGCTGCAGCTGGGGCAGTTACAGATAGTGACAATGCCACCACTGATGCCAGAGCGAGAGCGCCAAACTTAGTAGCTTTTCTCATTCGATTTGTCCTTTCGTGACCCACCCTCTCCTATCTGAGGTTGAGTTCGTAGTCAAACCTATACAGATGAATTGCAGTGCAAAACCGGAATTGATAACGATTTATAAACACATTGGCCAAAACTGTCAATGTGAGCCCTAACATTTCAAATTTTCAAAATTCCTGAGAATTTTGAGGGAAATCTATGAGACCAATTCCTTAAGTTTCATAACTAATTGCTGCTGTCTCGCCTGCTCAGCTTTCCCAGATTTTAGGTAGTTAGTCGTGTAAGCGAAACTCATCCGCTTCTGCTTAGTCGCAAACGCCATTTGACCACCAAAGCCATCATGGCCAAATGAACCCTGCCCAAGCATTTCCTTGTATCCAGGAACCTCAACCATGAATCCATTACCCCAAACTGGGAATGGGCCATCAGGTGACTCGAAGACCAGTGGGCCCGTCGACTGGGGAACAATTGCTGCATCTATGACAGGGTCACTTAACAACCGAAGCCCGTTTGTTTCAAAAACCGTTGCGGAGTAAATTTTTGCCAACGAGTAAGCGTTAGAAACTCCGCCAGCGCCGGGCAATTCTGACATCAGCAACTTCGGATTGTTGAAGCCGGTAACTTTGCTGTCAGTCTGATAGTTCAGGGCCCCGCCAAACCACATGGCTCGTGTCAGCCAGTACTCGTTGGTGCCGGAAGCAGCATTTACGCCAGCCCTAGTTCCATCGGTAATTAGAGGAGCTACATTCTGAAATTCCTGTTCAGGAATACCGATCCAGGCTTTTGCCGAAAGCGGCTGTGCAATCGTCTCGGAAAAATACTGACCGGCAGATTTTCCTGTCACTACTTTGATGAGCTTTCCAATAAGAGTGCCAAAAGTAACTGCATGATAGCCATGCGCTGTACCCGGTTCCCAAAGAGGTGCTTGTTTCGCCAATTCTTCTTCAACCGTGTGTCCGTCTGTCAGCTCTTGAAAAGTTAAGCTTCTTCGAACAGCAGACAATCCGGCTTTGTGCTGCAAAAGCCATTTGACAGGGATGTCCTGCTTACCAGTCTGAGCAAACTCAGGCCAATAATGCGCCACTTTTTCATCCAGGTTGAGTTTGCCCTCCAGCACTAGCTGGTGGGCAAGAATCGAGGTCAGACCCTTGGTGCAGGAAAAAATCACAGATGTTGTGTCTTCGGACCATGCTTTACCGCTGCCTTGCTCTCCCTGCCACACGTTTACAACCGGTTTGCCGAATTGAAAAACCGCCAGTGAGGACCCACCTTTTTCCCGAAAGCCCTGATCAGCAAACAACCGAACTAGTGGTTCAAACTTCTCGTCGAACGTGCCTTCAACGCCAATAATTTTCATGTGGCACTCCTTATCGATAGCTTCTGAATTATTTTTTTGTCCGCGATACCCAGGAACTATAAGAGCGAACTGGGCCTGCATTGGGTACAACTAACCAAAGATAAGGATGCAGCTCTGCGACTTGCTGGAATTTTTTAAAACTTGGCACTGGAGCATAAGTAACGGCAACATCATGAGAATTCGCAAACTCGACGGGGTCGCCTAGATAAACCTCTAAATCGCGTCGCTGCGCTAAATCTTTCAGTGTTTCAAGATAGAAATAAATTCGCTTCGAGGAAAGCTGAAGTTTGCGAAGAGCCGCTTCGTTAAAAACAAAAACGGCCGGCAGATTCTGATTCGCTGACAACGCCGGATCGGCATCACCCAGTGACTCGACAGTCAATAAAACGTGAGTTGGCTTGCTAGTTCGCACTGGCGTTAGCGGCCCCCTGGTGTCCTCCAAATTCGGATCGAAACCGAGCAGTTGATTATCTTCCGATGAATACAGAAATTTTTCTTCAGGAAAGTTTTCAATTGGGCAGTTCTTGACGAGTGGACAGCTGCGGCAGAGTTCTGGTGCACGTTTTTCTACCTGCCAGCGCGCGAATCCGTAAGGCTTTCCGGTTCCTGAACCCACCGTCCATTGCCAACCAAGCAAATTTGCGGCCCGCGACCCATCGATAAGTTCTCGGAACATTTTTTCTTGACCGTGAATCCATCCGACGTTATTTCGAACAGTCCATTGTGAAGCCAGCCACATTCGGGTTTGGTTCACCAGCCAACCGTCTGTAGCTAATTCGTCGAGCACAAAGTCTGTACAGGCTAAACCACTTGGCCACCCGTTTCCCTCAGCATCCCGAGTCTGCTCAAAACGCAGATTTTCAAATAGCAGAGTTCCGATTCGTGCGTATAGGTGCCGAGCGTATTCTTGCCAGAGAAGTTCATCTCGAAATTTCTCTCGGTCTTGGTATGGCGCCATTGAAACATGGTTCCAGACCTGTTCAAGGGTAAGTAAGTTGTGGCGAATGTAGGGCGATAGCACGGTTGCCCCGCGTTTACCAAGTGGCAAAACTTCGGATCGATTTTTGGCGTATCCCGATATTTCAAGCTGTTCAAGCGCTCTGTTCGCTTCGGTTTGTCCACCTTTGATCGAGCTGCGCCCACCACCTGAGTGCAGCCCGACGAACTGCTGATTGACGATTCTCTCGAGGTCGGCATTTAGGTCAATTGAAATCACTACATGGCCAACTGCTTCGATTCCGATCAAATTTCCAACAGGCTCCCCAGAGGTGAAGTTGGAAGTGCAATCCATCCCTCTTGCCGCGCCGATTGCAGCTGGCTTTTGTCTGGCTTAGTTGAGAGGCCTAAGTAGGCGGACCTGGTAACCAGGGCAGCAATTACTGCGTCAAACGCATCACATGAATTGACCATAAGCCCCTCAAAACCGCCCAAATTCAGCGCCGGCAATGCTTGCCGCAACTGATCAATCAGCATTTTCCTTCGCTCGGGAGAAGTTCGATACTGATGAGTGTCAAAACCCCAAATTCGCAAGCTTGCAGCGGGGTAAATTTCTACGATTTTGCCGGCTCCGGAGCGATCCACAACGATTCCTGAGGCTTGAATTTTCGACAGTAAACCAGCCGCTCTTATTGCGGTTAGGCCAAGTCGATCAGTTGCAACGCTGAGCGGCCACCTACCGGTAACCTCACGTACCTGCCGATCAGTCTCTCGAAAAGAAAGTTCGCGTCTGAAGTCTTTTCCGCCTTCAAAGATTTCGCCACTGCTCGTAAGAGAAACCTGTTGGTTCAAAAAATCAATAAACTGCTTCGGCCAGCCCAGCGCGCAGTCAATACCTATTTTTTGAACTGTCCCTGCAACTTCAACTATTGCTTCATCAGCGACACCCAAATCAAGATGCTTCAGTTCAACCCTGTCTGGCATCCAATTCAATACCGCCACAGCTGTGCCCTTGGCTTCGGCCGCTAGATCTACTCCTGCGGTGAACATTAAGAGTCGACGGTTAGAGCATTTGAAGAGACCACATCAAAACTTTATTACCCCTCGCCGTTGTAATAAGGCCAAGGGTTAATTCGTCGGTCTCCTCGACGATCTGGCCCGGTCAAGTTGACTTCACCGGTGGCTGCCCACTCAACTCCGCGTGGGAACATCCGAATAAATTCGATTCGTCTGAAGGTGTCAATGTCGTGACCGATGGTGATGGTAAACGATCGACCCTCACCGTAGTGGTTGATCCAGGCGAGCGGCTGGTGAGTGTTGATGCCGGGTAGTTTTGAAATATCACCATTTGGAATTGCAACCGGATAGTGCGGCATCGGCCACATCGGCGCCTTCTGATATGCCTCAATGTCATCGAAAGTTGTCAGCAGCACCTGGGTTCCCTCATAGAGTTCAACACCCACCAAAATGTCATCGCCGGTTACCGTCCAGGTGTCGTTAATTCCCTCGGTAATTGCATGACGAGGCGAGACAGTGTGTAGCAGAGCCTCACCCCATGGTCGCGGCCTAATGCCGGTGGGAACGCTAAGTTTTGCTCCACGCATCACGTTGTACTCTTCTGGGTAGCCCCAATCGTCTTCTTGTACCGCCGACCCGTGGAACCATACGATTCCTTTTCCATCTTTCACGAACTTGAGAATGGCAGCATCAGTTTCAGCGCCGAAACCGGTGGCCTTGTCGTGGTAGCCATCGCGACCTTCAAAAACCACAAGTAGGACATCATATTTATCAATCACAGAGGCTGGTAGGCCGCGGGGATCTTCAACCACTCGCACCTTGAATCGACCGGTATCTTCGAGAAGCGTGGTCAACCACTGGTTGTGAAGTCGAAAACTTCTGTGCTGATTATCGTGCTCTGAGGTCATGTGGCCAGACAGAATCAGAACCTTAAGTTTTTCGGCGGTGTTGCTCATTTTTCTCCTTTGAAAAATCTTTGGTTTAGCGAGGTTGAAGGCCTGCTGCTCGGTAAATGTCGTCGACGATTCGCATCGTGCCGACCGCACGCTCTGCATCCAAAATGCTTGGCTTGCTGCCAGCCAACGCAGCAACCAGGTGTTCGAGCTGGCGGGCATAGCTGTTTTCGCCGTCTTTCGCATGGTCTTCAACCAGAACCTGACCGTCATTAGACGTGACCCTAAGTGTGGCTCCCCACTGCGGAACTATCACACTGGTCGCCTCCAAACTCGCATCAGAACCAACAACTTTCAAAGACATCGCGCCCTTGTCATCTCCGATAAAAGAAGTGCGGATGTTCACCGGCACACCGCCATCCAATTCAAGAACGGCATCGGTTTGCAAATCAATTCGGTCATCTTCGGGGTAAAGCTGCGCCTGCGCCGAAATAACTTTGGGCTCTCCCCAGGCGGCACGAATTAGGTCAACCGCGTAGCAACCGACATCCATTACTGAACCACCGGCAAGGTCACCGTCTAGTCGAATATTCCCCGGCTTGACGACGAAGTGCGGAATGCTGAAATTGATTTCCACTCTCTCGACTTTGCCGAGAACACCCGAACCAATTACTTCCAAAAGATTTTGAGTGAAGCCGTGTAGACGGTAGTGAAAACCCACGAATGCTCGGCGACCGCTGGTTTTGGCGGCATCGGCGATGCGGCGAGCGCCGGCCTCATTGGCAGAAAGGGGCTTTTCGCAAAGCACGTGTTTGCCGGCCTGCAGTGCCCGCACGGCCAAATCAGCGTGAACTATAGGTGGCAGGGCCAGATAAATCAGGTCAATTTCTGAGTTGTTCAAAATGTCGTCATAGCTGCCCGCTAGCGGAAGGTTGAGGCGTTCGGCGAAAACGCCGGCGCGCTCTGGGTCGCGGGCGCCGATGGCAATTACCTCTACACCCTCAACATCATGCGAGGGTTCAACCATTGCGCGCTCGGCAATGCCACCAGCACCTAAAATTCCGACCTTAAGCACGACTCTCCTTTGAGTTACAAATTTCCCTCACACTAGGTCAAATAAAAATTCTTCGTAAGTTAATACGAAAAATGCCTTTGATTTCGAATTTCGATAGTCAAAGGCAAACGTGAGTTAAAAAGAAAAACCCCCGGTAGAAGCCCGAGGGTAATTCGCGCGCTTGGAGGGACTCGAACCCCCAACCTTCTGATCCGTAGTCAGATGCTCTATCCGTTGAGCTACAAGCGCAATGCGTTGAGATTCAAGCGCTGGGTGCCGTTAGGCAACTTTGACAGTTTAGTCGACTGGCCAGCGGTTAGGCAACCACGAAGTGCCAGCCCAACCACCACCAGGTGAAGATGACCGCGATGCGCGTGATTCGGTAGTGCATGATTCGATGCACCAGCTCGCCAAACGGAGCAAGACGATCACGGTTTCTTAGCGACCACAGCTGAATGATTCCTGCAGCAACCAAGACCGACAAATACAGGACCGGAATTAGAACAGAAGGGGTCACTTTGCCTTCTTCCAAACTTTGAGTAAAACGATTCCAGAGAGCACCCAAATTACGATCCAGATTGCTCGACCGATCGGGTTATCCATCGGCGCATCCATAACTACCGAAACCGTTGGGTAAACATAGTCGTTGTCGATAATCAGGCTCATGTAGAAAGCGAACAGCTCAACCAGGCTGATTGCCAGAATCAGATAGAACCAAACGAACTTCGCCTTGCGCACCTCTGGAAGTGCCTTGGGCTTGCGACCCAGATCGGGTTGCCAAACCAAGTAGAGCGCTACGGGCAGCAAAACCAGCAACAGGATGGCGTCGAGCAGGCTATGCCTTGGAGAAACAAAGAGAATTACGCCGGTCACTAGGGCAACCCCGGCAACCAAGCCACGACTTAACTCTGGTTTGCGACTGTGCAGTCGAGAAAATTTACCGAGTTTCTCGAGAATCAAAATTGCACTGGCAATAGTAAAAATGGTGGCATCACCGAAGGCGCCTCGGGTGAAATGAAACAGCGATAAAAATACGAAAACCGCGATCCACGGGTTAATCAATTTCAACTTCGCCAGCACGTATAAAGAGTATTGCCAAAGTTGCCGGCAAAAAAGAATGGGCCCCCATAACTGAGGGCCCATTTTTTGCGGAGTCGGAGGGATTTGAACCCTCGAGGGAGATTTAACCTCCCTACCCACTTA
>CAZGZW010000005.1:0-67506 GCA_964530255.1 uncultured Rhodoluna sp.
GCAATCGGCTGTTAACCGATAGGTTCTTGGTTCGAGTCCAAGCCGGGGAGCCAGTCTAAATACCTCTCAGGAGGAACCGTGATCCGTTGGATCCAAGACCGCATTTGGTTGGCTTCCTCAATTTTTTCCGCTTTTTCAGCGCTGGCTGTCTTAACCACCGACTATGTATCAGCCGGCGTTTTGGTTTTGATTTCCGGATTTTTATTCAGCTCTGCAGTTTTTTTCGCATTTGTTTCGCCGCAGGCTCATTTGATCGCCCAATTCTTGGGCTTTGCCGCCGTCTTTGTTTTTCAGGTGCAAGGCCTCGCCACATTTTCACTGATGGTGGCGGCTTTCTTTGCGGCCGCTCTTCAAGAACGAGTCTGGGCGCTGATAAACACCGGAATCTCTACATTGATTTTGGTCGCCGGAATTTGGATGACGCCGTTGGTGGAGAAATCATTTTTTGAACTCTTCGACACTCTAGATCTCGTCGCAAAAATAATTTTTTCGCTGATTTTAGGAATCACCACCTTTGCCTTTTTCCTGTTCGGACGTCTGATATTTCTTACCGAGCGACATGTTGGAACTGAATTCGACCAAGCACTCAACTTCCAAAATCGGGCCAAAAATGCTCTTGAACTTGCCGAGCAAGAGGGACGTTTCGAAATAGCTCGTGAAATTACTGAACTGGTGATTCAAAAAAACACGGCGGTCATCAGCCAAGCTGAGGGTGCTCTCTACGCATCTAGGGTCGATGCCAGTGTTGCTCCGCGGGCACTGGAGCGATTGTCAGTTTCTGCTCGTGAAGCGCAGGCCGAAATACGACGCCTGTATGAACTGCTCAATCGAAATAAAAAGATTTCTCCTGCGCCACCGGGTCTCGGCGAATTGGACGAACTGATTATCAGCTATCGAGAGCGCGGCTACAACGTCACCAAGCGCGAATCAGGCCACTCTTTTAGATTGCCAGAGGGTGCCAACTTCGTTATTTACAAAATTATTTTTGATTCCTTGGATAACGTCGCTTCGCACTGTGCTTCGGGCACAGATGTGGCTATTGATTTCACCTGGATCGATCCGGGGGTTCAAATTTTGATCAAAGACAACGGACAAGAAATTCATCGTCGTGCAAATGCTGCGCTTGGTCTAATTGAGGACACGGTTGATGTAAAGGAAGACATCGAATCAGTAATTGAGACCATCGAAGGGGCAACTCTGACCGGAATGAAAGAGCGAGCAGCAATCTACGGTGGCAACGTAGAGGCCACGCGAGTTCCGGGTGTCGGCTTCACCGTCTCCGTTATCTTTCCAAACATTCGCGCCGAAATTAGCTAATCGTGAGCCAATCCATCCGTGTGGGGCTAATTGATGGCGACCCCGACATCAGATTTGGTAGGAGACTTGCGATTTCTGCAACGCCCGGTATGGAGATCGTGTTTGAAGCTGAAACCGCCACCGAAGCACTTGCCAAGGCTCCAAACGCTCTAATTGATTGTCTGGTAATTGACTACAGAACCCGTGGGCTCGACGGTCTTTCGTTGGCTAGGCGGCTAATCGAAGAATACCTAGCGAGGGGTGAGAGTGTTCCCGCGATTATTGTCACAGCGCCATATTTCACTCCGCAACTGCAAATCGAATCGATTCGTGCTGGTGCGTCAGATCTCATTACTCAAGATGCTTCGATTGAAGAGCTGTTGAAGTCAATTAGAACCTCTGAACTGAAAGACGAGGAACCCGATTATTCAGAGCTTGCAAGATTTTTCGAAAGCTCAGCGGTCACAGTTACCGACTCTGCAAGCCTGCTCATCAAAATCGGTTTTTTAGACGAGCGAGAACGCGCTGCACTAGCTAGCTTTCAGCGACGAAATTCCGACAGCGAAATTGCCGCGGACGTAGACCTTCCGCTTTATCGGGTTAGAAAGCTAATGCGCCAGGTTATGCACAAATGCGGTTTTGCTACGCGTGCTCAACTTTTCCTGGCTCTCTACGAGGCCGGCCTGATTGAGGGCGAACAAATTGAAAGCTAAAACTGGTGTTTTCTCAACCTCGCTTAGTGTGGGTCTGGCAACAGGGCTTTATGGCATTTCCTTCGGCGCTCTTTCGGTGACCGCTGGGCTCGATTTCTACCAAACAATGGCACTGAGTCTTCTGATGTTTAGTGGAGGCTCACAATTCGCGTTCATCGGTGTTCTCGGCGCAGGTATTTCTACGGCCAATCTGCTTACTGCTGCTGGAACCGCGTGGTTGCTGGGTATTCGTAACGGCATCTACGCCATTCGTCTGGCACCTCTCGTTAGGGCAAAAAACATCACAAGAATAAGTGCGGCTCAGCTAACCATCGATGAGTCAATGGCGGTGGCTACAGCACAGCAGGGCGAGGAAGACGGCAGGAAAGGCTTCTGGCTGACCGGCGGTTTTGTCTTTCTGTTCTGGAACTTGATGACCGCCGGTGGCGCACTTTTGGGAGGGAGTTTCGGCGACCCCAAGGTATTGGGGTTGGACACTGCCGCTGCGGCAGCATTTTTGGCGCTACTCTGGCCCAGGTTAAAGGCACTCCGCGAGAACTTATTTGCCTTTTCGGCTGCTCTTCTCGCCCTGATCTCAAGTTTGGTTCTTCCCTCAGGTATACCCGTGTTGGTGGTTGCAGCCTTTGCGGTGCTGTTTGGCCTCTTCGCCGAGAAAAGAGCTGCCCGATGACCACCTGGCTTTTTATTTTGCTCGGGGCGGCCTTGGTTTACTCCTGGAAACTCATCGGTTACCTGTTACCTGCGAGATTGCTTGATCGCCCGTTAGTACAGCGTTCGGCCGATTACCTAACAATTGCTTTGCTGGCAGCACTGTTCGCAATTCAAGGTTTTGGAAGCGCAAACCAGATTGTTCTAGACGAGCGAGCTGCAGGTCTAGTGGTCGCTGTGCTTGCTCTAGTTTTGCGCCTGCCCTTTATTGCGGTGGTGTTTCTGGCCGCGGCAGCGTCTGCATTCTTGCGGCTAGCCTTCTAACTTATCTTTGCCCGGCAGCCAGCTGAGCCCAGGCTTTCCCCATCCGTTGTCTTGAATGATATCCTGCGAGATTTCTTTCCATGGTTCGGCGAGTCTATCTACATAAAGCAGGCCATCTAGATGATCAAATTCATGCTGGAAAATTCGGGCAAACCAGCCTGTTGCTTCGATTTGCACAGATTCTCCGTCTAGATCAACTCCGCTTACTTTTGCCCACTCTGCTCGCTTGAGCGGGAATCGTTCGCCAGGCACCGAGAGGCAGCCCTCAATTTCAGTGTCTTCGTCAGCTGGTTCGTTGATAATTGGCCCAATTTCCAGTTTTGGATTGATGACCACACCGCGGCGTTCTTGGCCGTTGTCGGCTGCGTAGTCATAGACAAAAATTCGCAATCCCACGCCAATCTGAGGTGCTGCAAGTCCAACGCCAGGCGCTTTGTCCATAGTGTCAAACATGTCTGTAACCAGACTTCTGATCTCTTCAGTTATTTCGGTAACTTCTTCAGCTGGAGTGTGTAAGACCGGTTCGCCGGTGATGCAAATTCTTCGGATTGACATTCTTCAAAACTACCCGAGTTGGTCACCCGCTGTCTCTGGGTTGTCAGATAATCTCATACGGATGTCAGGAGATTACTTGTTCCCAGGAGACTCGCTCAGGCTAGTTGCTATTGGTCTAGCCGTTTTGGCAGCGGTTGCTCTTGCATTCGGTGCACAATTTCAAAATGATGCTGTGGTCTCAGGTCAAGTCAATAAAAATAAGCGTCGCGGTTCCTTGACTTTGAGGCAGCTAACTCAACTTGTCACTAAGCCGAAGTGGCTCTCTGGAACAGTTTTTATGGGTTTGGGAATTGGCCTGCAGCTGGGCGCACTATCGCTTGCTCCACTAATTGTGGTTCAACCAATTGGCGCTATAGCGCTGGTTCTCACTTCAATTTTGAATGCGAAGCTAAATCACACCCGAATCAATAGAGCGACCGTTATCGCCATCATTATCTGTACCCTGGGCATAGCAAGCTTTGTGCTTACAGCCTCTGGCGTGGCCAGTGTCAATGAGATAACTGACGACCGACTCCGTGAAATTCTGGTAGTTCTGCTGTTTATATTGCTTATTTTTGGTGTGTTGTTTTATTTCTTCGGCAAAAAAGGCAAGGCGCTCACCTACATAATCGGCGCGGGCGTGCTCTACGGGTTTGTCGCCACGCTCGCCAAGGTAGTAATTCAGCGGGCCTATCAGAATCAATTTGAACTGCTGACTTTGCTCTGCCTGATCTCGCTGCTGGTAGCAACCGTATTGGGTGGCTGGTTCGTGCAGAACGCCTATGCGTCAGGCCCTCCTGATCTGGTGATTGCCGGATTGACCGTCATAGACCCTTTGGTCGCGGTCTCAATTGCGATCGTTATTTTGGGCGAGGCCAAGCTCGCAGATTTTTGGTCAATCCTTGCCTTCTCAGTTTCTGGAATGGTCTCGGTAGTAGGCGTGTTCTTAATGTCACGTGTGCACCCAGAACTGTCTCGGCCGGTCAAATCTCGGCAACAGGGCTAAAATTTAGGTACTGATCCGGAAGTGGAAAATTTGAATTCAGAAGGCCGCCTCACCATTGTCATTGGCGCTGATACATTTCCTCCCGATATAAACGGCGCCGCGAGATTTGCCGAGCGTTTGGCATCTGGTCTGGCCAAGCGGGGCCACGATGTCCACATCATCGCCGCTGCTTACTCAGACTCATTCGGTGCTTTCACTGAGACTTACGATGGCGGCACCATGACCGTTCACCGAATTAAGAGCTACAAACTGCCGCAGCACAAAACTTTGCGTTACGTTTGGCCATTCACACTTAAACACAAACTGGATCAAATCCTTGACGAGGTCAAGCCAGACGCAGTTCACATTCAGAGCCACCTCATCATGGGTAGATACCTGGTGAAATCGGCCAAGGAAAGAGGCATCAGGACCCTCGCAACCAACCACATCATGCCTGAAAACCTAATCAAGTATTCAGTTGTGGTGCCCAAATTCTTAGAGCAATCAATAATGAAGCTGGCTTGGAAAGACGCCGGCCGGGTATTACGAAAAGTCGATTACCTGACCACGCCAACCCAGCGTGCAGCTGATTTGCTGGAACGAGCGGCTGGCGTTTCAGGGGTTTTAGCAATTAGCTGCGGAATTGATGCTGCAAAGTTCGCCAACTCGACCCCAACCTCTAACAGCGAACCTCGCATTCTTTTCTTAGGTCGCCTTGACTACGAAAAGCACATTCATAACCTGTTGCAAGCAGTAGCCAGATTGCCAAAACGCCTAAACACCCAGGTTGAAATTGTGGGTGACGGTGGTGAACGGGCTACCCTCGAGAAATTAGCGATTGAACTTGGTCTATCAAAACAGGTCAAGTTCCTTGGTCACATTTCAGAGCAAGAACTTCCAAGGGCTTACGAGCGCGCAACCCTTTTCGCAATGCCTTCAATAGCGGAGCTGCAGAGCATCGCAACCATGGAGGCAATGGCTTCTGGGCGCCCCGTTGTTGCTGCAGATGCAATGGCTCTTCCGCACCTCGTGCATGATGGCGACAACGGATATCTCTTCCCACCCGACGATGTAGCCACGTTTGCCGATCGCCTCGAGCGCATCTTGACCGCTGACCGAGCCGAGCTTGACCGTCTGAGTGAAAATTCACTTCACCTTATTCAGTCGCACGACATCAATCGAACCCTCAATATTTTTGAAGGACTCTACCGCGGTGAATCCGATGCGCGTCAGACTAGCGATGACAATTTAGAGTCCTATCGAGAGCCCATCGGCTTACTTAATGAGGCACTTCACGATCGCGTTGAGGCATTGCGAGCAAGGGCTAAGGCGTTACGTGAATCAGCAGAGAACCTGCGCGATCGGGCTGACGATGTCCGTGAAGAGGTTATTGAACGTCTAGAAGACATTCGTGAAGAAGTCGTAGAAAAGACCCGCGAGGTAAACCAGGCGGTGAAACAGCAGGCTAAAAAAACTGCCCGTAAGGCAAAGCGGGTTATTTCAGAGGCTGCTGAGAAACTTCGCAGTGAAGACGACTAGTCTTTTACTTGCGTGACTAGGGGAGTTAGCTCAGCCGGTTAGAGCAGCGGACTCATAATCCGTCGGTCACGGGTTCAAGTCCCGTACTCCCTACCAACTAATCTGCGAAGGTTAGAAACGAAAATGAAATAGTTCGATCAAGGTTGAAAACTTCGACGGAACAATTGTCGACTAATAGATCCAGCTGCAGTTGGCTTGCAACTTCCGATTGAGCCTCGTACCCGTTTATGGCAAGGATTCCCGTTTCTGGGTCAAATCGAATTGTCAGTTCTGAATTTATTTGACGCTCAAAAGAATTGGTTTCATCAAGTGTGATCCGCAAGTTTGGCCGAACCACTGGCTCTTGCGTGAGTCTAAGTTCACCGAAACGCCTGGTCAGCCCTAATTTTCTAGGGATAGTCATGGCGCCGGTCCAAGGCAATTCGGGATGCGGAGTTTTGCCCCAGGAATTCATCCAGGCTATCAAAATGCGTTCTGCGTTTGGTTCGTTGTTGTAGGTCACGCCGGCGTAGTTGTCACGACCAAAATCGAGCCAGATCGGATCGCGTTCGCAGCTAAACCGGGTGCCGTCAAAGCTACCGACAAAATACTTCGTCCCCGACCCATTTAGCGGACCTCCGGGGTTTACCGAAACTAAGAGCACCCAGTGCTCTTCACCTTCGAGTTCGATTGGAAAAAGGTCGGGGCATTCCCAGACAATTTCGGCATCTTCTTCTTTAGCCCCAAAGAAACTCAGTGATTCCCAATTCAAGAGGTCGGAAGAGCGCAAAATCTCAATTTCATGTTCTTTTGAGTGTGCTACGACCATTCGCCACTCATCCTTGAATTCAAAGATCTTGGGATCACGAAAGTCTGCTTTATTGCGGTCTAGAATCGGCTCTGGCAGCTTCTCAAAGGTTAGGCCACCGTCTTTGCTCACCGCCAGTCTTTGAACCTGCTTGGTGCCCTCTGGGCTGCTGTAGCTAGCTGTGTAACAGGCAACCATTGCCCCTACGTTGCCAACCGAACCTTTTATGTCAATAACGGCACTTCCAGAAAAGATTGACTCGTTGGTAAGAGCATCTTCCGGGATTGCTACGGGGTGCTCAACCCAATTCACAAGATCGGTGCTGCTCGCGTGCCCCCAACTCATGTGACCCCATTTGGTTCCGAACGGGTTGTGTTGGTAAAAGAGGTGATAGCGGTAATTTACCCACACCAAACCGTTCGGATCATTAATCCAATTGCATTTTGGGGTGAAATGAAATTGTGGTCTGAATTTTGTATCGCTCATCAGATCCGACCAGTCTCTGCGAAGTAGCAGTTGGGGCAAAGTGATTCGTAAGTGACTTCGTCGCTGTCAATTGCTACCTGTTCACCATCGAATATGAAGTTGCCACCGACTTTGCGTGCGTTAAAAAGGGCCTTCTTGCCACAGCGACAAATAGTCTTGAGTTCTTCAAGGCTATGCGCGATTTCGAGAAGCCTGATCGACCCGGGAAAGCCGTTGGTCTTGAAATCGGTCCGCAAGCCATAGGCCAACACCGGAATGCTATCGAGCACGGCGATTTCCATGGCCTGGTCAATTTGGTCTCGAGTAAGGAATTGAGCCTCATCGATTAGCAAACAGGCGATGGGTGTTTCGGGAGAATGTAGTGAAGCAACCTGGGCTCTCAGATTCATCTCGGGTAGCAGCAGCAAATCTACCTCTCGAACGACGCCAAGTCTTGAGACAACCTTGTTGTCTCCCTTGGTATCGGTTGCAGGCTTCACTATAACCACCCGCTGGGCACGTTCTTCGTAGTTATGCGCTACCTGAAGGAGGGCAGTGCTTTTACCGCTGTTCATCGCGCCGTGTCTGAAATAGAGCTTGCTCACCGAGACAGGCTAGCAAATTTTTGACAAAGGCCTAGCAGCAGACGTATTCTTGAGGCCTCGTGTACAGGTCATTGGGGAAGATGTACCTTGACACGAAAGGAACCGCTCGATGGCACACGGCTTCATCGACATCCACTCGGTTCCTCGATCGCTGTCAATCCACGTTCAGTGGGCAATCCAAAAGTTGATCGAGGACACTGTTTCTCCATTTAATTGGCAGGCCCAGCCGCTGATTAGCAATCACCTTAGAGTGGCTTTCCAATGGGAACACAGTTCATCGATCGGTGCTCAATTAGTCAGTCAAATAGCTGCTTGGAAAGACATCCGTTTTGAAGTCACTGAGCATTCCGATTCGGGAAATCTACGTTGGATGCACACACCAGATTTTGGAACCGTGGTTACGGTGATTGATCGAGCCGGCAACACTTTGGTCAACGAGCAGCAGATTTTGGCTGCCCTAGAGGGCAGTGCTGGAAACTTCAAGCTGCTGCAATCAAGTCTCCGTCGGGCTTTAGCTCAACCTTGGGATGACGAGTTGGAACCATTTAGGCACGCCGTAAGTGGCGACAACGTAGTTTGGCTTAGAAAAATCAGCTAAAAGTTTTAAACGCTATTACTGCGTTGTGACCACCGAATCCGAACGAGTTACTGATCGCATAGTGTTCACCAGCAGAGAGATTTCTTGGCTCAGTAACTACGTCTAGTGGAATTTCCGGGTCTTGGTTATCGAGATTTATGGTTGGCGGGAGCTTGCGCTCATGTAAGGCAAGGACCGTAAACATAGCTTCGATTGCGCCGGCGCCGCCAAGTAGGTGGCCGGTAGAAGATTTCGTTGCAGAAATCGCAATCTTGGGAAGGTGCTCACCGAAAACTCGCTTTAGGGCGTTGTACTCGGCTATGTCGCCGACCGGAGTAGAAGTTGCGTGTGCGTTGATGTGTGTGACTTGCTCGGGGGTAATACCGGCCTGTTGGAGCGTCGCAATTACTGCTCGGGCAGCACCACTGCCTTCTGGGTCAGGTGCGGTTATGTGGTACGCATCGCTTGTTACGGCGCCTCCGACCAGCTCGGCGTAAATCTTTGCTCCGCGAGCTTGGGCATGTTCAAGGGTTTCAAGTACCAGTGCGGCACCGCCTTCACCCATGACAAATCCGTCGCGGTCAACATCGTACGGGCGTGAAGCTTTAGCTGGATTGTCGTTTCTTCGTGATAGTGCGTGCATAGAGGCAAACGCAGCAATCGGCATCGGGTGTATCGCAGCCTCGCTTCCACCTGCTACAACTACGTCTACCTCGCCTGAATTCAGTCGAATGATTGCGTTAGCGATCGCCTCAGTTGAGGACGCGCAAGCAGAAACTGCGGTGCGAACGCCGCCTCGAGCGGCGATGTCCATTCCGATAGCCGCTGCTGGGCTATTTGGCATCAGCATTGGGACGGTCATTGGCATGACACGCCTAGGCCCCTTTTCTTTGAGGGTGTCGTAGGCGTCAAGCAGTGTCCAGACGCCACCAATGCCGGTGGCAAACTCAACTGCCAGCCGCTCGGGCGCAACCTCAGGTTTCCCTGCGTCGGCCCAGGCTTCGCGGCCGGCTATTAGAGCAAATTGGCTAGACGGATCTAGGCGTTTAGCCTCCTGCGGGGTTAGTACTTCAGAGGCAGCGATCTTGGCTTGTCCGGCAAAAGTTACCGGAATTTCGTACTTGGCAACCCAGTCTTGCTCGAGTGTGCTGATTCCCGATTCACCGGCAAGCAATGCTTCCCACGTGTCGCGGGCTGTTCCACCGAGCGGAGTAGTTGCCCCAAGCCCGGTTACTACGATTCTGGTAGCCAAGATCGCGCCTTCTAAAAATTACTGGTTGTTGACGATGAAGCTAACGGCGTCACCAACGGTGATTAGGTTCTTAACTTCCTCATCAGGAATCTTGACGCCAAACTTGTCTTCAGCGTTTACGACGATGGTCATCATCGAGATTGAGTCGATGTCTAGGTCATCGGTAAATGACTTGTCAAGCTGAACTGCATCAGCTGCAATTCCGGTTTCGTCGTTTACGATCTCTGCAAGACCGGCTAGAACTTCGTTCTGCGAAAGTGCCATTATTGGTTTCTCCTTTGGTTGTTTGACCGTCGTTAAGTTTAGGGGAGTACTACTACTTGAGCGCCGAAGGCAAGCCCTGCGCCGAAACCTATTTGCAACGCTAATCCGCCTGATTTGACCTGTCCTGATTTGAGCAGTTCATGCATGGCAAGCGGAACGCTCGCGGCAGAGGTGTTGCCGGTATAGATGATGTCACGAGCGATGACAACGCTCTCTGGTAGTTTCAGCTGTTTCGCTAGTTCGTCAATAATTCGGATGTTGGCCTGGTGAGTCACCAGAGCGCATAGATCTTCTGCCGCTATGCCAGCAACCTCGAGCGCCTGTTTGGCGACCTTAGCCATCTCCCAGACTGCCCAACGGAATACAGTTTGCCCTTCTTGTCGAAGAGTTGGCCAGGTTGCAATTCCGTCTCTGAGTTCTAGTAGAGAAGCGCTCATTCCCACGGCATCCCAATGGGAGCCGTCTGAACCCCAGACCGAAGGCGAGATACCTGGCTCATCGCTTGGGCCAACGATAGCCGCACCTGCTCCATCGCCCAAGAGGAAAGAAATCGTTCGGTCGGTTGGGTCAATGAAATCTGAGAGCTTCTCTCCACCCACAACCAAAACGTATTTGGCAACACCACTTCTGACCAGAGCATCAGCCTGTGCAATTCCGTAGCAGTATCCGGCGCATGCAGCCGAAATGTCGTATGCCGGTGCCGGGTTTGCCCCGACCAGATCGGCAAGCAAGGCCGCCGCGGATGGCGTTTGATGAGGATGGGTGATGGTGCTAAAGATAACCGCACCAATTTCCTTGGGGTCGATTCCAGCCTTTGAAATAGCCTCATTTGAGGCCTCGACCGCCATATCCATGAGGCTGACTTTTTCGCTTGCACGGCGGCGAGTGATGATCCCGGTGCGTTGACGGATCCATTCATCGCTTGAATCGATAGGCCCTGCAACATCATCATTGGTTACAGTGAGGTCGCCTCTAGCTGCACCTAATGAGTAAATTTTGGAAAAACTTACCGGTTGGTACTGGTTGAGTTTTGGTGATGACATCGAAACCTCTCGCTAAATATGGGCATTCTGTAGAGCGGCCAATGCCACTTCAAGATTTTCAGGAGTTTTTAGAGCAATCGTTTCGACGCCCGGCATGCCGCGTTTGGCTAGCCCAGAAAGGGTGCCTCCCGGGACCAATTCGATTATTTTCGTGATTCCCTGATTGCTCATCGACTCCATGCAGAGATCCCAGCGAACGGGAGAGGAAACCTGAGACACTAAGCGATCGACAAAGTCTCGACCGTTTGAAATTGCGGAGCCCTCTCGGTTACTCCAAAGCCTCAGCGAGGGATCTGCAACAGTAACTGAATTCGCGTAATCAGCGAGCGTTGCGACTGCCGGTTGCATGTAGCGAGTGTGAAAGGCACCAGCAACTGAGAGGGCAATGACTCGAGATCCACTGGGCGGGTTCGCAACCAGTTCGCCGATTTTCTCGGCCGAACCTGCTGCAACAATTTGACCTGATCCGTTGAAATTTGCCGGATAGAGGCCCGCGTCATCGATTGACTGAAGCACCTCGGTTGAGTCGCCACCAACCACTGCAGCCATTGATGTCGCCTCTAGAGCAGCGGCCAGCGCCATGGCGTTACCGCGCTCTCGTACAAACCGAATTCCAGTTGGTGCGTCAAAAATTCCGGCAACAACTGCTGCGCTAACCTCACCCACCGAGTGCCCAGCAACCCCCGTAATTTTTTCGAAGCTCTGACCTGCACGAGCGGAAAGCAAGAATGCGCTAGCTACTGATGCAGCGACAATTAGCGGCTGTGCAATGCTGGTGTCGCGAATGGTCTCGGCGTCACTTACGGTGCCGTGGGCGATCAGGTCAATGCCAGATGCCTCAGACATCTGTTCGATGCTCTCCCGGAATTCTGGAAATTCCAGCCATGCGGTAAGAAAACCAGGAGTTTGCGAGCCTTGACCTGGGCAAACAAGTGCAATCATTTTTCGAGCCGCTTTCTATTCTCAGTTTCACTCATGGCGCCAAGCACCATGGCAACTTGAAGCACGAATGCCTCGCGGCTGCCAGTTGCATCCCAGCCAATGATTTCTGATATGCGCTTAAGACGGTAGCGCACAGTGTTTGGATGCACGAATAATTCGCGGGCCGTGTTTTCTAACGATCTTCCACTCTCTAGATAAGCCGTCAATGTTTCCAGGAGTTCATTAGATGCAAGGGCTAGTGGGCGATAGATTCGATTGAGCAAGGTACTTTTAGCAAGCATGTCGCCGGCAAGAGCCCTCTCGGCGAGCAAATCATCTGCATTAATTAGCCTTGGTGCTTTGCTCCAGGCTTTCGCGACGGCGAAACCTGCAAGTGCCGCCTTTGCCGATCTATTTGCATCTAAAACCGAATTAACCTTGGGCCCCAAGACCAAAACGCCCGGTGCAAACGAAACTTCTAATAGTGCAGCCAGCGACCCGAAGTCGGCTCCTTGGTCATCGATAAAGCCTGTTACACAGATTAGGCGGTTGCCATGTACGCCGATCAGAACGTCGGCTGAATTCTTTCGAGCTAGGCGCCTAAGTGCATCCTGGTCGAGTTTCTCATCGCAACTTCCGATTAGTACGGCAACTGGCCCCCGAGCGCGCCAGCCAAGTGCCGCAATTCTCGAGGCTAGTTCTTCCTCGTTTTCTCCACTGAGGATGGAATCAACCACGAGGGCTTCCAGGCGGGCATCCCAGAGCCCACGGGCTTCGGCGGCTTTCGCGTATACATCTGCTGCGCTGAAAGCGATTTCTCTGGAAAAAAGCAGAACTGCTTCAGTGAGCGATGGGTCTTCCTTAGTAATCCGATCCTCAACCACCGAGACCACAACTCTGATCAGCTGAAGAGTTTCTTGTAGTGAGATCGATCTAAGCAATTCGCGAGGTGCCGTTGAGAAAACATCTGCTGCAACCCATGGTTGCGAAGCTGGGTTTTCATACCAGCCTAGAAAAGACCTGATTCCGGCTTGGGCAACTAAACCGACTGATGATCTTCTAGCCGCTGGCATCTCTCGATACCAAGGAAGTGTTTCATCGAGTTGGCGAAGTGTTTCGGTGGCAAGTTCACCTGAAATTGAACCCAGCCACTCGAGGGTTTGCTGCTTAGTTTTCGCCACCGGTAGAACCCGAGGTGCCAGCATTCACATCGTGCAATCGGTACTTCTCGATTGCCTGGGCAGGAATGCTCGAATCTAGTTTTCCTTGCTCAACCAACTGTTCCAAGACTCGAACCACAATCGACGGACCGTCAATCTTGAAGAACCGTCTTGCCGCTGCTCTAGTGTCTGAGAAACCGAAGCCGTCGGCTCCAAGCGTTGCATAGTCGCCTGGAACCCAGTTTCGAATCATGTCCGGTACAGCGTGCATGTAGTCGCTAACTCCGAGGATCGGGCCCTCGGTAATGGCAAGTTTCTGGGTGATGTATGCATCTTCGGTAGGTGAACCCGGGTTCAAGAAACGTTGTTGATCGATCTTTAGACCATCTCGGCGCAATTCAGTCCAAGAGGTAACCGACCAGATGTCAGCAGAAACGCCCCAGTCTTGTTCAAGCAGCTGCTGCGCTTCATATGCCCAAGGTACAGCCACGCCGGAGGCTAGAATTTGCGCCTTAGGGCCTGAGGTCTGGTTCTGGCTAATGCGGTGAACTCCTCTAACGATTCCTTCAACATCTACATTGTCAGGCTCTGCAGGCTGAACGATCGGCTCGTTGTAAACCGTCAGGTAGTAGATGACGTTTGGTTCAGGGTGATTTCCGCCATACATTCGCTCGAGACCAGATCGCATGATGTGGCCAATCTCATAACCAAATGCGGGGTCGTACGACACAACCGCGCTGTTTGTTGAGGCCAATACCGGTGAGTGACCGTCGGCGTGCTGTAGGCCCTCTCCGGTCAGGGTGGTGCGGCCGGCAGTGGCTCCAATCATGAAGCCGCGACATAGTTGATCGCTCGCTGCCCAAATTGCGTCTGCGGTTCTTTGGAATCCAAACATTGAGTAGAAGACGTAAATAGGGATGGTCGGTTGGCCCTGAGTTGCGTAACTCGAGCCAGCAGCGGTAAAAGCAGCGATTGATCCGGCCTCGTTGATGCCGGTGTGCAGGATCTGTCCGGCATCCGATTCTTTGTAGCTAAGCAGTAGCTCGCGGTCTACTGAGATGTAGTGCTGACCCTTTGGGTTATAAATTTTCGCCGTCGGGAAGAAGGCATCCATACCGAAGGTGCGTGCCTCATCTGGGATGATTGGCACAATTCTTTGACCAAGCCCTGGGCTGCGGAGCAAATCTTTAAGCAATCTGACGAAGGCCATCGTGGTTGCGACCTCTTGCGTACCAGATCCGCCCTTGGCAACCTTGTAGACATCGTCTCCAGGTAGCTCAAAAGACACGTACTTGCTGCGACGCTCAGGCAGGTAACCACCGAGTTCTCTGCGGCGCTCGTGCATGTACTCGATTTCCGGAGAATTATCGCTTGGTTTGAAGTATGGCGGCTGATAGGGGTTTTCTTCTAGCTGAGCATCACTGATTGGAATGCGCAGTTCATCACGGAAACTCTTGAGGTTGTCGAGAGTCAGCTTCTTCATTTGGTGAGTGGCGTTTCTGCCCTCGAAAGATTTGCCGAGTGTGAAACCCTTGATTGTCTTGGCCAAAATTACCGTTGGCTGACCCTTGTGTTCTACCGCGGCTTTGTAGGCGGCATAAACCTTTCGGTAATCGTGGCCACCTCGCTTCAATCCCCAGATTTCATCATCTGACATACCCTCCACAAGTTTCAAGGTTCTTGGGTCTCGTCCGAAGAAGTTCTCTCGAACAAACGCTCCATTCTCCGTCTTGTAGGTCTGGTAGTCACCGTCAGGGGTTTTGTTCATCAGGTCAACAAGCGCCCCATCGTGATCATTAGCCAGGAGCGAATCCCATTCGCGACCCCAAACCACCTTTATTACGTTCCAGCCGGCGCCTCTGAAAAATGACTCGAGTTCCTGAATGATTTTTCCGTTGCCGCGAACCGGGCCATCCAGGCGCTGGAGGTTGCAGTTCACCACGAAGGTCAAATTGTCTAAGCCGTCGTTTGCTGCAAGTTGAAGTGCACCACGGCTCTCGACCTCGTCTAGCTCACCGTCTCCGAGGAATGCCCAAACGTGCTGATCAGTGGTGTCTTTGAAGCCGCGCCCCGATAGGTAACGGTTGAACTGTGCCTGATAAATGGCGTTGATCGGGCCAATTCCCATTGAAACCGTCGGGAACTGCCAAAAGTCTGGCATTAGTCGAGGGTGGGGATATGAAGATAAACCTCCGCCAGCGTGTGATTTCTCTTGACGGAATCCGTCGAGCTGATCTGCGGAGAGTCGACCCTCTAGAAAAGCACGAGCGTATGGGCCTGGGGAAGCGTGACCCTGGATGAAAATCTGATCTCCACCAGAAGGGTGATCTTGACCCTTAAAGAAATGATTGAAGCCAACTTCGTAGAGGGAAGCGGAGGAAGCGAAAGTAGAAATGTGACCGCCGACTCCGATTCCGGGGCGCTGGGCGCGGTGCACGAGCATGGCAGCATTCCAACGCATCCAAGCGCGGTAGGTGCGTTCAATTGCTTCGTCACCGGGAAAAGCGGGCTCGTTTTCAGGGGCAATCGTGTTGATGTAGTCGGTGGTTGGAACGATGGGTACGTTCAGCTGAAGTTCGTTCGAGCGGCGAAGCAAGTTCAACATGATTTCGCGTGCTCGCCCACGGCCGTGAACTCTTGCAACCGCATCGAGTGACTCTAGCCACTCCGAGGTCTCTTGTGGATCTTGGTCTGGGGTGTTGACCGCGTAAGCATCGTTGTTATTGATAGACACCGACATCCTCTTTCGTGGGGGATGGATAATGTTTTTCCGAAGGCTTGGTTTTAGCCTTCAAAGAGTTTATTCCGTGAATGGGAAGTAATTGCCCGTTTTGCCAATTGACCACCGAGAATCTTGAGACAAAAAGAAAGAAGACAGATGAGCGCCGAAATTAACGAATTTGCACCCGACTTTGAGCTGGTAAATCAGCATGGCGAAACAGTAAAGCTTTCAGATTTCAAGGGTAAGAAGCCAGTCGTTTTGGTGTTCTATCCACTTAGTTTTTCGGGCATTTGCACCGGTGAGTTATGCGAACTCCGCGACAATTTTGCCGCTTTCGAGCGCAAGGATGTTGAATTACTGGCGATTTCTGTTGATTCTAAATTTGTCCAGCGCCAATTCGCAGAGCAGGAAGGCTACAAATTCAGCGTGTTGGCTGACTTCTGGCCTCACGGAGCTGTTGCAAAATCATATGGTGTTTTCATTGAAGATGCTGGAATTGCGAACCGGGCAACCTTTGTAATTAATAAGGAAGGGTTGCTTGTCGCGAAATTTATCACCGCGCCTGGGCAGGCTCGCAATTTGAGTGATTACCAGCAGGCTATTGACTCGCTTTAGTCGATTTTGAGTTTTTAAGTCAATTGACTAAGCTCTTCCTCGGGCCTTTAGCTCAGTTGGTAGAGCGCCACGCTTACACCGTGGATGTCATCGGTTCGAGCCCGGTAGGGCCCACTCGCATAACGCCGAGGCTAATAAAGCCTCGGCGTTATTACTTTTTGTGCTGAGACTGGGGAGATTGGGTGCTGTCTAGATTAGGCTCCGGTATACCTTGGCTAGTGCTTCACTACTCCTCAGTTTTCTTGTTCCCCATACCCTTTCTGGCCAGCCAAGTTTTTGCCAGACAGGGTGCTTCACCCAGTGAAATCGTAATTTCCACTTCAGCTGCCAGCTTTTTGGCATCCGTGGCCTTCGGGGTAATTGCTATCGCGGGTAAGCGCTCTGGGGGTTCGACATTTTTCGTCTCTCGGGCAAGTTTCGGTGTTGCAGCAAATAACCTTCCCCTGCTGCTTTCAGTAATTTCCAGGTTCTTACTTGCGATAGGTTTCCTCTCCGCTGTAGCTGGGTTGGTCGGTCAATACTTTCGAAATCAGAGCCTGGCTGCAGTTGGTGTCATCATCGTTTCCCTCGGTCTCGGTTGGCTGTCAATTGTCACGAAAAACCCGGAGACAATCGGGGCATTGTGCCTGGTGGCCCTAGCAGTTGTTTTTACTTTTACTGGTGTCGCTAACGCCAGCGGCCTGGAAGCTCAGACGTTGCGTGGGCTGCCTACACTTTCCAGCGTCAGTTTTCTGTTTTCTTTCTTAGCTCTGCTAATCGGAACGGCAGCAGCGGATGATTCTTCACGTCTAGATCAGCGGATTAGGGGTTGGAAAATAGTACTGGCGATTGTCTTGAGCAGCACAATGTCAGCGACTTTTGGCGCAATAGCTTTCTCACTTAGCATTTTCAGTGGTGCCTTCTTGCAACTTGCAACTTTGACTGCACTCGTGATTCTTTTTCTTTTCAATCAAAAGAGCATCCTTAGGCAGTTGGCAACCGCTCTACCCGGGGTATCGAGCGTCCTATTTTTACCCGCACTTGGGTTTCTAGAAGCAATAGCGGTTTTCGCCATATCCAGCAATTTGGCACTAGATATTTCGTTTGTCCGTGATCTAGTAAAACTGGCAATCGTGCCTGCAATCGCATTCGTGGGAATTATTTCAAGCGAAACCCTGATTCGTAGGGTCGCCTTTCACGATGTGTCCCTGTCTCATTCGTACGGCCTGTACCGTCCCATAAACCCATGGAATTTGCTTGGTTTTGCTCTGTCGATGGTCATTTCAATGGCACTAACCCCGACTGAACGAATAGAGCTTCCAGTTTTTGCATGGCTTATTGAGGCTGCTCCACAACCGATTTTTTGGAGATATTCGAACTTTGGGCTGGCAATTGGTTTCGTTTGCGCATTCTTGTTCCCCGTCTTATTCGGCATTCGTCGAATTAGGAAACAGGAAACAGCCGTGCTAGAAATTGAACGACGCAAGACTTTGCTTCAAGACAGCGAAATTGAGGTTTTTGAATGACTAACCTGGGCGAACTGTGCCTCGAGTTTGAAAAGCTTTGGCCTATTACTGGTGCTGAAGACTGGGATACTCCCGGGATTCAGGTCGGGAGGCAAATCGATAATGTTTCGCGGGTTCTACTATCGGTAGATGTGACCAGCCAAGTGGTGGAAGAAGCAATCGACGGAGGCTTCGACCTGATACTGGCACACCACCCGATGTTTTTGCGTGGGGTTAACCGTTTGAACGGCGATAGCGCTAAGGGTTCACTGGTTAGACTGCTCAACAGAGCGGGAATATCTGTTTATGCAGCACATACGAATGCAGATGTTGTTCTCAATGGCGTTTCAGCAGTGCTGGCAAATCAACTGGGGCTGGTTGAATTCTCAGCCATTTCACCATCCAATGCCGAGATTGGGCATGGCCGGATTGGAAGGCTTTCGGAGCCGTTGGAGCTATTAACGCTCGCGCGACTCTTGGCTAATCTCTTGCCACCTACTGCTAGTGGCATAAAAGTTGCCGGCGACCCAATGCAGAAGATTAGCTTTGTTTCGCTATGCGGGGGAGCAGGGGATTCGTTCTTGGCCGAGGCCTACAGCCTTGGGGCTGATGTTTACATCACCAGCGATTTGCGTCACCATCCAACCCTCGATGCAATGGAAACGGCGCAGGCTCAGGGTAGAGAATTTTCAATTATCGACATTTCACATTGGGCTGCTGAATGGCTCTGGCTAGATACAGCTGCTGCTCAATTGGCATTGGCATTTCCACAGCTACAGTTTGTAGTGAGTGAAATCCGAACCGACCCCTGGGATTTTGCAGTAACGCAGTAAGGAAACATGAAGACATCACCGCAAATCGAAAAGTCGCTGCTCGATTTGGCCCAGTTAGATCTTGCGCTGGCCAGAATCAAAGCTGAAGTTACTGAGCATGAAGCCGGGGCTGAGTATCGAATCGCAAACCAGGCGGTTATCGATTTTGGTTTGACTTTAACTGCAAAACGCAATGAGATTGAAAGCTTGCAACTCGATGTCGAGCGAGCCGCCGCCGATCTTCAAATAGTTGAAAGCCGAATTCAGCGTGATCAATCTCTTTTGAATTCGAACGTCTCAGCAAAAGAAATTTCAGGTATCCAGCACGAGTTGGTCAGCCTTCAGCGTCGTAAAGATGAACTTGAAAATGCTGAATTGGAGATCATGGAGTCGCTTGAACAGCGCCAACAGGAACTTGCGGCGTTGTCTCTAGAGCACCATAACTTGGCGCAAATCGCTAAGGGCAAAGCCGAGCAAATGCAGCAGGCGCTGCTCAAGTCGAAGTCCGACCTTCAGTTGAAGACCGAACTGAGAGCCAAAACAGCTAATTCGCTGCCGGTCGACGTTCTTGAGCTTTACGAGAGCCGGGCAACCCGAGGAGTTGCAGTTGGAACGCTCTCAGGTCGTGAATGCGGAGCTTGCCGCATTTCGCTAGGTGCAACTGATTTTGAGTTGGTTAACTCAGCCCCAAAGGACCAGATTGCACTTTGCCCAGAGTGTCAAGCCATTCTGCTAAGAACTCTATGAATTCGTACATAGTTGAGGCAGACGGAGGGTCGCGCGGCAACCCTGGTTTAGCAGGATCAGGCGCAGTAATTATCGATGCGTCGACCGGTGAAGTAATAGTCGAAATATCAAAGTTCATCGGAATTGCGACGAATAACGTTGCTGAATACGTCGCTATTGAAGCAGCACTTGAAAGGCTGAGTCAGCTTACCCAAGGGGCTCAGGTAGAGATCAAGATGGACTCGAAACTGGTCATCGAACAAATGGCCGGTCGCTGGAAAATTAAGCATCCAGACATGATTGAGTTAGGTAGGCGGGTACAACAGCTAGCGCGCCAGCACAAAGTGAATTGGACCTGGATTCCCCGAGAGAAAAACTCGAGAGCTGACGAGCTCGCTAACCTAGCCATGGACTCTCAGTCTGATTTCATCGGACTGAGGTCGGCCGCACCAGAGACGAAGGAGGCTCCATACTTTCCTCCAGTCGTCGAGTTTTCTAACCGGCAACCGTCATCAATTCGGGCACCAAAAGCACCGTCGGTTGCTCCAACTACGCTCTATTTGATTCGCCATGGTAGGACTCAATTGACCGAAAGTAAGCGAATTTCAGGTCGAGGAGGAGCAGACCCAGAACTCTCTTCTGCAGGCCAACTTGACGCACTCAGAGCCGCACGGGCCGTCGCGCAAATCGGGCAACACGGTGAATTTGCCCATCTTCCAGAGCCAACCGCCGTGGTCACGTCTCCGATAATGCGAACTCGGCAAACTGCGCAATTTATCGCCTCTGAAATCAGCTCAGAGGTTCTGGTTGACGAGGCTTTTGCAGAGATATCATTCGGCGATTGGGATGGTCTGACCAACGCTGAGGTTTTATCAAAGTACCCAACCGAGTATGAAGCGTGGCGTGGCTCATTTGAGCTGGCTCCACCAAATGGAGAAAGCCTGTGTGATTTTGAGCATCGAGTGCGTGCGGGGCTGAATAAGCTGCTATTTGCCCGATCCGGCGAAGCGATTGTCATAGTTAGTCACGTAATGCCAATTCGCGCGTTGCTCAAGCTGGCTTTGAACGGCTCTGTAGAAACCTACTGGCGGCAAACTGTAAATCCTTGTTCTCTTACAATTCTGAGGTTCTGGGATGAAGCAACTGCTGAGGTTGTAGTTGCTAATTCATGCGGCCACCTTATTTAGCCACCGAGTAGGCTATTGGGGATGGGTCGGCCAGGCGATCGCGAGAAATCGAGGAACGTCCGGGCTCCACAGAGAAAGACGGTGGTTAACGACCACCCGGGGCAACCCGCGAGATTAGTGCCACAGAAAATAGACCGCCCCTTGGGGTAAGGGTGAAACGGTGGGGTAAGAGCCCACCAGAGCCTGGCGTGAGCCAGGTTGCTTGGTAAACCTCGTCTGGAGCAAGACCGTGCAGCTGGTGATTGAGGGCTTCTCGTCCGAATCAGCGGGTAGGTTGCTTGAGCGTCAGAGTAATTTGACGCCTAGATAGATGATCGTCACCCTTAGGGGACAGAACCCGGCGTATCGGCCGGCCCATCAACCTTCGTCTTGGTACTTGAAAGCAAGCGCGGCGGCACCGAGAATACCGGCATTGTTTCGCTTCTGGGCTGGCACGATTTCAGCATTGAGGCGCAATTTGGGTAAGAATTCGGCATGGTTTTTGGAGACCCCGCCGCCGATGATGATCAGATCTGGCGAGAACAATTTCTCCAAAGTCGAATAGTAGGTTTGTAGACGCTCTGCCCAAGCCGACCAGTCAAGATTTTCCCGTTCTTTGGCAGAGAACGCGGCTTTGGTCTCGTAGTCAACACCTTCGATTTCTAGGTGTCCTAGCTCGGCGTTCGGAACTAATTCACCCTTGATAAAGAGGGCAGTGCCAATGCCAGTGCCAAGCGTGGTCATAATGACTAGGCCTTTACGTTTTTTGCCTGCACCAAAGCGCATCTCAGCTATACCAGCGGCATCGGCGTCATTCACTACATGCACCGAAGTTCCAAGCTTTGACGTGAAAAGTTGATCTGCATTGAGACCAATCCATCGCTTAGAGACATTTGCTGCACTCATGGTGATTCCGTGCTTAACTACGGCTGGGAAACAGATACCAACCGGATAGTTTCGAAGCCCACTATTCAATTTTCGAACTATTTGCCCAACTGCGTCAGCGATAGCTTCCGGTTCACCACCAGCAGGTGTTTCTACACGAATTCGATCCGAAATTAGTTCTCCGTCTTTGACGTCGACGAGGGCTCCCTTGATGCCTGTGCCGCCGATGTCAATTCCAATTGCTTTTTTTGCCACTTGCTTAGCTTTCCACAGTCGTCAATATTTCAGGACCGTCTTCGGTTATTACGATGGTGTGTTCAAATTGAGCAGAAATCGAACGATCTTTAGTGACAACCGTCCAGCCATCTGGCCACATGTCCCACTCGTGAGTGCCTAGAGTAAGCATCGGCTCTACAGTGAAAACCATTCCTACTTGGATCTCGTCGTCGTAGAGCGGCGCGCTGTCGTAGTGGGGGATGATCAGTCCGGAATGGAACGACTGGCCGATACCGTGGCCGGTAAAGTCACGCACAACCCCGTACGAAAAGCGACGCGCGTAACTCTCAATTGTTCTTCCGATTACGTTTACCGATCTTCCGGGTAACGCTGACCTAATGCCTCGCAGAGTCGCCTCAAGGGTGTTGTTTATCAGCGCATCAACTTCATCTGAAACTCGACCCACGCGAAAAGTGGCATTGGTGTCGCCGTGAAAACCATCAAGGAAGGCGGTGATGTCAACATTTACGATATCCCCCTCTTCCAGCACCGTATTGTCAGGGATACCATGGCAAATCACTTCGTTGACTGAGGTGCACATTGACTTTGGAAACCCTCTGTAGCCGAGTGTCGACGGATAGGCCCCATTGGAAACAAGAAATTCGTGACCGATTTCATCTAGGCGATTTGTCGTCACACCAGGCCTAATTGCTTCCGAAACCACTTTTAGGGCGGTAGCAGCGAGTTTTGCGGAACGTCGAATTTTTTCAATTTCCACAGGTGTTCTTACGTGTCCGCCAAGCCAAGGTTGAGGTGCTCGTTTTCCAACGTATTCTGGAGCCGCAATCCGGTCTGGTACCTTCAGAGCTGGTGCGATAGAGCCCGGAACGAGATTTCTGCTTGCAGTATCTTTGGGCACGACGACAAGTTTACGGGGTAGTGGCGATGACTTCTGAATCTCAAAATGAGGCTAGGTTCTGGTTCAATTTGAAGACCGGGAATGTTGAATTCGGGTTACTTTCACCGGCTCCAAACCGAATAGGTCCATTCAAAACCGAGGCTGAGGCTCTGCAAGCATTGGAACTTATTGCAAAACGAACCCTTGACTGGCAGCTCGAAGAAGAGAGGGAGAGCTAAATCACTCGAAGGAGTGTTCTGTGTCTGGAAACTTTCCGGTCTTTACTTCTGCATCGTAATTCATGGCTGCGTTCAGTAATTCGGATCGAAGATCGGCGTAGCGCTTCACGAATTTTCTAGTTTTACCGGAAGAGTAACCGGCCATGTCTGACCAAACCAGTATTTGTGCGTCGGTTCCTGATCCTGCTCCAATGCCGATGGTTGGAATGCTTAGTTCGCTACTAATCTGGGCCGCTAAAGCAGCCGGTACCATCTCCAGTACTACGGCAAATGCTCCCGCAGCTTCAACAGCCCTGGCATCCGCGATTAGAGCTTGAGCCGCAGAATCACCACGACCTTGAACTCGGTAACCGCCCAGGCTATTCACGCTCTGTGGCGTGAAGCCAATGTGCCCCATTACGGGTATACCGGCGGTAGATATTCTGGCAATTTGCTCGGCCGATCGAATTCCGCCTTCAAGTTTTACCGCCTCAGCGCCACTGCTTTTCACGAGTTCGATTGCATTTTCAAGCGCTTGTTCTGACGAGATTTCGTAGCTACCAAAGGGCATGTCGACCACTACCAGTGCTCTCTGGGCGGCCGATGAAACCGCACGAGCCAGTGAAGCCATCTCGGCTAGCGTCACTGGAATCGTTGACTCGTAGCCCAACACATTGTCTGCAGCTGAGTCTCCAACCAAAATTACGTCAATGCCCGCTTGGTCAAAAATTTCGGCGGAGATGAAGTCATAGCTGGTTAGGCATGAAAACTTCTGCCCCTGACGCTTGAATTCAGCGAGCGTTTCGGTTCTGACTTTTTTCAATTAGCTTCGTTTCCAGGCATCAACTTCAATTTCAACGAGCATTTTTTCGTTGATGAACTGTATGCCAGCCAACATCGTTGCGGCTGGTCTAATCTCGCTAAAGATTTCTCCGTGAGCGCGACCGACGGAATCCATGTCGCTTGCATTTGCCAAATAAACCCTGGTGCGGACCACATCTTCGAGTGTGTAGCCCGCCTGTGCTAGTGCTGGTGCAATAACTTCTCTGAATGCCACCAGGGTCTGCCCGTAAGCATCGCCCTCATGCTGGAGTTCGCCGTTTACCGTAGCTGTGGAGCCACTCACGTGAACGTAGTTGCCAGCAACAGTCGCTCGAGAGTATCCAATTTTCGACTCCCATGGGCCGCCGCTTGAGATTAGTTTGTCTGCTGCCATTTCTACCTGTATCTACTAGTGATGGGATGTCTTCGATCTCTGCCGAAGGCCATTCCCGAAATTTTTGGCCCGATTGCGCCCTGTCGACGTTTCCATTCGGCTGAGTCAACCAACCTGATGACTTTATCAACTGTTGCTTCATCAAAACCCTGGTCTACGAGTTGATCCGAAGACATTCTTTGCTCTAGGTAGCCGGCAAGAATTGCATCTAGGACTTCGTATTCAGGAAGACTGTCTTGGTCTTTTTGATCCTCACGTAGTTCAGCCGACGGAGGCTTGGTGATTGAGTTCTCGGGGATCGGTTCGACCTCACCGATTAGTTTGGCTTGGGCGTTTCGCCAATTTGCCAAAGACCAAACCAGAGTCTTTTCGACATCTTTGAGGGGTGCAAATCCACCGACCGAGTCGCCGTAGATAGTGGAGTAACCCACCGCGATTTCTGTTTTATTACCGGTGGTAAGCACGAGATGACCAGAGCTGTTCGACATGGCCATCAGCAGCGAGCCACGAACTCTTGCCTGGATGTTTTCCAAGGCTAATCCGGTCAGATTAAGTTGATTCGCAAAGCTATCTACAAGAGTTTGAATTGGTTCTGTTCTCACGGTGATTGCCAGCCGCTTGGCAAGATCTTCGGCGTCGCTAACCGAATGGGGTGATGAATAGCGAGACGGCATGAGCACACCGAACACTCGCTCAGCTCCGATTGCATCGACAGCAATAGCGGCGCAGACGGCAGAGTCAATGCCTCCGGAAAGACCTAATAAAACGGAGCCGAAGCCATTCTTTTCGACGTAGTCCCTGAGGCCGAGTTTTAGAGCGTTCCAGATTTGCCAGTTGTCAGTTTGGTCACTGACAGAAGTTCCGTGGAACCTCATCTCTCTCTTGGAATTAAAATCAAAAACTCCAAGCCCGCTATCGAACTGTGGCAGACGGCCTACCAAGACCCCTTCGGCTGAAATGACGAAGCTTCCACCATCGAAAACTAGGTCATCCTGACCACCCACCAGATTGACGTAGGCAACGGCTGTATTTTCTCTCTTGGCTACGTCTCTGGCGAGTTCCAGGCGAGCTTCAGATTTAGAGCGCTCGAATGGACTTCCGTTCAGTACCAGAAGAAGATCGACCCCAAGGCTGGCCGTAGCCGAAACTGGACCACCGACCTGCCAGATGTCTTCGCAAATCGCGAGCGCGATTTTGTGTTCCCCAATAGTGAAGCTCAGGGGTTGATTGCCGCTCTTGAATACGCGATATTCATCAAATACCGAATAGTTGGGCAAATGATGCTTGTGATAAAGCCCGGTAATTTTCCCATTCTGGATAACAGCAGCCGAATTGTGAGCCATAGCCCAGTTGCTATGGCTTGATATCGCCTTGGTTGGAAGTCCGACTACAACCGTGATGTCGGGAAACTCTGTTGATACCCAAGAACGAAGTTTGTGAAGGGCCGCCTCTGCCTTCTCAAGAAAATCGGGACGTTGGGCGAGGTCTTCTATTGGGTATCCACTCAGCGACATTTCACCGAAGCAAATTAATTGAGCACCCTTTGCGTTTGCGTCCGCTATTTCAAGTTTTATGAGTTCTAAATTTCCCGGAAAGTCACCGACAATCGGATTGATCTGTGCAACTGCGAAGCGGAAATTCGGCATAGGCATTAGCCTAGTAGCAACCGACTAGGAGCCTAAATGGATAAGCAACGAGACTTCGTTCTAAGAACTATTGAAGAGCGCGGCGTGAAGTTTGTTCGGCTTTGGTTTACCGATGTTGCCGGAACTCTGAAGTCGGTAGCGATTGCTCCTGCAGAGGTTGAGGGAGCTTTCGCAGAAGGCCTTGGCTTTGATGGATCAGCCATCGAAGGTCTGGCAAGAACATACGAAGCTGACATGCTGGCACAGCCAGATCCAAGCACTTTTCAGATTCTCCCTTGGCGCGGCGAAATTGATCCAACGGCGAGAATGTTTTGCGACATCCAGACCCCTGACGGTAAGCCAGCAGCAGCAGATCCTAGAAACGTATTGCGTCGAGCACTGGCGAAAGCTTCAGATAGAGGTTTCTCTTTCTACATTCATCCGGAAATTGAGTTTTACCTTCTCAAATCCTCTGAGTTGGGACCGGAGGGGCCGATTCCGGTCGACAAGGCTGGGTATTTCGACAATGTTCCTGGCGGAACTGCCCATGACTTCCGACGTCGTGCAGTTTCGATGCTTGAGCAGTTGGGTATCTCGGTCGAATTCAGCCATCACGAAGGTGGTCCTGGTCAGAATGAAATTGACCTACGCTACGCCGACGCCCTGACTATGGCCGATAACATCATGACTTTCCGCACCGTGATCAAAGAGGTCGCTATTGAGCAAGGTGTATACGCGACATTCATGCCCAAGCCTTTTACTGAGCATCCTGGTTCCGGCATGCACACCCACATGTCACTATTCGAGGGCGACACCAACGCATTTTTTGATGCAAGCTCGCAGTACCACCTGTCGAAAACAGCAAAGCACTTTATTGCTGGATTGTTGAAGCACGCTGCAGAGATCACAGCGGTTACTAACCAATACGTCAATTCTTATAAGCGCCTATGGGGTGGGGGCGAGGCGCCTAGCTACGTAAGTTGGGGGCACAACAACCGTTCCGCATTGCTTCGGGTTCCGCTCTACAAACCAGACAAGGGCCAGAGCTCTCGGGTCGAGTACCGTGCAATTGACTCGGCTGCCAATCCCTATCTCGCCTATGCGCTTATTTTGGCGGCAGGCCTCAAGGGAATTGAGGAAGAGTACCCTCTGCCGGCAGAAACTGAAGACAACGTCTGGGCGCTGTCCGACGCAGAGCGTCGAGCCATGGGAATTCAGCCTCTTCCGCAGAACCTCGAGCACGCGATTCGAAAACTTGAAGAATCAGAATTGGCGGCCCAAACCTTGGGTGAAGAGGTTTTCAGTTACGTGTTGGCTAATAAGCGTAGAGAGTGGGCTGAGTACCGTGCTCAGGTCACTCCTTTTGAGCTGAAGCAAAACTTCGAAGTTCTATAAATGGTCGGTTTCGAGCGATCCTCGGGTCTCTCCGCGCTTGCTAAATACGGACTAGTAGATCTTGAAACAGCGCTGGCTAATCTAGATCAATTGGTCTCTATCGTGGGCGACAATGCCCGGCCAATTTTGGCTCAAGTCGGTTTAGCGCAAAATCCAGATCAGGCTCTATCGTCCGTTCTTCGCCTCGCACAGTCCTATCCGGCACAAATTAAAACGCTGCTTAAGCGCGAGGAATACGCGAAACGCCTATGCCTCGTGTTGGGGGCCAGCAGTGCACTGACTGATTTCATCGAGCGAGTTCCAGAATCACACTCAATCATCATGGAGAGTTCGATTGAAATACCCAGTCGAGAAGAAATGGCTGGCGCTATTGGGGGAGCGGTGCTCTCAGGCGAAACTGCTCCAGACAAATGGGCTCTGCTTCGTCGCGCATACCGTCAAGAGCTGCTCCGCATCGCGTTATTTGACCTAACCGCAGCGGATCCCACAACTGTCGTCACCGAGGTTGCTGCAGCGCTTGCCGACCTTGCCGGCGCCGCAATCGAAGCGGGTCTCATTACCGCCCGTTGGGAACTTACCGCCACCAGCGAGTTTGGAGCATTTTCTGCCGCTGAAGTAGATGCAACCGACTTGGCTGTAATTGCTATGGGTAAGTGTGGCGCACGGGAGCTCAATTACATTTCCGATGTCGACGTCATTTTCGTAGGGGAGTCAAATAACCAGGATGTGATCGATAATCAGCGTGCTCTCGAAATTGGCACTAAATTGGCAACGCGCATGATGCGTTCAATGGATGCAACTGCAGCCGAGCCTGCACTTTGGCAGGTTGACCCTAACCTGCGTCCAGAAGGCAAGTCGGGAGCGTTGGTGCGTACATTGGAATCGCACGTTGCCTACTACGAGCGCTGGGCAGAGAGCTGGGAGTTCCAAGCGCTGCTTAAGGCACGTCCGCTGGCCGGTTCCATCGAATTAGGTGAGCGATATGTTGCTGCCCTCTGGCCTAAAGTTTGGCAATCAGCTACTCGGGAAGGATTCGTTGAATCTGCCCAAAAAATGAGAGAACGCGTTACCGATTACATCCCCGAGCAAGAGGTCGACCGCGAAATCAAGCTCGGACCGGGTGGTTTGAGAGACGTCGAATTCACGGTGCAACTGCTGCAGTTAGTGCACGGCCGAACCGACGAGTCAATCAGAATTCGAGACACCATTTCAGCCATTCAGAAGCTTTCTCAAGCGGGCTACATCGGACGCAATGAGGCAGCGCTTTTTGAGTCTCACTATAGGTATCTCCGCGTGCTAGAGCACCGAATTCAGCTTTCAGCCATGCGCCGAACCCACCTCATGCCAACTGACGAGGTTTCTCAACGAGCTCTTGCAAGGGTGTTTGGAACCCGAAATACTTCCGAAGAACTACTTGCCAATTGGTCGAGGGTCAAGTCGGAAGTGCGAGCACTCCATCAGAAAATCTTTTATAGGCCGTTGCTCAGTGCAGTCTCGAAACTCGATCCAGATAGTCTTCAACTCTCTACCGATCAGATTGAAGATCGATTGCATGCCATCGGTTTCATTGACCCAAAAAGTGCACTCACACACATAAACGCACTGACCTCTGGTCTTTCCAGGCGAGCGACGATTCAACGTCAGCTACTTCCTGTGCTACTGCAGTGGTTCGCGGAAGGAACCGACCCAGATGCGGCTTTGGTCTCTTTCAGACGGCTCTCAGAAGACCTCGGAGATTCGCACTGGTATCTCAGAATGCTGCGCGATAGCTCCGGAGCTGCTGAGCGAATGACGCAGGTTTTGGGAAATTCAAGAATGGCTACGACCCTATTCGAACGGATTCCAGAAGCTGCCGCCTGGTTCGATGACGTCGAGCTGTTGCGGCCACTTGCATTCGAGCAAATATCTGAGGAAATTTCAGCGATCATCGATCGACACGACGGATCCGATGTTGCGGCCGCCGCCATTCGAAGCATTCGTCGTCGAGAAGTTCTCAGGTTGGCAATGGGCGCGGTGCTTGACGTTTTGAAACTAGAGGATGTGCAGGCAGGTCTCACTAGCGTCTATGACTGCTACCTGGTGGCGATGCTCGGGCTTGCAAAACTGCGAAACAAAACTGAGGCGAGCTTCGAATTTTCGATTGTTGCGATGGGCAGGTACGGTGGGCGTGAACTCGGCTTCGGCTCTGACGCAGACGTAATGTTTGTTCATCGAAAGACATCGGGCGATGATGATCTGGTTCAAAAAGCAGCCGAGCGTTTGGTAGCTGACCTACGTCAACTCGTCAAAGACCCGATTTTAGAATTCGAACTAGATTTAGAGCTTAGACCTGAAGGAAACAAAGGGCCGATCACACGGTCAATCGCATCGTATAGCAGTTACTACGAGCGCTGGAGTGATACCTGGGAGGCCCAAGCATTGCTGCGGGCCAGGGTAATCGGCGGCGATCAGTCTCTCCAGAATGATTTCATCTCTTTGATTGAGCAATACCGCTACCCGAAAGATGTGTCTGACTTGGCGATTATTGAGATCCGGCGCATCAAGGCACGCATGGAGAGTGAACGGCTACCGCAGGGAGCTGATCCTAAGCGGCACATGAAGTTGGGTAGAGGCTCGCTTTCGGATGTCGAATGGGTGGTCCAACTTTTGCAGCTTCGAAATGGGGCAGAGCACACTGATTTGAGAACACCGCAGACAATTCCAGCCTTGAGCGCAGCGGTCTCTGCAGGTCTAATTGCCGAGCATGACGCTAGAGTGCTCAGTGAAGCCTGGACCTTTGTGTCACGATGCCGTTCGGCAAGCGTGCTCTGGGACGGGAAGCGAACAGACGTGCTACCCACAGACCGCCGGCAACTCGAGGGGATGGCCCGAATAATGGGATACCCGCGGGGTTCAGCGACCGCACTGCAAGAAGACTATTTGGCGATGACCAGGCGAGCCAGATCCGTTTTCGAGAGAGTATTTTTCGAATAAAAAAATGGCCCCTCTGTTGAGGGGCCATTTTTTAGTTTCTAATTACACTCCGAAGTAAAGTTCGAACTCGTATGGGTGAGGACGAAGGGCAATCGGCTGGATTTCATTGGTGCGCTTGTAGTCAATCCAAGTCTCAATCAGGTCCTTGGTGAATACGTCACCCTGAAGCAGGTAGTCGTGGTCTGCTTCAAGTGCCTTTAGGCAGTCTTCAAGGTTTCCAGGAACCTGAGGGATCAACTTTGCTTCTTCAGCTGGAAGCTCGTACAGGTCTTTGTCGACCGGAGCATGTGGCTCGATGCGGTTCTTAATGCCGTCGAGACCTGCCATCAACATAGCTGCGAAAGCTAGGTAGGGGTTAGCTGATGCATCAGGCGCACGGAACTCAATTCGCTTCGCCTTAGGGTTGGTTCCGGTTAGCGGGATACGAATTGCAGCTGAGCGGTTACCAGCCGAGTAGACCAGGTTCACTGGTGCCTCGAAGCCTGGAACCAAACGATGGAAGCTGTTTACCGAAGGGTTGGTGAAGGCTAGCAGTGATGAGGCGTGCTTCAAAATACCGCCGATGTACCAGCGAGCAAGGTCTGAAAGACCGCCATAGCCGTTCTCGTCATAGAACAGTGGCTTGCCATCTTTCCAGAGTGACTGGTGCACGTGCATGCCCGAGCCATTGTCTCCGAAGAGAGGCTTTGGCATGAAGGTTGCGGTCTTGCCCCACTGGTTGGCAACGTTCTTGACGATGTATTTGAACTTTAGGATGTCATCGGCAGCGTGTACCAAGGTGTCGAATCTGTAGTTGATTTCACCCTGACCAGCGGTTCCCACTTCGTGGTGACTACGCTCTACCTTGAGCCCTGCTGCAGCAAGCTCAAGAACAATGTTGTCGCGCATATCGGCGTGCTGGTCTACTGGGGTAACTGGGAAATAGCCACCCTTGTAAGGGGTCTTGTTAGCCAAGTTGCCACCCTCTTCAACTCGACCTGAGTTCCAGGCAGCCTCTGAAGAGTCGATAAAGTGCATCGATGAGTTCTGTTTGTATTCGTAGCGCACGTCATCAAAGATGAAGAATTCTGCCTCAGGAGCAAAGAACGCGGTGTCTGCGATTCCTGTGCTGGCCAAATACGCTTCAGCTTTTTTTGCAACCTGGCGAGGGTCGCGGTGATAAATCTCACCATTGCGAGGGTTGTAGATGTCAAACAGAACAACCAGAGTCTTTTCTGCACGGAAGGCGTCAAGGTAGGCGGTAGTTACATCTGGGATTAGTTGCATGTCAGATTCGTGAATCGAAGCAAATCCGCGAATTGATGAGCCATCGAACAGCTGACCGTCAACGAAGAACTCTTCGTCAATCATGCTGGCTGGCAAGTTGAAGTGCTGCTGCACACCAGGAAGGTCGGTAAAACGAACATCAAGGAACTTTACGTCATTGTCTTTGATGTACTTGACGACCTCAGAGGCGGTCTTGAACATAGGGTTATTCCCTTCAAAAAGGTTGGAATTGGTGAGGCTCATCCTCGGGCCGCTACCAGTCTACCTTTGCCTGTATTTCGGCGGGCTTACTTAATGTTTCGGGAATGTAAAAAGTTTGGCATAGAGTGCTCTGGTGGAGAGCAAATACCCCAATTCGAATTCGAACCAAGTTGGCTTATTGCGGCGCATGTGTGCCATAACCATCGACTGGGTTATAGCTTTGATTTTTTCGGGCGCATTTTTTGAAAATGACAGCACCGTAACGCTAGTTTTCTTCTCGTTGATGCGGGTGGTACTGATTGCAACCAATTCCGCGACCATCGGTCAGCGAATATCCGGCATTCGTGTGGTGAGGCTTGGTGGCTCTGTCGTTGGATTCCGCTCAGCGATTGTGCGCACTGCGCTTGAACTTCTAGTTTTGCCAGCCCTTATCAACACTGAGGCCGGCACGGCACTGCATGACCAGTTGGCTAAAACGCGATTAGTTCTCAGGAAATGAGAGCTTAGCGCCGAGGCGCTCTGAATTTGCGAGGATCAATTCCCTTCGGAATTGGCAAATTGGTGCCCAGTGCTTCTAGACGCTTACGAACGGTAGAAATTTCGCTTCGGCTCAATAATTTAGGCAGACGGTATAGCTCTTTGCTCAGTAGGTGCAGTGGAGTCTCGCCTTCGGCTGTGTAAATCATGTGCACTGGAACTCCAGGTGCGACTCTCATTACTTTTCGTTTTTCGTCTTCAACGAGTAAAGCAGCTCGATTCTTGGAAGAACCCTCGCCGATCAGGACAATTCCAGCTGGGCCGACAACTCGATAAACCGCCTCTTGAGTTCTCGGGTTCATCGACACCGGCATTTCAGAAGAAACGTATCCTCTTCTTAGCGAGTTGCCGAGAACCGCCCCGGTAGCGCCGGTTTGACCTTGAATTTGACTGTAGGCGGCTCGCTCAGCTTTTCTGGCCATTACGACTAACGCAGCCATAATTCCCAGTAGAGATCCCGAAATCAGGTACATCACAGTGAGAAAAACGTTTGAACCAGCAAGCCAGAGACTCAGGCCGACACCGACCAACACGCCAATCAAAATCGCGAGCAAAGCCCAGGGAACAGCGGTTTTGTCGACCTTAGCCGTCATTTTGTAGACGGTGATTAGCTGACGGATGCGTCCGGGTTGTTTAGGAGTCTTGGCCATTTGACGATTCTACCTAACCGCTTGGGCAAAACCTTTGCTAATCGCGGCTTCAGCTAGGTGCGCAAGATTTGCGGGGATCTCGCGGCCATGCTTCATCATCGACTCAGCCCAAAGTCGACCGGCTCGATAAGAGGACCTAACCAAAGGACCAGACAAGACACCGACAAACCCGATTTCCTCGGCAATGCGACCAAACTCAACGAATTCTTGGGGTTTTACCCAGCGATCAACAGGATGATGTCTTGGTGTCGGACGCAAGTATTGTGTGACTGTAACGATGTCGCAGCCAGCTTCGTGTAGGTCATGAAGCGCTTGGACGATTTCTTCGTCAGTTTCACCCATACCCAAAATCAGGTTTGACTTGGTGACCAATCCATATTCTTTGGCCTGAGTGATTACGTTTAGTGAGCGTTCGTAGTTGAAGGCGGGCCGGATTTGCTTGAAAATGCGAGGTACGGTCTCCACGTTGTGCGCAAAAACCTCAGGGCGGGCGTCAAAGACTTTTTTGAGCAGCTCTGGCTTACCTGAAAAATCTGGAACTAGAATTTCGACTCCAGTTCCTGGGTTGAGCTGATGAATTTGACGAATAGTCTCTGCGTATAGCCACGAGCCTTCATCCTCTAAGTCATCTCTAGCTACTCCGGTCACTGTCGCATAGCGAAGATTCATTTCTCGAACCGACTCACCTACACGACGTGGTTCATCGGGATCAAATGCCGCGGGCTTTCCTGTGTCAATTTGGCAAAAGTCACAGCGCCGAGTGCACTGAGAGCCTCCAATCAGGAAGGTTGCCTCCCTGTCTTCCCAACATTCATAAATGTTTGGGCAGCCGGCCTCTTGGCAGACGGTGTGCAAACTTTCTGACTTGACCTTTTCTCGTATTGAAAGGTATTCCGGTCCCATCTTGGCGACCGTTTTAATCCACTCTGGCTTTTTCTCAATCGGTGTTTCCGAATTGCGAGCTTCAATTCGAAGTAATTTCTTTGTGGGTTCACTCATTAGCGGTTCCTCTTTGGTATGCCCGATGAGAGTCTCGGCTGGATAATGGGGATCATTTCAGCCGGTGTGATTTCTCTCCCGGCAAGAATAGAGAGGGTGGTTGCCTTGGCGTCAGCTATTCCGCAGGCAATTATGTTCTCAAAGGCGACCAGCGAGTTGTTGCAGTTCAAGGCAAAGCCATGCATCGTAATTTTTTCGGAAACTCGGATGCCGATTGCCGCAACTTTGTCTAGGGCTCCGTCAGTTTCAACCCATACGCCACTTCGACCATCAACTCTGGTGCCTAGTATTCCAAGTTCAGCTATTGAGTCTATGATGACCTGTTCTAACCAGCGCACATAGCCAACAACATCGATTGGCTCGGGAAGGCGAAAAATTGGATAGCCGACAAGTTGGCCCGGACCGTGCCAAGTAATCTTGCCACCGCGATCTACTTCGATGAAGCGGGTTCCATCCTTTGGAAGTTCAGACTCGTCGGTTCTTTTTCCGGCGGTATAAACGGGGGAGTGCTCTAAGAAGACGCAGGTTTCGTCCCTGATTCCAGCAGCTATGTCGGCATGGATTTCCCGCTGCAGTTGCCAGCCTGCCTCATATTCAACGAAATACGGATTTAGACCCGCAATTAAGAACTCTGGCACCTCAATAGCCTAATTCAGTTATTCACAAATTCTTAATCGATTGTCATTTGGCGTGCGTTTGCCCCGAGAATTTCAGGGTGAACAGCAGACTCCGCTTCTTTAGGCCGCACCGAAACGCAAAGACTCTCTTCTTGGGAGATGCGCCGCGCAGACGTGCACACGGTTTTCGCCTTGCCGGGGCTGGGCTCGCAATATTCGTAGCCGGAATTGCTCTCGTTTACAGTGGTGCAAATAATCTCAGAGAACCGAACCCCGAAAACAAAACCGACGAAACGAACCGGCAGTCAATTGACTGCACTGTACCTGCCTTAGAAAACACGCAATCAGATTTGATTCAGATCGGGGGAATCAGGTCTTATCGGGCCCAGCCGCAATACGCCGAATGTGACTCAGAGCTAATTGTTCTTGAATCACTTGACTCAAACAATTTATGGAAAAAAATTGGGGCCACCGAAGTGACCCCAATTGATTGAACTATCGTTACTAAATTCCTAGATTTGCAGCGAAGTTCGCCTCTTCTAGACGCTTCTTGACATCGACTAGGAATCGCGATGCGTCTGCGCCATCAACCAGTCGGTGATCATAAGACAAGGCTAGGTAGACCATGCTGCGAATCGCTATTGCGTCATTTCCGAGTGAATCAGTAACCACGACTGGTCGCTTGGTCACAATTCCGGTGCCCAAGATGGCTACCTGTGGCAAAAACACCACGGGTGTGTCAAATAGGGCGCCGCGCGAACCCGTGTTGGTAAGGGTGAAAGTGCCGCCGCCGAGCTCATCCGGCTTTAGCTGGTTGCTGCGAGTTCGACCGGCAAGATCTGCAATTTGTTGAGCAGTCTGTGCGATGGTGAGTGATCCGGCATCTCTGATTACCGGGGTCAACAGCCCTCGTTCGGTGTCGACAGCAAATGAGATGTTCTCAGTCGGGTGATAAACAATGTTTTCACCATCGATTGAAGCGTTTAGCTTGGGGTGAGCCTTCAGGGCCTCCGCGGCAGCTAGCGCAAAGAACGGCATGAAGTTAAGTTTGACACCGGTTTTGGCCGTGAAATCCGACTGAACCTGTTGGCGCAGATTAGCAATTGCCGTTACGTCTACTTCAACCACGGTGGTTAGTTGAGCGGTAGATGCCATGCTCGCAACTGCGCGCTCTGCAAGTACCTTGCGGAGACGAGACATTGGTTCAGTGGTTCCACGAAGCGGAGAAGCCGCCACAGGTGCTGCCACTGCCGCGGGAGACGCCGGAACTGTAATTGCAGTTGTAGCTGCAAGGACATCATCCTTGCGGATTCTTCCGCCCACACCGGTCCCAGAAACGGTACTAAGGTCAATGCCATTCTCGCTAGCCAGTTTTCTAACCAGGGGAGTTACGTAACTCGGGTCTACCGAGGCGGCGGCCGGAACCGACGAGACTACCGGTGTTGAAACTGAAGCAGCTGCCACCGGAGTGGGCGGTGCTACTACCGGCGCCGGTGATTCTGCAACTACTGGAGTAACTTCGACCACTGGGCTTGCAATAGGAGCAGGAATACCCTGCGCCACCTCTGCCACCGGTGTCTCTGGCTGAGCAGCTGGGGAGGCAGGTGCAGAAACTGGGGCAGCGGCACCATCGCCGATTATTACCAGAACAGCACCCACAGATACGGTTTCATCTTCTTGAACCAGGATCTCTTGAATCACGCCTGCAACCGGCGATGGAATCTCGGTGTCAACTTTGTCGGTTGATACCTCAACTAGAGGCTCGTCTACAGCTACAGTTTCGCCGACCTTCTTTAGCCAGCGAGTAACAGTACCTTCGGTAACGCTTTCACCCAGAGCGGGTAGTAATACTTCTGCCATTTTCTGCCTTTGACTTTCTATGCGTGAGCGTGCAGCGGTTTGCCGGCTAGAGCTAGGTGCGCTTCACCGATTGCTTCGTTCATGGTTGGGTGTGCGTGAATCAGGGTGGCAACCTCTTCCGGGTAAGCCTCCCAGTTGACAATTAGTTGGGCCTCGCCGATTTGCTCACCGACACGAGATCCCAGCATGTGAACACCGACGACCGGACCGTTCACCTGACGTACCAGCTTGATGAAACCCGCGGTACCCAAAATCTGACTCTTGCCGTTTCCGCCAAGGTTGTACTCGTATACCGAGACATTCTCAGCGCCAAATTTCTCTCTGGCTTTAGCTTCAGACAGCCCGACAGAGGCAACCTCTGGTTCACAGTAGGTAACCTTTGGGATTCCGTCTTCGTCAATAACTGCAGGCTTGAGACCGGCAATCTCCTCCGCAACGAAAATGCCCTGCTGGAAGCCACGGTGTGCAAGCTGGAGACCCGGAACAATGTCTCCGGCAGCGTAAACGCCAGGGACGCTAGTTTCTAGCCGTTCGTTGGTGATTACAAAGCCGCGTTCAACCTTGATGCCATGTTCTTCATAACCGAGCCCTGCGGTGTTCGGACCACGTCCAACGGCAACCAATAGTAGGTCTGCCTCGAACTTCTCACCGTTCTCGAGGCTTACAATCACGCCGGTGGCGGTTTGTTCTACACCTGAGAAGCGAACGCCCAATTTGAAATCAATTCCACGCTTGCGGAATGCGCGCTCAAGACCCTTAGAGACCGCCTCATCTTCATTTGGAACTAGGTGATTTAGGCCCTCGATGACAGTAACTTCGGTTCCAAAGCTCTTCCAGATGGATGCAAACTCAACACCAATTACACCGCCGCCAAGAACAATAGCCCGCTGCGGAACGAAATTAAGCTGCAATGCCTGCTCGGAGGTGATTACTCGCCCGCCGATCTCTAGACCTGGAAGAGTTCTTGAGTAAGAGCCGGAAGCCAACACAAGATTCTGACCGGTGTAGTTATCGCCGTTAACAGAGATTGTCTTTGGGCCAACCATGCGTCCTTCACCGGCAACGACGGTGATGTTCTTTGATGCGACCAAGCCCGACAGACCCTTGAAAAGCTTGTCGATAATCGAATCGCGATACTGGTTAACGACTGTCATGTCGATGGAACCGAGGGTCGCTGAGATTCCGTAGTGAGAGGCCTCGCGCACATTGTCGGCAATTTCTGCGGAGTGAAGAAGAGCTTTGGTGGGGATGCAACCGCGGTGCAGGCAGGTGCCGCCAAGTTTGTCTTTTTCGATCAGTGCTACGGATTTTCCAAGCTGTGCCGACCTGAGAGCTGCGGCATAACCACCGCTTCCTCCACCGAGAATTACGACATCAAAATTGTGGTCCGCCACTAGCACTCCTTGGATTTATTGACTCTAAAACTTTACTACTTGAGTCGCCTCGTGCTGTTCGGTTTGCCCAGTTCGATTAGGGTGCGCAACATAATCCCGGTCGCGCCCTTTGGATTCACACCGTAAGGGGCCCCGGCGTTGTTACCGACCGCGGCTATATCTAAATGGGCCCATGGGATGCTCTGATTCCCGTTTTTGGTTGATCCGATGAAATTCTTTAGGAAAATTCCACCCAGCAGCATTCCGCCGGCCCGGAAGCCAATTTTGGCGTTTGCGATGTCGGCGACGTCTGACTTGAGCGCATCAGAAAGGTCCTCAGGAAGCGGCATTGCCCAAACTAACTCTCGGGCTCGTTCTGCGGCATCCAAGATTTCAAGCACTGCCTGATCATCGCCCATCACACCTACATGTCGGTTGCCAAGAGCGATCGTCGCAGCGCCAGTCAGCGTGGCGACATCGACTATGAGGTCAGGGTTCTCTTTTGAAGCAACAGAAAGGGCATCAGCCAGAACCAATCTTCCTTCCGCATCAGTATTCAGAATCTCAATGGTTTTCCCGTTATGAGCTGTGATGACGTCGTTTGGTCTGGTTGCGCTACCCCCAGGCATGTTTTCTGCGAGTGCCATCCAAGCCGTGATTCGTGTGTCTGAATGAGACTTGGCGAGTGCCAAAACAGATCCGAGTGTGATCGCTGCACCGGCCATGTCGTATTTCATGCCAACCATAGAATCTGCCGGCTTAAGCGATAACCCGCCGGTGTCAAAGGTGATTCCTTTACCAACGAAAGCTAAGTGCCGTTTTGCATTGACCGGGCGATAGGAAATCTTGAGCAACGCGGGTGGGCGAATCGAGCCTCTTCCAACTGCCAAAATAGCGTTACAGCCGAGTTTTGCTAGCTTTTTTTCATCGAAAACTTCAATTTTCAATGGGAGACCTCGAGCTGCTTTTGTGGCTTCCGTAATAAACTCCGCCGGGCCTAAATGATTGGCAGGCGTGTTAATCAAATCTCTCACTAGAAAAAGTGAATCTCTAACAATTAGCAGCTCTGACAGCCTCTCAGCTGTCTCAGTTTTTGCATTTTTTACAAAAACCAACTGTGTCTTGGAAGCCTTTTCGCTCTTAAATTTTTCAAACTTGTAGCCCGCTAACAAAAGTCCAGATAGAAAAGCTGTTTGTTCAGCTGAGTTGCCATTGAGTTCCACGCCAATGCGAACGAACGAATCTAATTTTCGGATGGCATTTCCACCGAGTGATTCAATCGCTAACAGCGGGTCGGAATTTTCTTTGTAAACGATTGGAAAATTAGGAATTCCGCTTGCAATGACATAACCGAGGGTGTCGGTGGAATTTATTTCATGAAATCGTGTGTCAGCTCTGAATTGAGACTCATTAACAAAGAAAGTGATTAGTGCATCAATTTGTGGAAATTTGGATACCAGTTCAACTGTTGCTAGAGACATAGTCGCAATGCTACAGCTGCAAACTAGGATTGAATCGTGAGTGACAGAGGAATATTTACCCGGGTCCAGGCGGGAAGCCTCGTTCCTAGCGGGCTGCACATGGTTGCCAATCTTTCAGGCTTTACAGATGCCGGTTCAACAATTTTGCAGTTAGAAAATCATCTTTTCGAAACGCTAGACACTGAGTTGGTCGTTGAATTTGAGAACGATGAACTCCTCGACTACCGGTCTCGCCGGCCGCTCATGTTCTTTGACAAGGATCACATTGCAGATTACGAGCCAGAGCAACTTGGCATCTACCTATGCACCGATGATGCCAATCAACAGTTTCTTTACCTGAGTGGCTACGAACCGGATCTGAAATGGGATGCCTTCACAGAAGCTGTTTCCGAGTTTTGCACAGAGTTCTCGGTCAGCAGTTTCACCTGGGTTCACTCAATTGGTTTCCCAATTCCACATACTCGATCTCTGGGTGTGACCGTATCCGGTAATCGTCCTGAATTGATTGAGCAATACAGCGAGTGGAAGCCGCAGACGCAAGTGCCTGGCAACATCCTGCATCTGTTGGAATATAAACTTTCGAAACTCAAAGTTCCAACCTGCGGGTTTGTTTTACTGGTGCCACACTACTTAGCTGAGTCAGAGTTTCCCGCCACTGCACTTAGGGCGGTAGAGCTATTGATGAGCGCCACAGACCTCGTACTTCCGTCTGATGCTCTGCGTGATTCGAATCGTGAATTCTTGTCGAAGCTGAATAAACAAGTAAGCGAAAATGAAGATTTAGCCAAGATGATCACTTCCCTTGAGAACGGTTACGCAAACGAAAAAACCGGTCCGATCCGCACCCCGATCAGGTTTCAAGAAAATCGAATACCAACTGCTGATGAAATTGCGAATGAGTTGGAAGCTTTTTTGGCTAAGAAATCGCAAGACCCCGACCAGGATCAAAGTTAATGCCCAAGGCCCTCTCGGATGCGATCCAGACCGAGTCTAGGACCTGACTGGTTAGGGTTCGCGGGTAATCTATCGCCCTGGGGTGACCCCAAAGTTGAAAGTATTTAGGAACCCAGTAGCCTGAGCGTTTTGTTAGTGCTGCCGCCGTAATTGGTAGGGCTCCGTAGTCACAGTTTTGGGCCAAGAGTTTTTCGACGTGGCGAACGTAACGCGGGCCATACGGCTCAGCTCTCGTGAAACCCGGAGCAGCAGCGGCCGAGGTCACTCCACTTTCCCGGGTGCGTTTATCCAGCGCAGCAGCAAATGCCAAATTGAGAAATTTTGAATTTGCGTAGTGGACGGCCGGGTCATAGCGGCCCACCTGTTGATAGCCGCTGGGCAACAGTGGATTCTCAATTCTGTTTGCCACAATCGAGCTGACCGATACCACAGCGGCGTTAGCAGCGGCCATCGGCCAGAGTTTTGCAGTCAGCAAAAAATGACCCAAATGGTTTATCTGCATGTGACGTTCGAAGCCATCTCCCGTAGGCGAAGAACTTTGCTCGATTTTGATGCCGGCGTTATTGACCAAAATATTCCAGGATGTGATTTGCTTGGAAAATCTCGCTACTGAGTCAAGTGACTCGAGGTCTAACTTTAGGTACCTCACTTGTAAAGCTTGCTGCTCGGCATCACGCGTTAGTGCAGCGCCGGCAAGTTCATCTCGACCCGCAGCAATTACTTGCCAGCCCTGTTTTGCGAGCTGGAGGCAAACTGAACGCCCAATACCTTTAGTTCCTCCAGTGACAATTGCCAGGGGGGCAACATCCTTTGAAATCAATGTCATGATTTGTGTGTGCCCCTAAGAACAATGGTTGCCTTTACGGCTGCGGTCTTTGCTTATTTTGTAAGCGTAATCAACCGCAGCAGCATGGGTGTTGCATCAATTGAAGCTGCCGAATCCTTCAACACAACTGCTACGCAGCTCGCCGCGGTTACTGTTTTGCAGTTGGTTGTCTATGCAACCATGCAAATTCCCGTTGGGGTGCTCGTAGATCGATTTGGTCCAAAGGTAACCATTACTACCGGCGTAGCCTTTGTCAGTCTTGGTCAGGTAGTTGTCGCATTTTCAGAATCCATAGCGCAAGTCATAGTTGGTAGAGCGATTCTCGGATTTGGAGACGCATTCACGTTCGTCAGCCTGGTCAGAATTGTTCAAGTCGTCGTCTCTAAGCGACGAGTGACCCGCATGCAACTTTTGGCTACCAATCTCGGGCAGCTTGGCCAACTTATCTCAGCTATGCCGTTCGGGTGGCTCTTGGCAAAACTAGGTTGGCAGCAAGCCTTTCTAGTGGTTGGATTGGCCGCTGCGCTTGCATCCCTCTTGTCTGGTATCGCAATACGTGTACCCAAGCTGCAGTTAGAACGCGGAAAAGTTGATACCCGAACAGCTTTCAAGGGCGTTTTGCTCGGTTTGCAGAGCCCTTTTGTGAGGCTTGCATTTTGGACGCATTTCACGCTCCAGTCTGCAACATCTATCTTTCTTCTGCTCTGGGGTTTTCCATATCTCGTTGCCGTTCAAAAATTCTCAGAGGCGATGGCCGGTTTGTTCCTGGGTTTCCTCGTGGTAGCTGGCCTTTTCATTGGATTCGCTTACTCGGGGCTGGCCACTCGTTTTCCAGGTCGACGATCAAATTTGGTGATTGCCACAGGTATGGCAGTGATTTTGAGCTGGATCAATTTACTGATTATTCCGGGGCAGGACAGCTGGATTGCAGTTGTTGTTTTAGGTTTCATACTGGCTTGCTCAGGGCCGGCTTCGATGCTGGCGTTCGATTTCACTCGCAGCTATGTTCCAGCTGAAAGGACTGGCTCCGCAAACGGAATAGCAAACATCGGTGGCTTTCTTGCAACATTTCTAGCAATTTTTTTCGTCGGCTTGATAAGTGACCTGACCAACACCACCGAAAAGCGCTTCGAAGCGGCAAATCTCGAAAGCGGTATGTGGGTAATGCCACTGGTTGCCCTTTTGGGCTTGGTCTTTTTCATACTTGAACGAGAGAGGTGTCGTGCTTTGCTCCGTTCCCAGGGGCAAGAGTTCATTCCGATTCGAAAAGTTTTGAACAAAAAGCTCAGTTTCTGGCGATAATTCGGAATTATCGTGCGATAATGTGAGTTCAAGACCCAGTCGAGTATTTAACTTGACATGGGTCTTCAAACTGCCCGAAATAACGGGGAGCGAAAGGCAGCCATGGCACCGAAAGACAACGCCGAACCCAAGAGACGCGGGTTTTTTGCCAGTTTGCTGCACCCAAACGAGAAGACTTCGGGGGAAGTTTCGATCAATGAACCTAAGGAAACTGCTATCCCTACCGCAACTGCTAAAAAAAAGACCACCGCGACCAAGAAGGCGGTAAGCCAATCTTCTACCTCTGAGAAAGTCGAAAAGAAAAAGCCAGCTGCCAAGTCCGCCGTCGCTGAAAAGTCTTCGCCTGCCAAGGTGACTACCAAGAAGCTCGTGCTCGAAGAGCCTGTTGCACACCCTCAGAAAAAGGCGACTGTTGCAAAAGCAGGCAGCTCGAAAAAGGCTGGGGCAGAAGAAGTTGAATCCAAAGCAAAGCCGACTAAGCCCACAAAGCCCGAGAAGGCCGGCAAGACCGAAAAGTCACCAGCAGCTAAAGCGACAAAGTCGAAGGCTGCAAAACTTCCTAAAGAGCTTGCTGCTGACGACGAAGATCTTGAAGAAGATGACGAATTAGAATCTGTTGACGAAATCGTTGCCGAGGCGACCTCAACAGTTGACTTGGCTACTGACGCTGAAACACCGGAGCTCGAGGAAGAGCTTGATGAAGAGGCCGCACGACTAAAAGAACTGGGCGAGCACGTCGTCGTTCTCTCTAACAGAGAAGAAGATGACATTCCGGTCCAAACGGCTGCAATTTCCGGTGCCACGGCTGACCCGGTCAAAGACTATCTAAAGCAAATCGGTAAGGTTGCTCTTCTCAATGCAGAGCTTGAGGTTGAGTTAGCAAAACGCATCGAGGCGGGGCTGTTCGCTGAAGAAAAACTCGCAACTGCAAAAGGCCTAACCCGAGAGATGGAACGCGATCTCAAGTGGGTTGTCAAAGACGGGCAGAGAGCTAAGAGCCACTTGCTAGAGGCGAACCTTCGATTGGTGGTATCGCTGGCAAAACGCTACACCGGTCGCGGAATGCAGTTCCTCGACCTCATCCAAGAGGGAAACCTGGGCCTTATTCGTGCAGTAGAGAAATTTGACTACACCAAGGGCTACAAATTTTCAACCTACGCAACCTGGTGGATTCGGCAGGCAATCACACGTGCAATGGCCGACCAGGCAAGAACTATTCGAATCCCTGTTCACATGGTTGAGGTCATCAACAAACTTGCCCGTGTTCAGCGACAGCTGCTTCAAGACCTCGGTCGCGAACCATCGCCTGAAGAGCTAGCACGCGAGCTAGACATGACCCCCGAAAAAGTGGTGGAGGTTCAGAAATACGGTCGAGAGCCTATCTCGCTGTCTACTCCACTTGGTGAAGATGGTGACTCTGAATTCGGAGACCTGATCGAAGACACCGAGGCTGTTGTTCCAGCTGACGCGGTTGGCTTCACTATGCTTCAACGCGAACTGGAGAGAATTCTTGATTCACTCCATCCAAGAGAAGCCGGTGTAATCCGAAGCAGGTTTGGTCTTGGAGATGGTGTTCAAAAGACTCTTGACCAAATCGGTGAAGAGTTTGGTGTTACACGTGAGCGCATCCGCCAAATTGAGTCTAAGACCATGTCTAAGCTGCGTCATCCTTCACGTTCTCAAATGCTTCGAGATTATCTCGACAACTAATGAGAGCATTCGCTGCGGTTGCTATTGGGCGCTTGATTCGCTTTTTGGTTCGCATCGTTAGAAAAGGTGGCGGTTCCGCACTGCCAGGCCTAGTCGTTTCAAGAATCGACCCCAACCTCGTTACTCGTGCTCTGGAGCACCTGCCACTGGGAGTTATTGTCGTAACCGGATCAGCTGGTAAATCGACCACAACCAAAATGCTGGTTGCATTGCTGCGGGCCCACGGAATCAGCGTGTTCACCAATCCCTCGACGGCAAATATTCTCCAGGGCTATTTCGGGTCAGTTATGGTTCACGGAAACTTGTTTGGTCGCCTTCGAGAGCAAATAGCCGTTATCGAAGCGGATGAAGCCCACGCCGTCACTCTCGCCGGAATGGTTCGCCCACGCGGTGTTCTTGTTATGAACGTTGTTGACGACCAACTGGATCGCTTTGTGGAGCCTGAACTAGTTCGTGAGACGCTGGCGAATGTTGCTGTACAGGCGACAGAATTTACCGTTTTGAATGGCAGTGATCAAAACTGTCTTCTAATTGGCCAGACTCTAGAAAAAAGCCGACAGGTTTATTTCTCAATCGAAGATCATCTTCGTGACATCTCTTCTATCGGCATGGGTTATGCCGCAACATTTTTACCCCAATTGACTGAGCCGCAGGCCGAGACCTACGTTTCGGAACTCGACGGGCAGTTGGTTACCATCGAAACAAAGCTTGGCAACGTCAAATTCAAACAACCAAACCGCGGCGCACACTTTGCAGTTGATGCAGCTGCCGCGATCGCAGCATTATTCGAAACCATACCAACTCAAGCAAATCTGTCTATCATCTCTGAAACCCTTAATGAACTTCCGCCAGTTTTTGCTAGGGGAGAGGTACGTGAAGTTCGCGGTCAGGAAATTGAATTTATGTTGATTCAAAATCCTCCGAGCGCTCAGCTAAACCTAGACAACTTATTAGAAACTCCGCTATGCGTCTTCGTTGGAATCGGTCGCGACGTCCATGATCCTTCATGGTTATGGACCGTTAATTTCTCTAAACTCGGCAAAATAGATGTCGTATCTGGCTACAACGCCGCTGAAATTGGGCTTCGCCTAATGATTGAAGGGCACACTATCAACTTTCTAGATGATCGACTCGAAGAAGCTATTGAGCACTTTTTGGCACTTCCTACTCCACCCTCTCAGCGCAAGCTTTTTATTTTTTCGGCCGACACTATGAGACGAACTCGAAGGTATCTTGGGCTAAATGACCCCGAAGATGTGAGGCGTATAAATTGATCCGAATCGGGAGTCTTTTCCCTCGCCATCTCAATCTGAACGGTGACATGGCTAACGTTGAAATTCTCAGCTTCTATCTGAAGCTTTCGGGTTTGGAACATGAAATAGTGAAGATCGAATCGCTGGTTGACACCGATTTTGATTTCGTAGTCATCGGACACGGTTCACGCGCAGCTTGGCGAAACCTGCCACCGGCTACAGACATAGCCAAGTTCATCACCAGGCTAAATCTTCAGGGCGCTACCTGCCTGCTCATAGGCTCTGCTGTTACCGAGTTGTCTGAGCAGCTCGGTTTTTCGAAAGTAGAGAAACTAAGCGAGCGAGATTCAGTCTTTGTTGCCGAAATCCACGGAGAACACGAACTTATTGGCTACCGGAATACTGAATACGCAATTCCCAATTTTTATGAGTCTGGCAACATTTGGCTGTCGGCCCTACACGGCCCATTGCTCGCTAAGAATCCTTGGATTGTCGAGAAGTTTTTCATCAAGCTCGCATTAGAATTTCGCTCTTTGCCCGAGCAGATTCAAAGAACCACCGATGCCGCCAGGCAATTGTCCAAAGAACAATCGGGTACTTAGAAATTTTGTGTTAGCGGACTAAAAGCCGATCGGTTTCATCGTGCCAAACTTTGGCAATCGGTTCTAGTTTGGATCGCTGTTCGTTGGCATGGTGTGAACAGAAAAGCAGCTCTCCGGTAGCAAGTTCAACGCGAACATAGGCCTGAGCCGAGCAAACATCGCAACGGTCTAGTGCGGTCAGTGTCTTCTCGACTGGTGTCTCTTGTTCTAGATTCTGCATTTGGGGTTGCCCTTTCTTTCACAAGGTTAACCCTTAGTCCATCACTGCGTCGTGACATTTCGCTATTCGCGTACCCGTGTCACTCCGGGGCTGAGCAGAGGCTGAAAGTTAGAGTTTGTGAGTGCCAAATAACGAATACTCCGCTAGACACCTCTCTGTTCTTGAGGGCCTAGAAGCTGTTCGCAAACGCCCCGGAATGTACATTGGTTCCACTGATAGCCGTGGTCTCATGCACTGCCTTTGGGAAATTATCGATAATTCCGTCGACGAGGCATTGGCTGGATACGGTAACGAAATTTCAATCGAAATTCATCGTGACGGATCGGTAGAAGTTCGAGATCGTGCTCGAGGAATCCCGGTAGATGTTGAACCCAAAACGGGTCTTACCGGTGTGGAAGTTGTTTTCACCAAACTTCACGCGGGAGGAAAGTTTGGCGGGGGCTCTTACGCCGCATCAGGCGGATTGCACGGTGTTGGTGCGTCGGTCGTTAATGCACTTTCTGAGCGTCTAGACGTTGAGGTAGACCGCGACGGAAAAACATATGCGATGTCGTTCCGAAGAGGAGAACCCGGAACCTTCGACGATTCTAAAGGTAAGCGGCCCGGCAACAAGTTCACCCCATTTCAGGATTCATCTGAGCTAAAAGTCATCGGCAAAGTAGCTAAGGGAATCACCGGGACCCGAGTGCGCTACTGGGCTGACCCGCAAATCTTCGTGAGCGATGCGAAATTCAATCGAGATGATCTTCTTTCCAGGGCTAGGCAAACCGCCTTCTTGGTGCCGAATCTCGAAATACAAATCCTCGACCAGAGCTCGATCGAAGCGAAAAAAGACACATTCAGGTTTCAGGGAGGTATCTCCGAGTTTGCCGAATTCCTTGCCCCTGATGCTGCTGTCACCGACACCTGGCGTCTTACTGGAACTGGGCGCTTTACCGAGACAATCCCTGTCTTGAACGATGCAGGAAACATGGTTTCCACCGAGGTAGAGCGTGAATGCGGCGTTGACATCGCTCTCAGGTGGGGCACGGGATATGAAACCAACGTCAAGAGTTTTGTAAACATCATCGCTACGCCCAAGGGCGGTAGCCACATATCCGGGTTTGAACAGGCTCTGCTAAAAGTATTCCGGGCTGAAATTGAAGCTAACTCACGCAAGCTCAAGGCAGGTAACGACAAAGTAGAAAAGGACGACATCCTCGCCGGCCTAACGGCCGTCGTGACGGTTCGACTATCTGAGCCTCAATTCGAAGGTCAGACCAAAGAGATCCTCGGTACTCCTGCCGTGAGAAACATCGTTGCATCGGTTGTCGCAGAGGAGCTAGGGGCGAAGTTCAAGAGCGGTAAGCGCGACGATAAAACGGCGACCTCGTTACTTCTCGAAAAAGTGGTTTCGGAAATGAAAAGCCGAATATCTGCTCGAGTTCACAAAGAGACTCAAAGACGTAAAAATGCGCTTGAAACCAGTTCACTTCCGGCCAAGTTAGTCGATTGCCGCACCCAAGAAACAGAAGTTTCTGAACTCTTTATTGTCGAAGGCGACTCTGCATTAGGCACAGCGAAACTCGCACGAAATTCCGAGTACCAGGCCCTGCTGCCTATCCGAGGGAAAATTCTGAACGTCCAAAAAGCCTCCGTAAGTGACATGCTTGCTAATGCTGAATGTGCCTCCATCATCCAGGTGATTGGAGCAGGTTCTGGAAGATCCTTTGACCTTGATTCAGCACGTTACGGCAAGATTATTTTGATGTCTGACGCAGACGTAGACGGAGCACACATTCGGACATTACTGCTCACACTCTTCTTCAGGTACATGAAGCCGATGGTTGAGGCAGGTAGAGTTTTTGCGGCTGTTCCGCCGCTTCATCGAGTTGAAATCGTAAATGGTGGTTCGAAAAAGAACGAAGTTGTTTACACCTATTCACAGGCAGAGCTTGAGTCTTTGCTACTTACTCTTTCGAAAACAGGGAAAAAATACAAAGAGCCAATTCAGCGGTACAAGGGACTAGGCGAAATGGACGCTGATCAGCTCGCAGAAACCACGATGGACCGTGATCGCAGAACTTTGAGAAGAGTCAGAATTGAAGACCTACAGGCTGCTGAGAGAGTCTTTGAGCTTCTGATGGGTAACGAGGTTGCGCCTCGTAAAGACTTCATCATTGAGTCTGCGGACTCTTTTGAGCGCGAGCGTATTGACGCCTAGCCAATGCTACGGGCAACTGCTCTGAGGTCAATCCCCAATTTCTCTCCGCTGGCGTCGCGTTTGCTCGTTGAAATTTCACGGTTCACAACTTTGCCGGTTGAGTCGATTAGCAAATACTTATGAGCTACAACGGCGGAAAACAGGATTGAATCTTCACCCTTCAAAAATTTGTGACCTCTGACTCCAGAGGTTGCTCTACCCTTGCGAGGGAAATCGGCCAGCGAGCTAACTTTGAGGCTACCCGGATCAGTTCCGGGCAGGGCCGACGAGGTGCCGGCAACGGTAACTAGATAACCATCTGCCTCATCAATTACGCCAAAAGCCACAACCCTGGCCTCTGTGTCGAGAGAAATGCCCGCCATACCGCCGGCTGGGCGCCCTTGTGGTCTAACCAGCTCTGCTGAGAAAATCAATACTTGAGCGTTATCAGCCACAAAGGCAAGTTCTGTGTTGTCAGCTGCATGAGCGGCGGCAATGACCTCGTCACCTTCTTTCAGCGAAATGATTTCGAACTCATCCCGCTCCGGATAATCGGGCTGCACCCGCTTGACAACACCTAACCGAGTTCCGACTGCGGCGGGAATGTCCGAATTCAGGTCGAGGACGCCAACAAATCTTTCAGACTTGCTGAAGCCGAGAAAAGCTTCTAACGGTTGCTCCGCGCCATTGCCGGGAATGTTTGAAACATGTAGGCGATGGACAACGCCTCTGCTTGAGACAAAACCCAAATCGGATCGAGTTGAGGTCGCAATGCGGGCTTGGAAGCCACTGGGGTCAACAAAATCATTCTCAGAGGCTCGGTAAATAGACCCTCGCCCGTTAATAATTACAGTGCATGGTGCGTCAACTACCTCGGCTGCTGCCGCCGCTTTAGTTGCTGCTGCCATCGACTGAACCACAAACTCAGAATCAACTAGTTGCGTGCGGCGGTCATCACCGTAATCGCTGGCAACCTGCTTGAGTTCTTTTGCAACCAGAGCCCGCAACTCAACGTCACTAGAGAGCACATGACGCAGTTCAGCGATCTCCCGAAGTAGCTGATCGCGCTCGGACTCAAGTTCGATAACAGAGAACTTAGTCAGCCTTCTTAGCCTAAGTTCGAGGATGTATTCTGCCTGCTCAGCTGAGAGGTCGAAAATTTGCATTAGTCGGGTACGGGCGTCACTGACTTCTTCGCTGGTTCTGATTACCTGAATAACCTCATCGATGGCAACGATGGCAACCAGCAAACCCTCGACCAGATGTAAGCGATTCTCACGTTTTCCCAGGCGATTCGAGCTTCGCCTTCTCGTCACAGTGACCCGGTGCGCTAAATAAACGCCAAGTAAATCCTTAAGTCCCAAAGTTTCAGGACGCCCGTTTACCAGGCAGACGTTGTTAATTCCGAAGTTGTCTTCCATCGGTGTGAATTTATAGAGCAAATCGAGAACAACCTGTGGGTCGAAGCCTGTCTTTAGCTCGATAACCAACTTGAGCCCGTTGGTCCTATCAGTGAGGTCAACAACGTTAGATACACCGACTATTTTCTTGCTGTTGACGCCATCCTTGATTTTTTCAATAACTTTTTCTGGACCAACAAGATAGGGGAGGGCGGTGACCACCAATCCCATTTTTCTTGGGCCAACCGACTCAATTGAGACTTTGGCTCTAGTTCTAAAAGAACCTCGCCCGGTCTCATAGGCATCTTTGACTCCGTCGAGACCGACAATCACACCGCCTGTTGGTAGATCTGGCCCTGGGCAGAAACGCATTAGGTGGTCGAGGGAAGCCTGAGGATTTTCAAGAAGGTGTAAAGCCGCTGCTATAACCTCGCGAAGGTTATGGGGAGGCATGTTCGTTGCCATGCCAACGGCAATGCCAGAGGAACCATTGACGAGAAGGTTAGGAAAGGCTGCCGGAAGGACCTCGGGTTCCGTCAGTTGGGCGTCATAATTCGGTTTGAAGTCAACTACGTCTTCGTCGAGTGACTCGTTCATCAACATCGAAAGTTGTGCAAGACGAGCCTCTGTGTACCGAGCTGCCGCAGGCCCATCATCGAGAGAACCAAAATTGCCATGCCCGTCGATCAGTGGGTATCTCAGAGAGAAATCTTGAGACATTCGAACGAGCGCATCGTAGATAGCGGTGTCGCCGTGGGGATGCAACTTACCCATTACTTCGCCGGTTACACGAGCAGACTTAACATGCCCACGTTCAGGACGCAAGCCCATCTCTCCCATTTGGTAGATGATGCGTCGGTGTACCGGTTTTAGACCATCGCGGGCATCAGGAAGTGCTCGAGCGTAGATTACCGAATACGAGTATTCAAGAAATGACTCTTCCATCTCTCTGGAGAGATCAATATCAATAATTTTTTCCGGGTTGCTCATGTTATTCCGCTATGTGTCAAACTAATCTCGATGCTACCTCCGCTGCCGAAAACTCTTGGGAACTTGAACCAGGTTTTGCCTGCTCTGATCGATTCGGTTCAGGGTAAGTCAAACAAACTCAACCTCCCAACCGCGAGCGGTGCTGTTTGTCTGCTAATTGATGGGCTCGGGCTAAATAATCTATTGGCCAGCTCTGCCCACGCTAGGTTTTTGACTCGAAATTTGTCACCGACGAAGCTGCTGTCCACCCTGCCATCAACAACGGCGACAGCATTGACCACCCTTGCAACAGGATTGGCGCCAAATTCGCATCAGATTTTTGGCTACTCGTACTTCAATCGCCCGCAAATGGAGGAAATGAGCTATTTGAACTCTTTCGAGAGTTTTAAAGACTCTCAACACTTAGCCACTTATCCTCAACTTGCAGACGAAGCAAATATCTTTTTTGTGGCGCCACGGAAGTATGAAAACTCTGGATTCACAGGGCTCACCTTTCGAAATGCAACCTATGTTGGGATCGATGACCTTAACGCTCGCTTTGAAGCCGCGTCAAAACTTGCTGCTGGTTCAGTCGTGTATCTTTATGTCCCTGAACTTGACCAGATTGGTCACAAAATTGGATGGCAGTCGCAAGCCTGGCTATCAAAATTGGAAGATCTAGATTCATTGGCCGCACAGATCTCGACATCGTTGACGAGGCAAGGCTTTGGTCTGGCTATAACCTCTGACCACGGAATGGTCGATGTGCTGGCGGAAAATCAAATCGAATTAGCGGACTATTTTCCAGATGCAATTGCAGTCACCTCTGACCCGAGAGCCCGTTTCCTTTATTTTGAGCGACCAGAACAAGTTGAAGCGGCTCTCGATGTTTCAAACGAGCTGAAAGCTTTTGGTGAGATTGTCCCGGCTAGCGAGCTTTCGTCTGACTTCAACTCACGAAACCCTGACCTGGTGCTATTTGCTAAGGGCAAATTTGCGTTTTACGACCGGCGCTTCAACAGCCCAAAAAGTCGCGATATGGTTGGTCAGCACGGTTCGTTTTCCGACGACGAGCTAAAAATTCCGCTCGTACTTGCCGGGAGCTACTCGGTTTAGCTAGTTCTACTGATCCTCGTCGTCAACCTTGGTGCCAAAAACAATTTGGTCCCAGCTGGGAAGGCTGGTTCGACCCTTCGGCTTAGAGGAAGCCTCTTCCGGGCTTGTTTTCGTTTCTACAACTTCAGGTTGCGCAGTAGCAAACTCATTCGCTTCCACATCGGCATCGAGGACGACGCCTTGTGAAACGTCAGCATCTAATGACTCATTAGCCATTATTTGAGCGGTTTCCTTGGCTTCTGCTCTGCGTCTTATCGCATCGGCAAGGCTAACGGCCGAACCCGACGGTTCAACGCCTTGGTTCCTGATTTCTGCGTCTGACGGCGAAGCTTCACTCTGGCCGTTGCCACTTTCCGTGTCGTTTCGAAAAGCGCGAGGAGGTAGCAATACGATCTTTTCGGTTTCTCGAGATCCCTCATCTTTCGAACTTGGAATCAGGTTTTGAAGCGGATGGTCGTTGATTCGAGTGCTAGACAATCTCGAAGCAACAGGGTTTTCGGGGCTTAGCAGCATCTTTTTAAGATCAAAAGTCCAGCGTGCAACTTGCTGAGGATCATTCCCGAGCTCCAATTGAACATTCCAACCGGGGCCATCAGCTTTTATCGCGTGCCATTTCATATTTGCGCCGGCACTTCGCTCGCTAATTAATTCTCGCAGTTCTACGGTTCGAACTTCTCCAAAACGATCTGGTTCGAGCTCAAGCCTCACTGATTGAGTTAGCTCGATTACGTGGGCGATTTCATCAAAAATTGGCTGGGCGTAGGTAAGAACAGTTGAGACTGCGAGCGATAGTTCCGCTGCAATTTCTTCCGCAGGTTTTCCGGCACGAGCCAGGTCTTGAATGTCGCGAGGGGAAAATTCCGGATCTGATTTTCTTTGGCTGTTTCTTACGGCTCTGCGAAGATCGTCGTCAATAGCTACACGGTACTTTTGGCCTGCTGAATCGACAAACACGATTTGCTCGTCAGCTATATCTGAAATTGTGAGGTCTTCCATGAACTTCCTCCTGCTCAAAAACTACTGAAAGGACGCTTAATTTCAAGGTCACCACGCCGAATTGCCAACATCCGAAAATTTTTCGGTATTTTCGGCGTTTCTGGTTTGCCAAATCGCCTTGCCTGTTGGAAACTATCTGCGCCTAAAGAACTGAGAGGGCGTAATGGCCACCGATTACGATGCACCTAGAAAGTCCGACGACGATAACGAGTCGATCGAGGCCATCAAGGAGCGCATTCCAGACAAGCTTTCCGGCGTGGTCGACATCGATGATGCAGATCACGCGGAGTCGTTTGTCATACCTGAGGTCGTCGCTGAAGACCTTGAGGTAGTAGTTCTGCCTCCTCAAGACGATGAGTTCACCTGTACCGAGTGTTTTATTGTCAAACATCACTCGCAGTTAGCCGCAAAGAAGGGCCAGTACGGTCCGGTTTGTGTTGAGTGTTCCTAACCTAAGCTCAGAATCTTTCGCAGAGTCATCTGCTCTCAATTGAGCGCTTTAGCAAATGTCCGCGCCTACTGCTAATCAGTAGGTAGCTAGTCGGATCATTCGAGTCGTTTATCCAAACCTTAACAAGGTGTGGCAATCCCGATTTGAAAGCCAGAAAAGCGTTGCGATCGAGTTGAACACCTAATTCAGCTTGAATACTTTTTCCCTCGATCACGTTTACTTCGCCAAGCGATGCGAGCGGAACTTTTGCGAGACCTACAGTCAGGTAGTTAGGCAAAACTTCTATTTTTCGGGCTCTTAGCGTCATGAAAATCACAATTACGCCATAGGTTGCAGTACCCGCAATTAGGCCGAATACAGAATTTACTGGCAGAAAGACTAACCAGACCGGCGGGATGATGAGCAGCGCAACTAGATAAAAAGTAAGGGCAGGAAACTGCCGCTCGCTGAACTTAATTTGCATGCTTTTAGACTACGCTCAAAGACGTGTTTGAAGACGTTCCCGTTCTAATTTCTGTTGCCGATGAGTTCTTGCCTGTTTATGCAAAACCAGGAGACGCAGGTGCCGATTTACGAAGCACCGAGGAGTTAACTGTGCCGGCGAGAGGTCGAATTCTCGTTCGCACAGGTGTCTCTATTGCCCTTCCCGATGGTTATGTCGGTTTGGTCCATCCTCGATCTGGTCTTGCTGCGAAACACGGAATCACCGTGTTAAACGCACCAGGAACTGTTGATGCCGGATATCGTGGAGAAATCATGGTTACTCTGCAGAATCACAGCGACGAGGATTTCAAGATTGAAAAAGCGGATCGCATAGCTCAGCTGGTGATTCAAAAAGTCGAAAAAGCTCGGTTTATTCGCGTTGACGAACTTCCCGGAAGCGAACGCGGCGAAACCGGTTTCGGATCGAGCGGAACCAAATAAATGACCCAGATTTACAATAACGCCAAATCAGCACCCTCCGATCGTGCCACTGCCGGACCATTCGACGTAGCTGAACGTTCAGAAAGTTCCGGTTATCTCGATTTCGGAGCGATTAGGGTGCCACAGCTGTCGGGCCTAACCGTGAAGCTTGAGGTAGAGGAAGCTACCTCGAGAATCATCGCGATCACACTTGAGCATGATGGATCAACTGTTCAGCTACAGGCTTTCTCTGCGCCTAAGTCAGAGGGGCTATGGCACGAGATTCGGACCCAACTTTTAGCTTCGATAGACCAGCAGGGCGGTCTGGTTAGAGAGCAAAGTGGTGCACTAGGCCCTGAGCTGCTGGCGACCTTGAACGTCGTTGACAACGACGGCAAAGTGATCGGCACCAAGCAGCTGAGATTTGCGGGTATCGACGGCCCACGCTGGTTCTTGCGTGCTGTTGTGTCTGGAGCAGCTCTAACCGACGCCCGAGCCCAATCCGATATTGATGACCTCATTCGAAGCATTGTTGTAAAGCGTGGGGACGCCCCCATGCCTCCGCGTGACCTACTTGATTTAACAACCCCCGACGGCAGGTTGCCGAATTCTCGAATTCAGTAATGCAAAAAGACGCTGCAGCCAAAAAATTAGGCATCAATACATCCGGGGGTGAGCCTCAGGTTTCCGCGGCTTCAATATTGACATCGCTCGGTGGCTGGATAGGTGTGGTTGAGGCGACCGCGCCAGCCCTCAGTTACACAATCTGTTATCTAGTCACCAAAGCTGTTCTGCCCTCTGTAATTGTCGCCGGTACAATCTCGATCTTCTTTCTACTGACCCAACTGGTGCGGAAAAAACCGCTAACCCAAACGGCTGTTGGAATGATCTCCCTCGCAATTGCAGTTTTTCTGCCGCTCAGAGAAGGGGGCCAGCCGGCAGACTACTTTGTTCAGGGGTTCATCACTAACGCTATTTATCTGGGTGTGCTTTCCCTCTCGATCATCATCCGAAGGCCGCTGATTGGATTCTTAGTTGGTGCATTTAAGGGGAATTTGGCCGGTTGGATTAGGGACCGGAAAAGCGTCAGACGGTACTCATGGGTCACAGCACTTTGGGTCGGTTTATTCGCTTTTAGACTCGCAGTGCAACTTCCTCTTTATTTTTCAGGCTCGGTTGAAGCACTCGGAATAGCGCGCGTTTTGATGGGTGTTCCGCTCTACGGAATTTTGCTTTGGTTCAGCTGGCTCTTGCTCAGAAAGTCAATTACTGCGGTCAGCTAGTGGTATTTTTGGAACAACGTTAGATAGGAATCTCAATGACTCAAGTCAACAGTTTTGGTGCTGCAGACCTTTTGAAGGTTAACAACAAGGAGTACCGCATCTTCCGCCTAAATTCGGTAGACGCAAAGACGCTCCCATACAGCCTCAAGATTTTGCTTGAGAACCTGCTCCGCACCGAAGACGGCGCCAACATCACTGCAGACCACATCAACGCAATCGTCAACTGGGACGCCGCTGCAGAGCCCGACGTAGAAATTCAATTCACACCTGCGCGTGTAATCATGCAGGACTTCACCGGGGTTCCATGTGTCGTTGACCTCGCCACAATGCGTGAAGCTGTTGCCGAGCTCGGCGGAGACCCTAAGCGCATCAACCCTCTAGCGCCGGCAGAGCTTGTTATCGATCACTCTGTACAAATTGACGTCGCCGGATCATCAGATGCCTTTGAAAAGAACGTTGAGCTTGAGTACCAGAGAAACGGAGAACGCTACCAGTTCCTCCGCTGGGGCCAGACTGCATTCGACGACTTCAAGGTTGTTCCTCCGGGCACCGGTATTGTTCACCAGGTTAACATCGAGTACCTGGCACGAACTGTGATGGCACGTGAAGTGAATGGCGAACTCCAGGCATATCCGGATTCATGTGTAGGAACTGACTCACACACCACAATGGTGAACGGCCTTGGCGTTCTAGGTTGGGGAGTGGGCGGAATTGAAGCCGAAGCGGCCATGCTCGGCCAGCCTGTCTCGATGCTGATCCCTAAGGTTGTCGGGTTCAAGCTAACCGGCGAAATCGCTACGGGTGTGACTGCTACTGACGTTGTACTCACCATCACAGAGATGCTTCGTAAGCACGGTGTAGTTGGAAAATTCGTTGAATTCTATGGCAAAGGTGTCTCATCTGTGCCACTTGCCAACCGAGCAACTATTGGCAACATGTCGCCTGAATTCGGTTCGACTGTTGCTATTTTCCCGATTGACGAAGTCACAATCGACTATCTTCGTACCACTGGCAGAAGCCAAGAAGAACTTGATCTCGTTGAGGCCTACACAAAGGCACAAGGCCTCTGGTTAGACGCCAGCATCGAGCCTCGCTACAGCGAATATCTAGAGCTTGACTTGAGCACCGTTGTGCCTTCAATCGCCGGACCAAAGAGACCACAAGACCGCATTGTGCTGTCAAAATCAAAAGAGGCTTTCAAGAACGTCTTGCCTACTTACACCGACAGTGCATCAAAGCCGACTGCGGTTAGGGGTGCTGACTTCGCTCTTGACAACGGTCACGTCGCAATCGCTTCAATTACCTCTTGCACAAACACCTCTAACCCCTCGGTAATGCTTGCTGCCGGGCTACTCGCGCGTAACGCGGTGAAGCGGGGCCTCAAAGCGAAACCATGGGTCAAGACTTCGCTAGCTCCGGGCTCGAAGGTTGTTACTGACTACTACGAGAAAGCCGGGCTGACCGCAGATCTCGATGCCCTTGGGTTCCAACTCGTGGGTTACGGCTGCGCCACCTGCATCGGTAACTCAGGCCCACTAAGCGACGAGATTTCTGAAGCAATTAACAACAATGACCTAGCTGTCACTGCCGTGCTTTCCGGAAACCGAAACTTCGAGGGTCGAATTAGCCCAGATGTGAAGATGAACTATCTGGCTTCACCACCTCTGGTTATCGCCTACGCACTTGCCGGAACGATGAACTTCGACTTTGAAGCCGAAGCTCTGGGCGAAGACCAAAACGGCTCACCTGTGTTCCTAAAAGACATTTGGCCATCGGCCGAGGATGTACAGGAAACTATCGACCGTTCGATATCGTCTGACATGTTCAAGAGTCGATATGCGTCGGTATTCGAAGGTGATGACCGCTGGCAGTCACTTCCTACTCCAAAGGGCGCCGTTTTCGAATGGGATGAGTCATCCACTTACGTTCGTAAGGCGCCATACTTTGACGGAATGGCGAAGACTCCATCGCCAGTTTGCGACATCACAGGGGCGAGAGTTCTTGCCAAATTGGGTGACTCGGTGACGACCGACCACATCAGCCCAGCAGGCTCGATCAAAGTTGACTCTCCTGCCGGTAAGTACCTAACCGAACACGGTATTTCGAGGTCAGATTTCAACAGTTACGGATCTCGTCGCGGAAATCACGAAGTTATGATTCGCGGCACTTTCGCAAACATTCGTTTGAAAAACCAGCTTCTCGATGGCGTTGAGGGTGGATACACTCGCGACTTCACGCTAGCCGACGGTGATCAGTCGTTTATTTATGATGCAAGCCGCAACTACATCGATGCCGGCATCCCATTAGTAATTCTCGGTGGAAAAGAATATGGTTCAGGTTCTTCGCGAGACTGGGCCGCGAAAGGCACGAGCCTGCTTGGCGTAAAAGCTGTGATCACCGAGAGCTTTGAGCGCATTCACCGCTCTAACCTAATTGGTATGGGCGTGCTTCCACTTCAATTCCCTGCGGGTGAGAGTGCTGATTCGCTCGGTTTAGACGGCACTGAGAGTTTCAGTATTACCGGTATTAAAAAACTGAACGAAGGTGAAACACCAAAGACGGTTCGCGTTGTGGCTTCGCCCACTTCGCATTCAAAGCCTGGTGCAAAAACCGTAGAGTTTGATGCAGTTGTTCGTATCGACACACCGGGTGAAGCGGATTACTACCGCAACGGCGGAATTTTGCAGTACGTTCTCAGGAGCTTGGTCGCGTAGGAATTTATTCCGACGAAGCTTAGTTTGACTAGCCATGAAGATTCTGAGTCGAATCAACTCGCCGAGTGATCTAAAGTCGCTGGGCAAGAATGAGCTGGTACAGCTTGCTACTGAAATTCGAGAGTATCTCGTTGATTCGGTATCCAAGACCGGTGGTCATCTTGGTCCAAACCTTGGTGTGGTGGAGTTGACTCTCGCTCTCCACCGAGTCTTCGATTCTCCCAAAGATTCAATAATCTTCGACACAGGTCACCAGTCATACGTGCACAAGTTGGTCACTGGCAGGCGCGATTTGAGTTCGCTTCGCAAGAAAGATGGAATTGCTGGCTATCCTCAACGTTCAGAATCTGAACACGACATAGTTGAAAGTTCACATGCATCTTCTTCGCTTTCCTGGGCAGACGGTATTTCAAAGTCATACAGAATTACCGGCCAAGAAGACCGCCACGTTGTTGCCGTAATCGGTGATGGTGCCCTAACCGGTGGCATGGCCTGGGAGGCCCTCAACAACATTTCCGATGACAACGATCGCAAGTTGACCATCGTCGTCAACGACAATGGGCGCAGTTACGCGCCGACCATTGGCGGTCTTGCGCGACACCTGAATAACGTGCGCACTAATTCGACCTACCGAAATCTCTATCGAGCTAGTAAGCAATTGTTTTATCGCTTTGGCTTGCCGGGTCGACTAATTTATAACGCAGCCCGAGGTGCAGGCAAAGGTTTGATCACCACATTCGCTCCCGTTGGACTTTTCCCTAACCTAGACATCAAGTACATTGGGCCGATCGATGGGCATGACCTTGAGGCTCTCGAGGTTGCACTCCAGCAGGCTAAAAATTACAGCGGACCCACCATGGTGCACGCAATTACCGAAAAAGGTAGGGGCTATAAACCTGCCGAAACAAATGTTGCAGACCAGTTTCACGCAGTTGGTCAAATAAATCCAGAAACAGGTGAATCACTGGAAGATTCGTCATCAGCAAGCTGGACCTCAGTTTTTGGTGACGAACTCTGCAAGCTGTCGCAAGGAAATGACAGAGTAGTCGCCATCACCGGAGCGATGTTGCAGCCGGTAGGGCTAAAAGCATTTGCAGAGAAATTCCCGACTAGGGTTTTTGACGTGGGCATAGCCGAACAGCATGCAGTGACCTCAGCCGCAGGTTTGGCTTTTGGCGGCCTCCACCCAGTTGTTGCGGTCTACGCGACTTTCATGAACCGAGCTTTTGACCAGGTGCTAATGGATGTTGCCCTACACAATGCCCCGGTCACTTTTGTGCTGGACCGCGCAGGTGTTACTGGTCCCGACGGTGCATCCCATCATGGTATGTGGGATCTATCAATTTTCCAGGTTGTGCCGGGGATTCGAATTGCAGCACCGAGAGACGCGAATACCCTTCGTGAAGAGCTGGGTGAGGCAATTGCCCACGAAAACGGGCCTACCATGATTCGCTTCAGCAAGGGGTCAGTTGGGGCTCCAATCCAATCACTGGATCGCACCAATGATGGTGTGGACACTTTGAAGCGATCAGCTAGCAAGGATGTTCTGATTGTGTCCATCGGTGCCATGGCCGAGACCGCTCTCGAAGTGGCAAATCACCTGGCGGCTCAGGGCATTGGCGCCACAGTGGTCGACCCACGATGGGTAATTCCAGTGCCGGAATCACTTATTGAGATGTCAAGAGAGCATCGATTGGTCGTTACCATTGAAGACGGAATCCGTGTTGGTGGTATTGGCACTCGAATTCGTCAGACTCTTCGAGAAGCACAGGTCGATACAGCACTAAGTGAGATTGGCCTACCTTCCGAATTTCTTGAGCACGCTAGTCGTTCGCAAATTCTTGAACGAGTTGGCCTTACGGCGCAGGACATATCTAGAGATGTGATTGCTCAGGTGCTGGGCGCAAGGGTGCCGCACGCTAGAGCCTTGGTTGGTGAAGAAACTCTCACTTTTGAGCGTGAATCGCTGCGAAAAGACGCTGAGTAACTGCCTGAATCTGCCACTCTCGAACAGATTGACTGCGGAGTGATTGGCCGAATGCAAATTCATTTTCAACATTTTCAGAATGGAAACAGGCCACCCGCAAAGCTTCGGGATTCAGCACGTTTTCAACAGGAATGTTTAGTTCCTCAGAAATCTTGGCTAATTCGCTTCTTGCTCGATCTAACCGATCAGCAGCTTCAGGGAATTTTGAAGGCCAAATTCTGTGGTTTGGGATGCCTTCTCGTTTTGGTTTGAGCTCAGGCAAGTCTCTCGTTTTTTGCCCATGAGAGTAGCTTGCCCACCAGGTATCTAGGTAGGTTCTGGTTGCTCTTCCGTGAAATTCTTTTGAGCCGGCGAGCTCAGATTTTGAACGCAAGTCTGACGACGCCAACCAGGTTAGTGAAGAGTCTGGTACAAGCCGTCCGGGGGACACATCTAATTTGACTGCTAGTTCTTCTCGGGCCTGCCACAGAGCCTTGGCTATAGCCAGTTTTTGCCGATCCTTGATGGAGTGCAAGCCGCTGAGGGAACGCCAACGCTCCTCCTTCGCCGGTTTAGGCTTGGCTTTCAAAACATGTTCGAATTCCTGAAGGGCGATCTCCAGCTTGTCTGATTGAGTAAGTTCGTTTTCGATTGCAGCCCACAGGTCGGGCAGTACGTCTACATCCAGGGCAGCGTAATTTAGCCAGCTTGGATCAAGTGGACGTTTGCTCCAATCAACGGCCGAATGCTCCTTGGCCAGTCGAAATCCAACAAATTGTTCAGTTATGGCTCCAAGGCCGACCTTGGGAAGCCCGAGTATTCGAGCACCGAGCTCGGTGTCGACAATTTGAGTTGGCTCTAAACCAAGGGCCCGCACACAGGGGAGATCTTGGGATGCTGCATGAAAAATCCAAGTTCGCGAGCCAATCGCGGCGGCCAGTTCTCTGAAATCCTGTGCGTCGTTATCGGGGCTGATGGCAAAGGTGTCTACTAACCAAATTGAATCGTCTGAAGTTCGAAACTGCAGCAGATAGGCCCGTTGAGAGTACTTGAAACCGGAAGCACGCTCAGCGTCAACAGAAATAGGTAAGTCAGATTGAGCCAGTGCACTCAGAAGTTCAGTCATCGATTCTTTCGAATCCACGTAGGCCACTGTCTTTGACCGAGGGGTTTGTAGTAGAGGTGGCTCTTTTTCTGACTGTGAATCTTCGCTCAAATCTGCGACACCCCGTCTGCATTCGGCGAAAAGCCAGCCATGACGCAAATTAGATCTTGCCAGGCGCTGAAGTGTCCAGCGAAGTTATCGTCAGTAGGTGACCAAGATGCTCTAAGTTCAAGCTCACCGTGGTCGGGCTCTGCCGCCAAAGTGCCGAAACCTGAAGAGACGATTCGAGTTGTTGTGCCTGCGGCCGATTCGCCTACGGCACGATTATTTCGAAGTGCGTCAGATAACCACGCAAGTGCAACATCAGCAATTCGCTCGTCACCTGCTATGTCTACTTCAAGTGAGGATTTAACAAAACAAACGATTCTGAAGTTTCCCGTCCAAGCCTCTTGCGGCTTTGGGTCCCAAAGTAAAACGAATCTGCCCGTACCCGGTGAAGTGTGGCTGTGGTCAACGGAATGCTCTACTTCCGCCGTAAACGCAATCGCATTCTCTGCTAAGCCTTTAGGGGCATCGATTTGTCGAACGACTAATTCTGGACGCAGATTAGCGCGTTCAATCGCTGCAACGGCCAACAAGAAAAGGGGCGAAGATTTATCGGGGGTTTTAACTTCCAACATTGATATAAGACTAGGTTTCGCTGGTCTAATTAGTGTGCTGAACCGCCGTAATTCACTTCAAAACCAGTCAAATCTTTTCCAAGGTAATTTCTTCGAATTGAATTTTCGCCACCTAGACCAAGTTTGAGCAATAGGCGCGAAATATCTTCCTGTTGAAACTGTGCTTGGGTGACATTGAGCTGCAGTCGAAAATTAACGCCGGCCAAGATCGCAGCAGCCAGAAGTTCAGGGCCAAACTCAAAAAATTTTCGTATTTCGTCGCTTGAGACCAAAATGAGAAATTCTTCAAAGCTAATCTGGCTGGCCCCTGGCTCACCCTTAGCTCTGGAGACCACCCGTACCCTCGAATCTGCGGTAGCTGGATACTCTTCGGCTTCAATGGTTTTGTACGAAGTGAAAATAAGGTCAGCTTGACGCCTCAGATCCAAAAAAATTTTGCGATCCTCAGCGTTAGATATCGATCTGGCGTTACCCTCGAACCTAAATTCTCCGTCAGGGGTTAGCACCAAACTAGCCACCGAGCTGCAGTTCGGCCAGCGGAATAGTTGCTGAACAGAACTCACAAAGTTTTTTCTGCGACTTGACGCTTGATTCTTTGCAGCATTCCGCGCATACCCCTCATCCGCAATGGGCTTACTGCCTCGGCGAGACCTAACTTGGCGGGAAAATCGTCATCAAAGTCGAGTACTTGTTCAGCAGGTAGCCCGTCAATAACGGAGAACAGAATCGAAGCAAACCCACGGGTGGTTGGTGCCTCTTCGGGAGCTTTGAAGAATAACCGAACCCTCTTTTGATCTTCTAATTCAACGAACAGAAAAATGGGCGTTTGACACTCTTCAACACGTTCCAATAGATCGGGGTGATCGCGGTATCGGTCTGGAAGTGTCGGGAGTGCTTCAGAGAACTCTAAGAGCAGGTCTAGTTTTTCTTTCACGGTAACCGAGTTGAAGTCTTCAACCAGGTTCTGTGCTGTTTCAATTGGCAAATTAGGCTACTTTTGGTGTGGCTCCAGGCTCAGAGCCCTTGACGATAGGGACGCCGACAAGGCTACCCCATTCGGTCCATGACCCGTCGTAGTTGCGAACATTCTTGAAGCCCAATAGGTAGTTAAGAACAAACCAGGTGTGGCTAGATCTCTCTCCAATTCGGCAGTACGCAATTACGTTGTCGCCCTCAGCAAGACCGGCACCATTGACATAGATGGCCTCCAACTCATCACGATCCTTGAAGACACCCAATTCACCTGCTGCCTTAGCCCAAGGTACTGACTTGGCGGTTGGAATATGGCCGCCGCGAAGAGCACCTTCTTCAGGATAGGCAGGCATGTGAGTTCGCTCACCCGAGTACTCCTCTGGGGAGCGTACATCGATCAGTGGGTTTCCGAAGTGCCGCAACACATCGTCACGGAACGCACGCAGCGTGGTGTCATCGCGTTCGACAACAGGGTATGAAGAAGGTGATACCTCAGTAAAGTCTTTTGTCAGTGCTCGTCCTTCAGCGATCCACTTCTCGCGTCCGCCATCGAGAAGTCTGACGTCTTGGTGACCGAATAACTTGAAAACCCAGAGAGCATAAGAGGCCCACCAGTTTGATTTGTCGCCGTAGATGACGACGGTGGTGTCTGGGCTGATTCCTTTGCTAGAGAGCAACTTCGAGAAGCCCTCACCGTCAATGTAGTCGCGAGTTACCGGATCATTGAGATCGGTGTGCCAGTCAATTTTTACTGATCCTGGGATGTGGCCAGTTTCATAGAGCAGAACATCTTCGTCTGATTCCACAATCACTAACCCAGGTGAGTTCAGATTTTGCTCCAACCAATCAGTAGATACCAAAACCTCTGGGTGGGCGTACTTCTGAAACTTAGGGCTTGGATCATGTGCGACAGGCATGTTTGTGTCTCTTTCAGGTTTAGACTTTGGAACGATTAAAGATTAAATAGTCGCTCGCATCAGAGCAAGCAGCAAGGTAATAAACCGTAGTGAATTCTAAATTGTTCCCCTCGCTAACCAGCGTAAACCCGGAAGTTAGCCCTGGAGAATTACTTGCAGACTTCATTCCGCCTCGAGAATTTTCCGAGGCCAGATTCGACAATTACATCCCGCACCGTGAGTTTGCAAGCCAAACCGATGCACTCAATGCTGCACGCGAATTTATTGTCGGGCGCAAAGCGAAAATTTTTGGAAAACGTCAGCTCGACACAGGGCTCTATCTAGACGGAGGCTTTGGAGTTGGCAAGACGCACCTCCTAGCCTCGCTTTGGCATGCGTATCCTGGCAAGAAAGTTTTTGGATCTTTTATTGCCTATACCGGTTTGATCGGGGCGCTCAGTTTCGCCGAGGCGGTCAGGGCGCTTCAGAAATACGAGCTGGTCTGCATTGATGAATTTGAACTTGATGACCCAGGCGACACCATGATGATGTCGAGGCTGCTCAACGAACTCGAATCTTCCGGAGTCAGATTCGCTGCCACCAGCAACACTCCGCCCAATGCACTTGGGGAAGGGCGCTTTGCTGCCGCTGATTTTGCAAGAGAAATTCACGGCATAGCAGATCGATTCAGGATGATCCGGATCGATGGAGAAGACCACAGACATCGCCCGACAGAATTTGCCGCAAAGGTCTTATCCGAGTCTGAAGTGTCAGACCAGCTGATTCAATTGGCTACGCCCGGCACCTACCTGGATAGTTTCGACGAGTTGCTTAGGCATCTTGCCAAGATCCATCCTTCAAAATTCGGTCGACTGCTCAAAGGGGTTACCACGCTTGGTATCACTGAGGTGCACAAACTCACCGATCAGGTGCAGGCCCTGAGATTTGTCTCTTTTGTTGATCGTGCATATGAGGCACAACTCAAGATTTTTGCTTCTGGTATTGACCTAGTAGATATTTTCGACGAGAGCTACATAAATGGCGGTTACCGCAAAAAATACCTGCGAGCTGTTTCGCGCATTGGGGCTATGACCCGTTAGTTTTTACAAACTCGAAACATTCCACGCCTCCACGTGAAACTTTCGTGAACCAAACTGCTTTTGTCGCCAAGCAGATCTTGGTAACGATTTGTTTTCTTAGAGAGAGGTAAACAAGTGGATCAAGGAAACACTGCATTTGTGCTCATTTCAGCTGCACTGGTGCTACTAATGACGCCGGGCTTGGCGTTTTTTTACGGTGGTTTGGTTAAAGCCAAATCGGTTGTGAGCATGATGATGCTCAGCTTTGGGTCTCTGGGGCTCATAGCAGTGCTCTGGGTACTTTACGGTTATGCAATTGCATTTGCTAATGAGGGTCCAAGCACATTTTTGGGTATTGACGGATGGTTCGGTATCGACACGTCATTCCTGGGCCTCGAGGCTCAGGTAGCAGACGCCGCTGATCCAGCTGGCGCATTCCCAACCATGGCTTTCGTTGCTTTTCAAGCTGCATTCGCCATCATCACCGTTGCTCTGATTTCTGGAGCAATTGCTGACCGTGCTAAGTTCGGCGCTTGGATGGTTTTTGCCGGCATCTGGGCTACGTTGGTTTACTTCCCGGTTGCCAACTGGGTATTCAACTTCACCCTCGAAGACGGCAAAGTTGTTGACGGAGGCTGGATTGTTTACGACCTAGGTGTGATCGACTTCGCCGGTGGAACTGCCGTTCACATTAACGCAGGTGCGGCTGGACTAGCTTTGGCAATTGTCCTGGGTAAGCGCTTCGGGTTCAGCAAGGGAATCACTCAACCACACAACGTTCCTCTGACTCTTTTGGGTGTCGCGTTACTCTGGTTTGGCTGGTTCGGATTCAATGCCGGCTCAGAGCTGGCGGCTGACGGAATTGCGTCAATCGCATTCATCAACACCCTAGCTGCACCCGCAGCTGCGATGCTCGGTTGGATCATTATCGAAAAGATCAAACACGGCAAAGCAACCTCAATCGGGGCCGGATCTGGAGCAATCGCAGGTCTAGTAGCTATTACCCCTGCTTGTGCAGTACTTGACCCAATTTGGGGAATGGCGTTGGGCCTCGTAGCAGGAGCACTGTGTGCACTTGCGATTGATCTGAAGTTCTCGTTGGGCTTCGACGACTCGCTTGACGTTGTAGGTATTCACCTGGTCGGCGGAATCGTCGGAACCCTGTGGGTCGGTTTGTTTGGTAACGGAGTCGGCGCGTTCTTTGGCTATGGCTTTGACCAGCTCGGAGCTCAGGCACTTGGTGCCGTTGCCGTCCTGGTTTACAGCTTTGTGATCTCACTGGTTGTCGGTCTGATTATCGAAAAAACCATGGGCTTCAGAGTCAAGGCAGAAGACGAAATTGCCGGAATCGACACAGTCGTTCACGGCGAAGAGGCATACGCCTTCGGTTCAGACAAAGGCTAAAACAGAAAACAAGAGCATCATCACCTCAAGGAGGGGCCTTCTGGCTCCTCCTTTTGGTGCGTTCGAATATAGATGGAGATTGAAACATGGAGCATCAGAACACCACGTTCTTCTTGATGATCTGCACCGCAATGGTGCTGTTCATGACGCCTGGATTGGCTTTTTTCTACGGAGGATTGGTACGCGCATCCTCGGTCGTCTCCATGATGATGATGTCGATCGGCTCACTAGCGCTCATCACGGTGCTTTGGGTTGTTTTTGGCTACGCAATCTCTTTCGGCAACGCAGGCAGCGGCTCCTATTTGGGTATCGATGGTGTTTTTGGAATCGATTTAGATAAATTACTGCTTCAAACCGAGTTAATCGGCGCAAAAAATGGTGATGGATTTCCGCTTTCGTTCGCAGCCTTTCAAGGTACCTTTGCAATTATCACGGTGGCGCTAATCTCTGGGGCGATCGCCGACCGTGCAAAGTTTGGAGCCTGGCTGCTCTTCGCAGCAATCTGGGTCACATTGGTGTACGCACCGATCGCAGGTTGGGTGTTCAACTTCACACTCGAAGACGGAAAGATTGTCGACGGAGGATGGCTGGTCTACAACGTCGGGCTGATTGATTTTGCCGGCGGCACAGTGGTCGAAGTGGCATCCGGCGCAAGCGCCTTGGCTTTGGCGCTGGTAGTTGGAAAGCGTTTTGGGTTTACAAAAGGAATGTACGCACCCCACAACGTTCCCCTGGTGCTGATTGGAACCGGAATTCTCTGGTTCGGCTGGTTCGGCTTTAACTCGGGTTCCGAACTAGCTGCTGACGGCGTAGCCTCGATTGCGTTCATTAACACAATCGCCGCGCCGGTCGGAGCTTTGCTCACCTGGGCGCTGTTCGAGAAACTAAGAAACGGTAAGCCAACCTCAATTGGAGCCGCATCGGGTGTAATAGCTGGATTGGTAGCCATCACCCCAAGCTGTGCAGCACTCACTCCGGTCTGGGCCTTGGTGCTGGGCGGGATCGTCGGTATAGCCTGCGCAGCAGCAATCGAACTGAAATACGTGTTTGGATTTGATGATTCGCTTGACGTCGTTGGCATCCACGGCGTGGCCGGTGTCATCGGAACTCTATTTATCGGTTTTGCAGGAACCGGTGTTGGCGCCTTCTTTGGTCACGGCTTCGAGCAACTTGGGAAACAGGCAATCGGAGTGCTAGTCATCGGGGGATACGCCTTCGCAATGTCGTGGCTAATCGGAACCCTGATCCAAAAAACCATCGGCTTCCGAGTCACCTCAACAGACGAAATTGCAGGCGTTGACCTGGTGCAACACGGTGAGTTGGCATACGACTCCAGCGACCCAAGATGGAGTTGGAAAGGCTAACGTGTCTGGTTTGCGCACTCCCTAATTTTCGGTTAGAGTGTCTAAGTCTTCGATAAGAAGACACGCGGATGTGGCTCAGTTGGTAGAGCACAACCTTGCCAAGGTTGGGGT
>CAZGZW010000006.1:0-64988 GCA_964530255.1 uncultured Rhodoluna sp.
GGGCAAGCCTCGGTGCAGTTGAAGGTGGTGCGGCAGCGCCACACGCCTTCTTTGTCGTTGAGGATGTCAAGGCGAACCTCGGCAGCCTCGTCACGAGTGTCAAAAATAAAACGGTGTGCGTTAACAATTGCTGCTGGTCCAAAATATTGACCGTCGGTCCAGAAAACTGGGCAAGAGGTGGTGCAGGCAGCACACAAAATGCACTTGGTGGTGTCATCGAAACGCTCGCGGTCTTCTGGGCTCTGCAGACGCTCTTTTTCTGGATTGTCGCTGGCAATTAGGAACGGCTTGACATCGCGATAAGCCTGGTAGAACGGGTTCATGTCAACCACAAGGTCTTTTTCAACCTCGAGGCCTTTGATTGGCTCTACGTAAATTGGCTGGGTGATGTCTAGGTCTTTGATTAGTGTTTTGCAAGCTAGGCGGTTACGTCCATTGATACGCATCGCGTCTGAACCACAAACTCCGTGCGCACATGAGCGACGGAAAGTCAGCGATCCGTCAATTTCCCACTTGATCTTGTGCAGGGCATCCAGAACTCGGTCTGTGCCGTGTACCGTAACGTCAAAGTCTTGCCAACGAGGCTCAAGCCCGTCTTCTGGATTGAAGCGGCGAACGAACAGCGTGACGGTAAAGCTTGGGACTACACCGATTTCGGTTTCTTGAGTTGCGGTTGCCATTAGTACTTACGCTCCATTGGCTGGTAGTTGGTGATGGTAACTGGTTTCCAGTCGATTTTGATGTTGTCGCCGGGCTTCTTAGGTTTCTTGTCGGTCAAGTAGGCCATCGAGTGAACCATGAACTTTTTGTCATTGCGCTCTGGGAAGTCTTCGCGGAAGTGCCCGCCACGGCTTTCGCGACGCTCAAGTGACGTGTACGCCAGCACCTCGGCAAGATCGAGCAGGAAGCCAAGCTCAACGGCTTCAAGCAGGTCAGTGTTGAAACGCTGACCCTTGTCTTGTACCGAGATGTTTTCGTAGCGTTCACGAAGTTCAGCGATCTTCGCCAAGGCTTCGTTTAGCGACTCTTCGGTGCGGTAAACCTGCGCGTTTTTATCCATGGTGTCTTGCAGCTCTTTACGCAACTGAGCAACTTTTTCAGTGCCCTTAGACTTGCGAACCTTTTCGAGTAACGCGATTACACCTTCAGCTGCATCTGCAGGAACAGGAACGTGATCGGCCTTCTTGGCGTATTCAACGGCGGCAATACCGGCACGCTTTCCGAATACGTTGATGTCTAGTAGCGAGTTGGTTCCGAGTCGGTTTGCACCGTGAACAGAAACACAGGCGCATTCTCCAGCTGCATACAAGCCTGGAACAACTGACTTGTTGTCACGCAAAACCTCTGCTTGAACGTTGGTTGGAATTCCACCCATTGCATAGTGAGCGGTTGGGAAAACCGGAACCGGTTCGGTGTAAGGCTCGACACCCAGGTAGGTGCGGGCAAACTCGGTGATGTCAGGCAGCTTGGCATCAATTACTTCAGGAGGTAGGTGGGTGAGATCAAGCAAAACGTAGTCTTTGTTTGGCCCGGCACCGCGACCCTCACGCACCTCGTTTGCCATGGCGCGAGCAACCATGTCTCGAGGAGCCAGGTCTTTGATGGTCGGTGCGTATCGCTCCATGAAGCGCTCACCTGAGGCGTTTCGCAAAATTCCACCTTCGCCGCGGGCAGCTTCAGAAAGCAAAATGCCTAGGCCAGCGAGACCGGTCGGGTGGAACTGGTAAAACTCCATGTCTTCCAGAGGAAGACCTTTGCGCCAGATAATTCCGACGCCGTCACCGGTTAGGGTGTGGGCGTTTGATGTGGTCTTGAAGATCTTTCCAAAGCCACCGGTTGCAAAAATGATTGACTTGCCTTGGAACACGTGAAGGTCGCCGGTTGCAAGCTCATAGGCAACGACGGCCGATGGGCGCTCTTCTTTGCCGACCTTGGTCATCACCAGGTCGAGCACGTAAAACTCGTTGTAAAACTCGATACCCAACTTCACACAGTTCTGGTACAGAGTCTGAAGAATCATGTGACCAGTGCGGTCAGCGGCATAACAAGAGCGTCGAACCGGCGCCTTGCCGTGGTCGCGAGTGTGACCACCGAAACGGCGCTGGTCGATTTTGCCATCTGGGGTTCGGTTGAAAGGTAGACCCATATTTTCTAGGTCGATAACTGCCTGCACCGATTCTTTGGCCAAAATTTCTGCAGCGTCTTGATCAACCAGGTAGTCGCCACCCTTAACGGTGTCGAAGGTGTGCCATTCCCAGCTGTCTTCTTCTACGTTGGCAAGTGCTGCCGCCATGCCACCCTGTGCCGCACCGGTGTGCGAACGGGTTGGGAACAGCTTGCTGATAACCGCTGTCTTGGCGTGCGGGCCGGCCTCGATGGCTGCTCGCATGCCTGCACCACCGGCACCGACAATTACAACGTCGTACTGGTAGTGGTGAACTTTCGGAGTTGCGTTGGTCACTTGAGTGAATCCTTTTTATTTGGCTGAACAGAACGAAGGCAGCAACTCTGCAGCTGCGCCCGCTGGGCATGGATCAAAGGTGAAGATAACTAGGGTGCCGAGCAGAATGAGCCCTGCGCAGACCGCCCAGAGGGTAATCACTAGTCCACGACGGATGTTCTCTTTGCTGGCATAGTCGTTGACGATGGTTCGCATGCCGTTAGTTCCGTGAATTAGTGCAAGCCAGAGCATTAGTAGATCCCATACTTGCCAGAATGGGTCTGCCCATTTACCGGCTACGAAACCAAAGTTGATCGCCTTGATTCCTTCGCCAGCGTAAAGGTTGGCGTAGAGGTGACCGAAAATGAGCACCAGTAAAACCACACCCGAGGCGCGCATGTAAAGCCATCCGTATTTCTCCCAGTTGGCCTGGTTACGACTTCTTGGCGAGCGAGGCTGTTCGATAACTACTGACATTTTCTGGCGCCTATCCGAATACGTGCATTAGGTGACGAGGGGCAAACGCTGCGAAAACAAGCAGCGCGATTGCAACAACAACCCAGAACATCTGGTTCTGGTACTTGGCGCCTTTGCGCCAGAAGTCGATGAGAATCACACGAACTCCGTTGAGTGCGTGGAACAGAATGGCTGCCACCAGACCCAACTCGGCCAACCCGATCAGTGGGGTTTTGTAGGTTGCGATAACCGCGTTGTAGGCCTCGGGGCTAACCCGAACTAGGGCGGTGTCAAGAACGTGTACCAAGAGGAAGAAGAAAATTGCGACTCCGGTGATGCGGTGAAGCACCCAAGACCACATTCCAACTTTGCCTCGATAGAGAGTGCCGGCAGGTTTGGTTGGCACGAAATCCTCCTTGAATGGCGTATTTCCAGATGATGGAAAGCCCAATAAGTCTAACCGCGTGAAACAAGCCCATTCGTCTAATCAGAGATTATTCGTCTAGGGTTTTTCCATGCATAGGAATCCAATCGATAGATTTTTCAGCATTATTCCCGCCGGTGGAATTGGCTCTCGACTCTGGCCTCTTTCTAGAGCCTCAGCGCCGAAATTTCTTCATGACCTAACCGGTTCAGGTCAGACTCTTTTGCAAGACACCTGGGATCGATTGGCACCCATCTCGGGGCGGGATCGAATTTTGGTGGTTACCGGTCGGGTGCACAAGTCAGCCGTGCTTGAGCAAATCGAAGATCTGTCGACCGACAATCTGGTTCTGGAACTTTCTCCAAAAGACTCGACCGCTGCGATTGCGCTCGCCGCAGCAATATTGATGAAACGCGAACCGGATGCAATCGTCGGATCTTTTGCAGCGGATCACGTGATTGGCGAAGACGAAGATTTTCGAAACACGGTGCGCGAAGCAATTGAGGTTGCCGCCACCGGTTTGATCGTAACCATAGGCATTGAACCCACCGAGCCTTCGGTCGGTTTTGGATACATCAAAAAAGGCGTCAGCCTCGAACTGCCTCAGGCACCAAACGCACATTCGGTCAGCAAGTTTGTTGAAAAACCAAACATCGATCGTGCGAAAAAATACGTGCAGTCGGGGGAGTATCTCTGGAACGCCGGTATGTTCATTGCTCCGGCAGCACTGCTGCTCGAACAGGTTGCAAACTCTGAGCCCGTGCTTTACGCGGCAATTATGGAAATCGCTGACGCTTGGGACACCGAAAATCGTAAGTCGGTGATGGAGCGAGTTTGGCCAAAACTCAAAAAGGTGGCTATTGACTACTCGGTAGCTGAACCAGCCGCCGCAGCGGGTCTGGTTGCTGTGGTGCCCGCTTCGTTCACCTGGCACGACGTAGGAGATTTTGCAGCCATTGCCGAACTGCAATCGCAGGGGCGTAAAGGCAATCTTGCAGTACTGGGAAATGCCAAGGTCTTGGCTGATTCGTCAAGCGGAATTTTGGTTAGCGACACCGACCGACTAATTGCGCTCATCGGCCTGGAAGACGTGATTGTGGTAGATACCCCAGACGCTCTGTTGGTGACCACTAAGGCCCATGCCCAGCGGGTTAAGTCCTTGGTAGATGCGCTCAAAGCAACCGGCCACGAAGACGTGCTCTAGCGGCTGAGAAATTAGAAAAAAGCCGAATCTTTTTCGGTTTTTTGTTGCAAATAGATTAATTATTTTCATCGAACGGCATTCTTGTTTTTAGGCTGGTATTTTCGGGGCTAGTCTGATGAGCGGATCACCTGGTGAGAGGCATCGGGTGACTTTCAGGAGGAATCCCAAGTGAAAACCACATCAGTATTTAAGGGTTTGGCCCTGGTCACTGCGGCCAGCCTAACCCTTGCGGGTTGTGCAGCTGCTCCGGCAGAGCCAACCGCAACACCTGTTGACTACAAGGCCTGCATGGTCTCAGACTCAGGTGGCTTCAATGACGCATCCTTCAACGAAGAGGCATATGCAGGTCTAAAGCAGGCCGAAGCTGAACTCGGTGTTGAGATCGCAGAGGTTGAGTCTCCAAGCTCAGCTACCCAGACTGACTTCGTCTCTGGTGTTGACTCGATGGTTCAGGCCGACTGTGACCTAATCATTGGCGTTGGCTTCCTTTTGGCAGCAGCTGTTCGCGATGCAGCGAAAGCTAACCCAGAGGTCAACTTCGCTCTAATCGACTCAGCTCTCAGCAACGACGACTTCTCACCTTTGAGCTTGCCTAACGTCAAGCCAATTCAGTACGACACCGCTGAAGCTGCATTCCTAGCTGGCTACCTAGCTGCAGGCACCACCAAGACCGGCAAGGTTGCTACCTACGGTGGTATGTTGCTACCTTCTGTAACCATCTTCATGGATGGCTTCAAGCAGGGTGTTGCCGCTTACAACGAGGCCAAGGGTAAGAACGTCAAGGTTCTCGGTGCTGAAGGCGACGACAGCTCGAAGTGGGCTGCCACCGGTGACTTCTCAGACATCGCCAAGGGTAAGACCTTGACCGAAGGTTTCATCGCTCAGGGTGCAGACATCATCCTTCCGGTTGCCGGCCCAGTTGGTATCGGTTCGGGTCAGGCTTCGCTTGAAAAAGACGGCGTGCTCGTAATCGGTGTTGACTCAGACTGGTACAACCTTCCAGCTCACACCGAATACAAGGCCAACATCTTGACCTCAATCGAGAAGAAGATGGCAAACGCAGTTCTTGAGGTAATCAAGACCGGTGTTGATGGTGCGTTTGCCGGTGGCGACGAGAACCAGTACGTGGGAACCCTAGCCAACGGTGGCGTGCGCATCTCTGACGCTCACGACGTTGCCTACGGTGACCTTCAGGCTGAGCTAGATGACCTAGCTGCCCAGATCAAGGATGGCTCGCTAGTAGTCACTTCGATCTACAAGAAGTAATCTGGTCCAAACAAATCGGGGGTCGTTTCGGCGGCCCCCGATTTCGTTTAAGCGCGGCTCAGCCTTCGGGTTAGACTGGCAAATGAGCGCAAAACGCCAAGTTGAATGGAAAAGCAATGAAGCTGGAACTTCGAGAAATCACCAAGAAATTTGGTGCACTTATCGCCAATGATGCGATCAATCTGGTCATCGAACCTGGCCATATTCACTGCCTTCTCGGCGAGAATGGCGCTGGCAAATCGACTCTCATGAATGTCTTGTACGGTCTATACAAGCCAGACGGCGGTCAAATTTTGATCGATGATCAGCCGGTTAAATTTTCTGGCCCCGGCGATGCGCAGGCGGCTGGAATCGGAATGGTGCACCAGCATTTCATGCTCATCCCAGTTCTGACAGTGGCCGAAAATGTAATTCTTGGTCACGAGCCAACCAAGTTTGGTGGGGTCATCGATTTGGCTGAGGCAAGACGTCGCGTGATTGAAATCTCGGCTCGCTTTGGTTTTGAAATTGATCCCGACGCTATCGTCGGAGAGCTTCCGGTCGGTGTTCAGCAGCGCGTTGAAATCATCAAGGCTCTGATGGGTGACGCTAAAGTTTTGGTTTTTGATGAGCCCACCGCGGTGCTTACCCCTAGAGAAACCGATGAGCTTATGGCAATCATGCAGCAGTTGCGCGCCGAGGGTGCGGCGATTGTTTTCATCACTCACAAGCTGCGCGAGGTTCGCGAAGTTGCCGACAAAATTACCGTAATTCGGCTCGGCAAAGTGGTCGGCGAAGCTGATCCAAAATCGAGTGCTGCCGAAATGGCTTCGATGATGGTTGGTCGTGCAGTTGATCTCGATGTCGACAAGGCAGCACCGAGGCTTGGAGCCGCAACTTTCCAAGTGAAAAATCTGAATGCCTGGGATCACAAGGGAACCAAAGTTCTCGACGATGTTTCTTTTGAAATCCATCAGGGTGAGGTGTTGGTAATAGCTGGTGTTCAGGGTAACGGTCAGACCGAACTCACCGAGGCCATCGTTGGAATGCACGGAAAAACCACGGGATCTATCGCACTCGACGGCACTGAATTAATTGGCAAGTCGGTCAAACAGGTGCTCGATATGGGAGTTGGATTCGTTCCGGAAGACCGTACCCAAGATGGTCTGGTCGGAGATTTCACGATCGCCGAAAACCTAATGCTCGATCGAAGCGATCGGGCTCCATTTGCAAAGGGAATCGCCCTTCAGCTCGACTTCCTAAAAAAATTCGCTGAGGAAAAAATTTCCGAGTTCGATGTTCGTGCTCAAGGAATTGAAACCAAGGCGAGTCAGCTATCAGGCGGAAACCAGCAGAAGGTGGTCTTGGCTCGAGAACTGTCAAGAGAACTCAAATTACTGGTTGCGTCACAACCAACCCGAGGTCTCGACGTCGGGTCAATTGAATTTGTACACGAACGCATCATCGAAACCAGAGATAGCGGAGTGCCTGTTTTGATTGTTGCCACCGAGTTAGACGAGGCCACTCAGTTAGGCGACCGAATCGCAGTTATGTACCGAGGCAAGATTGTTGGCATTGTTCCGGCAGACACTCCTCGCGAAGTCCTGGGCGCAATGATGGCTGGCATTTCAAGTGAGGCTGCAGCATGAACAAAGTAATCAAAGAAATCTTTTCGCCGAGCGCGCTGGTAACGGTGCTGGCCATCCTTGCCTCGTTTATTTTTGGCGGAATCTTGATTGCCTTCAGCAGCGAAGAGGTTCAGCTCGCCGCAAGTTATTTTGCGGCTCGGCCGGGTGACTTCTTTATTGCAGTGTGGAACTCAGTATTTGGCGCTTACGATGCGATGTTCCGTGGCGCCATATTCAACTATGAATCAGATGACTTCAATCGCATGATTCGACCAATTACCGAGACCTTGGCGTTTGCGACTCCAATTACCCTCTCCGGTTTGGGTCTTGCCGTCGCTTTCCGCTCGGGGCTATTCAACATCGGTGGTACCGGTCAGATAATTTTTGGAGCGATGTTCGCCGGATTCGTGGCCATCAACGTTCCAATGCCTGCAGGTGTTGCCTTTCTGGTTGCATTCTTAGCCGGAATCTTGGGCGGAGCCCTGTTCGGTGCAATTGTTGGTTTGCTGAAGGCAACCACGGGCGCCAACGAGGTAATCGTGACCATCATGATGAACTACATAGCGGCCTTGCTACTTGGCTTCTTGCTCAAGACACCACTGCTGCAGGCCCCCGGCTCAGTGAACCCAATTTCATCGCCGGTGCCAGAGGGTGCCCGCTATCCGTTGCTGCTCGGTGAACAGTTCAGGCTGCACGCCGGAGTATTCGTTATGTTGGCCGCCGTGGTTGCTGTTTGGTGGCTGCTAAACCGTTCGAGCATAGGTTTTCAATTCAGAGCTCTCGGTCATAACCCAAACGCGGCAAAAACTGCGGGTATCAGCATTGGCCTCACCTACGTTCTGGTGATGGCGGTCTCCGGAGCACTTTCCGGACTAGCCGGCACCACCCAGATTCTGGGTAGTGAGAAAAACCTCACCACCGGCGTGGCAGCATCCTTCGGTTTCGACGCCATCACGGTAGCCCTATTGGGCAGAAACAACCCCTACGGCGTACTCGCCGCTGGAATTTTGTTTGGAGGGTTGCGCGCAGGAGCGGTAACCATGCAGGCCCAAGAGGGTGTCCCAATTGACATCGTGTTGGTGGTGCAGTCGATGATCGTGTTGTTCATTGCAGCCCCGCCGTTGGTTCGATCGATGTTCCGAATTAAGACCAAGAAGGGAGGTGCCCAGTGAAGCCGTCAATCAAGACACCGGTAATCATGACCGTGCTGGCTGCAGTTTCGGTTTGGCTCTGGTTGATTACTCCGGCCAGCCACACTGAGGTTGCCACCGCTACCGACAGCGATATTTTCAAGCTTCCTTCATTTTCAATTTCGACTCAGCTGATTTCGGTGATTGCAGTCATTATTACCATCGCGGGCGCCGCATTTGCCTGGATTCAGCGTCAGCTGAGAGGTCGCAAAACCGACCGCTGGGTGGTCATTATTTTTGGCTTGGCTTTGGTCTTGCAGATTTTGGTCATGCTTTTTGCCGGCAAATCAATGCCAATCACCTCGCTGCTTCAGGGCTCACTGGCTTTGGCTGTTCCGCTAATTTTCGGATCTCTTGCCGGTGTGCTAAGTGAACGAGTCGGTGTCGTGAATATTGCCATCGACAGTCAGCTGCTAATCGGAGCCTTCGCTTCAGCACTCGCAGCCTCGCTCTCTCAGAATCTTTATTTGGGCTTATTGGCTGCGCTGTTTGCTGGCGCCTTGGTCTCGTGGGTCTTGGCGGTCTTCAGCATTCGCTACATAGTTGATCAAATCATCGTCGGTGTTGTTCTGAACGTTTTGGTGATCGGATTCACCAACTTCCTCTACTCATCACTTCTGACCACCAACATCCAGTTGTTTAATGCCCCACCGCGCTTTGACAAAATCTTGATTCCGGTTTTGGGTCAGATTCCAGTTCTCGGTCCGGTGCTCTTCAACCAGACGTTGATCGTCTACCTTATGTTCATCGCGGTATTTGCAGTTTGGTTCGTACTCTTCAAGACTCGATGGGGCCTTCGCGTACGTGCCGTCGGTGAATACCCAAAGGCCGCTGACACGGTGGGCATCAAGGTATTCCAGATGCGCTACACCAGTGTGATCATCGGCGGAGCGTTGGCTGGTCTCGGAGGATCGTTCTTTACCCTCGGTCAGGTAGGTGCATTCGGCAAAGAGATGACTAACGGTGCCGGCTATATCGCCCTTGCCGCTCTTATCTTTGGTCGCTGGAATCCGATTTATGCAGCCATGGCAGCCTTGCTTTTTGGCTTTGCTCAAAACCTTCAGTATGGGCTGGCAATTATCGGTTCGGATGTGCCATCAGAATTTTTGCTCATGCTGCCATACGCACTCACCGTGGTCGCGGTTGCCGGTCTGGTTGGAAAAGTGACCGGCCCGGCGGCTGCTGGTTTGCCCTACGTGAAGGCCTAGTCTATGGAAATTAATTGGGATGAGTTGCGGGCAGCGGCCCAAGCGGCGATGAAAAAAGCCTATGTTCCTTACTCAAAGTTTCCGGTTGGCGCTGCAGCGTTGACCCAGGACGGTCGAATCGTAACCGGCTGCAATGTAGAAAACGCCTCCTACGGCTTGACCCTGTGCGCCGAATGCTCACTGGTCAGCGACCTCGTCATGGGTGGCATTTCGAAACTTGTGGCCTTCACCTGTGTTGATGGGCACAGCCAAATTTTGATGCCGTGCGGGCGCTGCCGCCAGTTACTTTTCGAACACTCTGCTCCGGGAATGATGCTTGAAACCGTTTCGGGCTTCAAGACCATTGAACAGGTAATCCCAGATGCCTTTGGGCCTCGAGATCTTGAGGAGCGCGCATGAGCCAATTTTCGGCAGTCGACCTAATCATCAAAAAACGTGAACGAGGCGAACTCGGCACCGACGAAATCAACTGGCTAATTGAAAATTACACAGCCGGTGTTGTAGCTGACGAGCAAATGTCTGCCATGACCATGGCAATTCTGCTCAATGGCATGAACCGTCGTGAAATTCGTGATCTCACACTGGCCATGATCGCGAGTGGCGAGAAGCTCGACTGGTCAGAATTAGCCAAGCCAACCGTTGACAAACACTCAACCGGTGGTGTGGGCGACAAAATAACCCTTCCGCTAGTTCCACTGGTTGCCGTTTTCGGCGCTGCGGTACCACAACTCGGCGGTCGCGGCCTGGGCCACACCGGCGGAACGCTAGATAAGTTCGAAGCCATTTCGGGATGGCGCCCAGACCTAACCTTCGAGCAGTTCTTGCAACAACTGCAAACCGTAGGTGGTGCGGTGTGTGGGGCAAGCGCAAACATTGCTCCGGCAGACAAAAAACTTTATGCGCTTCGCGACGTGACCGGCACGGTCGAGGCCATCCCATTGATTACCTCATCGATCATGTCCAAGAAAATTGCAGAGGGAACGTCTGCTCTCGTGCTTGATGTCAAAGTTGGCTCAGGTGCTTTCATGAAGGAGCTCGGCCAGGCTCGCGAGCTAGCCCGAGGAATGGTTCAGCTTGGGCAAGACGCCGGTGTTTCTACCACCGCAATGCTCACCGATATGTCAACTCCGCTGGGGCGCAAAATTGGGAACGCGCTTGAGGTTGAAGAGTCGCTCGAGGTTCTTGCCGGTGGCGGCCCTGCAGATGTTGTTGAGCTCACCGTGACTCTCGCTACCGAAATGCTTCGCCTTGCCGGAATCACCGGCGTCGATGTTGCATCGGCGCTCAAAGACGGACGCGCCATGGATAAGTGGAATGACATGGTTGCCGCTCAGGGTGGCGATTTGTCTGCCAAACTGCCGGTTGCCCGCGAGTCGCACACGGTTCTCGCTCAAGAGAGTGGCTACCTAACCGAAGTAGATGCCCTAGCCTGCGGAATTGCCTCTTGGCGGTTGGGGGCCGGGCGTGAACGAAAAGAAGACGAGATCGCTCTGGGTGCCGGCATGGAGCTGCACGCTCAGCGCGGTGATTACGTAACCAAAGGCCAGCCGCTGCTCACTTTATACGCCGATGAATCGGCTAGATTTGAGCGAGCACTCAGCGCACTCGACGGAAAAATCTCCATTGGCCAATTGGCTGTTGAACAAACTCCGATCGTGCTCGAAACCATCTACGAATAGGAATCAAGTTGCCGAAATTCGACATCAAATCACTACCCAAAATTTCGCTGCACGATCACCTTGATGGTGCCCTAAGACCACAGACGATCGTTGAATTGGCTGAAGAAATTGGTCTCGAGCTGCCGGCCGGTGACGCAAAATCGCTAAAGGCTTGGTTTGAAGAATCTGCAGATTCAGGTTCATTGGTCAAATACCTAGAGACGTTTGATGTAACCACTGCGGTGATGCAGACAAAATCGGGGCTAAGCAGAGTTGCAAAAGAGTTCGTTGAAGATCTGGCTGCTGACGGAGTTATCTATGGCGAAGTTCGCTGGGCTCCAGAGCAGCACCTTCGCAACGGGTTGACCCTTGATGAGGTAGTTGAAGCTGTTCAAGATGGTCTTGAAGCAGGAATGGCAGCCGTCGACGCAGCCGGCGGTTTCGTTAGAACCGGGCAGCTAATCACGGCAATGCGTCATGCTGATCGCGGTCTCGAAATTGCCGAACTTGCCGTTCGACACCGAAACAACGGAGTTGTCGGTTTTGACATCGCAGGTGCAGAAAAAGGCTTCCTTCCTTCAAAGCACAAGATTGCCTTTGACTATTTGGCCAGCGAGCTGTTGCCAGTCACGGTTCACGCGGGTGAGGCAGACGGTATTGAAAGCATTCGAGACGCTCTGGTTTCGGGTCGTGCATTACGCCTGGGTCACGGGGTTCGAATTGTTGAAGACATCATGTTCTCACGAAGTGAGGGCGATACCGATTTGGTCGTGCTTGGTCCGGTTGCCGAGTGGGTTCACGATCGCCAAATCGCTCTTGAGCTCTCGCCGTCTTCAAACCTACAAACCGGCGCCATTGAAATGCTCGGTGAAGAGTTGGCAGACCATCCTTTTGATGTTCTCTACGACCTTGGGTTCAAGGTCACCGTAAACGTTGACAACCGACTCATGAGCGCAACTACTCTGACGCGCGAGCTTGGTTTATTGGTGGACACCTTTGGCTACGACCTTGATGATCTTGAAACATTCCAGATCAATGCAGCAGAGGCTAGTTTCCAGGCGCTAGACGATCGGGCTGAACTCATCGACATGATTGTCGATGGGTTTGCGGCCGCTCGAGGTTAGCAATTTACCCAAATTTGTCTGCTGCGCTGCCTGAAGAGTCAATTCAGGTCAGAGCAATCGCGCTTGATTGGATGCATGCGACCGAACTTGCGGTCAAATTACTGGTGGCCGCGGGTAAAGTTTCGCCCCAGTATGGAGCAGAGTGCCTTTCGGTTTTGGAAGGCCTAGGCCCATATCAGGTCATAGCGCCGGGGATTGCTCTGATTCATTCAAAACCATCACCTTCGGTCTTTGAAACAGGAATCTCGATGCTAACTCTCAGCGAGGGAGTTGAATTCGGACATCAATCAAATGATCCGGTTCGAATTCTGATTGGCCTAGCCGCCCTCGACCACCATTCGCACATCGAAATTATGGGTGAATTGGCCCGATTTCTTCAGGATGAGGCGAATGTGAATTTCCTGTTAAATGTGGCGTCAGCCGAAGAAATTAGCGCTTACCTTCAAAGCAATTTGTAAGAATTGCCACGTGAAAATTATTGCGGTTTGCGGCATGGGAATTGGCACTTCGGTGCTTCTAAAAATGAACGCTGAAAAGGTTTTGGCTCAACTGGAAATTGATGCCACCGTTGAGGCAACCGACCTAAAAACCGCCCGTGAGCGCGTAGATGCCCAACTAATTTTGACCACTCCAGATTTGGTAGACAAACTGCAGGGGCTTCGAGCCGAGGTGGTTTCAGTTGAGCACTTTTTTGATCTTGAAGAGCTCACCGAGAAACTAAGCGCCAGCTTGCTGTAACAGTAACCGCATTTCAGCCTCAAGGCTGTTTAGTGAATTTTGCGCGTGCATTTTTGAGTCTGATATCGCTTGCAAATAGCACTTGAGTTTCGGCTCGGTCCCAGAGGGTCTGATGATCACTCGACGTGTTTCTAGGTCAAATCGAAGCCCATCAGTTGCGGCAAGCTTGTCAGAGCCGAGGGCAAGGTCGGTGAACTTAGCGTTCTCGCCGTCAATCTGCTGAGGTGGGTGAGCTCGAAGGGCAGTGATCATTTTGCCAATCAGTGAAAGATCGCTTACTCGAACGCTAATTTGCGAGGTCGCGTAGAAGCCGTATTGCTCACCAAGCTGCTGCAGGTGTTCCTCGATGGTTTTGCCGGCCGAGTTCAACGCATACGCAATTGCGGTGAAAACCAGCGCTGCCGAAATGCCATCTTTGTCAGGGGTATTTTTGGGGTCTACGCAGTAGCCAAGGGCCTCTTCATAGCCGAAAATCAAATTTGGAACCTTTGATATCCACTTGAATCCGGTCAGTGTTTCAGTGTGTGTCAGCCCGTTTGCATCGGCAACAGCGCTCAACGCAGAGCACGAAACAATCGAGTTTGCAAGCGTGCCAGATGAACCCAGAATTTTGGCCCGTCGCGCAATAAAGTCACCGAGAATTAGGCCAACTTCATCCCCAGTTAGACGCCGCCATCCGGATGCTGCCGACCGGTCAGGAACGGCAATTGCAAGCCGATCTGCGTCAGGGTCGTTGGCAATTATGAGATCTGCATCGGCAGATCGGGCGGTGGCAAACGCCAAATCCATGGCGCCCGGCTCTTCAGGGTTCGGAAATGCAACCGTGGGAAAGTTCTCATCCGGGTGTAATTGGGCATCCACGGTTACCAAATCAGAAATGCCAACTCGTTGGAACAGATCGCGCACGGTCTGCCAGCCAACCCCGTGCATAGCGGTATAAACCAGCGTCAATCGATCGGCATCTTCAATGTGCTCAACCAAGTTTGCAGTTTCCGCAATGTAAAGCTGTCGCAACTCTTCACCGATCAACTCGAATGAATCAGCTTTTGGCAGAGTCACAAAAGTTTGTTCTTTCGAAATTTTTTCAATCTCGGCCGCTATCTGTTTGTCAGTTGGGCTAATAATCTGTGACCCGCCCCACTGTCCGCCGAGGTAAACCTTGTAGCCGTTATCACGCGGTGGGTTGTGCGATGCGGTAACCATAATCGCGGCAGAGGTGCCTAATTTTTTCCCGGCAAAAGCCAGCACCGGAGTTGGCACTGCTGAATCAAACAGCCTGACTTTTAGACCGAAACCCGCCATGATCTCTGCTGAATCACGCGCAAAAATCGCTGAGTTTTTTCTGCCGTCATAACCAATCACTACCGTTGGATGATGCTCGCCTTGGTTTAGCAGGTACTTAGCTATTCCGGCCGCGGCCTGAGCGACCAGCACCCGATTCATGCGGTTTGGGCCTGCTCCCAGTTCACCACGCAAGCCCGCCGTGCCGAAACCTAGGCGAGAGCCGAATCTATCCTGTAGCTCGGCCAAATCTCGCTGCTCAATAAGTGTTTCAAGCTCAGCTCGGGTTTCAGGGTCTGGGTCTTGGACCAACCAGGCCCGGGCCGCAGATAGAAGTTCGTTCATGGTTTAGAGTTTGGTCACAATCTGTGCGAGCAGTGCGCTAATTTTGGCCTCAGCCTCGCGCCCGGCTTCGATTACCTCTTCATGGCTGAGCGGAGTTTTTTGGATTCCAGCCGCAAGATTGGTGATCAGAGACATTCCAAGAATTTCCAAACCTGACTGTCTGGCCGCGATTGCCTCCAGAGCGGTTGACATTCCAACAATGTGGCCGCCCATGATTTTGGCCATTTGAACCTCGGCCGGGGTTTCATACTGCGGGCCGCGGAACTGACAGTAAACGCCCTCATCTAGATTCGCGTCAACGCTGCGGGCAATTTCACGAAGTCTTCTCGAGTAAAGGTCGGTTAGGTCAACAAACGTTGCTCCCTCCAGTGGGCTGGCCGAAGTTAGGTTGATGTGATCGCTAATCAGCACTGGAGTGCCTGGTTGCCAGCTTTCTCGAATGCCTCCCGCTCCGTTCGTCAGAATCATGGTTTTGGCGCCGCCAGCTGCGGCAACTCTGACCCCGTGCACAACTCGTCGAACGCCGTGACCCTCGTAAAAATGAGTGCGCGCTCCCAACACCAATGCGTGTTTGCCGTTCGGCAGCAGAATTGATCGGATGTTTCCCACGTGGCCGGCCAACGCGGGAGCAGAAAATCCGGTGATTTCGGTTGCCGGAATTGTGGCCACAGTTTCACCAATCAGATCTGCTGCCTTTGCCCACCCAGAGCCCAGCGTCAGTGCGATTTCATGGCTTTCAACTCCGGTTTTTTCTCGGATTTGTGCGGCCGCTACTTCGGCTATTTCAAGGGGATTAATTGCAGAATCATCTAGCGGATTGCTCATAAACCTGAGTCTACGCCTTTGCATCAGGTGGCAGAATGAACCTGTGAGCGAAACCAAAAAACACCACATCGTTATCATCGGTGGCGGCCCTGGCGGCTACGAGGCAGCTTTGGCGGGTCGGCAGCTGGGTGCCGAAGTAACCCTAATTGAGAGCAACGGCATTGGCGGCAATGCGGTACTGACAGATGTTGTTCCATCGAAAACTTTGATTGCAACAGCTGAGGCTGCTCAGCGTGTGGCGCACGCCTCTAACTTGGGTGTGAGGTTTTCATTTGCTGGGCAGCAGATCAAACCCAAAATTGAAGTTGACCTGGGCGCGGTAAATCAGCGTCTACTTGACCTGGCTGAAGAGCAGTCTTCAGACATGCTAGAAACCTTGCTCACCGAAGGCGTTCGCGTAATTCACGGTCGCGGCCGACTCGATGGAAACCACGCGGTTATTGCCGATGTTGAAGGTGCCGAGCCAGAGCGCATGGAAGCTAAAACCATCATCGTTTCGGTGGGGGCACACCCACGCAAACTAGATTCGGCAATGCCCGATGGAGAGCGAATCTTCACCTGGACTCAGCTTTATGCCCTCCAAGAACTACCTGAGCACATGATTGTGGTTGGCTCTGGTGTAACTGGAGCCGAGTTCGCCTCGGCCTACTGCAACCTTGGTTCGCAGGTGAGCCTAATTTCCTCTAGAAACATGGTCCTCCCTGGCAACGATGCCGATGCGGCCGAGGTTATCGAATCGGTATTTCGCCGCAACGGCATCCACATTTATTCAGAAACTAGAGCCGAAAAAGTTGTCAACACTGGAAACGGCGTTGAGGTTACCCTCGCCGATGGCCGAGTTATTACAGGTAGCCACGCTTTGATGGCGGTTGGTGGAATACCAAACACCGAAGGCTTGGGGCTCGAAGAAGCAGGGGTGCTGCTAAACGAAACCGGTCACATCATTGCCAATAAGGTTGGCCGCACCAGCCGCGCCAACGTTTACGCGGTGGGCGACTGTTCAACTGCTCTGCCGCTAGCCTCGGTGAGCGCAATGATGGGTCGCACAGCGGTGTTCCACACCATGGGTGATCTTGCAGCTCCAGCACCGATGCGCAACGTAGCGGCCAACGTATTCACCGCACCAGAGATTGCCTCGGTTGGTTGGTCAGAAAGCGATTTGAAGGCTGGTCGAGTATCAGGTTTCGTTGAGAAACTTCCGCTAAACACCAACCCCCGCGCCAAAATGCAGGGTATAGAAGAAGGTTTCATAAAGTTGATTTGCTCAACCGGTGGAACCGTAATTGGCGGAGTTGTGGTGGCACCGCGAGCATCTGATTTGATCTACCCGATCGCTCTCGCAATTGAAAACCGATTGACAGTAGACGAGGTTGCTAAAACCTACAGCGTTTATCCTTCAATTTCAGGATCTATCTCAGACGCCGCTAGAGCCTTGCACCAACCGATTGACTAGGTTTGATCGCTAGTCTTCGATTTCGATAAGCACCGTACCGGCTGAAACCGTGGTGCCAACTTCGGCTCCGATGCTCTTGATCACTCCGGCCTTGTGAGCGTTTAGGGGCTGCTCCATTTTCATTGCCTCAAGCACGACGACCAGATCTCCCTCGGCAACTTTGTCACCTACGGCCACCGCAAACTTTACCACGGTTGATTGCATCGGGGCTTTGATTGAGTTTCCAGAAGCACCGGTGGCGGCTGAGGCGTGGGACTGGGTTTTACGGCGCGGTGCATGGCCGGCAGTCGCTGCAGACCCACCACCGATGCCTAAGCGTTTTGGCAGTGAAACCTCAACCCGTTTGCCATTGACCTCGACCACCACACTCTGGCGCTCGCCGATTTCAGCGGCCGGATCACCCACTCCACTCCAGGCAGGAATGTCATTGGTCCACTCGGTCTCGATCCAGCGAGTGTAAATGCCAAATCGGTTTGCTGCGGCATCGCCGATAAAAGCGGGGTGGTCGACAATTTTTCGGTGGAATGGCAGCACGGTTGGCAGGCCGGCCACTTCCATTTCTGCAAGGGCGCGGCGTGAACGCGCCAAAGCCTCTTGACGAGTTGCGCCGGTCACAATCAGTTTTGCAATCATTGAGTCGAATGATCCCGAAATTTCATCGCCTGCACCAACGCCAGTGTCAACACGAACACCCGGACCCGATGGTGCCTTGAAAACGTGTACCGGGCCGGGGGCTGGCATAAAGTTACGGCCGGCGTCCTCTCCGTTGATACGAAACTCAAATGAGTGACCCTTCACCTCTGGGTCTGAGTAGTCAAGGATTCCGCCTTCAGCAATTCGGAACTGTTCGCGAACCAAGTCAATACCGGTAACTTCCTCAGAGACTGGGTGTTCAACCTGAAGTCTGGTGTTTACCTCTAGGAATGAAATGGTGCCGTCTTGAGCGACCAGGAATTCGCAGGTGCCAGCACCCTGGTAACCAACCTCTTTGAGAATTGCCTTAGAGGCTTCGTACAGACGACGATTCTGGTCGGCGGTCAAGAATGGGGCTGGAGCCTCTTCGACAAGTTTCTGGTGTCGACGCTGAAGTGAGCAATCTCTGGTTGACACCACAACTACGTTGCCGTAGGCATCGGCGAGACACTGCGTCTCTACGTGTCTTGGTTTTTCCAGGTACTTTTCTACGAAACATTCGCCTCGGCCAAACGCAGCTATTGCCTCTCGGGTGGCTGATTCAAATTGCTCGGTTACCTCTGCAGCATCGTAGACGACTTTGATGCCGCGGCCACCGCCACCATAGGCGGCTTTGATTGCAATTGGAAGCCCGTGCTGGGCAACGAAATCGAGAACTTCCTGTGCACCAGAAACTGGATTTAAGGTTCCCGGCGCCAATGGCGCACCAACCTTCTCTGCCACGTGTCGGGCAGATACTTTGTCACCTAGGCGTTCAATCGCTTCTGGCGAAGGTCCAATCCAGGTGATTCCAGCTGCGATTACAGCTCTGGCAAAATCGGCATTTTCAGCCAAAAAGCCATATCCCGGATGCACAGCGTCGGCTCCAGATTTTTTTGCAATCGAGATGATTTTGTCGATTACCAAGTAGGTTTCTGCACCTGTGGTGCCATGCAGCGCATAGGCTTCGTCAGCCATTTTGCTGTGCATTGCGTCGCGGTCTTGGTCGGCGTAAATGGCCACCGAAGCGATCCCGGCGTCTTTTGCAGCACGGATGATCCGAACAGCAATTTCGCCACGGTTAGCAATTAGAACCTTGGTGATTTTTCGAGGCAACACAGTCATAATGCACAACTCTATTGGCAGCAGCGCTCAATTTATTGGCTCGTTGGCACAAAAAAATCGAAAATCTACTGTGCTAACTGCCAAAGCGAGGTGTACTCGATTCCCAATTCTTGGCACATGGTTCTGAGCCCGACCAGGGATAAACCAATCACGGTGTGCATGTCACCGTCGATTCGGTCAAGAAACGCTCCACCGAGGCCATCAATAGTGAATGCGCCGGCAACTTTTAAAGGTTCGCCGGTACTCACGTAATGCTCAATCTCAGCATCCGAGATGTTCGCGAAGTGAACTTCGGTTGATGTGGTTATGGAGCTGGTTCGAATCGATTCTGAATTCCGATTGTCGATTAGATAGTGGCCCGAAAAAAGTCGTCCGCTGTGCCCACGCAACTTTTTCCAACGGGCAATTGCTACCTCCGGCAAATGTGGTTTACCCAGGCTTTCGCCTTCAAACTCGAGTGACGAGTCACAAGCCAAAATCACTTTTCCCGCGCAGCGTGCGTCTTCGAAAACGGCTTCGGCCTTGGCTTTGGCCAATGCTGCCACCATGTCGGCGGTTGTCCTAATTGCCCCTTGCGAATGAAGTTGTTCGACAACGGCATCTTCATCTACTCCCGGCGCTATGGTCTGCGGAGTTATTCCAGCGTTGCGCAAAAGTATTAGTCGAGCTGGGGAGGTAGAAGCGAGAACAAGTTCGGTCACGACAAGAAGTCTGCCACGCAGGGTAACCTCATTGGGTGAAGAAAACAATCAACTGGGTCGGACAGCAACTTGAATTACGCATCGAAAAGGTTGCGCACGGGGGTATTTTTGTAGCCCGTCATGATTCTCGGGTGATTTTCGTGTCACACGTTTTGCCTGGAGAGTTGGTCAAAGCCAGGGTCTTTGAAGACCGCGGTGGCTCATTTGCCCGTGCCGAGCCTATTGAGATTATCGAGCCATCGCCAGATCGAGTTTCCCAAGTTTGGAAAGACGCCGGTCCGGGTGGGGCTGGTGGAGCTGAATTTGGGCACATCAAGCTTTCGCGTCAGCGTGAACTCAAAGCCGATGTGCTCGAAGAGGCACTGCAGCGCATGGCCGGGCTTGAGCTTCGTCCAGAGGTTGAGGCACTACCCGGTGACGACGAGCGGAACGGTCTTGGTTATCGATCCCGTGTTCAGCTTCACGTTGCCGAAGACGGCACAGTCGGCCCATACCGAGAGCGCAGCCACGAGGTTGTCAAAGTCAAAAAGTTGCCTCTGGCGGTTGACGACATTCAGGAACTTGAGTTTCAAAACCGTAATTTTCAAGACGTTCAGAAAATTGAAATAGCTGCCTCAAACACCGGAGGTATCCACTGGAAAGTTGATGGCAAGCTCAAAGGCGACGAACGTTTAGTCGAGCGTGCTGCGGGTAGAACCTTCAGAATTACCGGAGGCGGTTTTTGGCAAGTTCACCGAGCAGCTGCTGAAGTTTTAGCTTCGGTGGTTACCGAGTTCGCCAAATCGGCGGGGTTTGACAAGTCTGCACACAACCTTGACCTTTACGGGGGAGTTGGTTTGTTTGCCGGTGCCTTGGCAACCGGTTTTGGAAAAGACCTCAAACTCACCACGGTTGAATCTTTCAAACAAGCAACAGAAGACGCAAAGTTAAACCTCGCTGATCTCAATGGGGTCAAAGCTGTCTGTGCACCGGTTGAACGTTTTATGGCACAGCACCTGAGCGACAAAACAACCGAAAAATTCTCTACCGCCACAGTCGTTATCGATCCGCCTAGGTCTGGTGCAGGAGCCAAAGTTGTCGGCCAGTTACTCGAATTGGCACCTAAACACATCATCTATGTTGCCTGTGACCCGGTCGCTCTTGCCCGGGACCTTAAGCCACTGATGGCAGGAGGTTATAAATTGGCAGCCATCCGCGCGTTTGACTTATTTCCGCACACTCACCACTTTGAGACGGTTGCCAGTTTGGTGAGAGAGTAGCGAAATGACCATCCTCTCTGCTGGTGCTCCTCCTCGGGTTGCAATCGTCGATGATCACGACGCGATTCGACTCGGTTTCAAAGGGGCCTGTGCCGAAGAGAACCTAGAGCTGGTGGCATCGGTTGCATCGGTTGCCGATTTGGTAGGCAAAATTAATGGCAACAATTGCGACGTAGTTGTTCTTGATCTTTCTCTGGCGGATGGTTCGTCGGTCGAAGAGAATGTGTCAACACTTTTGAAACTTGGTGTCCAGGTTCTGATTTTCAGTATCGCCGATAAGAAATTTCAGGTTCAGGCTGCGCTCAAGGCCGGTGCAGCAGCTCTGGTTAGAAAATCGCAAAGCATGGATGAGTTGGTCTATGCAATTCGTCTTATTTCTGGCGGCGTTCTGGTCAACAACACTGAGACTACCTCGGTTATTGATTCAGATTTAGATTTCAAAAGCACAGCAAATCTAACCCCGCGTGAGCGCGAGGTGTTATCGCTCTACGCTGCGGGATTCGCACTCAAGCAAGTGGCTCACGAGTTGAATATTTCAATCAGCACGGCCAAAGAGCACATCGATCGAGTCAGAACCAAATATTCGGGAGTCGGTCGACCCGCATCGACAAAAACCGAGCTACTTATGCGAGCAATCGAAGACGGCATTATCGACGAGTCTCGGAGCTAACTTTGACTCAAATCGGGGAAACACTTGGTGCTGCGTCATTCGCTAGAGCTCGGCTCGACGCAGTGACAGCCAAGCTCTTCAGCCTTGCCCTTGCCCTTGCCGGCGTCGAGGTCTTCATCAACGGTTTTGGTCAGCTTGAGCTGCTATCACCTGTTTTTGGACCAATTGGCTTGGCGATCTCATTGGCCAGCCACCTTGCGGCAACAATTGCACCCTGGATGACTAGAAGTTTTCAGTGGGCATTCTCGCTGCACGCCTTGGTTACCTTAGTTTTGACCCTTGCCTGGCCACTGCAGGTCGAAACCCCCGGGGCCTTGCCAGCTGCCTTCCAACCTTGGCTCTGGTGGGTTTTGGGTCCGGCAGCAATCGCGGCCGGGCTAGCTATGAACAAATTTCAAGCATCGGCGGTGATTTTGGTTATCCCTCTGGTTTGGCTGTGGATGCACCAAACCAGCTGGGGTGGTTCCGCAAGTTTTCTTCGCTCTTTTCAGGATGCCACCTACGTTTTTCTGTTCAGCGCAACCTTCACCCTGGTTTTGCTATTACTCAGAGAGCAAGCCAAGAAAACCGATGAGGCTGCTCGAGATCGAGCAAATGCTGAGGTCAAACGTGCCACCGCGGATGCGACCGAAAGGGAACGATCTAGAGTTGGTGCTTTGATTCACGATCGAGTTCTAACCGCGCTTGTGGTGGCCGCCAACGCAAAATCTCCCGAGCAAATAGTTGCGGCCAAAGCTTCGGCAAAGGCGGCCATCGAGGCACTTACCAACACGACTGTTGATCAACCGGATGAAACAGAATCTCACACCACGGTTTTTGCTTTGTTTGGTGCACTCAGTGATGCGTTTGCCAACGCAGAGTTTGAGGTTTCGGTTTCAGGTAACTCTGACCTTCGTCTGCCGATTGAGGTGGCTAAGGCATTCAATGAGGCTGTCGTGCAAGCCACCACCAATTCACTGCAGCATGCTGGTGAAAATGTGAAGCGCGAACTGGTTCTTCGAGGTCGCAAATCAGGTTTCAAAATTGTCGTTAAGGATGATGGCCGCGGTTTCAGACCAAGCCGAGTTCCAAAGACACGGCTTGGCATTCGACTTTCAATTATCGATCGGATCGAAGCGGTCGGGGGTCGTGCCTTTATTGATTCCAGCCCAGGGCAGGGATGTTCAATTGTGCTGAGTTGGGAGCAAAATTGAAAATTTCTCCGCGATATCTGGCATCCGGCGCCACCTTACTTTTTGGTATTCTGCCCATTTTTCTTGGCATCCAAAGTTTTATTGACCTCGGGCATCCTTGGATTGGCTATTTTTGCTGCCTGCTTTATTTTCTCGGAATTGTTCCAACCGTTGCCCTCTACCGGGGCTGGTTCATGCCCACCTACCAGGCAGTTTTCAACCTTGCGGTGGCGGCTTTCGTTCCATTCCTGATGCTCCAAATCCTTTCAAATGAAGTGCTTGGAAACTATGACACCTGGTTCATCGGCGCAATCGCAACTTTGCTCGGAGCAACAGCGGTACGCGGCCACAGCTACCTAGCCGTAATCGGATTGGTCGCTTTGATTACCCAAGTTCTGCTTTGGGGTGGTTTGAAGACTCTAACCACCACCGGAATCTTCGGCGCGGTTTTGTTTGTGGCTGCTGGATCACTAATGTCACTCGGCTTTCAGCAGGTGGGTAAAGAAGCTGAAGAGCACAACCGGGAATCCCTAGAAAGGGACGTTCGGGCGGCCTTCAGAAGCGCTGCTGCAAAAGAGTTTGACCGACGAATTTCACTTGCGATGAAAACCGCATTGCCGATCTTGATTGAAATTAGTGAGGTTGAAAATCAAATTAGTGATGACCTGAAGGGTCGGGCAAGACGTCTAGAGGCCAGTCTTCGAGATGAAATTCGAGGTGATCAGCTGATCTCTGATGAGGTGCGCCTGGCAGTAGGCGCAGCCCGCGAAAGAGGAATTGAAGTTACCCTGCTTGACGAGGGGGGCCTAGCCAGTGAGAGCGAAGAGTCGAGGCACAGAATTCTTCGAGAGGTGAGTCAGGCCATTTCATCAGTTGAGTCGGGGCGCATAACGGTGAGGGCGCCGCTTGACCCCGAGTTCAAGGTTTCGGTACTGGCAACCAGATCTGGTGAATCAAAACCAGATCTCTGGCTAAAACTTAGCTGATCTAAGCAAAAGAAAAGACCGCCCCGAAGAGCGGTCTTTCGTGAACGGCTAACCGTTCTCCCCCAAGAGTGACTGCGACCCCCCTTTGGTCTCGCAGCTTCTCTTCGATAAGTATTTCAATCAAAACGGGGGACATGAGACAAAAAACCGTCCCCTTTTCGGGGGACGGTCCAGTTGCTTTTTGATAAACCTAATTCAGGCCACTGCGGTAGATTCCTCGCCACTGACCAGGGCCAGGGGTGATTTGTGATCGCAAGTTGCCGGCATTTCTAGCCCAGGTAGATTTCAACTTCCGTTCAAATCCGTGGGCCTCTTGTTCTGCTTCTGCCGCCATGGCTTCGATTACCGCAATGACAGCGGCCAGCTCTTCTGGGCTGGGGTTTCCGACCTCAACTTTTAGCAATTCGCGCAGCTCGTGGTTTTCTGTATTTGACATGCCGACCAGCTTTACAGCGGAATGTTTCCGTGTTTCTTTGGCGGCAAGTTTGATCGCTTAGTTCTCAGAGCACGCAAAGCTTTGATTACCTGAATTCGGGTAGCCGCTGGCTCGATGATGCCATCTAGCTCTCCACGTTCAGCAGCCAAGAATGGCGAGGCAACGTTGTAGGTGTATTCGGCAGCGAGCTTGTTTCGCACGGCTGCCACATCCGCACCTGCTTCTTCAGCCTGCTTGATTTGCTCGCGGAATAAGATGTTCACCGCACCCTGGCCTCCCATCACAGCAATTTCAGCGGTTGGCCAAGCCAGGTTAATGTCTGCACCGAGCTGCTTCGAACCCATAACAATGTAGGCGCCACCGTAAGCCTTACGGGTAATCACCGTGACCAAAGGCACGGTTGCCTCAGCGTAGGCGTAGAGCAGTTTCGCGCCTCGGCGAATCACACCGGCCCACTCTTGGTCGGTTCCAGGAAGGTAACCTGGCACGTCTACCAGGGTCAAAATTGGGATTGAAAAGGCATCGCAGAAACGCACGAATCGAGCGGCTTTTTCGCCGGCGTCGATGTTCAGGGTGCCAGCCATCTGCTGTGGTTGGTTTGCAATGATCCCGATACTGCGACCGTCTACTCGTGCAAATCCAATCAAAATGTTTGGTGCATAAAGCGGCTGAACCTCTAAAAATTCTCCCGAGTCAACAATCGCTTCGATCACCGAGTGCATGTCGTATGGCTGATTTGGCGAGTCTGGAATGATGCCATTTAGTTTTTGGTCGGCATCTGTGATCTCGAGCTCACCCTCGGGTTCGTAAACCACGGTCTCTGAGAGGTTGTTCTCTGGGAGATAGCTAAGTAGCGAGCGAGCGTAGTCGATCGCGTCGGTCTCATCGTCGGCAAGGTAGTGGGCAACACCGCTGCGCTCATTGTGAGCTCGAGCGCCGCCCAGCTCTTCCATGCCGACATCCTCACCGGTTACGGTCTTGATTACGTCTGGTCCGGTGACGAACATGTTTGAGGTTTTGTCGACCATAATCACAAAATCTGTGAGCGCGGGTGAGTAAACAGCGCCGCCAGCAGCCGGGCCCATGATGATTGATATCTGTGGGATAACGCCAGAGGCCATGGTGTTTCTCTTGAAAATTTCACCGTATTTACCCAGTGCGATAACACCCTCTTGAATGCGAGCGCCGCCCGAATCAAGGATGCCGATAATGGGCACACCGGTTGCGATGGCCAGATCCATGATTTTGATGATTTTGTTGCCCGCGGTTTCACCAAGCGAACCACCAAAAATGGTGAAGTCTTGAGAAAAAACAGCCACCTGGCGACCGTGAATTGTGCCAACACCGGTAACCACCGCGTCACCGTAGGGACGGTTTTTATCCATACCAAATGCTGTGCTGCGGTGTCTGACAAATTCGTCGACCTCGACAAATGAACCTGGGTCAAGCAGCATCTCGATGCGTTCGCGCGCGGTGTTTTTACCCTTCGCGTGCTGCTTTACTTTTGCCTTTTCAGAAGCGTCGGTAACGGCTTCCGCGTAGCGCGCGCGAAAATCCTCCAGTTTGCCCTTGGTCGTAGCGATGTCTGGGTTGATTCGGATCGCTTGCGTGTAGGTGTTTTCAAAGGTCATAGGCTTCACTCTACCCAGCCTGAATGCCTGATCCTTTGAAGATTTGCTACTGCGATTCGCAATTTTCTATGGATGAAACCTACTAAAGCGCCGAGAACCCGAAATCCGACCGACTTTGATGGCAGGCGTATAGGTTGATAGCTATGCAATTCCCACTCGCTCAGCCGCTTGCCGCGCATTTTGAGTGGATTGATGAAACCGGTTCGACCAATTCTGACCTGATCGAGCGGGCAGCTTCTCTGCCAGATTTTTCAGTTCGGGTAGCCGGTTTTCAAAATGCCGGCAAAGGTCGTTCCGGTCGAACCTGGGTTGCGCCTGCTGGCAGCTCTCTATTTGTCTCGGTTCTAGTTAAGCCTGAGGCTCTGCCGGTTAGTAAATTCTCCTGGCTGCCTTTGCTTGCCGGTCTGGCAATCACGAATGTGGTGAATTCGTTTGATCCTGAAAATCCGGCAACCCTAAAGTGGCCCAACGATGTTTTGGTTAATCAGCAGAAAATTTCAGGCGTGCTTTCTGAATTGGTAAGCGATCTTTCGGGAGTTGTAATCGGCGCCGGCCTAAACATTTCACAGCAGCAGTCAGAATTGCCGATTGAAAATGCAACATCGCTCAAACTTCAAAAAGTAGAGACCAATCTGGATGAGGTTTTATCTCGATACCTCACCGAATTGAGGCGCCTGTTGGCAGCATTTACTGAAGCGGGCGGTGACGCCAATAAGTCGAGGCTCAGATTCGAGATTCTGCAGCACTGCTCGACCATAGGTTCGAGGGTAAAAGTGGTGTTGCCCGGCGATGAAGAACTTTTTGGAGATGCTGTGGGCATCGACGACACCGGCAGGCTGATTCTCCTGCCCGATGAGAGCACGAAGATCGTGCCAATATCTGCCGGTGACATTGTGCACCTGAGACACAATTAGAACCATGAGTTTCATCAGCGAAGTGCTTATTTTGCGGAGTTATCGCTCGGCGATGAAGTTGGTGCTTCCAAATTTCGCTTTATTCTTTGCCGCCGCCGCCATTGGTTTCTCTGCCGGCAAACTCACTGAAACCTGGCAGGTTTACACACTGTGGAGTCTGGCTGCTGCGTTTGCATTTTTCTTCTGGCTGGTCCCGGTTATCAGCTATTTGGGCAATCGAATCGAACTAACCAGCTCAAGATTGGTTACCAGGGCCGGTTTATTCGGTTCAAAATCTCAAGAGTTATCGCTAGCTGAGATAGCAAACGTAGGGCTCGCCAAAAGAGTCATTACGGTGACATCCAAAGATGGGTCAACGATCGAGTTAACCGGCTATCCGAAGCCCAAAAATCTCGTCCGGCAAATCAACGCCCACCGACTGGCCGTATAGTTTTTGGCATGACAGAACTTCGAGTTGGCGTAATTGGTGGTGGGCAGCTAGCCCGAATGATGACTCCGCCTTCGATCAATTTGGGGCTAACTCTTAGCGTCTTAGCTGAGGCCGAAGGCTCGTCGGCCTCACTGGCGACCTCAACAGTCGGAGATTACAACCGCCCTGAGGTGGTTCTTGAATTTGCAAAAACAGTTGATGTCATAACTTTTGATCACGAACACGTCCCGCTCGAAATTCTCGAGAAATTAGAAGAATCTGGCGCTTCGGTGCAACCACCTTCGCGGGCGCTTCGTTTCGCGCAAAACAAACTCGAAATGCGTCAGCGTCTAGCTGAATTAGGTCTTCCGTCGCCCGACTGGGCCAAGATTACCGAGCCGAGCCAACTTGCTGATTTCATCAATGACCACGGGGGCGTCGCAATTCTAAAGACACCAATTGGAGGTTACGACGGCAAGGGAGTTCGGGTTGTTCGAGAGGCCGCCGAGGCAAACGACTGGTTCCAGAGCCTGGCTGCTTTTGGCGGTGCGCTGCTGGTTGAAGAAAAAGTAGATTTTGTTCGCGAGCTCGCACAGTTGAGTGCTCGACGCCCCAGCGGTGAGTTCAAGGCGTGGCCATTGGTAGAAACCATTCAGGCAAACGGAGTCTGTTCGGTGGTCAAGTCACCGGCGCCAAATGCGTCAGCATCAGTGATGTCTGCTACTGAAGAAATTGCTCGCACCATAGCCACGGGGCTGGGTGTCACAGGGGTCATGGCGGTCGAGCTCTTTGAAGCTCGCGACGGACGCATCCTGATCAACGAGTTGGCCATGCGTCCTCACAATTCAGGTCACTTCAGTATCGAAGGGTCAATCACGAGCCAATTCGAACAACACCTTCGCGCCGTTTTAGATTTGCCGCTCGGGGACACGGCTCCAACGGCTGAGCATGCTGTGATGGTTAATTTGCTCGGAGTCGATTCGGAAAATGACTTTCTGCGAAGTTATGGCCGAGCCATGGCTGAGTTTCCGGCGGCCAAGATTCACACCTACGGAAAGGGTGCGCGAGCCGGCCGCAAAATGGGGCACGTCACTGCAACTTCGTCGGATGCCTCATCCGCTCTTGCGACAGCAGAGGGTGCCGCCGCCGTTTTGCTACGGGGTTAATTGGCGCAAATCGCTAAAATTTAGGGGTTCACCTTACTTTTCAAAGGAGCCCGAATGTCTGGTTGCCTCGTTGGCGTTGTTATGGGCTCTGACTCTGACTGGTCGGTTATGTCAGATGCGGCTCAGGTTCTAAAAGAATTCGGAATCGATTTTGAAGTCGAAGTGCTATCGGCACACCGCACACCCGAGCGGATGATTGAATGGGGAAAGTCTGCAGCCAGTCGTGGCATCAAGGTAATTATTGCCGGCGCAGGAGGCGCAGCTCATCTACCCGGCATGCTCGCTTCGGTGACCACTCTTCCCGTTGTTGGTGTTCCAGTTCCGCTGGCCAAACTTGACGGCATGGATTCGTTGCTCTCAATAGTGCAAATGCCTGCGGGAATTCCGGTGGCTACGGTTTCTATCGGCGGGGCCAAAAATGCCGGAATTTTGGCAGCGCGAATCTTGGGCGCATTTGATTCCGAACTGGCAGACAAGCTGGCCGCTTACTCAGAAGACCTAAAAATTCAGGTCGCCGAGAAGAACGAGAAACTCAAATCACAAATCTAAATCCGCGAGCTTCAAGGCCGGGTACTGCGCAGCAGCGTCAGGGCGGCCCATTTCGTGCTACCGATCGCGCCACTCCAGAGCAGATGAACCGCCGAGCCTGGTGGCTTTTGGTACTCAACCTCGTCGTGCCAGGTTCAGTTCAGTTGGTTGCCGGAAACCGCAGGTTGGCCAGAATTGCACTAACCGGAACCCTTACCATTTGGTCAATCGTCGCAATTTTTGGAGTGCTGGCACTGATCAACCGTTCCTGGGTTATCACTCTCGCCACAATTCCTGCGGTGGTTTTCCTGCTGGCAGTAGTGCTATTTGCCTTTGCCTTGATTTTTGCAGTGGTCACTCTCGACTCACTTCGAATTGCTCGACTGGGCCGACTTTACCCGAAGCAGCGCATGATAGCGCTCGGGGCTTTTGTCTTGGCTGGTGTCCTTGGTTTTTCTGGCATCAGCTATGCCGGAAATCTCGCCGGTGTTCAAGCGGGGTTTATCGGGAGCATCTTCAACCAGGGCGGGCTAACCTCGCCGGTAAACGGCAGGTACAACATCATGCTGCTCGGTGCCGATGCCGGGGCAGACCGCTTTGGAATTCGCCCCGACTCAATTTCAGTAATCAGCATCGATGCCGCAACTGGCCAGGCGGTCAACATCGGTATTCCGCGCAACCTGCAGCGAGTTAGTTTTTCTGCAGGATCGCCAATGCTCAAGGTTTACCCGAACGGCTGGACCTGTGGTGTCGAGTGTCTAATTAACGCGATTTATAAAGATGTGGAAGACAACCACGCTGAGCTTTACCCAGAAGCTGAAAAGCGCGGATCTACCCCAGGCACTGAGGCCACGCGCGATGCGGTTGAATGGGTGACCGGTCTAGAGATTCAGTCGTATGTGCTGGTTGACATGTCAGCCTTCACCTCCCTAGTCGATGCGCTCGGCGGCGTAACCATCGAAGTCAAAGAGCGCTTGCCGATTGGTGGCCAACGAGAAGACCTGTCAGATGTAAAGGGTTGGATCGAGCCAGGCAAGCAACACATGGATGGCTTTACTGCGCTTTGGTATGCCCGTTCTAGACACACCACCAGCGACTATGACCGTATGAAGCGACAGAAAGAAGTCGAAGAAGCCATTCTGCAGCAGGTTGAACCGGTAAATGTGCTAACTCGTTTTCAGCAGATTGCAGCAGCCGGCGAAAAGCTGGTTCGCACCGATATTCCATCGACGATGCTTGGTCGATACGTAGATTTGGCATCGCAAGCGAGGGCACTGGGCATCACCAGCCTCGACCTTGTTCCGCCAACCATCGATGTGGTCTACCCCGACTATCCGGCCATTCGAAAGATGATTCAAGACTCTTTTGCGCCGGCACCAAGCGAGACCCCGCAGCAGTAAATACTGAGGCAACGGTGTTGGCCAAACAAAGTCTTTGTAAACTGAACTGACTGCTAAGGAGAGTGACATGGGTCTTGCAGATTACGCGCGAGAACATGGACTAAAACGGGTTGGAGCACGCCCATCGCTCTCGCAGTACATAGCCCAGGCCTGGGAGAGACGAGATTTTGCAGTAACTTTCTCGGTCTTTTCAACTGAGGCCGCGAATGCCAGAAACCGCCTCGGTCGTTGGTGGTTGATTCTTTTGCCGACTATTCAGGCGGTCATCTACGGCCTAATTTTCGGATTCATCCTTGGGGACTCAAGGCCCGATAATTTTGTACCCTTCTTGTTCACCGGGGTCTTCTTATTCTCATTTTTTTCAAACTCACTGCTAATGGGCGCAGGCTCTATCACCGGCAACAGCGGACTAGTAAAGTCACTGCACTTTCCTAGAATGCTGCTTCCGCTTTCAGCGGTAATTCGGCAATTCATCAATCTTTTGCCGCAGATCGGGTTGCTAATTTTGGCCCTGTTGATCTTTGGCCAAGAGGTAACCCTCGACTGGCTCGCGCTAATTCCGATCCTAATTTTGATGTTTTGCTTTGCCACCGGGCTGGCTTTGGTCTCTGCGCGACTAACCGTGCATATTCAAGACCTGTCGAAATTGATTCCATTTGTCACCCGCGTTGCTTTTTACGTCAGTGGTATTTTCTTCAGCGTCGACAAGGTGCTCGGTGACTACCCAGTTTTGTTGTCAATTATGAAATTCAACCCAATTTACGATTTCATCGAGCTAGCTAGGGGTGCGCTAGTCAACGGCTATCAGATGACTCCGTTTCTCTGGTGGGCATGCATCTGCTGGTCCATCGGGCTGCTAATTTTTGGTCTTGTCTTCTTCTGGAAAGTTGAGGAGCGCTATGGCCGCGAAGACTAAACATGAAGAACGCAAACCAGTGGTTGTGGTTGATGACGTTCACATTCGCTACAAGGTTTTTGCCTCCGGTAAAAAAGCTTCTGGTGCCGGAATTCGCAAAGGTCTTTTCTCGAGGAAACTTCGGCTACGCGAGGTTCACGCGGTCAAGGGCGTCAGCTTTGTGATTCACGAGGGTGAGTCGATTGGTGTTATTGGTACTAACGGTTCTGGCAAGTCATCGCTGATGCGCGCTATCGCAGGTCTAACCCCGGTTTCTGGTGGAGCAGTTTTTTCTTCAGCTCGGCCTTCGCTACTTGGCGTGGGAGCTGTGTTGTTGCCAAACCTGACCGGGGTGAAGAACATAATCCTGGGCGGTTTAGCCATGGGTTTTTCGAGAAAAGAAATCAACTCAAAACTCGAGTCAATCATCGATTTTTCGGGGCTTCGCGAATTTATTGACCTGCCGATGCGCACCTACTCATCGGGTATGTCCGCGCGACTTCGGTTCTCGATTGCGGCATCGCGCGATCACGACATCCTTATCGTTGACGAGGCATTAGCGGTTGGTGACCAAGAGTTTCGTAACCGATCCGAGGCTCGAATGCGCGAGATGCGCGACAAAGCCGGAACTTTATTTTTGGTAAGTCACAGCATGAAGTCGATTCTTGACACCTGCACTCGGGTTATCTGGATCGAGAAGGGTGAACTACTGATGGATGGCGAACCGCTTGAAGTGGTCAACGCCTACAACAAATTCGTCGGCTCAGACACAATCGATTAAATAAATGCCAAAACTTTCTCCCAAAGTTTCCGTGATGATGCCGGTGCTCAATGAACGTAAGCATCTTCGCGCGGCGGTTGAAAGTGTGTTGTCCCAGAGGTACGAAGGCGAAATCGAATTGATTTTGGCTTTGGGGCCATCGCGGGATGGAACCAGTGCGCTCGCCGTCGAACTTGCTGAAGCTGATGAAAGAATTCGCCTAATTGATAACCCACGTGGTCTCACCACGGTTGGCCTAAACCTAGCCATCGCCGCTAGCGATGCTGAAGTGATCGCTCGAATTGACGCCCACAGTGAGCCGAGCGAGAACTACTTGGCTACTGCTGTTGAAGTTTTACAAGCAAAGCAAGCCGCCCTGGTCGGCGGTGTGATGGCGGCCAGAGGTCGTTCGGTAATTCAACGTGCAGTCGCTTGGGCCTACACGAGCAGATTTGGAATTGGCGGCGCTGCCTATCACGTTGGTGGTAACGCGGGCGAAGCCGAAAGTGCCTATCTCGGAGTATTTGATGCCCAAACCCTGAAGAACGTCGGTGGTTATAACGAGTCGATAATCCGCGGTGAAGACTGGGAGCTTGCTCAGCGCATCAAAAAAGCGGGCGGTCTGGTCTGGTTTGACCCGAGACTTCAGGTCACCTACTGGCCCCGAGGAAGGGTAAACCTGCTAGCAAAGCAGTTCTACAGCACTGGCGTTTGGCGCGGAGACCTGACCAGGCGAGATGTCGCTGGTGCCTCGAAACGGTACTTTTTGCCACCCGCCCTGGTCGGAGTGATCTTTGCCGGTTTGGTTCAGCTCTCACTCGACAATTACCTGGGAATCTTGCCGATTGCAGGCTATCTATTCGCAATTGCCGGTCTAGCGTCAACTGCTGCGGGCCTCGGCCTCAAAGAGCGTGTTGCCCTACTGTTTGTTCTGCCTACCATGCATATTTCATGGGGCTTAGGCTTTTGGATCGGTTTTATTTTTGGCGCTCGCGGCACTCTTGATCGAAGCCGAGTCTGATGCGATACAACCCTCGTCGAATAATGGGATCGGTCAGACGAAGACTGAAATCTCTCGGTCAAAAACGCCACTATCGAATCAATCAACCAATCATCAAACATCAGGTGCTCTTCGTCAGTTTCGAAGGGAAAGTAACCGCCGATTCTCCGCTAGATGTTTTTCATGAGCTTCGAACGCAACACTCGGACTGGGTTTTTCTCTGGACGGTTGCCGCAGATGCAAAGGCTCCTGAGGGTGCCGTCGCCGTGACCTATGAGTCAAAAGAGTGGCTAGCGGCCTTGGCTCGAAGCCAGTTTTTGGTGAGCAATAATCTGTTGCCCTGGTACTTCAAGAAATCTGAGGGCCAAACCTATCTTCAAACCTGGCACGGAACCCCGCTCAAGCGCCTGGCCAACGACATTGAAACCGGGGGAGTGTCGAGTACCTACCTGGCTAACATCAATCGTGAGAGTGCCGCGTGGGACTATCTGGTTTCCCCCAGCGATTTTGCTACCCGGGCGTTTAGGTCAGCGTTCGGATTTACCGGCGAAATCCTTGAGTTTGGTTACCCTCGAAATGATCGGTTGGCTCAACAAACCGTTAGCAGGCAGAGTCTCTGCGAGAAGATCGGTATCACTGACCTTGGCAAAAAATTGGTGCTCTACGCTCCAACTTGGCGCGATTACCGCATTTCGGCGAGCGGTGAGTGGGAGGCGTTCAACTATCTGAGCCCTGATTTGCAGTTACCGGATGGCTATCAGTTGCTCTTTAGAGGGCACAGTGCAACCTTAGGGACTCATGATTCGTCAATCGCAGGAAATGCAATTGATGTCACCAGGTACCCAGATATTACTGAATTGCTATTGGTGGCAGATGTTCTGGTGACAGATTTTTCATCGACAATGTTCGATTTCAGCATCACTGGAAAACCGATTCTATTTTTTGCGCCAGATTTTGAGCGCTACCAAAACGAACGCGGTTTCTATTTTGATTTCGAGGCCATCTCACCTGGCCCGATTTACCGCGATCAGGAGCAGCTGCTAACTGGTTTGTCACAGTTATCGAAGCTTCAAACTGATTACCGGGAGCGCTATTACAACTGGCAGCAAAAATTCAACAAACTCGAAGTTGGAACAGCCGCTCACCAGGTTGTCAACGCCGTATTCTCTAAAGCGTGAACTTCATCTCAAACATCAGGCCTCAACTTCAAAGGTTAATTTGGTGGGCAAACTGGCGTCAAAAACAGGCTGATCTGATCGATCCGAAGGTGCAAATTTTTGTTGATTTTTCGGGATCCCAAATTGACGTGGCTGATTACGTTCGCGAATTAAGGGCACAGAGCTGGGCAAATCTCGCTATCACCACAGTTGTACCTAACGGTGATGAAGAGACATTTGGTGTGCTTTCTGGGCTGGCTGCAGCAACACCAGAACTAAATGTCGAGTTTGCCGGAGATGGTTTTGGAGCGAGAGTCAATGACTATCTGGCTACTGGTGATTTTGACTACTTTTTGGTCACCAACTCTTCGGTTCGCCCACACCGAAACGCAATTTCCAAACTTATCGAAGTAGCCGAATCAACTGGTGCGCCAGTCACCGTGGCTGAATTCATCAATAGTGACCAGGTTGATGCTCCGTTTGATTGGCAACGTGGAGGCTTCTCGCTGACCACCCGTCTGATCCGAGCTGATTTTGCAATCGAGAAAAAACTCAACTTTACGCAGCCGTCTTGGTTAATCGTGTTGCAGCTGCACCTGGCCACGAAAAATGCTGAATTTATGTCTGACCAGATTTTTGAATCAGAAGTTGCTGGCCATCAGTTATCTCTATCAGAGCTCAAACTGGCAACCAAGTTGATTTCTAAAGCCGATGCCAAGCAATTGGTGGCAGCTGGAACCTACCGTCGTTGGTTGAGTTTTCTGATTTCTTCGCCACTGCAGAAATTGGTAGCCGACTTGGGTACTGCGCCGACGAGTGACTTTGATAACTTCAAAGCGGTTGCCTCTGAATTTTTATCCGATGCCGACGAAGAAATTTGGGTCTCGGCTACGGGTGCGAATCGCGCTGCGGTTTGGGCAGCGGTGCACGGCTCTCGAGAGCAAACGCTGAAGCAATTGACCAGATAGTTTGCGACTTGCAGCGGGTTAACAGGCAGTTTTAAGAACCCAAAAGTTAGTCTTGAAGGGCACCTAGGAGGTTTGCCCATGCGTAAGGTTTTTGCGTCAGCCATAGCAATTTCAGCAGCTTTGTCGCTGTCTGGCTGTGCTCTGCTCTACCCGAACTGGGGCACCGATGAAAAACCAAGCGACCCCCAAACCTCCGAGCCTAGCCAACCAACCCCCAGCCAGACTGAAAGCAGCTCTCCGACCCCTTCTGAAACGCCTGTGAGGCCAAAAACGCAGGTTTCAATCAACATCATCGATTCGGTTATCGAACCTGAAAACGGTCAAATTATGGTCGTTGCAGAGGCTCTGGGTATCGAAGAGAACGGTGGGTCCTGCAAGTTGACTTTCGAAAGCTCAACTTTGACCAAGTCGGTTTCGGGGAAGGCTGAACCGAACGTCACCTCTACCCAGTGTTTCCCACTTCAGCTTTCAGTTGCAGGTCTACCCAAGGGAGCCGCAAAACTTTACGTTAGCTATGAATCATCAACATCAGTCGGTAAATCGTCTGCGATTGCGATCACCATCCCCTAGATGTTAGAGCTAATCAAGAAACTAACCTCCGGCCTAGCAGTCTTGCTCTTGGTCGCAGTTGGCTTGATTGCACTCGACGTACCAAGGCCTGCCGCGGCAGCCGATGCATCTCGTTTTGACCCCGGTTTACTGATTTCAGACGCCGCTTTTTACGACCATGATTCGATGACCGTGGCAGAAATTCAGCGCTTTCTTGAGAGCAAGCTGCCCACCTGCCGCGACGATGACAGCGGCCCAAAATGCATCCGTAACTTTGTCATGGATACGCCCGCTGCAACCGGAGAAGACGGGCGCTGCGAATCAGTTGAGGCCAAAACAGCTCAAACCGCAGCCCAGATCATTCATGATGTAGCCCAAGCTTGCAAAATCAGCCCCAAGGCACTGATTGTCACGCTGCAGAAAGAACAGGGCCTAATTCAGGCGCAAAACCCGACTGCGAGAATGTACAACTTCGCACTCGGCATGAACTGCCCAGATACTCCTGCTGGTTGTGCCGCATCATCGGCAGGGTTTTTCTGGCAGCTCTATAAGGGCGCTGGCCAGCTTCAGTGGTACAACGATGTTCGAGGTTCGTTCAGCTACCTCAAGGTCGGAAGTTTTATCACCAGGCGTTACCAGGCCGCCAACGTTGAGTCGTCAATTGGTAAAGACTGCGGCTCACGCAGATTTCTATTGAAGAGCGCTGCAACGGCTGCCCTTTACTACTACACGCCGTATACCCCAAACGATGCTGCTCTGAAAAATTTGTACTCCACCGGCGACAGCTGTAGTGCCTACGGCAACCGCAATTTTTGGCGTTTTTACACCGACTGGTTCGGCGACCCGGTAGCCGGAAGCTTCTTTATACAGACCAAAACCAGTGGGCCGTTTTTAGTCTCTGACAACACCAAATATCCAATTTCTGATGCCTCGCTGCTCACAGAATTGAAACCCCTGGGCGAAGTTGGAACCGTTTCGCAAGAGTACCTAGACACCTTCGTCACCGGCACCTCGTTGACCAGGCTGTTCAAGGTGGCCAGTGGCGCGCTCTACATTTACGACAACGGCAAGCGATTCAATGTGTCAAGCTGCGATTTGGCCGCGCACTTCGGTCTCGACTGCGCCAACGCGATTACCTTTACCTCGGCGCAATTTAATGCTCTTCCCAACGGAGGAGTGCTGACCCAATACCTCGCCGGTGCCGACAACACCCTCTTCTATGTAAAAGATGGCGTACGTCGACAAATTCTCGACCTCACTTCGGTAACCGAGGCCGGAATTACACTTCCAACTATTTCCAAGGTTCCGGCAAGTGCATTTGAAAATCTGCCTTTTGGGCAACCAATTGCGCGCAACCTGGTCACCTTCACTAACTCGACGACTGGAAAGCCAGGCATTTTTGCCGACGGAAAGTACTTTGAGGTCTCCGATGATTTAGCAAAAGAGCTTGATCTGAAAACCTGGTTTGCCACCACCACCGGAAAATTGAGTACCGCTTCGATTGGTCCAGCCTGGGGCAATAGATACCTGCGCTCGATAGTTCAGAGCGAGTCAGGAAAGCGATTCTTGCTGACTACCGCCGGCAAACGAAAAGTTGCTGATTTAGCGCAGCTGAGCACAGATGTGGTTGTTCCAGATTCGTTGCTAAACCCGATTACCGAGTCAACTGCTGCCGAATTGAACACGCCATTTTTTGCAAAAGTTTCCGATGGCAGCGAAATCTTCTTGGTCGATGAAAATCAGCGAAGGCTACTGCCCAGTCGTGCCGACAGAATCGGATTCTTCCCTGCGGTTAGCACCAAAGTTATCCAAACGCTTCCTCTTTCAGCCATGAAGCAAATTGCACAGACAAACCCTGCGTTAGCTCCTGCTGCCCTGATTGCAGTTAGTGGTTCTGCTCAGAACTATCTAATTGACGGTAAGTCTCGTGCTTTGCGCATTAGAAAAGATCTTGCTGCCAGCATGGGTCGAGGCACAGTGCGAGTCATCAAACCGGCAGAGCTGAAGGGGTACAGCACCGGTGGCAAGTTGACCAGCAACAAGGTTATTTGCTCTGGGCAAAACTACCTGGCGGATGCCGGCCGATTGATACCAGTTTCTGCAGTGGATGCACTTTCTTATCCGGGTAAGGCAGTCACCCTAAGCCCGCTCACCTGCGCGAATCTGAAACTTGATACTGCACAGATTGGTCGTTTCATCACACTTCCAGATAGGTCAATTTGGTTGGTTCAAAAGTCAACTCGGTACAAGTTGACCGGAAGTCAGTATTGGGCCTATTTGGGCGATCGGGTAGGCCGAGTGTCTGTTTCAGAGCAGTTTGCCAAAGCGATTCCAATCGGATTAAAACTACCGTCGGCTGTTGTCGATGAAGTTTTACCTGAACCAACCCCAGTTGTAACGCCAAGCCCAACACCGACTTCATCGCCAACTCCGACTGCAACTCAAACACCGAGCCCTAGCCCCAGTGTCAGCAATCCCACCGCTGCACCATCGTCGAGCCCAAGTTCTACTTCGATTGCAGCCAAGACCTACACCGTGGTTTCCGGAGATACACTCACCAAAATCGCAGCTCGCTATTCGATGACTCTCACTGAGTTTGTCGCAAAGGTAAAGACTTTGAACCGCAGTGGTCGCTTAATTACTCTCAGCACAACCACTGTGCTTTGGGTCGGCGACAAGTTGACCATTCCATAGACTTAGACCCATGTCGATTCAGGTTGTAATTCTCGCTGCCGGTATGGGTACGCGCCTAGCCCGTCCGCTGCCAAAGCCTCTCACCGAACTTCGTGACGGTCGATCAATCATGCAGCAGCAGTTCGACAATCTTCAATCTGTTTTTAGCGATACCCACCGGGTGATGATCGTGGTGGGCTTCAAACTTGAGGCAATTATCGAGCGTTTTCCAGAGGCAACGTTTGTCTACAACGAATTTTTTGATCAGACCAACACCTCAAAGTCACTGCTAAAAGCGCTTCGAGCTTCTGCAGATGGTGGCGTGCTTTGGCTAAACGGCGATGTCGTGTTTGACCCTCAGGTTTTGTCTCGAATCTCTCCATTCATAGCGGCCGAACAATCTGTTGTAGTTGTCAACACTTCCAAAGTCAGTGATGAAGAGGTGAAGTATCGCCTTGATGACGAAGGCTACATCGCTGAGCTGTCGAAAACCGTTGTTGATGGTCTGGGTGAGGCGGTTGGCATCAACTATGTCTCGGCGAAAGATAAAAAATCACTGATTGCCCGACTCGGCGAAGTTGAAGATGGCGATTATTTTGAGAGAGGCATCGAATTTGGCATCGAGAAAGATGGGCTCAAGTTCAAAGCCGTCGATATCAGCGATCTTTACGCTGTTGAAGTCGACTTCGCAGAAGACCTCGAGAGAGCAAACGAACTCTTTTAGGGGTGCGCCCTCGAGACTCTAAATTATCTTCGGGGTCAAAAACTTTAATGGCAAACATCGCAAGAATTAGCCAGCCGCTCTCAATAAGCAACCGTGACTCGGTCAAGCTCCAGACCGCCAAACCCATGAAGGTTAAGATTGGCCACAAATAAAGTGAGTTAGTGTGCCGCACGGCGAGGCGCCAAAGTTTCACAAATGTGATCAGCAGAAAAACGGCAAAAATGGCTGCACCAATCAGGCCGAGCTGCATAGCCACGTCGAGGTATGCGTTATGCGCCTGATAGTAGGGAACGTTCTTGATCACGACAAGGCCCTCATACGGTTCGACACCTGGAACCCAGTGGCTGATCCAACCCCAACCCTGAAGTGGGCGCTCCGAGATCAATTCCAGGACTTTTTTCCAAATGCCGCTGCGACCGGTCATATCTGGGCTTTTGCCGATTGCCTCGAAAACCTGAGCTCTGAACAAAAGCACAAAAACTGCGACCGTTCCGGCACTCGCCCATGCGATTCGATAGTAAAAATGTCGCGTTTCGCGGTCTTTACCCTCGGCCGCTATTGAAACCACTGCTGAAATTGCTACCGCGGCAAGTGCAAAACCAACACCCGCTGATTTCGCCAACCAAATGGCCCCAACCGCAGTTACCAGGCTGGCAGCGCCGAGCCATTTCTTCGTTGCGATTATGGCGATCTCCACCGAAAAAACCACAATTCCCACCATCGCCACATAGGCGAGCAGGTTCGAATTTCCGACTATTCCTTGAATTCTTTCGCCTTCGAAAAGGTTCCCCTGTGTCCAGTAATAGGCCGCGGCCGGAGGTTCATCGCCCTCGTAATTTTTGAAAATGGGTGCGATTGGGCCGCGCACCACCAGTGAGGCAAATAGTTCAAATAGCCCCGAGCTGAAAAGAATAAATCGGATGGTGTTGCCAAAAATTCTCAGCAGGTGTCGCCAATCAAAAAGAGTTGCGAAGAAATAGGCGAAGGCTGTGGTGCCGAGCTGAGCGACCAGAGCCAGAAGTGAAATCGCTGGGTAGGCCGACCAAATTATCGACAGGGCCATGAGGCCCAAAACAGAGAGCAGCGGCCAGGTAAATCGCGATTGAAATTGGCCTTTGAAACGGTAGAGCAGATAAAGTGCCGCGGCAAATTCGAGCACCAATAGAGTGCCCCAGCCCCACCATCCGATTGAATACCTGACCGCGTCACCGGCCATTAGGGTAAACAGAATTAGATAGGCCGGCCAAGTCTTACGGCGATAGTCGCGATCCTTGGTGTTGAAAATTACTTTGATCGGCCGGGTGAAGTCAGACATAAATCTCGTTTGTTAGGTTGCAACATTGGCAACCTAATAAGTCTATTCGAGAGCAATTTGGCTAGGCTTATCTGGCTGGAGGCCACGCTTGATACTAGGAATTTCAAATCAGCCGCGCGATTACGCGTGGGGCTCAAAAACCTTGATTCCCGATTACTTCAGCGTGCCTGAAACTGGGTTGCCGATGGCCGAGATTTGGTTTGGCACGCACCCAGCCAACGAAACCAAGGTGACCTCTTCGGGGCAGAATCTAGTGGATGCCATCGGGCACCGGCTGAGTTTTCTGATGAAAATTTTGGCTGCAGACGCGCCCCTTTCGATTCAAGCCCATCCAAATAAGACTCAGGCAGAGATTGGCTTCGCTGCCGAGAATGCAGCCGGAATACCTATCAATTCAGCTGTGCGAAATTATCGCGATGACAATGCCAAGCCTGAAGTGATTGTTGCACTAACCGATTTTCAGGCCCTGTGTGGGTTCGCCCCGGTTGACGAGATTTCGGCCACACTAGCCGATCTGGCTGAGCACCCGCAGCTCAGTGACGGCATGAAATTCATAGCCAAGGGTTGGCTCCAGTTACTTGCCGAGTCAGGGTTGCCTGCCCTGTTTGCAGATGTAATTGGGCGGCGCGGTAATCTCGACGGCGTAACCGCAGAGCTTGGTAAATTTGCTGATTTTGATTCGCGTTTTGAGCTGATCGATGAATTGAACCTTCGATATCCAGGCGACCCCGGTGTGGTAATTGCCATGTTTATGAACCGGGTTTGGCTTCAGCCAGGTGAGGCACTTTTTCTGCCGGCCGGAAACATTCATGCCTATTTATCGGGGCTTGGAGTTGAGCTTATGGGGGCCTCAGACAATGTGCTTCGGGGTGGCCTCACCGAGAAACACATCGCTGCTGATGAGCTAGCTAAAATTCTTGACTTCAGTGATGGGCGAATTGAAAAAGCCGAACATCGAACCCTGGCTACAGGGCTAACGCAAATCATCTGTCCGGTCGATGAATTCATCCTTTACCGTGCCGAGCTAAATGGGTCAGTAGTTTTGGCAGATCTTAATCTGCCAGCCGAGGCCATTTTGTTATGCACCGCCGGTGAGGTTGCAGTTAGCAACAGCATCGAAGAACGAGCAGTTTTGCGCAGGGGAGAGGCCGCCTATCTTGCGGCTGACGCGGCTAAGTTCAGTTTGAGTGGAGACGGAACGATTTTTATTGCTTTTGGGCGAGATTAGCCTGCCAAGCAGAATCGACAATTTCGCTCAGCGAATTTTTGGCTTTCCAACCAAATTCGTTTTCAATGCGCGACACATCGGCACATAGGCGAGGTGGGTCGCCCGCTCGCCTTGCGGCAACTTCGTGTTCAAACTCGACGCCGCTTGCAGCTCGGATAGCATCTAACACTTCAAAAACTGATGAGCCTCGGCCCGTTCCCACATTGAATGTGTGGTGTGGCCGAGATTCTCGCTCGAGGTAGTCAAGTGCAGCCACATGTGCCTCGGCCAAATCGAGAACGTGCACGTAGTCACGAATGCAGCTGCCGTCTGGGGTGGGGTAGTCATCGCCGAATACCTGGGGAGCTTTGCCTTTGGACATCGCATCGAAAACGATTGGGATTAGGTTCATCACTGCGGTGTCGGCCAACTCGGGCCATCCGGCGCCAGCCACATTAAAGTAGCGCAGGTTCGCGTGCCTGAGCCCCCATGCCCGTGCGGCATCGGCGGTCAACCATTCGCCGATCAGTTTGGTTTCACCGTATGGATTGATCGGTTGGCACAGAATGTCTTCACCGACTGCCTCAACGTCGGGCATTCCGTAGGTTGCTGCACTCGATGAAAATACCAATCGGTCGACGCCCTCGAGCCTCATTGCGGTGAGCAGATTGGCTAAACCACCGACATTTTGTAGATAGTACAGTTCCGGCTGTTCTACCGAGACTCCCACCTGTTTTTTTGCCGCAAAGTGGATCACCGACGTGACCCCAGCCGACTTGATGATTTTGCGCAGCTCTTCGGTTGCCGAGGCCGATCCCAATTCGATTTGGTGAATTGGAGTTTCCCCGACGCGTTCTGCAATTCCGGTCGATAAATCATCGGCTACCACTACGTTTTTGCCCTGATTTTTCAACAAACGAACTACATGCGAACCGATGTACCCGGCACCGCCGGTAACCAAAACACTCATACCCTTCAGATTAGCGTCAGTTCAACTGACCGCAGCCCAGAAAGGGTTAGCCAAAAGTTATCCCCAAGGCCGCATCTCAACTTGACAGGAGGTGAATAACACCGCTGTAATTACATCAACAGAATTCTCGACCAGTGTTGGTCAGATAAGGAAATTAGTTATGGACAGTCGTAATCGTGTGCCAGAGAACTGGTTCATTGATCCGATTCGACTAGGTGTCGCGGGGGCGTACTCAAATCCTGAAGAAGACCCACTGAGTTGGCAGGCAGATGCGCTTTGCGCTCAAACCGATCCCGAAGCTTTTTTCCCTGAAAAAGGCGGTTCAACTCGAGATGCGAAGAGAATTTGTTCGGGTTGCGAAGTGAAAGCTCAATGCCTCGAGTACGCACTTGCCAACGATGAGCGCTTCGGAATCTGGGGCGGTCTTTCAGAGCGTGAACGCCGCAAACTCAAGAAGCGCGCCTAAGCACTGCGCCTGTTTGTCAATAAACAGGTGGTGCCATGAGCATTAGAGTCACCGCAATTGTGGTCAGTCATGAGGCTGACGAGTATTTAGCCAAAACCATCTCGGGTCTCAGCTTGCAAACCCTTCAGCCTGATCGAGTGATTTTGGTTGACTCATCTGCCGACAATGCTGCCGCTCATGAACTTCCCGAAACTTGGGGCCGTGTAAGTGTTGACCCAAAAACCTCATTTCCTAAAAGCGTCCAAACCGCAATCGAAGCGTTGGGTGAACTGGAAAACGAGTGGATCTGGTTATTGCACGACGACAGTGCTCCTGAACCATCGACCCTCGAAGAATTAGTTCGCAAGGTAGAGAAGTCACCCTCTGTTGCCGCCGTCGGCCCAAAACAGCTCAGCTGGAGTTCACCAAACCGACTATCCCAGTTGGGCCTCACCATGTCACCTCGAGGTCAGGTAATTGCTCCGCACTCAGGTGAATTAGACCAGTCGCAGCATGATCACATCGAAGATGTTTTAGCCACCGGCACAGCAGGTCTCTTGGTAAACCGGCTGAACTATGTCGAAGTAGGTGGCCTACTAGAAAATTCGCCACCCCTAGCAGCTGATGTAGAACTCGGTATCAAATTGCGCCGACTTGGTAAGCGAGTGGTGGTTGCGCCTCAGGCCCGCATTCAACATGCTGCTTTGTCACTCTGTGGGCAACGACCCAGGCGATTTTTAGGCGGATCTGTAGAGAGCGCGATTCGCAAGGCTCAATGGCACTTATTTTTTACTCAGCGCTCAACGTTTTTGGTTTTCGCCGCTTGGTTGTTTGCTTTCCCGATTGCCCTGGCAAGAACAATATGGCACCTGATCACTAAACAGCCGCGCCTGATTGCGCCTGAATTGGCGGCAGCTATTTGGGCATTTTTTACCATTGGCCGGCGACTAAGTGCCAGAGCAAGGCAACCTCGGCAAATTTCTTTTTCACAGCTGAAACCATTGCTGGCTAGCCGTGAACAAATTAGAGCCCAACGTTTTGCTCATCGCGATGCCCTCGAATCCCAAATAAACCTTGAGCAGCTTTCGGTTGATGGTCAGCAAGATGTGCTGAAGAGCTTTAGCTCTGCAGGTGCTTGGCTCGTAATGCTGCTGGTGATGCTAACCAATTGGTCACTCTTTCCTTCGGCAGTTGCTGCAACCGGTAGTTCGGTTAGACCTCTTGCTGCAAATTGGTTTCAACTCTTTGACTCTGCCGGAGCCAGTTTTCAAGATCTAGGTTTCGGCCTATGGGCCCCTGCCGATCCATTCAACTGGGTGCTTTTGGGCATCGGCTCACTTACTTTTTGGCAGCCCTCAATCGCGCTTTCTGCGCTCATTTTCCTAGCTCCAGGCTTGGCCTTTGCGACCGCCTGGTATTGCGTGGCCATCGTCACTCCAAAAGCCTGGGTGAGAAATAGCTCAGCGCTTGCCTACGCATTATCCCCAGCGGTGATTTGGGCATTGGCTGAGGCCAGGGTTACCGCGCTGGTGATTGCAGTTTTGCTACCGGCATTGCTGCTCCAGTTGCACAGGTTGCTGTTCAGAAAAGATTCAGCCTCCAGCTCAAAGCTGTGGGCTTCAATGGCTACTGCCGGGCTAATTCTCGCCCTCATCGCAGCGGCTAATCCGGCACTTGGTTTGCTAATCGGCATTTCAGCGACCTTCGTCGGTCTAGTAAAAATTCGTCGACTCGGCTACCTCTTGTGGGTCATGGTGCCAACCGCAGCAATTTTTGGCCCAACTACGATCTACTACCTCTCGCTCGGCCAACCGCTGTTTTTACTCGCTGACCCGTCAGTGGTTCCTGAGCCACACAATGTTGAAAACTGGCAGCTGCTCTTGGGGCAAACCCCGATTCAAAGTTCACTGTGGGTGCAATTCCTATTTGTACCGACCTTGATTTTCGCCCTGCTCGGTCTCTTGCATCGTCGGTCAATCGGTTTGGCCATGATCACAATCGCCGCAGTAGCTCTCATGGTCTCAGCGCAGTGGCTGCGCTTCCCTGCGCTTGGCATCGACGCACAGGCGCTCACCGATCGAATTCTTGAGAATTCACCGTTGCCAGCGCTACTGCTATTTAGCCTTGGGGCTGTGGCTCTAATGGCCCTTGCTCTTGGGCAATTGAAGAGCCCCTGGTTGGCCACCATGGCGGTGCTGCTTGTTGCTCCACTGTCAGTCGCGGCCTGGTTCAAGCCAGTCGAATTTAGCTACGCCACCGATCAGGTTGCCCCATCTATTGTTTTGGCTGAGCACCAGAGTGGTAGCCCTCTGAAGACGCTGGTTGTCTCGCCAGAAAATATAAAAGGCCAGACGCGCTACGCAGTTGCTCTGGTAGATGGTGATGGCGTGCAGCTTGAAGAAATTTCATCGGTTTATCGGCTATCGCTGACCCTTGCAAACCAGGGGATGAGTGCAGCCGATGCGCGTTGGCAGCAGATTGCCGCAGAAAAAGAACTGCATTCTGACCTGGTTGCCAACTTGGTCTCTGCAAATAACAGTGACCTCGCTGAAATTATGCGCAGCGCCAACATTGGCTACGTTCTGGTGCCGAAATCAAACAGTGAATTGGTTCGGGAGCTAGGCGTAAATTTAGACGCCATTAAAGAACTTGAGTCGATTGGCGAGACCGAATACGGATCCCTGTGGAGGGTGATTGATCCGAATCAAAACTTAGATTTGACCGCCTCGAGTGAGTCTCGTTGGTCACTAACAAAGGCAGCTCAAGTTGGAGTTCTGGGCGCTTACCTGCTTTTGGCCATTCCGACTCGAGGCTCGAGACGAAGGGCTGCCAAAGACTCAGCTCTTTTCAGCCAAGAGGGGGATGAATCATGAGGCGCATCTTGATTTTGGTTGGAACGCTTGCTGCAATTGCCGCCATGCTTTTTGGTCTGCCAAATTTTGCCGTTCAGACTTCTCAATTCCCGAATGCTATTGAGCGAGTGGCCAAGGCTCGTGACCTTACGTTGGTTTGCCCAGGTGCGCTATGGCTAACCGGCGGAACTTCAGGCACCCAAATCGGCAAGTTCACCAAGATCGGGGCCGAAACTGAAAACCTTCACTTCGACAATTCTTCGAAAGCCACGCTCGAAATTTCTGACGGCAGTTTTACTGCGGTCGACCCTGAGGGTCTCGCCACCCAAGGCTCTAATCTGCTGGCCGTAAACCAGCTTCAGTTAGCTTCACTGCCAGGATTCAGCGGTCTAACTGGTGCTACCTGTCAAAAACCATCCACTGACATCTGGTTGATCGGCGGGAGTACCGAAGTTGGAAATGAAACGCTGTTAGTGCTGCGTAACCCATCCCGGGTTAATTCAACGGTTGAGCTGCAAGTATTTACCGAAGCCGGGCAGCTTAGAGCAGCAGGCTTGGCGGGAATTGCTGTCGGCGCACAAAAGACCACCGTGCTAAATCTGGCTGGCCTAATACCTAAAACAAAGACCTTCGCCGTTCGCGCTCTTGCTAGAGGGGGTGCCGTAGGTGCCTGGTTGCAGCACCGAGTGGTTCGCGGCCTTGAAGCTGGCGGCTCAGATTACGTTTCACCCGCTCAACCCGCAGCAAAATCACAGGTTATGACCGGGCTTTTCATTAGGGGCAGCAAAGACAACTCAGCATTAATTTCGCAGTCTGATAGCTATTCAAATTTGCGGCCAACACTGAGGGTTTTCAACTCGCAAAAACAAACCACGACCTTTACCGCTCAGGTGGTCAGCGCAGACGGTAAATCTTTTGGCACGGTTATCCGAGCCCAGGTAGAGGCCGAATCGGTTGCTGACTTTACAATCTCCGGTCTGACCGATGGTGACTATGTGGTCGCGGTTACCGCTGACCAGCCAATCCAAACCGGGCTGAAATTTTCGCGAACGTTCAAAGAGCGAAACCCAAAAACTGACTTTGCTTGGTTGACTTCACTTGAGTTGCACACCGAATCGCAGACCATCGCGCTACCCAGCGGCGGAATCACGAAATTCAGCTGGTACTCGCCAGTGAGCGGCAAAGTCATTACTCGTGAGTTGGGCCAGGGTGGTAAGTACCAATTTGCTGCCAATGACGCAGGCTATTTCGCCTCTCTCGTGGTCGACATCAACGGTCAGATCACGGTTTTACCGGTTACCAATGCTCGAAATGTTGGCGGCAAAGTAGCCATAAGCCTTCGTTAGGCTCCAAAATTTAGGCAAGTAAATCCCAGGGATCCTTGCCAATTAGGCTCGCGGCTGCCTGAAAAACATACTCTTCGATGTGCATTCGCTCATGCATGGCATCGCTTCTGCGGGCGTGGCCCAAGCGCTCAATTGGAACACGATAAATCACGATGGTGTTGGTGGCGGGTTTCGTGGCCCAACGCTTAACCGACTTTGAATCGGAGCTAATGGGCGGGCCATCAATAATCTGACAGTTCAATTCGCCTAAATCTTCTGGCCAGGTAGACCGCAAAAACTCGACGGCACCTTGAACGATTTGTTCGAAACTAGATTGCCCACGACCAAGCATTCGCAGATGGCCAAGCAGAGATCGCCGAGGGCCCCGACCGTGGCGGTCACGTGAAATTCGAAATGAATTGTGGTGATCGCTCATGTGGCAAGTCTATTGGCCTTGGTATTCTTGTCAGGATGTCTGAACGGCCGTGCTCAAAGGTAACTTGTAACCGCGAAGCAGTTGCAACCCTGACCTATGTGTACGCAGATTCGACAGCAGTATTGGGGCCACTGTCGACCCTTGCCGAGCCCCACAGTTACGACCTGTGTCGGCAACATTCAAAAAGCCTCACTGCCCCTGAGGGGTGGCTTACGGTGAAGCACGCAACACTATTAGAAAGCAACTATGAACATTAACTGGGATGCAATCGTAAAGACCTACGATGTGCGCGGTTTGGTCGGCAAAGACCTGACCACAGAAATAGTTGCCGCGCTTGCAGCAGCCTTTGTTGACGAGCTTGAAGCAGCCGGATCCGAAGTTGTCGTCGGACACGATATGCGCGATTCATCCCCTGAGTTTGCAGACGCGTTTGCCCAGGGAGCACAGGCCAGAGGTGCCAACGTGGTTTCAATCGGGCTTTGCTCAACCGACGAAAGTTATTTTGCCTCGGGCATCTTTGACGCACCGGCAGCCATGTTCACTGCCAGCCACAACCCGGCACAATATAACGGCATCAAATTTTCGAGAGCCGGCGCCCGTGGCATCAGCCTCGATACCGGATTGGCGGCAATTCGCGACCGCGCCAAAGTCTACGTCGAGACTGGAATTGATGAGGTCGAGAACAAAGGCAGCTATCGCGAAGAGCACATTTTGGTGCGCTACGCGTCATATCTGCGCGAGCTGGTAGATCTCAGCAAGATTAGGCCACTAAAGGTGGTCGTTGATGCTGGTAACGGTATGGGTGGCTTGACTGTACCTGCTGTGCTGGGCCACGCCACCGACCTTGAACGGTTGCCGCTCGAAATCATCCCAATGTATTTCGAACTCGATGGCACCTTTCCAAATCACGAGGCTAATCCGCTCGATCCAAAAAATTTGGTTGACCTTCAGGCGGCCGTGGTCAAACACGGTGCCGATATCGGATTGGCTTTTGACGGCGATGCCGACCGAGTTTTTGTGGTTGATGAAAATGGCGATGCAGTAACTCCATCGGCTGTTGCCGCGATCGTCGCTCGTCGAGAAATTGCCCGTGAAAAAACCCATAACCCAGGTGCTCCGGTTACCGTGCTGCACAATTTGCTCACCTCAAATGTTGTCGCTGAAGTGATTACCGCTGACGGCGCTAAACCGGTTCGTACCAAGGTTGGTCACTCGCTAATCAAAGACAAAATGGCTGAGACCAACGCGATTTTCGGTGGCGAACACAGTGCCCACTACTATTTCCGTGATTTCTGGGGTGCCGATAACGGAATGTTGGCGGCCATGCATGTTCTTGCAGAATTTGGTTCGCAGCCTCTTTCGCTTTCGGAATTTTCCAAGCAATATAATCCTTATTACCTAAGCGGCGAGATTAACTCGACCGTTTCAGATGTCGCAGCAGCGAAGTCAAGAATCAAAGAGGCATTCGTCTCTCGAGCAGATTTCGATGATTTTGACGGCATCACAGCGCAAGGCAAGCCTGCCGAAGCTGGCCAGTGGTGGTGGTTCAATGTTCGTTCTTCGAACACCGAGCCGCTACTGCGACTGAATGTCGAAGCCGCAACCGAGGCCGACATGAAGAAAATCAGGGACGAAGTTCTCGCTCTGATTCGTGCCTAGCCGAAAGCAGAAAATGTCACAGAAAACCGCGTTTGATTTCAAAGTCGCCGACCTAAGTTTGGCTGAAGCTGGTCGCCACCAAATTCGTCTGGCCGAAAACGAAATGCCAGGGCTTATGGCACTACGTGAAGAGTTTGCTGCATCGGCCCCACTCAAGGGCGCGAGAATTACCGGTTCACTTCACATGACAGTGCAGACCGCAGTGTTGATCGAGACTCTCGTTGCTCTGGGGGCAAAGGTTCGATGGGCTTCCTGCAATATCTTCTCAACCCAAGATGAGGCAGCTGCGGCCGTAGTGGTCGGAAATGGAACCGTTGACTCGCCGGCCGGAACTCCGGTTTTCGCATGGAAAGGCGAAACCCTCGAGGAATACTGGTGGTGCACTGACCGAATTTTTGATTGGTCAGCTGAGGCTGCAGCCGAAGGCGCAGACTACACCGGCCCAAATATGATTCTTGACGATGGCGGCGACGCCACCCTCTTGGTTCACAAGGGTAGAGAGTTTGAACTTGCTGGTTCAGTGCCGCCCAAGGGTATCGATGACAGCGAAGAATACGGAGTCATTCTCGACCTCTTGAGTAAATCAGTGGCAGCAGACCCGGGCCGTTTCACTCGCATAGCCGAAGAAATTAAGGGAGTCACCGAAGAAACCACCACCGGAGTTCACCGCCTCTACGAATTCCACAAACGAGGCGAGCTGCTGTTCCCAGCCATCAACGTGAACGACTCGGTAACCAAATCTAAGTTTGACAACAAGTACGGCATTCGTCACTCGTTGCCAGACGGCATCAACCGAGCAACCGACGTATTAATCGGCGGAAAAGTTGTGTTTGTAGCGGGCTACGGAGACGTTGGTAAGGGTTCTGCTGAGGCAATGCGCGGTCAGGGTGCTCGAGTCATCGTGAGTGAAATTGATCCTATTTGTGCACTGCAGGCCGCAATGGATGGCTATCAGGTTGCCACTTTAGAGTCAGTGATTTCAGAGGTTGACATTTTTGTTACCGCAACGGGAAACCAGGGAATCATCAAGCCAGAGCACATTTTGCAGATGAAGCATCTGGCAATCGTTGCTAATGTCGGCCACTTTGATGACGAGATTGACATGGCTGGAATCAACCGCATCGAAGGCATCGAAAAGATTGAAATCAAACCGCAGGTGCACGAGTGGCGTCTGCCAAACGGTCGGTCGGTTCTGATTCTGAGCGAAGGCCGACTGATGAACCTGGGTAACGCCACCGGCCACCCAAGCTTCGTGATGAGCAACTCGTTTAGCAATCAGGTACTGGCTCAAATCGAGTTGTTTACCAAGACTGAAGAGTACCCAATCGGGGTTTATATCTTGCCTAAATCACTTGACGAAAAAGTTGCCCGTTTGCACTTGGCTGCACTTGGTGTTGAATTAACCCAGTTGACAACTGATCAGGCCCGCTACATTGGCGTTCCAGTGAACGGACCCTATAAGGTTGAGCACTACCGCTACTAACCCCCTGGAGCAGCATGAGCCACAAAATCCTTGTTGTAGATGACGACAACGCCCTACGTGAAATGGTGGGCATTGTCTTAGAAAGCGAAGGATTTGAGCTCAGTTTTCACGACGCCGGTTCTGGAGCTCTGGAGAAATTCCAAGAGGTAAATCCAGACTTGGTCTTGCTTGACGTGATGTTGCCGGGAAAAGACGGCATTGAGGTCTGTTCTGAAATCCGCAGCAAAGCGGGTACTCCGATCATCATGCTCACCGCCAAAACCGAATCTGAAGATGTGGTTCGTGGCTTAGAGGCCGGCGCTGACGATTACGTAGTCAAACCTTTTGACCCAACTGTTTTGATAGCGCGAATTAAGGCTCGGTTGCGGCCACTCACTCAGGTTGTCGAGGCCAGCGGTGACGTAGTGACTCTTGGCCCGCTAATTCTTGACATCACCGGCCATGAAGTTCGACGGGGTGAAGAAAGAATCTCACTCACTCCGCTGGAGTTCTCGCTACTGCTAACTCTGGCGCAGAAACCAAAACAGGTTTTCACTCGTGAGATGCTGCTTGAGCTGGTTTGGGGATACCACTACAAGGCTGACACTCGCTTGGTCAACGTTCACGTTCAGCGTTTGCGTTCAAAGATCGAAGATGATCCAGACAATCCAAAAATCGTGACCACTGTTCGAGGCATCGGCTACAAGGCTGGCCAGGCATAGTTGAAAATCCGCACCTTCCTTAGGTGGGGGCTTGGGCTGTTCCGGAAATACCTGCAGGCTCGAGCCGTATTCTCGACCGTGGCGTCGAGCACCATCCTGCTCATTTTGGTTGGCGGCTTTCTGTCTTACTCAATCGGCAACGGACTTTACTCAACTCGAACCAAGCAGATTCTGAACGAGTCTGAGCGCGCCGCAGTCGAGGTTCAAAACACCTTTTCGGCATCGACGGTAAACGATGAAGTTGCTCTGCAAACGCTTTTGAATTCAGTGATTCCATCGCTCGAGTCTTCGGGAACATCGTCAACTAGAAAAGTTGCTCTGCTGCGTAGCCCGAATCAAAATCAAGAGTTGATTTTGCAAAGCCCAATCTCGGCAGACCTTGATACCTCGCTGGTGTCGAGCAACTTGCGTGAGGCAGTTCGCTTATCACCAGGTCAGCTCAAGTATCAGTCGATCTCGATAACTGAAAATGAACAGTCTCATCCAGGAATTGCGGTTGGTACCAGCATCCAGATTCCGCAGGCTGGGCAGTATGAGCTGTACCTGGTGTTTGACCTGATTTCAGAGCAGCAAACTCTAGATTTCGTGCAGCGCACCATGGCAATCGGAGCGCTATTCCTAATTTTTGCAATTGGAGCAGTCAGCTTTTTCGTGACCAACTGGTTAGTTAAACCGGTTCGTGACGCAGCCGAGGTTGCTGAAGACATCGCCGAGGGCGCACTTGACCGTCGACTGGTTGAGCGCGGTGAAGACGTGATTGCTAACCTGGCCAAATCATTCAACCGAATGACCGAATCACTGCAAAAGCAGATCAACAAGCTAGCCAGTGTTTCAAAAATGCAGCAGCGCTTCGTGTCAGATGTTTCGCACGAATTGCGTACGCCATTGACCACCATCAAGTTGGCGGGCGACGTCATCTTCGCGAACCGTGAAACTCTAGAGCCAGCGGCACGCCGCTCCGCAGAGCTGATGCACGATCAGATTGAACGATTTGAAGTCTTGCTGAATGACCTTCTTGAAATCTCCAGATATGACGCTGGAGCGGTTAGAGCGGAGCTCGAATTACAAGACTTGAACGGTGTTGTCGGTATGGCAATTGCTGGTCTTGAACCGCTGGCAGCAAGCAAAGGCTCTGAGATTTTGATCAACATTCCGTCTGGTTCAGTCAACGCCGAATTTGACGGGCCGAGAATCGAGCGCCTGATTAGAAATCTGTTGGCTAATGCAATTGAGCATGGCGAAGGTAAGCCAATCACCGTGGCGGTTGGAGCCAGTGACTCGGCGGTAGCGGTAAGCGTGACCGATCAGGGCGTTGGAATGTCGCGTGCTCAGGTTGATCGAGTATTCGATCGCTTCTGGCGCGCTGATCCGGCTCGTAAAAGAACCACAGGCGGAACCGGCCTTGGTCTGGCTATTTCGCTCGAAGACACCCACCTGCACGGTGGTTGGCTACAGGTTTGGGCCAAACCAGGTGAGGGAGCCTGCTTCAGGCTAACTTTGCCTCGCAAGCAGGGTGAAGTATTCACCCAGTCTCCACTTCCGCTTCCGCCAAAGCGCAAAACTACGAAGTCGGTGCAGGCATGAGTAAATTTCTGAAACTTTTGCTTGGTTCACTTGTCGCATTTTCACTGGCTGGTTGCGCTGCGATTCCACAAGACGGAATGGTCTTGACCGGCCCCGCAGTTGAAACCGAGGCAGATCAAGAAAATCTTTACTATTCACCGTCTGGCCCCGAGCAGGGCGCAACCAAAGAACAAATTCTCAATGGGTTTCTAAATGCAGGCACCGGTCCGCAGAATGACTATGCGGTTGCAAGAGAGTTTTTGAGTTCCAAAATAAAAAATAAGTGGCAACCGAATGACCGTGTGATTATTCAAAAACTTCGTCCGGCCATCACCGTCTATCCAAATAACTCAGCCAGCGTTTCGACCACTGTGCTAGCCCAGATTGATTCAACCGGAGCATACAGTGAGCTCAATAGTGGCGCACTCGAATACTTTCAATTCAAGTTTGTGGAAGAAAACGGCGAGTGGAGAATCTCCGAGGCCCCTGATCTCACCTTGGTAATTAGACCGGTGTTTGAAGTGATGTTTAGAAGTTACGCACTCTATTTTTGGGATTCGAATTTCAAGAATTTGATTCCTGATTTGCGCTGGTTCCCCGCGCAGGCAACAACACCTACCCGTATGGTCACAGCACTTTTAGCTGGCCCAAGTGAGTGGCTGGCCGGTGTTGCTAAAACTGCTTTCCCAAGTGGAACAAAACTTTCGCTTAACACAGTGACCATTGCTAATTCGGTAGCAACCGTAGACTTCACCAATCGGGCTTTGGTAGCCAACACTACGCAAAAATCTCGATTCAAAAAACAGCTCGAGCAAACGCTGACCCAGTTAGATTCTGTATTTGAGGTCGCTGTGCTCGTTGAACGTACGCCGCAGGAGATTCCAGACATTTTGACTCCCGGCGCTCAGGCTACTGGCTTGTATCCGATTGTTTTAGACGCAGACGGATTGCGAGCACTAGGCGGAAACACCTCGAGCAACCTCAAACTGGCATCAGAATCGCTTCGAAAATTATCGGCCAGTGATTTTGCGATTTCTGGTGACCTAACCACCGTCGTTGCTGCAACGCCAACCGGGGTTTACTTGACGAAGTTGGGCCGAGTAGCCGAGACATCGAAATTGGTTGATGGCCGGAAGGCAATTTTGACTCCGAAGCTAGACAGGAATGAATATGTTTGGAGCCTTGGTTCCACTTCAGGTAGTGCCCTTTTGATTGCTGGAAAAAACGAACCGGTCAGAAGCATCAACCTGGGTTCAATCGCTGGCTACGATCGACTTTCATTTGCCATCAGCCCCGAGGGCAGCCGATTAGCCGCGGTCGTAAAAACTAGCCTCGGCAATCGACTATTGATAGCTCCTATCACCAGAAATGCGGCAGGGATGCCTACCTCCGTGGGGCAGGCAATCGACCTAACTCCGATTGGTGCGAATCCCTTCTACGTGTCATGGATGAGCGGGCTAGATTTAGTGCTCTCCAGTGTGATCGGTGAAGAGACGCGACCATATTTTGTTCAAGTGGGGGGCGTCGCAGACCTTTCAACCGCAATTTATGGTCGAGCAGAGTTCCAAGGTGATGCCCAAACTGGCAACCTGCACGCTCGCGTTGATAATGGCGACGTATATCGTTACAGCAGCCTCGGTTGGGAGTTTGTCGACATCGAAATTATTGCCATGCACTTCGCGAGTCAATAGTTATTCACAGATTTGGGAAGTCAGCCTGATTCTCTGACGAAGTAACTCAACACTGGTCTGGTGAGACAAACCCTGAAAACCGCTTTAGGTTTTTTACTCGATGCGCTAATGCCAAATGCATGCGTAATCTGTGGCAAATTCGGCAGCATATTTTGTGAGCCCTGTCTGCAGAATCAAGGCTTCGAACTTAGGCAGCCGACCAGAAGTTATACAGGCGAGTTGCCCGGAGCAACCTATGAAATCTCAGGGTTTTCGGTCGCTAACTACGAGGCTGTGGCCGCTTTAGTGAGTAAGTACAAAGAGGGTCTGGTTAGCTTGCTGGCCCCGATATTCGCGCAACAGATATTGATGAGATTGCCGTCCGAACTGTTATACGAAAAGGTTTTGCTAGTGCCAATACCTTCAAGTCGCAGAGCGCAGCGGGTTCGCGGGTTCAACCCTGCGAAAGAAATAGCTGTTGCTATAGCCAACCTATGCGGTGCCAATTTTCAAGTTCTCGACCTGCTGGTGGAGCGGCATGATCGTAAGGATCAAGCCGGGCAGACCCTCAGTGAACGTTGGTCTGGGGTAGAAAAGCGCTTTGATTTGGTGAGCGAGAGCTCCGAAGAAGCCAAAATTTGGCTGGTTGATGACGTGGTCACAACGGGGGCAACTTTGTTGGCTGCCAAGTTCACACTTGAGCAAAATGGATACACGGTCGATAAATTCGTCACGTTTGCTGAGACAAAACTGAAAATTTCACACGCCTGAACTCGTAAAGGTATAGGTTTCATTCACGGGCAACGTTGCCCGAACTTGGAGGTCATCATGGAAGTTAACATCACTGCCAAAAATCTCACGGTTTCCGACCGCTTTCGCGATTACGTCGAAGATCGTGCTCACAAAGTTGAACAACTTGCACACCGTGTTCAGGCACTGACCATCAAGGTAACTCGACATGATCACAGCCGTGGTTCTGGCCCTGAAGATCAGGTTGAATTGACTGTTTTTGAACCCGGTCATGTAATTCGTGCTGAGGCCCATGCGGCTGACAAATTTGCTGCATTCGATCTTGCACTGGGCAAATTATCTGAGCGGCTACGCCGTGCTTCAGACCGCCGCAAAGTGCACCATGGTCGCCACGGTTCAATTGGGGCAAGTGAGCTCTCAGCGCACGACTTCGCGGAACTCGACGTGCGTCCAGTCGACGCCGATATTCTCCTAGGAACCAAGCACGACGAATCGGATGAGTCAAGCCAATCTGTTGACCTCGGTGAGTCGCCGGTGGTGATTCGCCGAAAGAGTTTTGACGCCGTGCCAATGTCGGTTGATGATGCTCTGTATCACATGGAATTAGTGGGTCACGATTTCTATCTTTTCCAAGACGCAGAAACCAATAAACCATCTGTGGTTTACCGTCGTAAAGGCTGGAATTACGGGGTAATTAATCTGAATTAGTCATTCCGCCAGCAGCGTAGCTTAGGCCTCGGCAGCACCCGGTTTGGGTAGTGCCGAGGTCTAAGATTATGGGTAGACCTCATTCTCGGTTTGGAGTATCAATTGGCTAATTTCATCGACAAACTTTTGCGCGCCGGCGAAGGTCGCACCCTAGTCAAACTGCGCAATTACGCGGTGGCGATTAATGCCCTCGAAGAAGACTTCACCAAACTGAGCGATGAAGATCTGCGCAATGAAACCCAAGTGCTTCGTGACCGTTATGCGGCAGGCGAATCTCTCGACGATTTACTTCCCGAGGCTTTCGCTGCTGTTCGAGAGGCATCTAAGCGAACTCTGGGTCTTCGCCACTTCGACGTTCAGCTAATGGGTGGTGCAGCACTGCACCTTGGAAACATTGCAGAGATGCGCACCGGTGAAGGTAAGACCCTGGTTGCAACTCTTCCCGCTTACCTAAATGCCATTGCAGGTCGAGGAGTTCACGTTGTAACGGTTAACGACTTTTTGGCCGGCTACCAGAGTGAGCTGATGGGCCGTGTTTTCCGCACGCTTGGCATGACAACCGGTTGCATCCTGTCTGGGCAAGACCCAACCGAGCGCCGCGAACAGTACCTAGCTGACATCACCTATGGAACTAACAACGAATTCGGTTTTGACTACCTTCGCGACAACATGGCTTGGCAGCAGCAAGATTTGGTTCAGCGTGGCCACTTTTATGCCATCGTTGACGAGGTTGACTCAATTCTGATTGATGAGGCACGAACCCCGCTGATCATTTCTGGTCCTTCTTCAGGAGACGCTAACCGCTGGTTTGCCGAGTTTGCCAAGATCGCAGAAAAACTTCAGCCGGTAATTGACTACGAAGTAGACGAGAAAAAGCGCACCATCGGAATTCTCGAGCCTGGAATTGAAAAGGTTGAAGATGCCCTGGGTATCGACAATCTTTATGAATCGGCTAACACTCCTTTGATCTCGTTCCTGAACAACGCAATTCGCGCCAAGGCGCTTTTCAAGCGCGACAAAGACTACGTAGTCATGGATGGCGAAGTTCTGATTGTTGACGAGCACACCGGCCGTATCCTCGCGGGGCGCCGATACAACGAGGGTATTCACCAGGCAATTGAAGCCAAAGAGGGCGTTGAGGTTAAAGCTGAAAACCAAACCTTGGCCACCGTCACACTGCAAAACTACTTCCGCCTGTACAAAAAACTTTCGGGTATGACCGGAACCGCCGAGACCGAAGCCGGCGAATTTATGGCTACCTACAAACTCGGTGTGGTTCCAATTCCAACCAACAAGCCGATGGTTCGAATTGATCACCCAGACTTGATCTATAAAAACGAAGAGGTCAAGTTCAACATGGTGGTGGCTGACATCGTCGAGCGCCACGAAACCGGCCAGCCGGTTTTGGTTGGAACCACCTCGGTTGAAAAGAGCGAGTACCTCTCAAAACTTTTGGCCAAGGCCGGTGTTCGTCATGAGGTGTTGAACGCTAAAAACCACGCGCGTGAAGCTGCAATTGTTGCTCAGGCAGGTCGCCTCGGTGCCGTCACTGTAGCCACCAACATGGCTGGTCGAGGTACCGACGTGATGCTCGGTGGTAATGCTGAATTTCTCACCGTCGAAGCGCTGCAAAAGCGCGGGCTAAACGCAGAAGAAAACCCAGCCGAGTACGAGGCAGCTTGGGCTCAAGAGTTTGAGTCGATCAAAGCCGCCGTTGCCATCGAGGCTGAAAAGGTGCTTGCCGTTGGTGGTCTCTATGTCTTGGGAACTGAGCGTCACGAATCTCGCCGCATCGACAACCAGCTGAGAGGTCGTTCTGGCCGCCAAGGAGACAAGGGTGAGTCTCGTTTCTACCTATCTCTAACAGATGACCTAATGCGTCTGTTCAATTCAGGTGCAGCCGCCGCGATGATGAATCGCTCCGGCGTGCCAGACGACATGGCAATCGAATCTAAGGTTGTTAGCCGTGCAATTGCCAGTGCGCAGTCGCAGGTCGAAGGCAGAAATGCTGAAATTCGTAAAAATGTCCTTAAGTATGACGACGTGCTCAACCGCCAGCGTGAAGCAATCTACTCAGATCGCAGGCACATCCTCGAGGGCGACGACATTGCTGATCGAGTCAGCGGATTCCTAGAAGACGCGGTCAGCAACATAGTTGCGAGCCACATCCAAGACGGCAGCACAGACTGGGATCTGGACGCACTTTGGGCAGAGTTGAAGACCATCTATCCGGTTGGTCTTGAAATTCAAGAGGTTCTTGCTGAAGCAGGTTCTCGAGCCAAATTCACTCGCTCGTGGTTGACCAACGAACTGGTGAGTGACGCAAAGATTGCCTACGTACGACGAACCGAAGAAATCGGTGAGGCCGCAATGCGCGAGCTAGAGCGTCGAGTCGTGCTTTCAGTGGTTGACCGTAAATGGCGTGACCACCTGTACGAAATGGATTACCTCAAAGAGGGAATTGGTCTTCGTGCCATGGCACAGCGTGACCCTCTGGTTGAGTACCAGCGTGAGGGTTACGGCATGTTCCAGCAAATGATGGGCTCGATCAAGGAAGAGGTTATCGGCTTCCTGTTCAACGTCGAGGTCCAGGTAGAGACTGCTCCGCCGGCCGTTGACCAGTCGCAGTTGAGCTACAGTGCGCCAGACGAAGATGGGCAAGCTGAGGTTCACTCGGTTGCTGAAGAACTAGGTCAAGCGCCTAGCGCACCTCAAGGCAACCAGAAACCGGAAAACGGTCAGGGTTCGAGTTTCTTTAGAAGCTAGTCTTCGATTATTAATCGCCGGTAGCCACTTTTGGTGGCTACCGGCTTTTTACTAACCCGCTATAAAACCGAAACCGATGTCGCTCGCCAACGGTTATTGAAGCCTTCTAGTCGAATCGCAACGGCACGCAAACGCTTGGGTGAGTCGAGTAGTACTACTGATTCGATAACTCCATCGCGAGGGCTTTGGGCCCTCATGTTTTTCACGTGAAAATTTGGGTAGCGGGCTTTTTGCCCTTTTCTGAGCCGCTCTTCTTTCGCCTGTTGGGCTCGAGCGGCAAGCTTTTGGTAAACATCTTCACTCAAGAATCTAGCTAGCTGCTCGACGCCACGAGTGCCTGCAATTACCTCAACTACTCCGGTAGCAAGCAGAGCTAAGTTATTAGTTGGATCTGGCAACTCGGAATTTTTGTTGTACTGTTTACCGAATAACTCGGCTTCCTCAATTGGGTTGGTAGCTTTGCGCTTTGATTCTTCTTCGTTTGGTTCTTCAGGTGCTTCAGTTTCAATGGCCATTCGTTTTACCCCCTACTTGATATGCCTCAGCGTCGTTGCTGAGGGAATTCGAGATTAAACGCAAACCAAATTTCTTGGAATGGCCTTTGCAGAAGCTGTGGATAACTTTTTTGAGGAACTTTCAAGTTACTCAAAATTCAAATATGAATTTTGACGCCTGGTTTGAAGACTTTGAAGCAGAAATTTCGCATCGAATGGAGTCAGATCAATCAATCCAAGATTTAGTTACTCCGTCGCTGCAGTCAATACTCAGCGACTGGGCTGTGGTTCAGATTGACTTCAGCGCGCATCCATCGGTGCAGCTGATGGCAGTTCAGCTCGGTCATGATTTCGTTGCTGGTTTGCTGGTCGGAACAGCAAAATGGCTGGTTTATCCACTCTCTGGCTTGAAGTCGATTCGCGGGCTACTTCCGGCGGAAAACAAACTGCCAGGGCTCCGGGAAGTGGAAATCAGCCTCTACGAATACTTAGCCCTAATTCCAGATTCGGTCCAGGCCCAAGTTTCGCTGGATGATCAAGTTTTCGCTTCTGTCAGATTGCTGTCGGCTACTTCAAATCTGCTTCTGGTCGAATCAAGCAATCGACAGCCGATGGCTATTTCGCTGGCTGCCGTAAAGAACATTCAAATTTCTGCTGTGGATAACTTCGGCGCCATTTAATTTTCGCGGCCATATTTTCGCCATGAAACTAAATTTTGGCTCGTCAAAATCCAGAAATCTGCGAACCCTCCTCGTTGGCGGAGGGTTGGTGATGATTGCCCTGGTCAGTTCTTATTTGTGGCTAAAACAAGAGGGTAGCCCAGATGAAATGTTGATTGCGAAGAGCAGCCTCCCCGCTGGAACTCGCATCACCACAGGCGATTTTCGAGCTGCTGAGGTATCACTTGGAGCTCAAAACATGAATTACCTTAGGCCCGACGAGTTACCAGTGGGTAGTTACCTGCTGGGGCCAATAAGGGAGGGGGAGTTGCTGCCCAAATCACAGATCGCAACCCAATTGCTGGATGAACGTGCGCCAGTAGTGGTTAACTCTGCGATGCCGCTGGCGAGCGGATTAGTGCCCGGCGCGTCAGTTGATCTATGGGCTACAGCCGAACCTGAATCTGGCCCCGCACTTCCTCGCCTGCTAATTGAATCTGCCGAGGTGGCAGCGCTAATAAAGCCCGAGGGTATGTTTAGCGTTGAAGATTTGGCTGTGGAGCTATGGGTTCCGTTACCTGCTGTCTCAGAAGTCTTGGCTGCGCAGGTCAGTGGTGAGAAATTCGGTCTTGTGGTTCGGCCCACTCTGCTAGATCGGGCCAGGTGGTGAAAGTTGAAAACGATTGCGGTATGGTCACCGGGTTCGGCAGTTGGAAAGTCAACCGTCGCAATTGCACTAGCGCATGAACTAGCCCAGCGTGGCTTGAGGGTTGCGTATTTCGACGTTGACGTTGACCATCCTTCAGGTAAGTATCTCTTGGGGGATCGTGAGCATCCAGCTGGGGTCGCGGCTATCTTTAGATTGGCCCTTCAGGGGCGTCTAAGCGAATCAGAATTCAATCGACTATCGACCAATATCTCCGGCGGCAAAGGGCAGTGGCAATTTATTGCTGGGCTATCGTCGAGGCGACGTTGGGCCGAAGCGCAAATGGACGCCCTTGAAATCGTGAAACAGGAAATGCAAGAGCAGTTCGATTACTTTGTCTTCGATCTCGCATCACCTCTTCAGCAAAGTTGTTCTGCAAAGCCAAGCCCCACATTTACAGCTGAAGTCATTGCCAGCTCCGACTCTGTTCTCGCGATATGTGGATCAGAGCCTAGCCAAATCGCTAGTTTTCTGGATTCTTGGCAAGAGCTCATCGATGTCGCTTCGCCGCCGGTGCGAATTATTGTGAACCGGTTGAAATCTGGGGTGTTGGGGATGAAGGCAAGGCAGCAAATACTTGAAACGCTGAGCAAAATGGTGAAATCTGAGGTGCAACTTTTTATCCCTGATGCCCCGGCTGAAGCAGATCGAGCACTCGCATCAGGGGTGCCGATTAATTACCTTCGAAAAGGCAAAGTTCGCGCATCCATTTCTGAATTGGCAACTGACCTAATCGCAGAGCATTCACAACCTCAGTTGGCGATGGCTAAACTCAACTAGATGTCAACACTCAGCGATCTGCTCAAGCGCCATTCTTCGGCAAGTCATGCCGACATACAGTGGCTGCACTCACTGCAGGCCGAGTGGCAGTTAATCGCCGACCTAGTTTTTGCCGACCTGGTGCTTTGGGTACCGACCACAGACGGCACATTTGTTGCTGCTGGCCATGCCCGCCCGTCTAGCGCTCCAACCATTTTTTATCGAGACATTTTCGGTGAACCTATCCGGAAAGACTGGGCTGGGCGAGTTAGCGAGGCGTTTCAGACCGGCCAAGTTGTGATCTCTAACGAGATTGACAACTTCAACGGTGCAATTGCTCGGCTAAGCGCCTACCCGGTGCGCAGAAGGTTATCTGCGAGAACGGATGAAGCCACCGCAGAGCCGATTGCTGTCGTCACCAAACACACCAACCTCGCCGAGGCACCAACTCCGAACCGACTGCAGCTGAACTATCAAAGCTGCGGCAATGCGCTACTCGAAATGATGGCCGACGGCGGGTTCCCTGACTTCAGCAACCCGACCGGGCCAAAGCGTGGCGCACCACGCGCCAATGACGGCCTGATCAGACTCGATTTTGAGGGCAACGTGGTTTTTGCGAGCCCCAACGCACTATCTGCATTCAACCGCCTCGGCATCACCGGCGAGCTCGAGGGAAAATTGCTGGCTGAAGCAGCAACCCCAATTCTCAAGGGGTCAACCAACGTCGACGAAAGTTTGCCGCTGGTGCTAACCGGTCGGGCGCCTTGGCGCACCGACATGGAGTCGAGATCGGTGACTCTAAATGTTCGTGCAATACCGCTCAAACTTCGAGGTGAACGCACCGGAGCGATTGTTTTGTGTCGCGATGTAACCGAATTGAGGCGCCAAGAGCGTGAGTTGATTACCAAGGATGCCACCATCCGTGAAATTCACCACCGGGTAAAAAATAATCTGCAGACTGTAGCCAGCCTGCTGCGCATTCAGTCTCGACGTAGTAACAGCGAAGAGGTAAAAGAGCAGTTGGGGCAGGCAATGCGCCGAGTTTCAGCTATTGCGTTGGTGCACGACACTCTGTCAGAGGGTCTGGCTCAAGAAGTTAGTTTTGACGAGGTTTTTGATCGAGCGCTATTGCTTACCTCTGAGGTGGCCTCATCCTCTAACACAACCGTCAAGACCATGATTGACGGCCGCTTCGGGCAGCTGCGCAGCGAGATCGCAACCCCCTTGGCGGTGGCTCTAACCGAGGTGGTTACCAATGCTGTAGAGCATGGTTTGGCTGGGCGAAGCGGTGTTGTGCACATTGAGGCTGTTCGTAAGCCGAAACACCTGCAAATAACGGTCTCTGATAACGGCATCGGGCTCGATGTTTCTAAAATCGGCACCGGCTTGGGTACTCAAATTATTCGAACACTGATCGAGGGCGAGCTACGAGGAACCATAAATTGGTTTGCTCCGCCCGAGGGTGGCTCAAGAGTCACTATTCAGATTCCGTTGTAGAGCAAAGCCCCCGCTAGCTCAAAATAAAAGACCCGCCGAATTTCGACGGGTCTTTAGAAGTTAACTATTTAGCCAGCGCGGCGTGCACGGGCATATTTGCGCTTGAGCGACTTGCGCTCATCTTCGCTTAGGCCGCCCCAAATGCCGGTGTCTTGGTTTTCTTTGATCGCATACTCTAGGCAGCTGGTGGCTACACCGCATTCACGGCAAATGGCTTTTGCCTGATCAATTTGATCAACGGCCGGTCCGGTGTTTCCAACTGGGAAGAAAAGTTCTGGGTCTTCAGTGAGGCAGCGGGCCTGATTAAGCCATTGCATATCCATATTTGCTGTTATTCCTTAGGTCTGGGCAATAAGTTATTTCACTTATTTGTCAGTTGAGATTTCCGCTCTGTTTCTGCTCTTTTGAGCCAAGTCGCGGGAACTTTCCTGTGAAAATGGTTTCATACCCACTGCCATTTGGCAAGACCCAATATTTAGGATGAACGTGCAAAAATTCGATTCCAAACCGAAAGCGCTACTTGTTTTATGCGGTCTTTTAGCTCTTGAGGCGGCAACTCTGGCTGTGGTTGCCATCATCCTTTTGATCGAGATTTTGTCAGGTAAAACAGAATCGTTCGTGGCTGCAATTTCACTGTTCGCTCTGGTTGCCGGGTTTGCGGCCTGGGTTTCTGGCATTGCCGTCAACCTATTCAACGGTCGTCGCTGGGCTCGCAGTGCTGCGATGTTTTGGCAGTTGATTCAGGTCGCTATTGCGTCTGGCAGTTTTACCGGCCAGTTTGGTTCGCAGGCAATTGGCTGGGCGATTTTGGCTCCGTCGGTGCTCGGCCTCTACTTTGTTTTTCGCAATGATGTGGTCAATGCCACGCTAGAGCCTGGCGAACGCGATAACTAGAGGCCTAGTTTGCGAAGCAGCATGCCAACGTGGCCAGTTGCTTTGACGTTGTACAGCGGCAGCATTACTTTGCCAGCAGCATCAACCACAATGGTGGCTCGCAGAACGCCTCGGTAGAGCTTGCCGTATAGAGATTTATTGCCGTACGCCCCAAATGCCTTGTGAACTGCAAAGTCGCTGTCGCTCAAAAGGTCGAAATTTAGATCGTGGTTTTTCTTGAACTTGGCCAATTTTTCGTCAGGATCTGGCGAAATGCCAACCACTTTGAAGCCTTCGTTTTCGAAAGCTTCAAGCTCGTTGTTAAACTCGACGGCTTCCATGGTGCAGCCTGGAGAGCCTGCCGCGGGGAAGAAGTAAAAGACGGTTTTAGAACCCAAAAAGTCGGATGCCCTAACTGGGCTTCCATCATGCTTTACAGCGGCAAAATCGGGAGACTGGCTACCGACTTCAAGACGTTCGTACTCAGTCATGCCTCTATTTTAGAGGCCCAACTGCTTTCTTAGAAAGTCAACGTGGCCGGTTGCTTTGACGTTGTAGAACGCGTGTGAAATCTTGCCTGCTTCGTCAACAACGAAAGTCGAGCGAATGGTTCCCATGTAGGTTTTGCCATACATGCTTTTCTCGCCGTAAGCACCGTATGCCTGCTGAACAGAGTTGTCTTCATCGGCAAGAAGTGGGAAGTTGAGCCCCTCTTTTTCTTGGAACTTCTTGAGTTTCGCCGGCTTATCTGGAGAGATTCCGATGACTCGATAGCCCTCATTCTTGAGTGAATTAATGTGGTCTCTGAAGTCACAGGCCTGCTTGGTGCAACCTGGGGTTGAGGCCGCCGGGTAGAAATAGACGATGGTTTTCTGGCCATTGAAATCGCTTAGTTTTACAGCGTTTCCATCCTGGTCAATTAGTTCAAACGCTGGGGCTACGCTGCCCGCTTCAAGGTGTTTAGATTCGCTCATGTCTCGATACAACCGGCTGTCTGACCAATCTAATCCCGGGCGCTCAATTCGGGTTGGCAACCGGCGGGTATCCCTGCTATTCTTTTCAATCGTTGTGCTTGTCACAGCATGCGCCTCTAGCTCAATCGGCAGAGCAACTGACTCTTAATCAGTGGGTTCCGG
>CAZGZW010000007.1:0-63050 GCA_964530255.1 uncultured Rhodoluna sp.
AAACACATGATTACCAAGATCGAGGTAATCAAGGTGTTCCAGGTGAAGATTGGTAGACGGAACATGGTCATGCCAGGTGCTCGCATGGTCAGAATGGTGGTCACAAAGTTGACACCACCCATGATGGTTCCGAAACCGCTGAGCGCAAGACCGAAGACCCATAGGTCACCGCCAAGCCCAGGAGAAAATGTGGTGTTTGAAAGCGGAGCATAAGCGAACCAACCGAAGCTGGCAGCACCCTGAGGGGTGAAGAAACCCGCGACGGCTACAAATGAACCGAAGAAGTAGAACCAGTAAGCGATTGCATTCAAACGAGGGAAAGCCACGTCAGGCGCACCGATTTGAACCGGCATCAAAATGTTGGCAAAGGCTGCAAACAGCGGGGTTGCAAACATCAAGAGCATGATGGTGCCGTGCATGGTAAACAGCTGGTTGTACTGCTCTTTGGTCTGAACGATGTCTAGACCTGGCAGAGTTAGCTGAGCACGAATTACCAGAGCCATTACTCCACCGATGAGGAAGTAGAGGAATGAGGTAATTAGGTAGAGGTAGCCAATCTTTTTGTGATCGGTGGTTGTAATCCACTCGACCAGGATTTGCCCCTTGGTCTTTTTGACTGCACCGGTGGCAGGCTTAGATGCGGTTGCGGTAGCCATTGTCCCTATCCTCTGATTTCTGGATTGTCGCCAGGAAGATTCTGGTTTCGGTCGTACTTGTTGTCTAGCTGACCAACGTTGCCGGCATCAGCAAGCTGGGCCATACGTGCTTCGTACTCAGCTTCTGAAACCACTTTCACGTTGAAAAGCATCATTGAGTGGTATTCGCCACAGAGCTCAGCACATTTGCCTTTGTAAGTGCCCTCGACCTGAGGGGTGAAGTACATGGTGTTGGTTCGCGCTGGGAACATGTCTTTCTTGTAGAGGAAGTCGATGACCCAGAAAGAGTGGATGACGTCACGAGATGAGAGGTCAATTTGAACGCTCTTGTTTACCGGAAGGTAAAGGGTAGGGAGAGCTGCCTCTGAGCCCTCTTCGCCATCGAACTGCGACTGAATGCCCGAGTCAAAAACGTTCTCGTCAACATAGTTGAAGTCCCAGCTCCACTGCTTGGCAATAACCTCGATGGTCACGTCTGGGTTTGCGGTTGGCTTTTCAATTTCAGCCATGTCGCGGGCAGTAAAGGCAAAGAACCCGATGACCAAAATGGTTGGAACGATCGTGAACAAAGTCTCAATTGGGTTGTTGTAGCGCAGTTGAACTGGAAGTCCGGTCTCGCCACGACGGCGACGGTAGACGATTAACGCCCATGCCATTAGAGCCCAGGCAACAATTCCGACACCCCAGAGGACAATCCATGAGGTTGTCCAGAGGCCGGTGATGCGATCGGTGTGGTTGGTTACACCGGCAACACCGGGCAGGAACCCGCGAGCAATTTCTTCAGATGAGCAACCGCTCAACAACAACATAAGTGATGCGGCTGCAGGCACTGCTGCCAACCGAATAACACGCTTAGAACGCACAATCGACCCTTCGAAAATTCGAATCGTTTCGCCTTCTAGTCTAAGCGCCGAGCAGTTGAATTTTCGCCAAAATTGGCGCATTTTCCGCACTTTTCGACAAGAAAAAAGTCCGCAGAGTGAAAACTCCGCGGACTTTCAGTTTTTAGAAAAGTTTTTTATTAGTTGAACGAGTCTCCACAGGCGCATGATCCTGCTGCATTCGGGTTATCAATGGTAAAACCCTGCTTCTGGATGGTGTCTTCGAAGTCAATTGAGGCACCATCAAGGTAGGGCAGGCTCATTTGATCGATTACGACCTCAACGCCGGCGTCAAACTCACGAACGTAGTCGTCGTCGGCAAGCTGCTCGTCAAAGTACAGCTGGTAAATCAAGCCAGAACAACCACCTGGCTGAACTGCAACGCGCAGTCGCAAGTCGTCTCGACCTTCAGCTTCAATAAGGGTTTTTACCTTCGCCTGAGCTTCAGCGGTAAGAACTACTCCGGTTTCGATTGTTTGCGACATGATTTTGCCTTTCCGAACAAAATTCTAACTTTCAAAATAGTTTTTGAACAGCGACTATTCCCCGAGCCTCAACTGGTTCGCATGGAGCAAAAACAATGATTGCGCCAGCATCGCCTTTCTAAAACTTTCCAAATGTAAAGACTCGTTTGGTGAGTGTGCTCGAGAGTCAGGATCTTCCACTCCGGTAACCAAAATTTGCGCCTGCGGATAAACCTCTTTGAACTTGGCAATGAACGGAATTGATCCACCAACCCCCATGTCAATTGGGGCCAAGCCGAAACTCAATTCCAGCGAATGAGCCGCCAATTCTTTTGCCCATCCGGGGTGATCAAGGTAGGGGTCACCGGCTTCAAAATCCTCAAATTCAAGCTGGGCACCAAACGGAACATGTTTCAAAAGATGCTCGCGAAGCAAATTCAACGCTCGCTGTGGCTGCTCCCCCGGCGCGATTCTTAGGCTCACTTTCGCCCTGGTGCTCGGCTGCAACGTATTCGAAGCTTCAGCCACGCTGGGGGCATCGATGGCGAGTATGGTTACGGCCGGCTTGGTCCACAGCCTCGAGAGGATTGAGCCCGTGCCCAGCTGCCTTACCCCCGGCAGTAATCCGCTGTCTTCGGCAAGCTGCTGATCGCTGTAGTCAATGTCGGCTGCTTCGCTTTCAACTAGGCCCTCAATCGCTACCGATCCATCTTGGTGGTGAAGACTGGCCAACAGTCGAACCATAGCGGTCACTGAATCAGGAACCGCTCCCCCATACATTCCAGAGTGCAAGGCGTGATCAAGGGTTGAAAGCTTGATGGTCTGCGAAACCAAACCTCGAAGTGACGTTGTCAGAGCAGGTATTTCAGTGGTCCAGTTACCTGAATCTGCAACGATAATTACGTCGGAAGCCAACAGCTCCCGATGCTCTTCCAGAAAATCATCGAAGCTGGGTGACCCAGCCTCTTCTTCGCCCTCGATAAATAGGGTGATCCCCAAATCGGGGTCAGTTTCATTTTCTATCAGCGTTGCCAACGATTCGAGATGAACCAAGATGCCCGCTTTATCGTCTGCCGCACCACGGCCATAGAGGCGCCCCGCTCGCTCTTGGGCTTGAAAAGGGCTACTCAGCCAAAGCGATTCATCACCCACCGGCTGCACGTCGTGATGAGCATATAGCAGCACCTGTGGCTTCCCGTTTTTTGCTGCTCGTTTAGCAAGCACTGCCGGCGCCGCTTTTTCAAATTTGGATGCTGCGACCACCCGAACTTCGTCGAAAAAATTGAGCGATGCGAATAGTTTCGCCACCTCATCCGCGGATTTCCAAAGGTTCTTCGCGTCGTAGGCATCCCAGGCGATTGACGGAATCGACACCAAATTCTTTAGTTGAGATTTGCGCAGCTCGAACCGCTGCAAAATTTGCTGGTTGATCGATTCAGGTTCAAATGAATTTTGCTTCGCCGTCATGACTGTAATCTTATGGACAGTTCAGTTTTCAAAGGGAGCTCATGTCAGACGAAAAATCAACCGGTAAAGGCCGACCAACCCCAAAACGCAAAGAGCGTGAGGCCGAGCACTTCAAGCCGTTGGTTGGTGACAAATCTAAAGAGGCTCGGAAGGCTGAACGCGCCAAGCTGGCTGAAGAGCGCCGAAAAGCCAGAAACGGAATGATGAACGGCGAGGAACGCTACCTCACCATTCGCGACCGCGGGCCGCAGAAGCGCATGGCTCGTGACTTGGTTGATGCCCGATTTACCTTCGGTGAACTGGTTTTGCCGGCGCTAGTGGTAGTAATTCTGATTTCAGTTGTCGACAACTATTACGTTCAGCTGGCAACACTGCTGACCATGTGGGTTCTGTTCATCTCGGTCGGCATCAACGCCTGGCTAATCGGCCGCAGTGCCAAAAAACGTATTGCCGAAAAATATGGTGAGGCGAACCTAGAGCGCGGTTTGGCTATGTATGCGGCAATGCGTTCAATTCAGATGCGACCAATGAGGCTTCCTAAGCCACAGGTGCAGCGCGGAGCTAAGCCCTAGAGCTAGATGCGGTTTAGCCGGCGATTAATTTTTCTCGCCCAAAGCGGACCGTGATAGATGAAGCCGGTGTACCCCTGCACCAGGGTGGCTCCGGCGTCAAGCCGCTCTTTTGCTTCTGCGGCTGTTTCAATGCCGCCCACACTGATGATCGCCATAGACCCAGCCAAGTGTTGGTTCAGTAGCTTCAGAACCTCAATTGAGCGTTGCTTTAGCGGTGAACCAGAAAGCCCACCGGCCCCCATCTCCGCCACCTTTTTTGCCGGCGTTTTCAGCCCAGAACGAGAGATGGTGGTGTTGGTAGCGATAATTCCAGCCAACCCCAGCTCACGGGCCAAATCTGCGACCGCAATTATGTCTTCATCGGCAAGATCTGGAGCAATTTTCACCAGGATTGGTTTGTCGGCGGATGACTGTCGATTTGCTTGAATTACCGACTCAAGAATTGGGCGCAGAGACGAAACTGACTGCAGCGAGCGCAGCCCCGGCGTGTTTGGCGAAGAAACGTTTACCGCAAGATAATCAGCGTACGGGGCAAGTTTTAGAGCACTTTGAAAATAGTCATCGGCGGCCTGATCTACGTCGACCACCTTAGATTTACCGATGTTGACCCCGATTACCGGCAGTTTTTTTGCCCCGGCCCGAAGCAGCCTTAGCCGCTCAGCAACCACATCGGCACCCTGATTGTTGAAACCCATTCGGTTGATCAGCGCTCGATCAGCTACCAACCTAAATAACCTTGGTTTGTCATTTCCAGGCTGCGAAATTGCAGTAACGGTGCCGATTTCAACGTGCGAGAAACCTAAGTCGCCGAGGGCTTCGATTGCCACGGCGTTTTTATCAAAACCAGCCGCTAAGCCGAATTGGCCAGCGAATCGAATCCCAAATGCGTCTACCGAAGCAGTGTCTTTAGGGCCGAGTGCGCCAATTTTGGTAAGCCCCAGTCGGTGACCAGTTCGAATACCAAACATTCCGATGTGGTGCGCAAACTCAGCATCAAGTTGGCGAAAAACAAGCTTGAAAATTAGTTGATAGAGCATCGCTTAGTGCTCTCGGTTGGATCGAAGTTTTGAAATCGCGGTCTCGAAATCTTCGAGCGATTCCCATCCTTGATAAACACTCGCAAATCGCATAAATGCAACCTCGTCGAGCAGTCGAAGCGGCTCAAGAATAGCCAATCCGATGTCGTGAGCCTCGATTTGCGCTGCTCCTGATGACCTGACAGTCTCTTCTACTTTTTGGGCTAGCACCGCCAAATCTGCCTCGGAAACTGGGCGACCCTGGCATGCCTTACGAACACCATTGACTATTTTGTCTCGACTAAAAAGTTCAATTACTCCGCTTCGCTTTACAACTGTCAGCGATGCCGTTTCAGTGGTAGAAAATCTCATGCCGCACTCAGGGCATTGGCGGCGGCGGCGAATTGAAGAGCCGTCGTCGGAAGTACGAGAGTCGGTTACTCGAGAGTCAGGAAATCTACAAAATGGGCAGTGCATACTTACTTCTTTCCTAAGCGCGCCAGAATTGCCTCACCGTGGGCTGGTAGACCCTCTGACTGGGCAAATAGGTTTACGGCCTCACCGATTTCGCCTAGGGCGACGTCGTTGTAATCGATAATCTGCTGGGCCCGCAAAAAGGTGTGCACGCCTAAACCGGATCCGTATTTAGCCTGCTGACCAGTTGGCAGGACGTGGTTTGAGCCAGCCATGTAGTCACCAAGGCTGACCGGAGAATTTGACCCTACGAAAATAGCCCCGGCGTTGGAGATTTTGCCGAGGGCAACCTCGTTTTCAGAGGTGTGCAATTCAAGGTGTTCGGTGGCGTACTCAGATGCAAACCGATACGCGTCGTCAAGCGAGGACACCAAAACCACTGCCGACTGAACTCCGCCGAGCGAAACCGTAACTCGTTCGGCATGTGCTGTATTTGGCACCAGCTCCCTTAGCCTTGAGCCGACTTCGGTCGCCAATTCTTCGGAAGTGGTAACCAAGACTGATGCCGCGGCTTCATCGTGTTCGGCCTGTGAAATCAAGTCATAGGCGATCAGCGCTGGATCGGCAGACCCGTCGGCGACAATCAAAATTTCAGTCGGGCCAGCCTCAGAATCGATTCCGACCGAACCACGAAGGGCTCGTTTGGCTGCTGCCACGTAAATATTTCCGGGACCGGTGATCATTTTCACGGGATCTAGGGAAATATCTGCTAGCCCGTAGGCCAATGCTGCGATAGCTGCAGGACCGCCCATGCAGTAAACCTCAGTTACCCCGAGTAGCGCTGCAGTTGCCAAAATTGTCGGATGTGGTCGACCACCAAAGTCGCGCTGTGCCGGAGTGGCAATTGCCAATCTCTCGACCTCGGCAACCTGAGCTGGAATCACATTCATGATGACCGAAGATGGGTAAACAGCCTTGCCCCCGGGAACATAGAGGCCAACTGAATCAATCGGCTGCCAGCGCAGTCGAACCGAGGCTCCGGTCGCGAGTGTTGTGGTTACCGCCTGCGGTTTGCTAGCTGTTGAAACTGCCCTGACCCGCTCGATAGATATCTCAATTGCTGAACGAAGTTCTGGATTCAAATTTGCTAGGGCGTTATCAAGTTCAGCCTGGCTAACTCTGATTGGCCTAGGGTCGACACCATCACGTTCAATTGTGATGTTGACGAGAGGTTCGCTCCCCTGAGTCCGAATACTCTCTAGAAGGGGGGTGATTTGCCCAACAGCTACGCTAATGTCGAGCTCTGCCCTGGGTACCAAACGATTGACGTCTTGGTTTGAAAAACCGCTTTCGCGCAAATCAACCGTGCGAATAATTGGTGTTTGGTGAACCATGGAATCCCTACTCTTCTTTCCAAGTTTAGACTTTGTAGGGCCCCTGGGCCGCCTAAGCCAGTTTGAGGTAACCAAAAATGCTAGAAAACCTAACCCACATTGATGACGCCACCGAGGCTTTGCTAACGGTATTCAGACGCCACGCTTCTGGAGTAACCGTAATCACCCTGCTCGACGAAGCCAGCAACCCGCTGGGATTCACTGCCACTTCGGTAACCTCGCTTGGCACCAAGCCACCACTGGTAAGTTTCAATGTTGCCAGCGGTTCAAGCAGCTATGCTGCCCTCGAGCAGTGTGGGTTTGTGGCAATTCACACCCTGGGCGAGGCCAATGTTGGACTAGCCCAGCAGATGGCAGGGCCAGCAGATTTGCGCTTCGCTCTTGAAAACTGGCAGCGCGGGGCACATGACTTGGCCATTTTTCCTGAGGCAACTTCGGTGCTGATCGGGCGCATCAGACAGGTAATCGCCGTGGAGAAAAATGCTGTGGTCATCGTCGATGTTGAAAAGGCACTGGTTGGCGACGATCAAGCTGGATTGCTTTACCGCCATCGCAATTACACTGCGACCGGTGACAACCTAACCAATAACTGAGATAACCAATCTCCGCCAGGGCGCCTAATTTACAATATTCGCGCCGAAGAGTACCTTCAATTCGCCCATCAAATCGGGTGAAACCTTAACCTTCGGTTGGAGTTCGAAAATTCGGTCGCCCGCCTCGGAACTAAGTCTGATTTGCACCGCCTGGTACCCCGCGTGAACCTTGAGTATTCGATCGAGCTCTTCGAGTGATTTCCTGGTTGCTGCCGTCTCCGGAATAGTGATCAACAGTGGACCGCTGCTGACTTCGGCAGCAGCATCGATGGTTTCAATTGAGTAGGCATTTAGGGTATTGCCGTCGTCGCGGGAGGAAACTCGACCTCGCACTACCACCAGCTGGTCTGTCTCCAAGCTTTTACCGAATTCTTGATAGGTCTTCCCCATCAGCATTACGGTAACTTCGCCCTCGAAATCTTCAATGGTTACGGCGCCGTAGGGGTTGCCAGAGGCTCTTGCGACCTTGTGCGCAACCGCCGTTACCAAACCAGCGATTACAGCAGTTTCACCGTCTTTAACCGACTCTGAGGTCACCAAATCATTGATCGACAATTCTGAATATTTAGCGATTACCGCTTCACGCCCGCTCAGTGGATGGTCGCTGACGTACAGGCCCAGCATGTCTCGCTCAAAAGCCAGCTTGTCTTTCTTCGGCCATTCATCGAACTGTGGAATCTCGACCGAAATACCGGTAGCAGCAGCATCGTCAAAAAGAGATCCGAATAGGTCAACCTGCCCGCTGGCCTCATTCTTTTTGATTGAAGCTTGCGAGTCGACAGCCTCTTCGTGAATTGCGTAGAGTGCTCTTCGGGTGTAGCCGAGCGAATCAAATGCTCCAGACTTTATCAACGATTCGATGACACGTTTCGAGCAAACCTGAGCAGGAACCTTCTGCAGAAAGTCATGGAAAGAAGTGAATCTACCCTTTTCTTCTCGAGCCTGACGAATTCCCTCGACTACGTTCAAACCCACGTTTCTGACCGCACCCAAACCGAATCTGATGTCATCTCCGACTGCGCTGAATGCAGCAAAAGATTCGTTGATGTCGGGAGGTAGAACCTTAATCGACATCTTTCGACATTCACTCAGGTAAAGCCCCAACTTGTCTTTGCTATCGCCGACCGAGGTCAACAGCGCAGCCATGTACTCGGCTGGATAGTTTGCTTTCAGATAAGCCGTCCAGTAACTGAGGACACCGTATGCGGCACTATGGGCTCGGTTGAACGCGTAGTCAGCGAAAGGCAAGAGGGTGTCCCAGAGAGCCTTCACCGCGCCCTCTGAGTAACCGTTTTCACGCATACCTGCGGAGAAACCCTCGTACTGCTTATCTAGTTCTTCTTTGTTCTTTTTACCCATTGCCCGTCGAAGCAAATCGGCTTTACCCAGGGTAAATCCGGCCGCTTTTTGCGCCGCCGCCATTACCTGCTCTTGGTAAACAATTAGCCCGTAGGTTGGGTCCAGGATTTCAGCGAGGGGCTCGGAAAGCTCCGGGTGAATCGAATCAACCTCTTGAGCGCCATTTTTTCGCAGGGCATAGTTCGTGTGTGAATTCATACCCATAGGACCTGGGCGATAAAGAGCGATTACCGCAGAGATATGTTCGAACAGCGTGGGCTTTAGCAGCCTCAAGAGAGACCGCATGGCAGTTCCGTCGAGCTGGAAAACACCGAGGGTGTCACCTCGCGACAGTAGTTCAAAGGTTGCCGGGTCTGAGTCGAGGTCGAGTTCTTCAAGGACTACGGTTTGCCCGCGGTTGGCTTTGATGTTGGCCAGAGCGTCGTCTAGAACGGTGAGGTTTCTCAGGCCCAGGAAGTCCATTTTCAGCAGACCCAGTTTTTCGCAAGGCGGCTGATCGAACTGAGTGATGATGGCGCCATCATCTTCGCGCTTCATGATCGGGATGACATCCATCAGCGGTTCAGCCGACATGATTACACCTGCGGCATGCACACCCCACTGCCGTTTGAGGTTTTCAAGACCTTGAGCCAGCTCGAATACATTTGCAGAGTCTTCGTCAGATTCGATTAGGGTTCTGAAGTCGGCTGCTTCTTTATAGCGTTCAGAATTCTTGTCGACCAAATCGTTCAGCGTAACGTCACGACCGAGCACCATAGGCGGCATTGCTTTGGTTAGTTTTTCGCCGACCGAGTAGGGCATAGCTAGCACACGCGCCGCATCTTTTAGAGCCTGCTTCGCCTTGATAGTTCCGTAGGTGACAATCTGGGCAACTCGATCATCGCCGTACTTTTCGCTGACGTAGCGAATAACCTCAGAGCGTCTGCGGTCGTCGAAGTCGACATCGATATCTGGCATCGATACACGCTCTGGGTTCAAAAATCGCTCAAAGATGAGACCGTGCTTAACCGGATCAAGTTCGGTGATACCGAGTGCATAGGCAACAATCGAGCCGGCTGCCGAACCGCGACCTGGGCCAACTCTGATTCCCTGCGCTCTAGCCCAGGCAATAAAGTCAGCTACCACAAGGAAGTAGCCGGGGAAACCCATTTGCTTGATGATTTCGACTTCGTATGAGGCCTGGTCTGCCTGACGGGCAGGAACTCCATGAGGGAATCTTCGCTTCATTCCGGCAGTGACCTCAGCCTCAAACCAGGTTGCCTCGGTGTGACCCTCAGGAACCGGGAAACGCGGCATCAGTTCGCGCTCTTTGAACTCTACGTTGCAGGCTTCGGCCACCAGCAAAGTGTTGTCACAGGCTTCGGGAAATTCTGCGAACAGCTCGCGCATTTGCCTGGCCGACTTGAGGTAGAACTCTTGGGAATCGAACTTGAAGCGATTCGGGTCGGCAAGGGTAGACCCCGACTGCACGCACAGCAGAGCCTCGTGTGCCTTAGCATCTGTGGCATGGGTGTAGTGGAGGTCATTGGTAGCCAACAGCGGCATACCCAAGTCTTTTGCCAGGCGAATCAGGTCGTTGAAAGGTCGCTTTTCAATCTCCAGTCCGTGGTCCATGATTTCGGCGTAGAAGTTTTCTTTACCGAAGATATCTTGGAACTTTGCCGCAGCCGCGCGGGCCTCTTCATACTGACCTAGCCTCAGCCTGGTTTGAATTTCACCGGACGCACATCCGGTGGTCGCGATGATTCCTTTACCGTGCTCCTGCAGCAGATCGATGTCCATTCGAGGCTTGAAATAGAAACCGTCAAGCCAGGCTTTCGAAGACATTTTGAACAGGTTGTACATGCCGTCGGTGTCTTTGGCGAGCATAGTCATGTGGGTAAAGGCGCCACCACCGGAGACATCGTCTTCTCCGCCAGAGGCCCAGCGAACCTTAGTTCGCTCCTGGCGCTTGGTTCCTGGAGCTAAATATGCTTCGATGCCGATGATTGGCTTGATACCGGCTGATTTTGCACTTTTGTAAAAATCGTATGCGCCGAAATTATTACCGTGGTCGGTAATTCCGATTGCCGGCATACCTGCATCAACGGCTGCCTCAATAAGCGGCTTGACCCGAGCTGCACCGTCGAGCATCGAGTACTCGGTGTGCACATGTAGGTGGACAAATGAGTCTTTAGACATTTGTTCCTCCTAGTGATGTCTGAGCATGTCTAGCGCCGCCGCTAAATCTTGAGGGTAGCCACTTTCGAATGTCAGTCGCTGCCCTGAGATCGGGTGGTCGAATGAAAGCTTAACCGCATGCAACCACTGCCTGACTAAGCCTAATTTGCCAGCTAGCTTTGGGTCTGCACCGTACATTGTGTCGCCCACCAAAGGATGCTTAAATGCCGAAAAATGGACTCTAATCTGGTGGGTTCGGCCAGTTTCTAGGTCAACCTCAACCAACGTTGCGCCTGGGAACATCTCGATGGTTTCGTAATGGGTAATTGCGTGTTTGCCGCTGTTCATTACCGCAAACTTGAAATCAGCTTTCGGATGTCGGCCAATTGGTGCATCAAAGGTGCCGGCCAGCGGATCCAGGTGGCCCTGAACCACCGCGTGGTAAGTCTTATCGACAACGCGGTCGCGGAAGGCCTGTTTCAGGCGCGAATAGGCCAGTTCAGATTTGGCAACCACCATGAGGCCGCTGGTTCCCACATCTAGCCGCTGAACAATACCCTGGCGCTCGTGAGCACCGGATGTGCTCACCGGTATGCCCAGCGCCAGTAGCGCACCCGGAACGGTGGGGCCATCCCATCCAACCGAAGGGTGAGCAGCAACCCCAGCTGGTTTGTCGATAACAACCAGGTCTTCATCTTGATAAACGACGTTTAGGTCGTCAACCATGGTGACTTCAACCTCGAGCGGATCACGGGTAGGTTCAAGGATTATTTCAAGCAATTGCCCTGCTTCAACCCGGCTCGATTTATCAAGAATTTTTCCGGATACTGAAACGGATTCAGCTTCAAGCAGATCTGCCGCTTTAGAACGCGATAGGCCAAGGAGCTTGGCCATAAGCGCGTCTGCTCTCTCTCCGGCGAAAGCATCGGGAACCGGTATGTAGCGAGTTTCGCTCAATTGGCATCCTCAGTTGGTTTTGCCTTACCCAAGTCTCGCCCTGAAATTACCAGGATCCCGGATAGCGAAACCATCGAAACAATCAAGACATCAGCAAGGTTGAATATCGGGAAATTGAACGGAATTTGCAGGTAGTCGACAACTTCCCCGATGGCAAACCCGGGCTGTCGAAAAACTCGGTCAAATAAATTACCGAGGATACCTCCGAGCAAAACTCCCCCGATGATTGCCCAGCCGCTGGTTTCAAATTTTCGAGCAAAGTTGATCAGCAAAACTGCCGCCACGCTTGAAATGATGGTGAATATCCAGGTTTGACCGGCCCCGATACTGAACGCCGCAGAATCGTTGTACGCCAGGTATAGCTGCAGGAATTCTCCGATAAATGGCTGTGATCGGTACGGCGTCAAATTTTCTGTTGCCCAAATCTTGATGGTCTGATCTAAGGCTGCGAGCAGCAAAGCCGGAGCGAAAAAAAGTTTGACCAGTGTCAACCAGCCAAGCGTTGGTTTTTTTAGCACCGTTTATTCGTCGACGCCAAAGCCGCGATAACCCGAATTGCCAAACGGACCACCGCTCGCGGGTCGATCAGCGTTGAGGAATGGGTTATTTGATTCTGCCTGGGTAAACGGCTGAATCGCCGGTGCGCCCTCAAGCGGGAATGAGGTCGACGCGGTACTGGAACTCTGAGCAACATCTGACTCGTCAAGGTCAGCAAGCTGCGCTTCAATGTAGCTCTTAAGCTTGATGCGATATTCGCGTTCAAAACTGCGCAGCTCTTGGATGCGGTGCTCGATGAGAGCTTTCTCTTGCTCAAATCTGCTCAGGTCGGCACGCTGTTGCGCTTCAGCCTCGCGGACCAGGCGGGCGGCTGTCGCGTGCCCCTCGGCGATGAGCTCGTCGCGCTTAGCCAAGCCTTCGCGCACATGCTCTTCATGCAGCTTTCTAGCCAACTGAAGCAGGTTGTTGGTGTTATTGGTGTCTAGGCTCGCAGGGTCGGCAACAGCCTCTGGGAAGGGGCTAGGAGTAATTTGCGTGTTGAAAGTTGGCTCAACCGGTGAACCTAGCTGTTCAGCGAAGTGAGCGCCTGAGCGCTGGAGTTCGGCAATTCTGGCTTCTGATGCAAGAAGACGTTGGCGCAGGTCTTCATTTTCTTGGTAAAGACGACGAAGCTCGATGACGATCTCGTCGAGAAAGTCATCGACCTCATCTTGGTCATAACCTTCGCGGAATTTAGTTGGCTGAAAGCGCTTATTGACTACGTCTTCGGGGGTCAATGGCATTGTCAAACCTCATCTAGTTGAAAAAAGGGAGCCGTTGGGCAATAGATAAAGATTAGCCCAGAGTTTGAATCGTGGTGCGGCTTGCTACCTAAAAGTGTTAGTAACTATGCCCTGCAGCACGAAGATGGCAATGACAACGACCGTCCAGCTGAAGTCGAGCTGGATCATGCCCATGCGCAAGGGCTTGATGTAGCGGCTGAGAAATTTGAGTGGCGGATCGGTGATGGTCATGATTACCTCGAGAAGCACCAAAATTGGACCTCGAGGCCGCCACGACGGATTCACAGATAACGCCAGATCAACAAAAAGTCGACCGATCATGGCAAAGAAATAGATTTCAAGTGCCCAGTAAAGCACGAAGCCTAGTTGGCCCATTTGGTCTCTGAAACTAAGGACGAACGACTAGGTCGTCTTCGGCGACCTGTTCTTCTTCATCGTTAACTGCAACGTGCGCTGGAGTTAGTAGAAAAACTTTCGCGGTTACACGCTTAATGTGGCCTTCGAGGCCCTCTTTCAACCCGAGCATAAAGTGGAACATCAACTTCGAGTCTGCCTCAGACATCTCTCCCATGTTGACGATTACTGGAATGCCCAAACGGAAATTAGCAGCCACGTCTTTGGCTTCTGCGTAGCTCTTTGGCTCAATGGTATAAATCTCGTTTACATCGGCATAGCCGCGACGGGGGCGAATCTGTGCCACGCGTGCAGCCGGACGCGAGTCTGAGCTAACCGCTACCGGACGAGCTGCAGGAGCATCTTGCTCATCTGACAGCCCTAGCCATCCTGAAACCTGTGAAATTAGACCGGCCATGACATCCTCCCGAAAGTCTTATTGTCTTCAGAATATGGCTAGTAGCTGCGATTACCCGTGATTGCAGTGCCAATTCGCAAGTGTGTCGCACCGTAGCCAACTGCGATTTCATAATCGCCAGACATTCCGGCACTGATTGCCCGAGCAGATGGAGCGAGTGTCTGAAGGGCGGCGCTGGCTTTGGCAATGGTTTCAAAGTCAATTTCTGGTGCGTGATCTAGTGATGCGACCCCCATCACACCTTGAAGGCGGAGGTGCGGAAAGCTGAGCACCCGCTCTGCGAAAGGAAGCAGGTTTTCTGGCTGTATGCCCCCGCGATTCTCATCAGCGGTCAAATTTAGCTGAATGAAAACTTCAACTGGCAGCTCCAGTTTTCCTAGCACATCCAATAGCGAATCACGGTCGAGCGAGTGAATTGACTGGGCATAACCCAGCACCGACTTAGCCTTGTTTGATTGCAGCTGCCCTACAAAATGCCATTTGGCAAGATCGGTCTGCTCAGCTACTGACGCGGCCTTGGGTTTTGCCTCTTGATCACGGTTTTCACCAAACTGGCTGCAACCGAGTTCAATCAAGTCGAGTACCAGCTGAGCGGGATGATTCTTGGTTATGACGATTAGCTCAACATCATCGAGTTTTCGTTGATGCTTCACACACGCCGAGGCAATCCGAGATTGAACCTCAGTGAGCCGCTGCTTTAGAGAACTCAAGTTTTAGCGCAGAAACTCTGGGATGTCTAAGTCGTCACCCCAGGTACCATCTGCAGATTGTGGCTTGGCAGCCTGGTATGCAGGTGCATCTTCGGCCTCTACAACATCGATTGCCGAGGTGGCTAGGCTCTCTGTTTCAACCGCAGGTTTTGCCTCTGCTTCGGCTGCAGCAGGAGTTGTAAACCAAGAGTTTGTTGCTGGCGCAGCAGCAAATGGCTTGCGCTCTGCACGTCGAACTTGAGGAACCCCGCCGTCGAATCCGGCGGCGATAACAGTGATGCGAACCTCGTCGCCGAGCGTATCGTCTATGGTTGTGCCATAGATGATGTTGGCTTCTGGGCTGACTGCCTCTTGAACTAGACGAGCAGCTTCGTCGATCTCGTGTAGACCAAGGTCTGAGGCACCCTGCACCAAGAGCAGTACTCCGTGTGCACCATCGATGCTCGCCTCGAGCAGCGGGCTTGATACGGCAATTTCTGCAGCGCGCACAGCTCGGTCTTCTCCCTTGGCTGTACCAATTCCCATCAGGGCTGAACCGGCACCCTTCATAACCGACTTGACGTCGGCGAAGTCAAGGTTGATCAGGCCGGGAGTGGTGATCAGGTCGGTAATGCCCTGAACACCTGCACGAAGAACATCGTCGGCGGTAGCAAATGCCTCAATAACGCTGACATTCTTATTGACCATCTCAAGCAGGCGCTGGTTCGGAACCACAATTAGCGTGTCAACCTCTCCGCGCAAAACCTCGATACCCTGGTCGGCCTGCTGGGCGCGGCGCTTGCCTTCAAAACCAAACGGACGGGTGACCACACCTACTGTCAAAGCATCAAGCTGCTTCGCAATTCGAGCCACCACCGGGGCTGCACCTGTGCCGGTGCCACCGCCTTCACCTGCGGTGACGAAAACCATGTCAGCACCCTTTAGAGCTGCCTCAATTTCTTCGGCGTGATCTTCAGCCGCGCGTCGGCCGATTTCTGGATCAGCGCCTGCTCCGAGCCCGCGGGTAAGCTCTCGGCCGATGTCGAGCTTTACGTGGGCCTCGCTCATGAGCAAAGCCTGAGCATCGGTGTTGATTGCAACAAACTCGACACCGCGCAACCCAGACTCGATCATTCGGTTAAGCGCGTTAACGCCACCACCACCGACGCCAACGACCTTGATGACTGCTAGGTAGTTCTGGTTCAAACCCACGATTTCCTCCGATTTCGAGCCGCAAAAGTCGCGCTCCGCAAACCTTCAACCTCACCCTGAGGCTTACTGTTTGCACTAAAACTTTTGTTGCGCGAAGAAAGTAAATCGAGATACCTCTCAACGGCTGCAGGCTTATGGGCGTGTCGAAAAAGTGTCAGTAAATTGCCACCGGAGTCGTTGGCGAAGAGACGTCAAAAGTTACCCGGTCGGTCTTTTTGTGGTTCTTGATGAGCACTGCCAAAGCCTTTGATTTCAAAACCGAGTTGGCGCCATCGCCCCAAATAATTTTTTGCCCAGAGTTGCCTCGCAGCTGAAGTGTCACGTCGTCTTTGGTCCTTGCATCCACGCTGTAAACCTGCGGCAGCAGCGAGGCTGGCAAAGCTAACAAAACATCAATGGCAGCGTTGAATTCGGCAGAATTGCTTGGCTCATTGGCAATCTCAATACGCGGAACCTTAGTCGAATCTGCAGCACCGAGTCTTACCCCCGCGGGATCGTATAGGTAGTCTTTTCCACCGACGTTGACCACCGCAATTGGAGTTCGCTCAACAATGCGCACGATAACCCGATGCGGAGGTTGAGCAATGACCGAAAAACTCTCGATCAATTTGTATTTTTTCAACGCTCCGCCGACCAGAGTGTTGTCAACCAGAGGCAGAGGGCGTCCCTCGAGAATTGCCAGAGCCTTTGTAATGCTCTTTTCAGGTATTCGTTTTAGCCCACTGATTTTGACCTCTTCAACGGCCAGTAGCGGCGTGAAAATGGTTGCTAAAACCAGCGCTCCAAGCGCAGCGAACGAACCAATAACTGTCAAAGAAAGTGCTCTCCGCTTGCGAGCGTAGGCACGGAATCGATTTGCCTGGGCAGACAGCTGCGACTGAGATTTTTTGGATGCGCTGCTACGGGCAAACCGGCTAATCGCCCTGACTTTTGCCGACTCAACCGGTCGACCCCTAACTTTCGTGAACTTCGACGGTGACAATTTTTTCGCAACCTGCTTGTTCTCAGCAGGTTTTCTTGGCTCAGTCGATTTAGAGCTGATTGCAACCAGCTTGCCGGGTTTAGCCTTGGGGGCAGTTTTGGCCAGGTTCGTAGCTCGAGAGGGACGCTTCATTACTTCTTTAGCGCTTCAAGTAATTGTGGAACCATACGATAAATGTCGCCGCATCCCATGGTCACAATAAAGTCACCTGACCTAGCTAATTTCGCGGCCACGGCAGGCACGTCATCCCATTCTGGAACGTAATGAACTTGTGCTTGGTTTTCAAAAGCATTTGAAACCAATGCCCCAGTGACGCCTGGTTCAGGATCTTCGCGTGCGGCATAAATATCTAGCACCACAACGTCATCACTGGCTGAAAGTGCCTGCGCAAATTCTTTGGCCATAAGCCGGGTACGACTGTATAGGTGCGGCTGAAATACCGTTATCAGGCGGCCCTCACCAACTACCGCCCTAGCGCCTTGAAGGGCAGCGGAAACCTCTGTAGGGTGGTGGGCAAAATCGTCATAGACCTTGACACCGCGCTGCTCGCCATGAAGCTGAAAACGCCGCTCCGTTCCGGCGAACATCTCAATTTGGCGAACTGCAGCCTCGAAATCGTGACCCAAACCAATCAGCACCGCTACGGCACCGGCCGTGTTTACCGCGTTGTGCTCGCCAGCCACCTGCAATGTGGCCGCAACGGTTTTACCTGCGTACTCCAATTTGAAACTTACCTGCGGCCCAGACGCATCAACCTCCAAGAGTCGAACATCAGCACCATCGGCGTGGCCAAACCGAATCACCTTAGGCGAATTCAATAGAGCGGTAACTCGACGAGCACCGGGATCGTCGGCTGAGATTGCCACAAACTCACTGGCACCATTGGCAAATCTGGCGAACTCTGCCTCAAACGCTTCCTCACTGCCATAGTGATCGAGGTGATCAGCGTCGACGTTGGTAATCAGGGCCACTGAAGTGTTGTAGTGCAAAAAGGATCCGTCGGATTCGTCTGCTTCAATTACGAAAAGATCTGAACTACCGGCGCCCGATGAAGTTGCCAACGATTGGATCACTCCCCCGTTTACAAAGCTCGGGTCTTCTCCGAGACCTTTCAGCGCTGTGACAATCATGCCGGTACTGGTGGTTTTTCCATGCGCGCCGGCAACCGCAACCACTCGTTTTTTAGTGGTTAGGTATGCCAAAGCTTGCGAACGATGAATAACCGGAATCCCCAACTTTTTAGCCAGTAAATACTCAGGATTGGTTGGCCAGAGCGCAGAGGTGACGATTACCGTGTCGGGGTTTCCTAGATGTTTTTCGTCGTGACCGATGTGCACTACCGCACCGAGTTCACGAAGTTTCGCAACGGTCGCAGTGTCGCGTAAATCGCTTCCGGTAACCTCGTGACCCAAACCAATAAGCATGGCTGCTATTCCGCTCATGCCTGAACCGCCAATGCCGACGAAATGAACTTTGCCCAGCTCTTCAGGAACTGCTTGAGAAAAGTCGGGTTTGATCATTGAGTCGCATCCTTAGTTGAGTACCTAGCTAGATTAGGCACTCGAATCACCTGGCGCGACGCAACACGCCAGACACCAGAGCCAGCAACCTCGCAGATCCGTTTCTAATGCCTATCTCGCTTGCATTTTTAGCCAATTCGTTAAGTTTCGGCCTCGAGCTAACCAACGGGATTATTTCTCTCGCGATGAAGTCGGCGTCGAAGTCTTTGTCAAGCACTACCCGCGCGGCTTGAGCTGCCAGAGCGTCAGCCGCGTTGAAAGACTGCTCGCCGTTTCCAACCGGGTAGGGAACGTAGACCGCAGGTATTCCTAAAGCACTTATTTCACTAACGGTCGAAGCTCCGGCACGAGAAATAACCAGGTCAGCTGCAGCGAACGCCTGGTCCATTCGGTCGCAGTAGGTCAGTCGAAGGTATCCCCCTACTTTTTCCTCTGGTAAAGCTGCGGCTTCACCGACGATGTGCAGCACTTGAATGCCCGCCGCCTCAAGTAATGATCGAGCCTGAATCACAGCCTCGTTGATTCTTCGCGCACCTAATGAACCACCTGTAACCAGAATCGTTGCTGCCTGAGGGTCAAGGCCGAAACTAACCCTGGCCATCTCCCTGGCCGAATCCACATCCAAAATTTCAATTTCGCGCCGCAACGGCATGCCGGTTACCGTGCTTTTCGGCAGTTGAGTATTTCCAAAGGTCACAGCCACCGCACTGGCCCATTTCGCGCCCCACCGGTTTGCCCAGCCCGGAAGCGCGTTTGCCTCGTGTATTACCAGAGGTGTCTTGCTCAGCCGGGCGGCAAGATAGGCCGGCGCGCTCGCGTAACCTCCAAACCCAACCACGCAGCTAATTTCACGATCGCGAATGATCCGCAGTACTTTGAGCGTTGCGCCGAGAAATTTGAAAGGGAAGGCAACGGCGTAAAGACTCGGCTTACGTGGAAACGGCAGTTTGGCTATGGTAGCCAACTCAAAACCTCGCTGGGGTACCAGACGGGCTTCTAGACCCTCGGCAGTTCCTAGAGTAAGCACGTTGGAGTCTGGTTCGGCGTTGCGAATAGTTTCGGCCAAAGCAAGCAACGGGTTGACGTGACCAGCGGTTCCTCCGCCGGCGAGGAGATAGTTGCTCATCGTCTTCCCCTAGGTTTTGGTTTAGTTCTGGATGGATTTTGGTGATTGCTGCGCTCGATCGAGAGCACCACTCCGACACCCATTAACGTGGCCAACATGGATGAACCACCCGCCGAGATTAGCGGCAGTGGAACGCCCAATACCGGCAGTAGGCGAAGCACAACCGCGATATTCACCAGGGCCTGGAAAATGATCCAGATCATCACACCGTAGATGATGTAGCGAGCAAAATAATCTTGAGTTTTGTTCAAAATCCTTACGAATGAACGCGCCATCAAGATGAAGATGACGATAACCACCAGTGCCCCAACTAGCCCAAACTCTTCTGCGACGATTGCGAAGATAAAGTCGTTTTCGACCTCGGGAATCCAACTCCACTTCATCTTTGATTCACCCAAACCAACACCGAACAGTCTGCCGGCGGCAATCGCCCATTCACCGTGCTCGGATTGCCACAGATAACCGTTCGGGTCAGGAGCATCGGGATTCAGCCAGGCTAAAATTCGACCGCGTCGAGAACCTGACGCCATTAGGGCGCCAATACCCAACACTGTGATCGCTATGCCGCTGTAGGCAATGAGCCGATTTGGTAAACCCGCCAAAATCATGAGGCCAAAGAAAGCCAAAACCATCACAATTGCGGTACCCAGGTCTCGACCTAACATCACCAACCCGAGGGCGATCACGATCAGAACAAAAGGTTTCTTCCACGTTTGCGGATCGTGTAGGTAGTCAACATTGTTAGAAAGGTGAGCTGCCAGCGCAATAATTATGGCCAGTTTCAGAAACTCTGATGGCTGAATGGCAAAGCCTAAAATCGGAATCTGAATCCAATTCCTGTTTCCGTTCACTTCGGTTCCGACAAAGAAAACCAGCAGCTGGATTACCAGAGTGATCCGCATGAACGCTTCAGATCGCTTGCGGAAAAAACTGACCGGAAGTATCGATAAGAACGACATGGCCAGCAAACCACCGATTGCAAAAACAAACTGCCTAAGCCCGGTTGTGACGCTGTTGTCATTTGCGATCAGCGAGTCAATTGATGAGGCCGATAGCACCATAACCACGCCAAAAGCAACCAGAAACAGGGTGTAGCCAAGCAGAGAGTAAAACTCATTGGATTGCGCTCGATACACGCTACCCAGCCAAGCTCCAAACCGATCACGAAGTTGTGCCGCCCGACTCAAGCGAGAACCGCCTTTACCGCATCAGCGAATTGTCTACCTCTATCGGCATAATCTTTGAACTGATCCATAGACGCCGCTGCGGGAGCCAAAAGCACCGCGTCTCCGGGTTGGGCTAATTCATGGGCAGCTGCAACTGCCTCTTGCATAACTTGGGCGTTATCGCCGGTACCAAGCTGAATTAGTTGAACCTCTGGGGCAACCGTTGTGAATGCCTGGATAACAGCACTCTGATCTTTTCCGAGCAGTATGGCAGCCCGAATTTTATGCGAGTGTTCGGCAATCAGGGGTGCTATGTCAACCCCTTTGAGCAGGCCACCAACTAACCAAACCACGGAGTCAAACGAATTCAGCGATGCTGCCGCCGCGTGTGGATTGGTCGCTTTGGAATCGTCAATCCAGCGAATTCCATCCTGCTCAGCGACCAGCTCAATTCGATGCGAATCTAGCCTGAAGTTGCGAATTGCCTCACGAATATCAACCGGAGCAACCCCGGCAGAGCGGGCCATGGCAGTTGCTGCCGCAACGTTTGCCATCAAATGCGGGGTGAGCACACCAATCTGTGAGATGTCGTCGAGGGTTGCTATCTCTAAAGCAGAATTGGCGCGATCGTCTAGAAATGCGCGGTCAACCAAAATGTCTTCGACATAGCCAACTTGAGATTTTGCCGGAGTCCCGAGCGTGAAACCGATCGCTCGAGCACCTTCGATGACTTCGGCTTGCTCAACTAGGCGCTCGGTCTCGGTGTCTTGCACGTTGTAAACACACGAAAACTGCGTATTTTCATAAACCTTGCCTTTGGCGTGGCTGTATTTTTCAAAACTTCCATGCCAATCGAGATGATCCTCGGCCACGTTGAGCACAACTGCTGAGTGAGGCGATACCTCGCCCAGGTAGTGCAGTTGAAAACTGGAGATTTCGACCACTACGGCATCGACCGGCTCGGGGTCACGAACCACGTCTAAGACTGGAGTTCCGATGTTTCCGCAGGCTCGGGCCCTGATCCCCCCTGAATTGAGCATGGCTTCAAGCAGTTGAGTAGTTGTGGTTTTTCCGTTGGTTCCGGTTATGAAAAACCAGGCCGCGTTTCCCGACACTTTGTCTCTGACCCGCCAGGCTAATTCGATGTCAACCCAAATCGGCAAATCACGATTCCGTGACCACTGCAAGATTTCATGCTCGGGTCTGATTCCGGGGGAAACAATAACTAAGTTTGGGTTGAAGTTTTCGAGCTCGATACCAACCCGCTTGGCTGAATCACCGCTGACGCAGTTCACACCAAGCACCTCGAGAATATCTTGATACTCAGCGTCGATGTGTTCGGCAATCACAAGCACCTTAGCGCCAAGCTCTACCAGAGTGTCAGCGGCCGAGAACCCAGAAACTCCTAGGCCAAAAACAACAGCGCGGACTTGGCTGAAATCTGAGTACCACGATGTTAATGAAGCAACATCGCCCATTTAGCCGTAGATCCATTCGATGTAAAACAACCCAATACCGGTCATCACACTTAGCCCAGCAATAATCCAAAAGCGGACAACAACCGTGATCTGAGCCCAGCCTTTTAGCTCAAAGTGATGGTGCAGCGGACTCATCAGGAAAACTCGTTTTCCAGTTCCGGTGCGCCACTTGGTGAGCTTGAAAAAGACTCGCTGAACCACGACTGAGCCGGTCACAATTACGAAAATGCCGCCAATGAAAATCAGGAGCAGTTCGGTTCGACTCAAAATTGCCAGAGCCGCCAGAGCACCACCTAAACCAAGTGAACCTGTGTCGCCCATAAAAATTTGAGCTGGGGATGTGTTGTACCAGAGGAAACCGGTTAGCGCGCCGACGATGGCGGATGCAATTACCGCTAGATCTAGTGGATCACGAACCTCGTAGCAGCTGGCAACGTTTTCGATTACCGTGCCACAAGCCTGGTTGAACTGCCAGAAACCAATTACCGCATAGGCACCAATCGCCATAATTGACGAGCCGGTAGCCAGACCATCTAAACCATCTGCGATGTTTACCCCATTTGATGCGCTGGTCACCAAAAGATTGATCCAAATTATGAACAGCACAACTCCGATGGCTGATCCAAAAATCATCAGGTCAAGGTTGGTATCGCGCACCCAAGAAATCTTGGTTGATGCCGGAGTTAGGCCGCGTTCGTTGGCATTTTGCAGTGCCAGAATTCCGAAGACAGTGGCAACTAGAACCTGACCGGCTATTTTTGCCCAGCCGCTGAGGCCTAGGCTGCGTTGACGATGGGTTTTGATGAAATCATCGACAAAACCGACAGCGCCTAGCCCAACCAGCATCAGTATGACAAGCAGTCCAGACACAGTTGGGGTCTCAAAGTTAGCTAATTTGCCTACGAAATAGCCCAACACGGCGGCAACGATAATGACCACGCCACCCATCGTTGGCGTACCACGCTTGGTGTGGTGCGTCTGAGGCCCGTCATCTCGGATGAACTGCCCCCACTTCATTTTGCGGAAAAACCAAATGAAGGCAGGAGTGGCTAGGAGGGTAAACGCCATGCTCACGGCACCGGCCAGGAGAATTGCTCTCACTGTTGAACCTCCGCTAACTGGTCGCCTAAAAATCGCAAATTGGCCGACTTCGATGACTTCACCAAGACTAAATCGCCAGGCTCAAGCATGGCACGAAGATAAGCCAAAGCCTCGTCTATTTCTTCGAAGTGTTTCGACTCTCCAGCCCAAGATCCCTCTTGCATAGCCCCAAGGTGAATAAGTCGGGCGACTTTACCGACCGCGATAACGTAGTCGATGTTGTACCGAACTGCTAGCCGCCCTATCGCGTCGTGCTGCTCTACCGAGTAGGCACCCAGTTCAGCCATCTCCCCGAGAACTGCGATGGTTCGATGCTTGCCCCGACCAAGGTGAGCAAGCGTCTGCAAAGCGGCTTTCATAGAATCTGGGCTGGCGTTGTATGCATCGTTGATGACCATTACGCCATCATTGCGACGCAGTAATTGCATTCGCCAGCGTTCAGCCAATTGCATTTCTTCGATGGCTGCAATAGCCAATGATCGATCTAAACCAAGACAATCTGCTGCTGCAAGTGCGGCCGTTGCGTTGAAGGTGTGGTGCTCCCCCAAAATCTGGAGCCCAACGGTTCTGGAATCACCGTCTGGAAAGCGCAGGAAAAAAGTCGTCCCGTGAATACTTAGGTCAACATTCGAAATTTGATAGTTAGCGCGGGGTGAACTGCCAAACCAAATTTTGGTGGCCTCGGTCAGCTCGGCCATTTCGGCAACTGCCCCGTCATCCTGATTCAAAATTGCCACGTCATTTTTGCCGAGTGCCTGTACCAACTCGGCCTTAATTTTTTGGGTCACAGAGACATCGCCAAACTCACCGACGTGCGCCAATCCAACCTTTAGTTCAATGGCAATATCTGGTTTTGCCATGTTCGCCAGGTAGGCGATTGAACCAACCCCTCCGGCTCCCATTTCAACCACCAAAAACCTGGTCTCAAAGTCGATTTTTAGCATCGAGATCGGAGCACCGACCTCATTGTTGTAAGACTCGATTGGGGCAACGGTGGGGCCAAATTTAGAAAGGATGGCGTGCAGCATGTTTTTGGTCGTGGTTTTGCCGTTTGAACCGGTAACACCAATCACCCGAAGGTTTCCCTGTGCCTTAACCGTGGCAACAACGAATTCGGCGAGTTTACCCAAGGCCAAAACAGAATCTGGGACCAAGATTTGAGGAAAGTCGATCTCAAGTTTTCGCTCGACAACGGCTGCAACTGCTCCTTTGGCCGCAACTTCAGAAACGAAGTTGTGCCCATCGTTGAATTCACCGGGCTTGGCAAAAAAGAGCGCTCCCTCGTTTACCAAACGTGAGTCGGTCTCAACAGAAGACGTAATTTTCAGATCTGAATATCCGTTTAGCAGTTCGCCGCCGATAGCTGAGGCAACCTCAGCGAGAGAAAGTTCGATCATTGCCAACCTGCCTCACGTAGCGCAGCTCTAGCCTCTTGTCTGGCTGAATAGGGAGTGCGCACACCGCGAATGTCTCGGTAATCTTGGTGCCCCGGGCCGGCCCACAAAATTGAATCTCCAGGACCAACCAGCTTCACAGCAGCCCGAATTGCAGCTTCAGGAGGACTAACCTCAATAACCTCTAGTTTTGGTCGGTGTCGACGAGCCTCTTCGACCAACGTTTTTCTAATGCTGGCGGGATCTTCAAATCTCGGGTGGTGGTCTGTGATCACCAGTATGTCGCTGCCGGCCGCTGCAACCTGAGCCATAGCCGGCCTCTTGGTAGCGTCTCGATCGCCGTCTGCGCCGAAAACCATGACGACTTTACCGGGAGTCACCTCGCGAACGGCAGCCAAGGTGTTCAGAAACGCATCGGGTGAATGACCAAAATCAACAAAAACAGATGGCCCATCCAATGAACCAACGCGTTCGGTTCGCCCAGGCATGTAAACATCTATTCCGGATCTAATGGCCGCCGAGATTCGCTCGACACTGTAGCCTGCCTGGTTCAGCATGGCTATCGCTAAACCAGCGTTGTGCGCCATGTGCTCACCAATAATTGGCAGGCTTGATTCAATCAACTCGCCTGCCGGTGTGGTGACTGAGAATTTTGATCCATTTGGATCTTGTGAGCTAACTGCGACCTTCCAATCCGACGCAATTTCAGGTCGTGAGCTTATTGTCACCGCCGGTATTTGAGACAGTTCTAAAAACTCTTGACCAAACTCTGAATCAAGGCAGACTACCCCGCGAACAGACCGTTTAGGAGTGAATAATTCGGCTTTGGCAAGCAAATAGGTGTTCATGTCGCCATAGTCGTCGAGGTGATCATGGCTGAGATTGGTGAAACCGACCACATCGAAACGAATGCCGTCTACCCGAAGCTGACTAAGCGCTTGAGCTGAGACCTCGATAGCAACGGCAGTCACCGAACGCTCCCGCATTCTCGCAATTAGCGCTTGCATTTCGGTTGACTCTGGAGTGGTCAATCTTGAAACAATTACCTCGCCGGCGATGTGCCTTTCCGCGGTTGAGGTAAGTCCGGTAATCTCACCGAGCTGACGCAGAATGGCCTCGAGAATGTAACTGGTGGAGGTTTTGCCGTTGGTGCCGGTGGTTCCGAACAAAAGAGGCAACCCATCACCGACATTGCCGTATACATGTGCGGAGATTTCACCCAAATGCTCGCGCGGTTTTTCAAGCCTAAACAGCGGATAATCGACCGACCCGAGGATGTCGATTCCGGCGGCATCGGTCACGACTGCTACGGCACCCAACTCGATTGCTTGGGCTGCAAAATTAGCGCCGTGAGTTTTTTTACCTGGCATAGCAAAAAATATGTCGCCCGAACGCAAATCGGAAGTATTCATGCTTATTCCGGTTGCCGAAACGTCTCGGTTGCCGCTGACCGGCTCAACCCCAAATTTGGCAAGTGAAGACAGTGCAACCGGCTTTACCTGCTCTGGACGAAGAATTGGAGGAATTTGCTCTTTCATAGCTACCACTCGGTCTCAATCTTGGCTGATTTGGTAGTTGAAGGTGGAACGCGGTAGGTTCTCAGCACCTGTTCCATGATGCGCTTGAATGGCGGAGTGGCACCGATCGAGTTGCTCACCGTTCTTGGCTTGTATGCGGTAACCGCAACCACAAACTGAGGGTTTTCTGCCGGCGCCAGACCGATGAATGAAATTGCGTATCTTGAACCGTAGCGCCCAGTCGCGGCATCTCTGATCTGTGCAGTACCGGTTTTACCTCCGACCCGGTAGCCGGGAATTGCTGCGGTTCGGCCGATACCACCTTGCTCAACAACTTTTTCTAGCATGTCGATGGTGGTTCGTGCCGAAGCTTCAGAGATTACTCGAACACCCGGCTTAACCTCGGGCTTTTGTTGATTGCCATTTTCGTCTATGCAACTCTCGACCAGCTGAGGGTTGAGTCGTGTGCCGCCGTTGGCGATGGCCTGATACATCATCGCTGTTTGCAACGGGGTCATACTTACACCCTGGCCAAACATGGAGACATACTCTTTGATGCCATCCCAATTTTCAAGTTTGTTGAGCAAACCAGACTCTTCACCGGGAAAACCGGTTCCAGGCTTAGAACCCAAACCGAACAGCTCAAGGTAGTTGTAGCGGGTCGCAAGCGGCACCTTTTTACCCAAGAGCATGATGCCGGTGTTTGACGAGTCACGAAGCACGCCGGCGAGCGTCAGATTTTCAGTGGGGTGAAAATGACTGTCGGTTACGGTATAGCCCACGTTCGGTATGGTCCATCCGTATGGTGCCCGAATTTTGGCTTCTGGACCGCCGGCGCCGGTGTCAACAAAAGTCGCAGCGGTAATAGTTTTGAGAGTTGAGCCCGGTTCAAAGGCGTATCGAAAAACCCTCGAACCGCGATCTTCTGAGTTGCTGGCGGCGGGATCATTCGGATCGACCGATGGTGCTTCGGCCGCAACCAAAATCTTGCCGGTCTTTACTTCGATAACAACCGCGGTAGCCCAGTCGGCCTGCAGCTTATTGACTGTGCTAACCAGTACCTGCTGAGCAAAATACTGCAGGTCAGCGTTAATGGTGAGCTTCACCTGTCGACCAGGGACCGCCTCTTGAGTAGTTACCGCCGATGAAGGAATTTTGATTCCGTCAACACCGCGCTCAAATGTTTCTTTACCGTCTTGACCGGCAAGGCAGCTGTTCATTTGAAGTTCAATACCTTCAACAGCGTCACCATCGGGGTTTAGGAAGCCCAGTATGTTGCCGGCAACCGCTCCGTTCGGGTAGAGCCGATCGGGAATGGCGTCGTAGTAAAGCCACGGAATGTCGAGCGCGCGCACCCGGCGGTATAGTTCGGCATCAACTCGCTTGGCAATCTGTGAGTACTCGCCGGTGCCGATAATTTTTGCCAAAACATCTTCCTTAGTGAGGCTGAGGATGGTGGCAATCTCATTGGCAAGTTGATCGACAGAAATCTCGACGTCTTGGCCCGCTACATTTCGACTAATTGGAGCCACTTTGCTTGGAGCGGCGTTGATGTCATACCGGTAAACGGTTCTGGCTAGCACTTCACCTTCAGCGTCAACTATCTCGCCTCGAAGGGCTGGCAAAGTTCGGGTGACAGCGCGCTTCTCGTAAGAAAGTTCGTTGATGGCGTCGGCCCTCAGAACCTGCAGGTCAACAAGTCGAATGCCAAACGCGATAGCAATTACTGAAATCGCGGCTAACAGGATTCTTAGCCTTCGCTTAGGTTCGCCCGGCGTCAGATAAACCATCTGCCGACCTTCCTATCTAGTGCGTAGGCGAAGCTGGAATTGCGCTTCCAGTTGAAACTACTTGAACAGCACGGCTGGCCGCGGTAGCGACATTCGATGTCGCCTTTTTTGCAGTTGAATTTGAGGTGATTGGCTTTACCTCGATAGTGGCTGGCAGGTCCGCTGCAACTGGAACAGCCTTCGCCGCGATCTCCGCTTCGGCCGCAGCAAGTGCAGATTGGATGTCGGCGTTGGTTGTCTGTGCAGTCAAGGCTGCATTGGCGACCAAATTGCGAGACACGCGGTCGTTGAGGTTCAGAGCTGCGGTTGGCTTGCCCAGAATTTTCTGATCGGCGATGCGCATGAATACCGGGTTGGCATTCGCAATCATTCCAAGTTTTTGCGCTGCATTAGCGAGGTTCTGCTGTGAGGACAGTGAATCAACCTCTTCACTTAAAATTTGGGCTGTGGTGGTTAGCTCGCGCTTTTCTTTTTGAATTGCGGCAAGCTCGTAAACAGCACTTGAGGTAAACATGTGGACGACCAGACCGAGCAGCGCAATTACCAACGCACCGGCGATTACCACAGCTACTACAGCTGCCGATGTGCGGTTTGCAACTGCCGGCAAACTTGCCAAAGTGAGCGAAGGCTTGGCCGTTATAGCCTGTCTCTTGATAGGTGCACTCAGGCGAATCGCAGTCATGCTGCCCTCCGGATTTTTTCTGCGGCTCGCATCTTCACCGAAGCGGCGCGCGGGTTGGCAGCGATTTCGGCAGTGGTGGCTGCCTCGGCGCCTTTGACTAGTAGTTTCAGAAATGGTGCGTGCTCGGGAAGCTCGATTGGTAAATCAATTGGAGCCGACGAGGTGGAGCCGCCAACCAATGCCGACTTCACGATGCGGTCCTCAAGCGAGTGGTAAGAGAGAACAACGATTCGGCCTCCAACCGCGAGTGAATCAATAGCTGCATCGACCGCGCGGGTGAGAACCTCGAGCTCAGCATTTACTTCGATTCGAAGAGCCTGAAAAACTCTTTTTGCAGGGTGGCCCTGGGACTTACCAGGGATGAATGGAACCACGGCAATAATTAGCGATGCCAATTCGGTACTGGTACTGAATGGCTTCTGTTTGCGGGCAGAGACAATCGAACCGGCGATTTTCTTGGCGTATCGCTCTTCGCCATACTCTCGAAAAATGCGAACCAAATCGGCTTCCGAGTATGTGTTCACAACATCAGCGGCGGTAATGCCTGAAGTTGCATCCATGCGGGCATCAAGCGGAGCCTCGTAGCTGTAGGCAAAGCCGCGCTCGGCTTCATCTAGCTGCATCGACGAAACCCCAAGGTCCATCAGGATGCCCTGCACCTCATCGATGTTTAGCGCCTCGAGCACTTCATCAATTTCGTCATAAACGGCGTGCACCAGATGAGTACGGTCAGCGAATTCGGCAAGGCGCTCTGCTGCCAGCTTGAGCGCAGCGGTGTCGCGATCGATGCCGACCAGGGTTACATTGGGAAAACGCTTCAGAATTGCTTCGCTGTGACCACCCAAACCTAAGGTGCAGTCGACGAATACAGCGCCACTGCTCTGCAGAGCGGGAGCGAGAAGTTCGATGCAGCGCTCGAGAAGCACTGGTTCGTGAAGTTCGTTGATTGCCTTGGTCATTTTTACCGGTTCCTGCGACCAGGTCCCCATCCATTCAGCGAGAGCTTGGTTTTCTCGCTTGCTCTGCCATCGGGGAAGAGTGTCAGAACCCGAACGGCTGGAGATCTAATCGCAGGCTAAAAGAGCCCCGGAATCACCTCCTGCGCAATGCTTGCGAAGTTGGTTTCTTGCGTTTCTAGGTACTGAGCCCAAAGCTTGGCATCCCAGATTTCTGCGTGCGCGCCGACGCCGATTACCACTAGGTCTTTGCCGAGTGATGCGTATTCGCGCAAGGCTGCAGGAATGGTAATGCGGCCTTGCTTGTCAGGAAGCTCATCTGATGCGCCGCTTAGGAAGACGCGCAGATAGTTGCGCGCATCGGCCGAGGTTAGTGGAGCCTGGCGAATTTTCTCGTGAACCGAAGAAAACTCAGCCGAGCTGAAAACGTAAAGGCAGCGGTCTTGCCCGCGAGTGATCACAAGGCCACCCTGGAGCTCATCGCGAAACTTGGCCGGCAGAATAACTCGACCCTTTTCATCAAGCTTTGGGGCGTGTGTGCCAAGAAGCATCTGCGCCCCCTTTCGTCCTTGACTTTCGCTTTACTCCACTCTACACCACTTCACTCCACATTACTAATATTTTTCCCACTTTTACGCTTTCGGCGTGTCGTATATCCCTTTTATTTACTGGTTTTTTCTGGGTGGAGGGAAATTACACAAAATGGAGCAAAAACCCCTAAATCTGGGCAAAAAAAATAAACCTCCGCAGTCACGGAGGTTTTCTATATTTGACTTGAGAATTGGTTAAACGTGGTCAATCCTGTGAACGACGACGATCCCATCGATCTCCGAAGAAATTCTGGGTGTCGCCAACCGATCTGCCAGCCTGGGGCTTTGTGGATGATTGTGGGGCGTTTGGCACCTTTACATTTGAGCTGGCCAAAAATAAACCGGCCAGCATGGTCAAGAAACCAGCAACTCCGAAGAGCGCGAACTGCAAAACCACTGCGGCCACCAAAATTGATAAGCCAATCAATGCCAAAAGCACACCGGAGATAAGTCGTTTTGGAGATGCAGAACCTGGGGAGCGCATTTTTTGAGCAAGTTGCGGCTCAGACTCGAGTAGGCCGCGTTCCAATTCCTCCAGAACTTTACGTTCACGTTCAGACAGCGACATGACTAGCCTTTCCAGCTGATTGGATACATAAGCCTAAACCGCCAGGGGCGATTAGGCTATTCCCCGTGAGCGAAACAAAAGTCCTTCTGGACCTAATTCAAAAGACCCTTGACGATTTTTGTGACGCCAAAAGAGTCGAGTTTGAGGCAATTTCGCCCGACCTTGTGCCACTGGTCGACTACACCAAAACCTTGCTCGCCGGAGGAAAAAGATTTCGGGCTCTTTTTGCCTACTGGGCCTGGGTCGGGTCCATTGAAAAATCGGATTTGAGTCTCTCTGAAATCCAGTTGCAAAATTCTGCCCAGGGCATGGTCGGAATATGCGCCGCACTTGAAATGTTCCACGCAGCCGCGCTAGTGCATGATGACCTGCTCGATCAATCAGACACTCGCCGTGGTCAACCAGCTGTGCACAAGCGTTTCGAAGCCCTACACGTTGAAAATAACTGGGCCGGATCAGCAGAGCGATTCGGCATTGCCGGATCTGTTTTGGTAGGCGACTTGATGCTCGGCTGGAGCAGTGAAATTTTTGGTAGAGCACTGCACTTCTCCCCCAACTACGATCTAGAAAAAGACTGCCGCGCCGAATTTAGCAAGATGCGTGTTGAGGTCATGGCGGGTCAGTACCTCGACGTTGTTGAAGAAAACGCTGCCATTACTCGCGCCCCAGAAGAGGCCGTTAGTCGGGCTAATCGAGTGATGCTCTACAAGACGGCAAAGTACTCGATTGAGGCACCAATGCTGATCGGCGCGGCATTCGCCGGCGCATCCAGCGGCGTAAAAAGATCTTTGAGCGCATTCGGGATTCCACTCGGTATGGCATTTCAGCTAAAAGACGACATCCTGGGTGTATTTGGCGACCCGGCAGTTACCGGGAAACCAGCCGGGGATGACCTCCGAGAAGGTAAGCGCACAGTGCTTATCGGCTACACCCGTGAGGCACTGAGCAATTCGGTCGGCAAGCTTTTCGATGAGTTACTGATTAGTCGCGAACTTGATCATGATCAAATCAAGTTCCTTCAGCAGACCATCTCTGGCTGCGGAGCATTGGCTAAGACTGAAAAACTAATGGCCGAACTTGCCAACCAGAGCCTGGAGGCGCTTTCTTTGCTCGACATCGGAGCGGAAGCTAAGAAACAGCTTGAAGTACTGGCTCAAAAAGTAATCAACAGAGACGCTTAGGCTGACTGATTTCTAGAGAGCTAGCGACATAGCCAACCTGCGCACGGCCGACTTGTGGCCCTTAATGAGGAAGTCGATTGGTTTGCCAGGTAGAGAATCATCTTCGGTGTAAAGCCACTCAAGCGCCTGATCTAGATTGAAGCCCGAGTCGAGCAGGACCAATATGGTTCCCCTCAGGCTTGGCAGTGGTTCACCCTCAACAATGATGTGCTGAGGAATTTTTGGCTCACCATCGCGACGAATAGTAAAAAGTTGATGCTCTTCAACCAACCGGCGAACCTTGCCAACCGAGACTTGAAAGATATCGGCAACTTCGCCAATTGTGTACCAGTCGGAAACCGAATCAAAAACATTGCTCACCCGACTAGATTGCCACACGCATAGCTTTTGCGGATACTTTCTGAGCCTTCTGTGAAAGAATTGCCCAGAATCTAAAGCTAGCGAGTAATCGATGACCGACCTTACTGGGCGTGCAATATCGTCAAGGTACCTGGTTGAAAAGCGCTTAGCCAGCGGCGGTATGGCCACTGTTTACCTTGCTAAAGACCTGAGACTCGAACGCAAGGTAGCCATCAAGGCAATTCATCCTCATCTGATTGGGGATCAGAATTTTGTGGTGAAATTTGAGCGCGAAGCAAAAGTCGCCGCGTCACTTAGCCATCCAAATTTGGTAAATGTGTTTGATCAAGGCCAAGACGCGGATGTGCTGTATCTAGTGATGGAGTACGTTCCCGGAATCACCCTGCGCGATGCAATTGACCAATTCGGTGCACTCACCGACGAGAGAGCTTTTGAAGTAGTTACACCGATAGCAGCTGGCCTGGCGCAAGCTCACCGAGCTGGTATTTTGCACCGTGACATCAAGCCAGAGAACATTCTGCTTGCGGATTCAGGGGCGGTTAAGCTTTCTGACTTCGGTTTAGCCAGAGAGATGAGCAATCGCACCTCTGTCGAAGAGCTGGTTGGGACGGCGGCCTACCTATCCCCCGAACTGGTATCCGGCGGCGAAGTTGGGCCCGCTAGCGACATCTATGCACTCGGAGTGGTCTTGTTTGAGCTAGTAACTTCACGGCAGCCATTTACCGGCGCCGACTCGCGCTCAATTGCTCTGCAGCACGCAAACTCAAAAATCCCCGAGGCGCGAACGATTAACCCGGCAGTTAGCTCCGAGTTGTCGCAACTTATCTCTTGGATGACTGAGAAAAATGCGAATGCGCGAATTAGTGACGGTGCCGCATTGACCGATATTTTGCGCAAATTGAAGGGCGGTCAGACCGTAGCGGAACTGCGAGCTGCTGGCCGTCCAGCTCAGCTGCATCTCGCCACCGAGCGCATCCATATTGATAGCGCAGCGGCGACCACAGTGCTTGATCTGAGCCCTGATTCGCCTAACGAAACCAAAGTGATCGATCTCGCAGATGAGCCGGAGCCCGGCGAGGTAGCCAAATTACCTCGGCCAATTTTGCGGATTATCATTTCAGCCGCCCTCGCTGTATTGCTTGGCCTTGGTGTCGGATGGTACTTTGGCGCTGGGCCGGGTGGCTTGAAAACTGTTCCAGAATTAACCAATCGCACGGTTAACGAGGCGCAGTTGGCACTTACGGAATTATCGCCAAACCTCATTGTTATCGAAGAGAACTCAAAAGATATTGCCGCGGGCTACATCATTAGAACCGAACCGAGTAGCGGAAGCCTGTTTTTTGGCGGCGACTTGAAACTCTTTGTTTCAACTGGACCGAAACTAGTGGCCGCGCCAAATCTGATCGGTCAGAATCTAGCCAGTGCTCAGGCCAAGATTTTGGCCGAAGGATTTGCCATTGGCAAAATCAGCTCATTCTTTAATTCCGCTCCCCTGGGTGAAGTATTTGCCCATACCGGTAGCGACGGAAAGCCGATTGGTGAATCAAGCGCAATCGACGTTTCGGTATCTCTAGGCAGCATCCCCTCGGTTGCAGGCCTAAATCGCGCTGCGGCTGAGCTGGCCCTTACCGCAGTGGGTATCAAAATTGGGAAAATTAGAGAAGAATACAGCGACGAAATTGCTCAGGGAAATGTAATTTCGTTCATTCCCCAGGTGGAACCCCTAGGCGAAAATGGCGCGGTCGATTTGGTTATCTCAAAAGGCCCGCAGCTGGTGCAAATTCCAAACCTGGTGGGTGAAACCATTCTTGCTGCCAAGTCAACCCTCGAGTCAATTGGTTTAGTGGTTCAGGTAAACACTGATCAACTGTCAACTCGCTGGGGAATTGTGAAGGTTAAACGAGTTAGCCCAGTCGCTGGTGCTTCGGTAAAGATTGGCTCGACCGTTACTATTTCGACGCGCTAGTTAGCGTTTGGCCAGCTCTTCTGCCACCAGGAAAGCCAACTCGAGCGACTGCATGTGGTTTAGCCTCGGGTCGCAGAGCGATTCGTAGCGCTCTTCCAAGCTTGCTTCGTCAATCGCTTCTGAACCACCGAGGCATTCTGCAACGTCGTCTCCGGTGAGTTCAACGTGCACACCACCCGGATGGGTGCCGGCAGCGTGGTGTACCTCGAAGAAGCCTTTGACCTCATCCATGACATCGTCAAAGCGGCGTGACTTGTAACCATTCTTCGTGGTAAAGCCGTTTCCGTGCATCGGGTCGGTAATCCAGAGTGGGTTAGCCTCAGAATCACGAACCGCCTCAACCAATTTGGGTAGTTCTTCGCGAATCTTGCCTGCACCCATACGGGTAATGAAGGTTAGGCGACCTGGCTCGCGATCAGGGTCGAGCCTTTCGATTAGAGCCATTACGTCGGCAACCTGAGTGGTTGGCCCGAGCTTCACGCCGATTGGGTTACGCACTCTTGAAAGGAAATCAACGTGAGCGTGATCAAGCTGTCGAGTTCTTTCACCGATCCAAATGAAGTGCCCAGAGGTTAGGTATGGGTTTCCAGTTCGTGAATCAATACGAGCTAGAGGGCGTTCGTAGTCGAAAAGCAAACCCTCGTGGCTAACGTAAAACTCAGTGGTACGAAGCTCGCTGAAGTCTGCTCCGCAGGCCTCCATGAACTTAACCGCGCGGTCAATTTCTCGAGCCATCGAAAGGTACCGACTGTTAGCTGGGTTGTCTGCGAAACCACGGTTCCATTCGTGAACTGAACGCAGGTCTGCAAAACCACCCTGAGTGAAGGCGCGAATCAGATTTAGGGTCGATGCTGAGGTGTGATATGCATCCAGAATTCGTCGCGGATTTGCGATGCGCGATTCTGGAGTGAAATCGAAACCGTTGACGATGTCGCCTCGGTAAGCCGGTAAGGTTACTCCTTCTCGAGTCTCGTTATCGGAAGATCTTGGCTTGGCAAACTGGCCTGCCATTCGCCCCATCTTGATGACCGGCATTGAGGCACCGTAGGTGAGCACTACTGCCATCTGGAGAATTGTTTTTACCCGGTTGCGGATTCGATCGGCGGTTGCGTCGGCGAAAGTTTCAGCGCAGTCACCGCCCTGGAGCAAAAATGCTTTCCCCGCAGCTGCCTGCGCCAAACGATCACGAAGAATATCTACTTCACCGGCGAACACCAATGGCGGCAGCTTACTTAGCTCACTGCGAACCTGTGCAACCGCCTCAGCATCGGGCCAGTTCGGCTGCTGTGCTGCAGGTAGGTTTTGATAGTTGTCTAAACCGGCAATCACCTTTGGGTCTGCCACAACAACTGGATCGCTCATTACTTACCTACCTTGCCAATCTGGCTTGTTTTTCTTTTACCGAAGACGCGTATGCATCAACGTATTCTTGACCGCTAATTTTCATCAGTTCGTACATGATCTCGTCGGTCACGGCACGAAGCACAATGCGGTCACCCTCCATGCCATCAAATCTAGAAAAGTCTAGGGGTTGGCCAATCACAATTCCGATGCGACGAATTTTGGGAACTTTCTGCCCAATCGGCTGAACCTTTTCCGTGTCAATCATGGCGACCGGAATTACCGGAACTTTGGCCTCCAACACCATTCGTGCGATGCCGGTGCGTCCGCGGTATAGCTTTCCGTCTGGGCTTCGAGTGCCCTCAGGGTAGATGCCGAGAAGTTGGTCTTGCGCTAGCACACCGAGCCCGGTGTTGAGGCTGGCCTCTGATGCTTTTCCGCCGGAGCGATCGATTGGGAGCTGGCCGGTGGCTTTGAAAAACCAGCGAGTCAGAGCCCCTTTTAGCCCTCGGCCGGTGAAGTATTCGCTCTTGGCTAAAAAGACCACTGGGCGCCTAACCATTAGCGGCAAGAAAATTGAGTCTGAAAAACTCAGGTGATTGCTGGCGAGTATGGCGGCACCAGATGCTGGGATGTTTTCTGCACCCCTAACCCAGGGTCGAAAGAGAACCCGCAGCAGTGGCCCCAAAACAAAGGTTTTAAGAATGAAATAAGCCACGGATCACACCTCCCGACTCAAAGTGGGCAAGACACCAGTTTAGCCGAAGGCTACGCGGGCCAAGTCGGCTGCGCCAACCACTCCAGCGTCATTGACGAGTTCAGCAACCTTAAGCTCTAGCTCAGGCCGGAAGCCTCTGGCTGAGAGATGCTTCTGGTAAGACTCGCGTATCGGTTGCAGCAGCAATTCGCCCGCGGCACTCACTCCGCCACCGATAACAACCACCTCAGGATCTAAGACCGATGCCAGCGAGGCAATCGCCTGCCCAAGATAATCGCCCAGCTCGCGAAGCAGCGCCAGAGCCCCAGCATCGCCCTCCAAAATTGCCTGATAGACCTCAGCGCCAGTCAGTTGGCCATTCTGATCTGCGAGCTCTCGCAGCCGCGCACCTTCAGTAGTGCCGGCAGCGGCTAATTCTCTGGCATTTCTAAGCAGTGCAGAGCCTGATCCATAGCTTTCGATGCAACCGCGCTGACCGCAACCGCACGGAATTCCGTCGGGAACAATGCGAAGGTGGCCCAACTCGGCTGCCACACCGAACCCTCCGCGCAGCAGGTGACCGTCAACGATGATCGCCCCACCTACACCGGTGCCAATCGTGAGCATGGTCATGTGACTAAAGCCTCGTCCCGCCCCGTAACGATATTCAGCCCATCCGGCTGCATTGGCATCGTTGTCAACAATGACTGGAAAATCAAAATGCTTTTGAAGTTTCTCTTTTAGCGGTTCATTTCGCCAGCTTAGGTTTGGAGCATAAATAACGGTCGATTGTTTAGAGTCGATGAACCCGGCTGCGGCAACACCAACACCCAAAACGTGCTGACCAGCTGCGAGCTCATTCACCAACTCGACCACTGCAGCAACCAGGGCCTCGGAGTCTTTTGCCGGAGTAGCCACTCGGTTTTCCCGGAGTATGTTTCCTGACTCATCAACTAGTGCACCGGCAATTTTGGTGCCACCGATGTCGATACCGATTGCGTGCATAACATCCTCTTGATTTTGGGAACCAGGCAAGTTTAGCCAACCCCCACAAAAAATACGGCTCGACTTAGTCATTTATTAGCGGTTATCTCACAACAACCGAAGTAAAGTTATCGCAATCACAACTAGCCCCGGAGGTAGACAATGAAGTCCTACGACGTTCCAGCTCACGTAGTTTCAGACAACGCTGAAAACATCACCGATCTACTAATTAGCCGCGCCGCCAAGACCCCTAACCTTGACCTCTACGGCGTAGCACAGGCAGATGGCAGCTGGAACCCGGTTACTGCGCAGCAATTTTTGCTAGAGGTTGAATCGGTCGCTAAGGGTCTGATTGCCGCGGGTATTCAGCCCGGCCAAGCCGTTGCGATCATGTCTAGAACTCGGTACGAGTGGTCTGTGATTGACTTTGCGATTTGGTTTGCAGGTGCCGTTACCGTTCCGATTTACGAAACCTCTGCACCTAGCCAAATGGAATGGATTCTCTCTGATTCTGATTCGGTAGCGCTTTTTGTTGAAAACGCCGAACACCAGTCGCGTTTCGAAGAGATTCGAAACAATGCTCCCCTGGTTCGCAATGTTTGGCAGATTGAAGGTGGCTCACTTGCTCAGCTGAAGCAACTTGGCCGAGAGACCAGCGCTGAAATCTTGGAGCAGCGTAGAAAATCAGCCGGGCTGTACGATCTGGCAACGATCATCTACACCTCGGGTACCACCGGTAAACCAAAGGGCTGCGAGCTAACCCACCGCGGATTTGTGGAACTCAGCAAAAATGCAACCATCGATATTCCTGAGGTGCTGATTGAGGGGCACAGCACACTGCTGTTCTTGCCGCTGGCTCACGTTTTTGCCCGATTCATCAACGTTCTATGTGTTCACGCTGGCATCAAAGTCGGGCACCAGCCAGACTCGAAAAATGTCGGACCTGCCATGGTTTCGTTCCGACCTCACTTTCTACTGGCCGTACCTAGGGTTTTTGAAAAGGTATATAACTCTGCCGAGCAAAAGGCCGAGGCTGCCGGCAAAGGCAAAATATTCCGCAAAGCTGCCTACACCGCAATTGCCTATTCGAAGGCGCTTGACAACGCTGGTGGGCCTTCACTCGGCCTCAAAATTCAACACAAACTCTTCGACGTACTGGTTTATAAGAAGCTTCGCGCAGCGATGGGCGGAAGGGTTGAATTTGCAGTCTCTGGTGGTGCACCTCTCGGCACCCGCCTGGGGCATTTCTTTAGGGCAGTCGGATTGGTTGTTCTTGAGGGATACGGCCTGACCGAGACCACCGCGCCGGCCATGATTGCAAGACCAGCGCGAGTAAAGATTGGCAAAGTTGGCCAGTTGCTTCCAGGAACCGGCGTAATGATCGCTGACGACGGCGAGATCTGGCTTCGCGGCAACAACATCATGCGTGGCTACTGGCGCAATCCTGAAGCAACCGCGGCGGCGATGGATGGCGAGTGGTTCAAGACCGGCGACATCGGCGAACTTGATGACGACGGCTTCCTGACGATAACCGGCCGTAAGAAAGAGTTGATTGTCACCGCAGGCGGAAAGAACGTGGCTCCAACCCTGCTCGAAGACCCACTGCGCGCTAACCCATTAATTGGGCAGGCGGTTGTAATCGGAGATCAACGACCTTTTGTCTCTGCCCTTATTTCGCTCGACCCAGAGATGCTACCTATATGGCTTGGAAACAACGGTGGCGACCGAACGATGAGTGTCGCCGATGCCGCGAATTCGCCTCTGGTTATCGCAGAGGTGCAAAAGGCTATCGATCGAGTAAACAAGAATTTCTCTCAGGCAGAGTCAATTCGTAAATTTGTGATTATTGGCCAAGAGCTCTCAGAAGAGACCGGTCACCTAACCCCATCGCTCAAGATTAAGCGCGAAATCGTACAACGAGACTTTTCTCCAGCGATTGAAGAGCTTTATGAAGCGAACCCTGCCACCGGAGAAAACGGGATCAGTTAGCGGTTAAACCAATCGCTTGCTCGAAGGGCCTTGAAGGCAGCTTTTCGCTCGTCCCCTTCGAGTCGATCGAGGTAAACCAGGCCGTCAAGGTGGTCACACTCATGCTGCAGCATCTGCGCCATCAGCCCCTCGCCCTCTAGTACCACTGGGTTGCCGTCGAGATCAATGCCCTCTGCCCTGGCATAAGACCAACGTGGGGTTTTGTGCCAGAGACCAGGCACCGAGAGACACCCCTCATCAACCAGTTCTTTGGTACCGGAGACCTCAGTAATAACAGGGTTGATGATGTACCCGAGGTGTTTGTCGACGTTGAAACTAAATGCTCGTTGATTTACGCCTATCTGCGGAGCAGCAACACCAGCTCGACCTGGCTCACGGGTGGTGTCTAGTAAATCTTGGATGAGTGCGTGAACAGGTTGGGTGATCTTCTCAATTTTTGCCGACTCAGTCTTCAATACCGGATCGCCAAATAGTCTGATCGGCTTAACCGCCATTAGCCCTGTCTAACCAAGCCGTCAACCACCAGCGCAGCTAGCTCTCTAGCAGCCGCTTGAGTGGCTGGCTTTAGTTCTTTGAACTTAATAACAGAACCGGCAGCCAAAGCTGGGTCATAAGGAATTCTGACGACGTCGCGAACTCGAGTTTTGAAGTGCTGTTCGATTTCATCGAGCTTCACGATCTCGGTTGCTTGGGTTGCGGTGTTAAGGGCTACGATCGAGTTTCTGACCAAGTCGCCATAACCGTTGGCTTCTAGCCAAGTAAGAGTCTCTGAAGCCAACCGAGCTTCGTCAACAGAACCGCCAGAGACAATCACTAGGCCGGTGGCCCGCTGCAAAGTTGGTCGCATTACCGAATGCACAATTCCGGTACCGCAGTCGGTAAGCACGATTGAGTAGTATCGGGCAGCCATGTCAGCAACCACGTTGTAGTCGCCTTCATCAAATGCCTCTGAGAGCATCGGGTCGGCGTCTGATGCCAACACGTCAAGGCGGGTTACATCTCGAGACACCATGGTCGAAAAATCGGTAAACCCGTCAATGGCGGCGGCACGGTTTACTACATCGCGAACGGTAAATCTCGTTGATTTGCTGACCCGCTCAGCCAAGGTACCGCGGTCTGGGTTGGCGTCGATGGCAATTACCCGGTCTTCGCGATTTAGCGCCAATGCCATTCCCAACAGTGTCGAAACGGTGGTCTTACCAACACCACCCTTACGGGTCAGGACCGGCACAAACTTGGCACCGCCGTCAAGAGTTGCAGCGATACGCGCCTCAATTGCTTTGCGCTCACGAACCTTCAGCGAGTCGCCAGGATTGATGGTTTTCAGCGATGCGAAATAAATGAAACGTCTGAAGCCCGACTCAGGTGCCGGGCGGTTCTTTCCGCTCTGGTCGATTAGTCGATCGGCAGTAAGCATGGCAGCTGGCTCTGGCTGATCGAAAGCCGCTCCGCTCAAGCTGTCTCTGCGCGAATAGTTGACCTTGCGAATCGGGCCGGTTTCAACTTTTTCTAACGAGCTAACGGGTGCAACATCTCTAACAATTTCAATCGAGGATGTTGAAGGTGCTACATCGACAATGCCGGCATCAACGGCAACCTCGGCCAACGAGTGTGTTTTGATGCTGTCGGTGACAGGGTCAACGGCTGGTTTTGGTGCTAGAAAATCTGCTGCCTGTTCGTCAGGATCTTTACCCCAAATGGCCAAAATTGACTCCTAAAGTTCTGCTTCTGTCGCTTGGGTAGTTTACCCGAATGAGTTCTGAGAGACGAACCAGTTTTAGGCTGGCTCCACCACCAGAATCAAGTCGCCAGCATCTACGGCCTGGGTCTTGGTCACTGCTAGTCGCCTAACCACACCAGCAACGCTGGCTGTGATGGTGGCTTCCATCTTCATGGCCTCAATGGTTGCCACCGGCTGCCCTACTTCGACGTGTGTGCCCTCGACTACCTGCAGAGTAACCACGCCGGCAAATGGGGCGGCAACGTGAGAGGTGTTGTTGGCATCTGCCTTTTCAGCCTGCACGGTTTCAACAGTAATTTTGCGATCACGCACCAGGATTGGTCGCAGCTGCCCATTCAGGGTTGCCATCACTGTTCGATAACCTTTCGCATCGGGGGTACCGATTGCTTCGAGTCCTACGAAAAGTCGCACACCCTTGGCAATTTCGACCACGTGCTCATGCCCAGGAATCAGGCCGTAGAGGTAGTCAAGGGTGTCAATAATGTCGAGGTTTCCATAAGTTTCTTGAGACTTCAGGAAGTCATTGGTTGGGGCAGGAAACAGCAGTCTGTTCAGGGTTGCTCGACGCAAATCTGAGTCTCCACCCTGAAGCACAGCCAGATCTTCTGGGCTTACCTCTGTGATACCGAATTTCGGAGTCTTGCCCTGCAGCACCTTGCTGCGGAATGGTTCTGGCCACCCTCCAGGCAGGTCACCCAACTCACCGGCCATGAAGCCAACAACAGAATCAGGAACATCGTAATTTTGCGGATTTGCCGCAAAATCTTTGGGATCGGCGCCGACAGCAACCAGGTGTAGGGCGAGATCGCCAACAACCTTGGAAGATGGAGTGACCTTGGTAGGTCGACCCAAGATTTCGTTAGCCGCGGCGTACATGTCTTCAACTTTTTCGAACTGATCGCCGAGACCTAGCGCGATTGCCTGCTGGCGAAGATTCGAAAGCTGCCCGCCGGGAATCTCATGGCGATAGACCCGGCCAGTTGGGCCAGGCAAACCTGACTCAAATGGTGCGTAGACGTTTCGAACAGCCTCCCAGTAGGGCTCGAGGGCAGTAACCGAATCAAGCGGAATTTGGCTATCTCTGTCGGTGTGGGCCAGAGCGGCAACTAACGCTGAAGCAGATGGTTGCGAGGTTGTTCCAGCCATCGGAGCACTGGCAACATCTACAGCGTCGACGCCCGCGTTGATGGCAGCCATCAGGGTCGCCAGCTGGCCTCCGGCAGTATCGTGTGTGTGCAGGTGCACCGGCAGGTCAAAACGCTCACGAAGCGCAGTAATCAACTTGGCTGCTGCGGCTGGCCGAAGCAACCCCGCCATGTCCTTAATGGCCAAGATGTGTGCCCCTGCTGCAACGATTTGTTCGGCAAGGTTTAGGTAATAGTCGAGGGTGTACAGCCTCTCTTCTGGATCGAGAAGATCGGCCGTGTAGCAAAGCGCAACCTCGGCGACAGCGGTCTTAGTGCGAAGTACGGCCTCGATTGCCGGACGCATTTGATCAATGTCATTGAGCGCGTCGAAAATGCGGAAGATGTCGACACCGGTGGCGGCTGCCTCGGCGACGAATGCATCGGTCACCTCGGTTGGGTACGGCGTGTATCCGACGGTGTTGCGGCCACGCAGCAACATTTGAATACAGAGGTTGGGCATGGCGGCGCGAAGCGCAGCTAGTCGCTGCCAAGGGTCTTCGCCCAAGAACCTCAAAGCAACATCGTAGGTGGCGCCGCCCCAGGCCTCAACTGAGAGCAGCTGCGGGGTCAATCGTGCAACATAAGGCGCAATCTGCACCAGGTCGCGGCCGCGAACTCGAGTGGCCAATAGCGATTGGTGAGCGTCACGGAATGTCGTGTCAGTAATGGCAATCGCGTTTTGCTCACGAAGTGCCTTGGCAAAACCTGAAGGGCCCAATTCGAGCAATCGTTGGCGTGAGCCGGCTGGCACTGGCGAATTCAGCGAGATTTTCGGCAACTTGGCCGATGGCGAGAGGTGACCGGCTCTCGATCCATTTGGCTGGTTCACGGTGACATCTGCCAACCAGTTCAAGATTTTGGTACCTCGGTCTTGAGAGGTTTTAGCTGAGAAGAGCTCTGGGTGTTCGTCGATGAACGAGGTGCTCAGATCTCCGCTGGCAAAAATCGGATCATTCATTACCGCCTGTAGGAAGGCAATGTTCGTGGAAACACCGCGAATTCGAAATTCTGCCAGGGCGCGCTTTGAACGAGTGACCGCTGATTTGAAGTCGCGACCACGCGCGATAAGTTTCACCAGCATCGAATCGAAGTGCGGGCTGACCTCGGCTCCGGTCGATACGGTTCCACCGTCGAGGCGAATGCCGGCCCCACCTGGTGAGCGATAGGTGGTGATTTTACCCGTGTCTGGCCTGAAGTTAGCCGCCGGATCTTCGGTTGTGATTCGGCACTGAATTGCAAAACCGTGCATTGAAATCTTGTCTTGGGTTAGCCCAAGGTCAGCAAGTGACTCACCTGCAGCAATGCGCATCTGTGACTGAACCAGGTCGACATCCGTAATTTCTTCTGAAACTGTGTGCTCTACCTGAATTCGAGGGTTCATCTCGATGAAGACGTGTTTACCCGCGTTGGCACCAACGGTATCGACTAGGAACTCGACGGTTCCGGCGTTCTGATAACCAATTTGTTGGGCAAAACTTACCGCGTCACGGTAAAGGGTCTGGCGAAGCTCTTCGTCGATAAGTGGCGCCGGAGCAATTTCGACGACCTTCTGGTTGCGACGCTGAATCGAGCAGTCGCGCTCAAACAGGTGCACTACGTTTCCGTGGGTGTCAGCCAAAATCTGAACTTCAATGTGCCGAGGGCGCAAGACAGCTTGCTCGAGGAAGACCCTGGGGTCGCCAAAGGCACTTTCAGCTTCACGCGATGCTTCAATTAGCGCTGCTCTTAGGTCTTCTTTCTGAGCGACTCGGCGCATGCCTCGTCCACCACCGCCGGCAACAGCCTTGACAAAGATTGGAAAACCAATCGCGTCGGCCTGCTCAACCAACTCGTCAACGTTTGAGCTTGACGGTGTCGACTTCAAGACCGGTACACCGGATCTGATTGCCGCCTCTTTAGCAATTACTTTATTTCCAGCCATTTCAAGCACTTCAGAGCTGGGGCCAATAAAAGTGATTCCGTTCGCTTTTGCAGCTTCGGCTAGTTCAGGGTTCTCAGACAGAAAGCCATAGCCTGGATAGATTGCGTCGGCACCGCTTTCTTTGGCTACGCGAATAATTTCGGAGACGTTTAGGTATGCCCGTACCGGGTGTCCGATTTCACCAATTTGATAAGCCTCATCCGCTTTTAGCCGGTGAGTTGAGTTGCGATCTTCGTAAGGAAAAACAGCTACGGTCTGCGCACCAAGTTCATAAGCCGCTCGGAATGCTCGAACTGCGATTTCACCGCGGTTTGCGACCAAGATTTTCTTGAACAATGGGCACCTCGTTTAAGTCAAAGGATCAGGTGGGTGACTGAGGTGATCTTTCAACGCAGTCAGTTAGTTGGTGACTGAACCTGCCAGCTTGCCAACCTGGCACCACATTGTGCTTAGAGCAATCGTAGTCAATTGAGCCCCATAAATTTAGGGTCAATTAGCAAAATGACCGGGAAGAAGAAAAGTTTTTATGGTTGAAATGTTTCAACGTGCTTTTGACGCTGAAACTAGCTGACTTTGCGGCCGAGGCGACGCTCAGCAAGCTCGTCAACCGGTTCAATAGTGGCTTCTTTTAGGTTAACCAAGCTGGCCTCTACCTCGCGCAATACGCGACCGACAGCGATGCCGAAAACGCCCTGTCCGCGGCCAAGCAGATCCATAACTTCATCTTGGGTGGTGCACAGATAAACCCTTGAGCCGTCAGACATCAGAGTGATTGAGGCTAAATCGTTAATTCCAGCAGCGCGAAGCTGGTCGACTGCGATTCGAATTTGCTGAAGGGAAACCCCTGTATCGAGTAGTCGCTTCACTAACTTCAAAACCAGGATGTCGCGGAACGCGTACAGGCGCTGAGTTCCGGAGCCTGATGCACTGCGAATAGTTGGCGCTACCAGACCGGTGCGATCCCAGTAGTCGAGCTGGCGATAGGTGATGCCACAGGCTGCCGCCGCTGATGTACCGCGATAACCAACATTTGGATCAACCGAAGGCAAACCATCGGTGAACAGCATTTCATTGGAGTAGTCGGCAGCGGTCATTTCGTCTGACATGGCTACTCCTTTCAAATGCCTAAGGTTCAAGTACAGGTTTAATTGTTGCCCTCGATTAACCAGAAGGGCAGCTAATTTTTATCTTCGGCGTGTCGCGCAGTTTAGGCCGCAATTGGCAAGCGTATTGCTAGCCATCGATGCGGTCAATGACCGTGCGAATCAGAACTCCGCGAATTGCAGAAAACTGATTTTCAATTTCGGCCGCATAGTGTGCAGCTCGAGACTTAGAGCCAGCGTCATTCTTACCCAAAACCGGTGCAACTACGCCTTCGATTATGCCGATTTCTCGCTCGGCCGAAGCTTTCAGGCCTCTCAGGTGCCGGGGCTGTATTCCGAATCGCTGTAGATGAACCACCGCTCTCGCGATTTCGATAGACGAACCATCAAAAGGTTCGGTCAAAAGCGATACATCTTTTGCCTCGTTGATCAGAGTCTCGGTTATACCCGTTTCGGCAATTAGATCGAGCTTTGAAACCTTCTTGGTGCGAACGCCCTTGAGGTGCTCTGGCTTGACCGCAGCTAGGTTTGGCTGCTTGCCTTCGTCAAGGTCGGCAAGGTACTGACGAATTACCTTGAGCGGCAGATACTGGTCGCGTTGTAATTCGAGAATGATTCGGATGCGATCAACGTCGAGTGAGGTGAATTTGCGATATCCAGAATTGGTGCGCTGCGGTGTTACCAAACCCTGCTCTTCAAGGAATCTGAGTTTTGATGGCGAAAGGTCAGGAAATTCAGGATTAAGCAAACCTAAAACCTGGCCGATTGTGAGAAGCGCGGCCGAACGTGGCGCAAAAACTTTTTTAGCGGTCTGCACTAGTTGGCACCAGCCTTTGAGGCATAAAAAGTGAATCGATACTTTCCAATTTGAACTTCATCACCGGTGGCCAATGTTGCGTCATCAACGCGTTGCCCGTTGAGGAAAGTACCGTTTAGGGAGGCTAGGTCTGCAAGTTTGAAGCTTCCCGCTGATCGCACAAATTCGCAGTGACGCCTAGACACAGTAACGTCATCCAGAAAAATATCTGCGTTCGGGTGGCGGCCCGCAGTAGACAAATCTTGATCGAGCAAGAACCTGGATCCTTGATTTGGGCCGTGTTGAACAATAAGCAGAGCTGAGCCTGAAGGAAGGGCCTCGATAGCCTGCTGCTCTTCTGAAGTAAGCGCCGCCTGGGCCTGCTCCACCAGATCGTCAGGGAAAGCGCGAGTGGATTCAACGTCGAAATTCACCGATTTCCCCCTTCTTTACTTACCCAAGATTAGTGGAATTTAACTCGCTATTTTTCACCACATCGCGCACCTGGCGCAAGTAGACAAAACCGGCCCACCAATACAGGCCTATCCCCCAGATTGCCACCGCCCAAGCGAAAGGCAACAGAAAAAATTGGGCCGAGGTCCAAACCTTAGCCATGGTCAAAAGTGGAAAAGCGTAAAGCAGCGCGAACGTTCCAGCTTTGCCCAGATAGTGCACCGGCAGTGGCCCATAGCCGTGGGTAGCCAACACCGGATAAACCGCAAGCAGCATCAGGTCTCTGGCGATCACCATGGCGGCTAGCCACCAAGGGATGAAGCCGACGATGGTTAGCCCGATCAGCGACGAAAAAATGTAGAGACGATCGGCGGCAGGGTCTAGAAGCTGGCCAAGGCGGGTGACCTGGTTGAATTTTCTCGCAAAATAACCATCTAGGTAATCGGTAAGACCGCCCAGTGCAATTGCGAAAATGGCGAGTGCGTATTTTTCACTGAGCAGCAGATATAGAAATACCGGAACCAAGGCCAATCGAAGCATGCTGAGCAAATTCGGCAGCATCAGGGCTTGCCTGCCCAAACTCATCGACTGTGGTTCACTCACCTCTCGATTGTAGGTGCAATGTCACGGTCGGGCTAGCCGGATTTGAACCGGCGACCCCTTGTCCCCCAGACAAGTGCGCTACCAAGCTGCGCTATAGCCCGTTGTCGAATGTCGACCCTTAGAGTTTAGACGCGCTTGCGCTTCTCTCTAACCCTCATACCAACTTCAATCGGCGTACCTTCAAATCCGAAGGTTTCGCGAAGCCTTCTGGCAATAAAGCGACGATAGCCCGGGTCGAGGAAACCGGTGGTGAACAATACAAATTTTGGCGGGCGCGTGCTGGCCTGGGTGGCAAACAAAATTCGAGGCTGTTTTCCAGAACGAACCGGGTGCGGGGTTTCCATGGTTAATTCAGATAGGAAGGCGTTCAGCTTGCCCGTTGCGATGCGCTGATCCCATGAGTCAAGAGCAACTTCTAGAGCCGGAACCAACTTTTCCAGATGCCTACCGGTCTTTGCCGAAATGTTTACTCGTGGAGCCCAGTCGACGTGAGCAAGATCTTGTTCAATCTCGCGTTCTAGGTAGCGGCGGCGTTCGTCGTCTAGTTCATCCCACTTGTTGAAGGCCAAAACTAGAGCGCGGCCTGATTGCAATGCCATGTCGACAATACGGATGTCGGCTTCGCTGATTGGAACGGTAACGTCGAAGAGCACTACCGCAACTTCTGCACGCTCAAGCGCGGCAGCGGTTCGGAGGGAGGCATAGAAATCTGCCCCCTGCTGCAGGTGCACCCTGCGTCGAATACCGGCGGTGTCAACGAACCGCCAAATTCGACCACCAAGTTCAACCTGTTCATCAATTGGGTCTCTGGTGGTTCCGGCTAGATCGTTAACCACAGCTCGTTCAGCACCGACCGCCTTGTTAAGCAGCGATGACTTTCCAACGTTAGGGCGACCAATCAACGCAACCCGTCGAGGGCCACCGAATTCTTCTTTGGCTACAGCCGAGACTTCAGGTAGCACCTTCATAGCCGCGTCAAGCATGTCAGCGACACCTCGCCCGTGCAGAGCAGAAACCGGGTAGGGCTCTCCCAAGCCGAGGTTCCACAGCGCTGCAGCCTCAGGCTCTAGGTGTGCGTCGTCAATTTTGTTACCAACCAGAATTACCGGCTTCTTACTGGAGCGCAGCATCTTGACCACGCGCTCGTCAGTGCTGGTTGCACCTACAGTTGCATCAACAACGAACAAGACTGCATCGGCAAGCTCTACGGCAACCTCGGCTTGTAAAGCTACGGATTTGTCGATTCCACGAGCGTCCGGCTCCCATCCACCGGTGTCAACCAGAGTGAACTTACGCCCGTTCCATTCGGCCTTATAAGAGACGCGGTCTCTGGTGACACCCGGCTTGTCTTCGACGACAGCCTCGCGACGACCCAAGATGCGGTTCACCAAAGCTGATTTACCCACGTTTGGGCGACCAACGATTGCCAAAACCGGCAGTGCTGGCAGAACCCGATACTCTCCATCGAACTCTTCTTCAGAGTCAATTAGCTCGAGGTCGTCTTCCTCTAGTTCGTAATCTTCAAGGCCTGATCTCAGCGCATTCGCGCGCAGCTCTTCTTCATCGGTGCTGAAGCTTTTCAACTTCTCGATGAACTGCGGGCTGACCGGTTCAGCCTCAAATTCTTCGTCAAACAATTTATTTCCTTAGCGCCCAATAGCTGATCGCACCGCTGCAACGGTTTGAGCAAAATCAAGATCACTGGAGTCAACCAGTTGAACCCCTTCTGCGGGATTCATAAAATCAACAACCTGCGAGTCAGCCTTATCTCTTTCTGAGACCTGCTTGGCAAGTGAGCTCTCGCTGACCTGGGCAAGTTCAGCAGAGCGACGCTTCAGTCTAACCGCTTCGGTGGCAGTTAGTAAGAGGCGAATTTGTGCGTCAGGAAAAACCACGGTGGTAATGTCTCTTCCCTCAACAACAACTCCGGGGTAATCAGAATTTTCAACCAGTTGCCGAGTTAGCTTTTTCATGAACTCACGAACTTCCGGAATTTTGGCCACTGAGCTGACAGCCTCGGCAACCGCTGTGCCGCGAATTTCTTCCGTGACGTCGTTTGGACCGAGTTTGACCCAGTAGTTGGCCGGATCTAAAGAAATTGAATACTGAAACACCTGAGCAAATTTGCCAGCCGAAAGTCGATCAAGAGCCAAAAGCTCATTGGTCTGGGAACCAAGAGCAAGCGCCCGGTATGCAGCGCCGGTGTCTAGGTAGCCGAAACCAAGTTGTGCGGCTACAGCTTTACTAACGCTCGATTTTCCCGACCCAGCTGGACCATCGATCGCGACGACAAATTTGTTCATCCTGCTATTCGCCATCCTCGTTTTTGAAGACCGGCGATCAGTGACTCAGCAGATTTTGGTAGGACGAAAAGTTCAACCAGGCCGATTTGTGCGCTCGGCGAGTGTTCGAGCTGAAGCTCTTCAATGTTGACTCCAAGAGCACCGACCTCGTTGAACAGCCTGCCTAATTCACCTGGGCGATCGTCAATCATCACGACAATTCGCTGATACTGCTGGGCCTTGCTGCCATGCTTGCCTGGAATCTTGGCCACGCCACGATTGCCCGCGTCAAGAATTTGATTTACCGCTGCCAGGCTACCCGGCTGACCAATAGCGTCAAGAGCCAAAATTAGCCTGTCTAAATCTGCTCTGAATGCTTTTAGCTCTTGATTTACCTCGGCAGAATTCGCTGCATAAATTTGTAGCCACAACTCAGGTGAACTTGCCGCGATTCTGGTGGTGTCTCGTAATCCGGCCCCGGCAAGAGCTATGTCTTCCGCCTCGGCTTCCGCGAGCCTGGCTGCTAAGAGACTCGACACCGCCTGTGGAACATGAGAAACCAGAGCGACTGCTCGATCATGATCTGAGGCTGACATCTTGACCACAGAGCCACCTAGCTCGGCAACTAGGGATTCAACTGCTGCCACACGACCGACTTCTTTATGGTCACCGGGGCAAAGAATCCAGGGGCGAGCTACAAAAAGATCTGATCGGCCTGCGATCGCACCACCCCGTTCCCGACCTGCCATCGGGTGCCCAGGGATGAATCGGGGCGAATAAGCGCTGGTTGCCACAGCCTTTTCAATTGAGGCTTTAACACTTGCGACGTCAGAAACGGTAGCCTCAGGGAATTTTTGAAGAAACTCGATTACCGACTGTGCAGTTTCTTCAGGTGGAACACAGATGAAAATTACCTCGGGAGTGAATTCGCCGGTAAGCACTTCACCGGCACCGTAGTCGGCTGCAAGTGCTGCCGCCGAGGATGACTTGTCGGTTAACTGAACCCGATGACCCTTTGCCTTCAAACCGAGCCCAATGCTCGTTCCGAGCAACCCGGTACCTACGACTAGAACCCGCGTCACGGCTGAAGATCCGAGCGAAGTGCTTGGGCTCCGCGTAGGTAAACATGCTGTATTTCGCCTCTAGTCTTGTCAACATCGGCGTGAATCATGATTCTGATCACTCTCGGCATTCCGTGTTTTACATTCATCTCAACGAAGCACATCAGCGGGACATCAGCCAACCCCAGATCACGCGCAGCCACGGCTGGAAACTCAGAAACTAAATCAGGCGTCGCGGTGAACAAAATGTCCACAATTTGCCCAACATCCAGATTGTTAGCGTGCAGTGTCTTAGTGAGTAGCTCTGCGGTTGACTTGATAAGGTGTTCGCGTTCATCTTGGTCGAGCTGAATCGCTCCTCTAATTGCTCTGAGTGCCATTACGAACGCTTTCTAACTTTGGTTTGAGCGGTGCGCTTGGAAGAATTTGATTTACGGAATCCCTCGTCTGCAGCCTTGAGTAAAGAACTGACTTCCATTTTATTTAATTCTCGAATTCGCCCCTCTTTGAGTGGACCTAGATGGATTGGACCAAACTGCCTTCTAACCAGAGAGATCACCGGGTGCTCTAGAAAGTCAAACATTCTGCGAACAATTCGGTTTCGCCCAGAGTGGAGGGTCACCTCAATCAGTGATTCAGATTCTGAGATGTCTACGATGTGAGCGCGATCGGCTTTGATGAATCCGTCTTCTAATTCAAAACCTGAGAGCAGTTTGTGAGCAATTGAAGGCTCGACTCGGCCGCTTACCTTGGCCAAATAGGTTTTCTCGACCCCAAATTTAGGATGAGCTAATTTGTGAGCAAGGTCACCATCATTTGTCATGATCAAAAGGCCCGTGGTTTCGGCATCGAGACGCCCCACGTTGAATACTCGGTCGTAGCCAACCACAAACTGGGAGAGGTCAGGCCGGCCATTTTCATCGGCCATGGTGCTCATCACTCCCCTGGGCTTATTCAGCGCAAGATACACCCTCGAAGCATCGAGCTGAATCGGCATACCGTTAACCGAGATGCGGTCAACCGCTGGATCTACACGAGTTCCCTGCTCAGTTACGACCCGGTCGTTGACCCTAACCTTGCCCGCGGCAATGAGATCTTCGCAGACTCGCCTTGATGCCACGCCAGCCGAAGCCATTACTTTTTGGAGCCGAATTCCGGCGGGTTCTTGGTTAGACATCAAAGTTCGCATTCGCATCGGGTAGGTATGGGCTGATTAGTGGAAGTTCATCGAGCGAGTTTATGCCCAGCAGTTCAAGCATCAACTCGGTGGTGCCGAACATGACGGCGCCAGTTTCGGAATCGGTGTATAACTCTGTGATTAGCCCGCGGCTGAGCAAGGTTTTTACCACCGAATCGACATTGACAGCTCTGATCGAAGCAACCTGGCCCCTAGATATTGGCTGTTTGTAGGCAATGACCGCCAAAGTTTCTAAAGCTGCCTGCGAAAGTTTGCTTGGATTGTCATTTGCCAGAAAAAGCTTGATGGCCCAGTCATATCTGGCCCGGACGAAAATTCGCCAGCCACCGCCGACCTCTCGAATTTCAAACCCCCGGTCGGCTAAATCATATTCTTCACGCAGTTGCAAAATCGAGTCTCGAACTTCATTGACGGGGTACTCGAGTGCGGCAGCGATGTTTAGCAGCGATATTGGAGTGTCTGCGATTACGAGTATGGCCTCGATAGCCGATTTCAAATTTTCATGTTGCTGCTGGGGTTCAAGAGTCATAGTCGGCTCCAAGGGTAGAAAGTTGCTCATCATCAAAATTGCTGGCCCGCCACTCGAGCCGCAAATCACCAAGTGGCGAATCCTGTTCAAAACTGATCGCAGCAAGTCGGTAAAGCTCTAGCACAGCCAAAAATCTGGCCACGACAATCGCTCGGTCTTTGGCTCCACCAATAATTTCGCGAAATGTCATTCTGGTAGCTGAACGAAGCAGCTTGACTACTTCACTGGCCTGCTCGCGGATGCTGACTCGTGGAGCATGCAGGTGGGTTAGCCCAACCGCTGGAATCTCTCTTGGAGTAAGCGTATCTTGAGCCAGTTTGGCAAATTCATCGAGCGAGAGAGTCCAAATTAGCTCAGGTTTCTGGTTTGCAAAACGCTCTTCAAGTCTCACTTCACGAGGAATTCGCAAACTTTCGATTTCAAGGGCTGTGGCGAACCAGGAGGAAATTTCTTTGAATGCACGATACTGCAGCAGACGAGCAAACAGTAGGTCTCTCGCTTCGAGTAAAGCCACGTCTTCTGCATCGACAACCTCGCCCTTTGGCAAAAGGCCAGCAATCTTGAGATCGAGCAAAGTGGCGGCAATTACCAGAAACTCACTGGCCTGCTCTAGTTCTTCAGCCTCGTCAAGTTGTTTTAGGTAGGCGATGAACTCATCCGTGATTTTGCTCAGCGACACCTCAGTGATGTCAAGTTCATGTTTGGCAATTAACGAGAGCAGTAGATCAAATGGCCCCTCGAAGTTTCCGAGGTTTAGTTCAAAAGCTGGGCTTTTGTCGGCAACTTCGAGCTGCTGGCTATGGGGCGCAGCCACGAACCACTAACTCTCTGGCTACCGTGCGGTAGGCATTGGCGGCCTCAGAACCCGGTGCAAAGTTGGTAATTGGTGTTTGAGCCACGGTGGCATCTGGGAACTTTACGGTTCGGTTGATTACGCTGCGGAAGACTTTGTCTCCAAACGCATCATGCAAACGATCAAGCACCTCGCGCGAGTGCAAAGTACGTGCGTCGTACATCGTGGCAAGAATTCCATCCAGCTGAAGGGTCGGGTTGAGCCCTTCTTTGACCTTGTTCACGATGTCTTCGAGGATGGCTACACCGCGAAGCGCAAAAAATTCAGTAGCCAGCGGAATGATCACTCCGTGGGCAGCAGTCAGAGCGTTGACAGTTAGCAGCCCCAGCGAAGGCTGGCAGTCGACAATGATTACGTCGTATTCGTCAACCAGCGGTCGCAACACTCTGGACAAAATTTGCTCTCGAGCGATTTCGTTAACCAGCTTCATTTCCGCTGCTGAAAGCTCGATATTCGCAGGGATAACGTCAAGATTTTCAACCGACGTGTGCTGCACTGCTGACTTTGGGTCAAGGTTGCGATCGAGCATCAAATCGTAGATGGTAAGAGCATCGTGCGAATTAACCGCGAGACCAGCAGATAGCGCTCCCTGAGGGTCAAAATCAACCAGCAAAACTTTTCTACCGTATTCGGCGAGCGCCGCTGCAGTATTGATTGAAGTGGTGGTCTTGCCCACTCCACCTTTTTGGTTGCACATCGCGATAATTCGCGCTGGTCCGTGGGAGGCTAGCGGCTTTGGAGTAGGAAAACGCTTGTCAGCGACCTTGGTCATGATTCCTCCCGAAATTACTAGGTGCCCTTTAGCCTAGCGTCGATTCTGCCTGTCACCGTGCACGCGGATGGGCATTTAGGTAAGCATCTTTTAGCGCGTGGGCTGTCACCAGCGTGTAAATCTGAGTGGTAGTTACCGAGGCATGCCCGAGTAATTCTTGAACCACTCGCACGTCGGCTCCGCCCTCGAGTAAATGGGTGGCAAACGAGTGCCTAAATGTGTGTGGCGATACCTCTTGAACCAGTTCGGCTCGTTCAGCTGCAGCCTGGATAACCGCCCAGACAGATTGACGTGAGAGCCGGCCGCCGAGCTGATTTAAGAATAGGGCTGGTGAACCCTTGCCCTGGGTGAGAGTAGGCCGAACTCTGGTGAGGTAATTCTGCACTGCCAACTGCGCGAAACTGCCAACTGGAACTATTCGTTCTTTAGAGCCTTTGCCAAACAGGCGCACGATGTTTCCGTCGATGATGTCGTCTACGTCAAGGGAGACCAATTCTGATACTCGCGCACCTGTCGCATAGAGAAATTCAAGAATTGCCCGATCGCGGTAACGAATTAGTTCGGTCACATCATCACTACCCGGAGCCGGACCAGAAGCATCTAATAGTCGCTCCATTTCGCTAATTGATATTGCTTTGGGCAACCTACGCTGCTGTTTTGGAGGTTTGACCTTGGCCGCAGGATCAAGTTGGGTGATGTTTTCGTCTAGCAGGAATCGGTGAAAGCCCTTGATTGCCGCTAACTGCCGAGCTGTTGACGCTGCGCTTAGTGCTTGCCTTTGACTCAACCACAACCGAAATTCGGTAATCGTGGTCGGGTCGATATCCAGCACATCAACGACCACGCGCTCGGCTAAAAACTCCTGGTACTTTTCTAAATCGCGACGATAAGCAAGCTGAGTGTTCTTTGCGAGGCCTCGCTCAATAGCTAGGTGCCTAAGATATCGTTCGACAAAAATCGCAATAGCCACAGTTATCGCTAGCTTCCTGTCGAACGTTTTGCCCAGAGGGCGAGAATTGCAACCACCAAACTCGGGCTTTTCATGTCAGATTTCAGCACAGACTTGACGCATTCAGCTAGTGGAACCCATTGGGTTTCTAGATCCCGTTCTTCACCCTCGAGTTCTATATTGTGACCAACAAATTCAAGTGACTCGGCCAAGTAAACGTGAATAGTCTCATCATTGCCGCCTGGAGTGGTGTAAAAGGCAATCAGAGGTTCCAGTTTTTGCGCTCGATACCCGGTTTCTTCCAGTAGTTCGCGCTGAGCAGTGACCGCAAGATCTTCACCTTTGATATCTCGAAGCCCAGCTGGAATTTCCCATAGCCGAGATCTCACCGGATGACGGTATTGATTGATTAGGAGAACTTCATCCTGATGGTTGACAGCCAACACGGCAACTGCCCCTGGGTGTTTTACGAATTCTCGAGTCAACTCGCCGTCTAGATACTCAAAACTCTCCCGCACCACATCCCAGACCATGCCTTTCAGCGCCAATTCTGAATTCAGAATCTTTGGCGCTGAAGCTATGTCTTTGGGCATTGTTTACTGGGTTTGCTCAGCAAATAGTTTGTTTGCAGCTTTACGTTCGATTGCGGCTTCGATCAAACCAAAGAAAAGCGGATGTGCCTTGGTAGGTCGAGATTTGAACTCTGGATGCGCCTGCGTTGCAACATAATAAGGGTGAACCTCAGTTGGAAGCTCGACAAATTCAACCAGGTGATCATCTGGCGATGTGCCAGAGAAAACCAAACCGGCAGCCGCAATTTGATCACGGTAGGTGTTGTTTACCTCGTAGCGATGACGGTGTCTCTCGCTGACAAGTTCGCTTCCGTACACCCTCGCAACGGTTGATCCTGGCTTTAGCTTCGCCTCGTAGGTACCGAGTCGCATGGTGCCACCTAAGTCTCCGGCCGCCAAAATGTCTACCTGCTCAGCCATTGTTGCGATTACAGGGTATTTAGCTTCGGGTTCAAACTCGGTCGAAGATGCGCCTTCGAGACCAACCATATTTCTCGAGTACTCAATAACCATGCACTGTAATCCAAGGCACAAACCGAGGGTTGGGATCTTGTTTTCACGGGCAAACCTAAGCGCCCCAAGCTTGCCTTCGATACCGCGAACGCCGAAACCGCCTGGGACACAAACCGCATCGACGTCACTCAATGCTGCCTCTGCACCTGCCTCAGTTTCACAATCGTCAGACGCGATCCACTTGATGGTCACTTTTGCGGAATTCGCGAACCCTCCGGCTCGAAGCGCTTCGGTCACCGAGAGATAAGCATCGGGCAAATCTATGTACTTGCCAACCAGACCAACTTTCACCTCATGCTTCGGGTGATGCACTGCCTCAAGCACACCTGCCCAGCGACTCCAGTCGACCTCTGCGGCTTTTAGCCCGAGTTTCTCAATGATGTAAGAGTCGAGCCCCTCGTTGTTGACCACGGTGGGAATGTCGTAAATGCTTGACGCGTCTGCAGCGTTGACCACCGCTTTTACGTCGATGTCGGTCATTAGCGCAATTTTGCTTTTGATTGAATCCGGTAGAGGTCGATCTGAACGACACACCACAGCGTCTGGCTGAATACCGATTGATCTGAGGGTTGCCACCGAATGCTGAGTCGGTTTGGTCTTCAACTCACCTGATGGCCCCAGATAAGGCACCAGCGAAACGTGAACGTAGAACACATTGTCTCGTCCAACTTCGTGGCGAACCTGACGAGCTGCCTCAAGGAACGGCTGGGACTCGATGTCGCCAACGGTTCCACCAATTTCAGTGATGATGACGTCAGGCTTTGGGGTTTCGTTCGCCTGGAGGCGCATTCTGCGCTTGATCTCATCGGTGATGTGCGGAATAACCTGCACGGTTTCACCGAGGTACTCACCTCGGCGCTCGCGTGCAATTACCGTTGAGTAAATCTGGCCGGTGGTTACGTTTGCTGCCTGGCTGAGATCGACATCGAGGAAGCGCTCGTAGTGACCGATGTCGAGGTCTGTTTCTGCACCGTCTTCGGTCACAAACACTTCACCGTGCTGAAACGGGTTCATAGTTCCCGGGTCGACGTTTAGATAGGGGTCGAGTTTTTGCATGACTACCCTGAGGCCACGTGCCCTGAGTAGGTTGCCAAGTGATGAAGCGGTAAGACCTTTACCGAGCGAAGATGCGACACCTCCGGTGACGAAAATATGTCTTGTGATTCCGGGGTCCATTGCATCTGCCATGGAATTACATCCTACCAGCAGCTTAGGTAATGCCGGTTTCGATTGTGCGTGTTTGCCGACTAGTTCTGGCGGAAATCTTGGGCCAACTGCAACAGCTCAATTGCGTGCTCAAGAGCTGATGGCGAATCAGGTAAGCCACTAAGCATACGAGCAAGCTCACGCTCACGATTTATGCCCTCGGCGAGCCCCACGCCGCTAACTGTATGAGAATCGCTGACGCTTTTTTCAACCGTTAGCTGCCGGTCGGCAAAAGCTGCTACCTGGGCTAGATGCGTAACCACGATCACCTGAGCCGACTTAGCCAATTTTGCCAATCTGCGACCAACCTCGATGGCTGCAGAGCCGCCAACACCAGCGTCTACCTCATCAAAAATAAAGGTGGGCACCGAACTTCCTTTGGCCAAAACTACCTCGATGGCAAGCATGATTCTTGAGAGCTCGCCACCACTGGCGCCTTTACCTAATGGACGAGGCTCTGCGCCAGGATAGCTGGATAGCAAAATTGAAATCTGATCTTGACCAAAGGCGCCAAATTGATCAGGACTAATCTCGATTACCAAACTAGCTCCGGGCATTGCCAACGATTTGAGTTCTTGATTGACCTCGGCGACTAGATTTTCAGCAGCCTGTTTACGCAAGCTGGAGAGCAAATTTGCTTTTTCCTTTAGCTCACCAAAATACTTGGCTAATTCTTCTTCGATTCGAGTGATCGCCAAATCACCCTGGTCTAGATTATCGAGCTCGGTTTTAGCCTGCTCACGGTAGGAAAGTATTTCTTCAACGCTCTCGCCGAATCTTCGCTGTAGATCGGTGAACTTTGACCTGCGCGACTGCAATAGCTCGATGTCATTTTCACTTTCCACCTCTAATGAAATTAGAAATGAACCGAGTTGCGAAGAAATCTCGCGAGCCTCTGCTTCGAGCTGGCTGAGCCGGGCGGCTAACTCATTCAGTTCAGCGTTTACTCTGCCCGCCTGTTCAAGTTGTTTTCTCGCCTGCCCCAGTAGGGCGGTCGCCGCGTCAGAATCATCCGAAGTTAACGCCTCATGGGCAACTGAAACTGCAGATCTGAGTGACTCCCGATTGTTCAACAGCTCAATTTTCTCGAGCAGAGTCTCGGGCTCTCCAGGCTGAGGGTTAACGCTGTCGATTCTATTGATCGCATCAGCTAACTCTTCGGCTCGAGATGTTCGATTTGAGAGTGTCTGCTTTAGGCCCTCTAGGTTTCTGGCCGTTGACTGCCACAGCTCGAATGTCGCGCGATATGAATCGAGGGCTGAGCCGAGGGTTGGCCCTGCATACGAATCAAGTGCCTGGCGTTGCGCCGCTGAAGACTTAAGCCTTATTTGATCGGATTGACCATGAATAACCACCAGATGCTCTGCTAAATCTGAGAGCAGGCTGACCGGAGCCGCCATTCCGTTGACGCTGGCCCGAGATCTGCCTTCAGCGGTCAACGAACGATTGACAATTAATTCGCCACTTTCAATCTCAGCGGCTAATTCACCTAATCTTTCGGCGAGTGCCTCGTTGTCAGGAAGCTGCCATCGCCCCTCCACGTAGGCTTGAGGTTGAGTTGACCGAACCACAGAAGAGTCAGCTCGATCACCTAACAAAAGACCAAGTGCAGTTAGAACCATGGTTTTGCCAGCCCCAGTTTCACCGGTCAGCGCGGTGAAACCTCTTGAAAATTCAAGTCTGGACTGTTCAATTACACCGAGGTCTCGAATGTAAATTTCTTCAATCATTTAGGCTCTCTCGGCTGCCGAATTTCCTCGCCAACCGGTTACCGGCAGGGCAAATTTGCTGACTAGACGTTCAGTGAAAGTAATCGGATGAAGTCTTGCTAGCCGAACTGGCAAATAGGATCGGGTGATTTCTACTCGTGCACCCAGGGGCAGCTCGCTGCTTCTTCGACCGTCACACCAGAGCACACCTGTTCCAGCACTTCGTTGTAGCACCTCTATCGCCATCAAGCTTTCAGGTGGAACTACCAGAGGCCTAGCAAATAGGGCATGCGCACTGAGCGGCACTAAAAGCAACGCGTCTACACTTGGCCAAACCACTGGCCCGCCAGCAGAGAAGGCGTATGCGGTAGACCCGGTTGGTGTTGAAACAACGATGCCGTCGCAGCCAAAACTTGACAACGGTTGCCCTTCGACCTCGATTACCACCTCGAGCATTCGCTCTCTTGCGCTTTTCTCAACCGTGGCCTCGTTGAGTGCCCAGGTGCGATAAACCTCTCGCCCTTCGACCGATACCACAACGTCTAGAGTGGTTCTCTCTTCAATAACAAAATCTTTTGCAATTACTCGGGCTACTGCCTCTGCAAGTTCTTCTCGTTCGGTTTCGGCAAGAAAACCCACGTGACCCAGGTTGATTCCCAGTAGCGGTACCGCGGCTGTGCGCACTATCTCTGCAGCCTTGAGAATAGTTCCGTCACCGCCCAAGACAATGACCAACTCAAGTTTTGCCGGGTCAAAGTTGAACTCTTCAACAGAGGCGATAACTGAGCTAGGAGCACCTTGGCTCTCGACAACACGACGATATTCACTGATGTCGGCCGCCGTCATGACCGGGGTTATTCCGCTGTTTATAAGTTGCTCGCAGACGTATAGCCCAGCCTGCACAGTCTCATCGCGACGGGTGTGCGAAACGATCAAAATTTTCACTTTGTCTCCTTCGCGATTTTGGCGATTCGGTCTTCCCATTGTGACTTATTTCTGGGCTCGTTTTTGCTTATCCACAATAAGTATTCAAGGTTTCCATGTGTTCCCGGAAGTTCCGAAAGAGCTAATCCTCGAATTCCAAGCCCGAGTCGGATCGCCTCGTCGACGACCTGATTGATGGCAAATGCACGGAGTCGGTGGTCATTTACCAACCCATTTGCACTCAGTGATTGCTTACCAACTTCAAATTGAGGCTTGATCAGCAATACGTATTCAGCGTTTGGGGCGACTTTGAGAATGGGTTCTAGAACCAAAGTCAGCGAGATAAAAGATAAGTCGCCAACTACTAGCTCGATAATCGGCAACGCATCGACAGTTACCCCCAAGGCTTTCGCAAGGGTTTCAGGAGCAAGTTCACGGGCGTTAAAGCCCTCAATGCAACTTACCTTCGGGTTCTCTCTCAGCTCGGGTACCAGTTGATCGTGACCAACATCGAGTGCAATTACCTTGGCAATCCCCCGACGCAGCAAAACATCGGTAAAGCCACCGGTTGATGCGCCAACATCCAAGGCAATTTTGTCTCGGGGATCTACCTCGGCAAAGACATCGAGCGCCTTGGCCAGCTTGTGCCCAGCGCGAGAAACATAATCGTTTGACTCTAGAACCGAAATTTTGCTGTCTTCAGTTACGTTCTGTGCAGGTTTGCGAGCAATTTTGGAATCTAGACACACCCGATCGGCTTCAATAAGTTCGACCGCATGTTTTCTTGATCTGGCAAGAGCTCGGTCAACCAGCGCAACGTCTAGACGCAACTAGTTCGCGCCCAATTCAGTTTCAAGCTGATCGCGAAGTTGATTGAACCTAGCAGGCTGCTCTTCAATCGGCAGCGAGGAGATTTCCTCAATTTCGGCAAGAACCTGTGCCTCAAACTCTTGATTTTGCTCTGACATACCTAAAGCCTATTCGTAAAGCGCGGCTTCTACATCGAGACCGTATATCGGCGTCGACGAATTCCATATCAAAGCAGAGGCCGCCTTCAGTGCATCAACTGATTTTGGTTCACCCAAGGTAACCAAAACCTTGGTGCCCAAAAGCTCCACTTCAGCCTCGCCGCAGCGAAAACCTCGTTTAGTTGCTTTGGGCGCTTGATACGCCTTGGTCAAATCCAGCAAATTTTCAATAATGTAGGTCGGCCTTGCCTCGGCTTTAGCCGCCAAAATTTCTTTACGGGTGCAAACCCCGGTCAGTACCAGCGCTGAGTCAATTCCCGCTCGATTCGCGCCGGTTATGTCTGTGTCAAGTCGGTCCCCTACAAACAGTGGATTTTTTGCGCTGAAGTGATCGATAGCTGTCTTATAAATTGCTGGTTCAGGTTTTCCAGCAACCACAGGTAGCTGTCCAACAGCCGTGTGCACAGCGGAAATGAGCGTTCCGTTGCCTGGAGCAAGCCCGCGATCCTGAGGAATAGTCCAGTCTGAATTGGTAGCAACCCAGATAGCACCCCGTTGAATTGCGTAAGCTGCCTCGGCCAAATTTCGCCAGGCTACATCAGGTGCGAAGCCTTGGATCACAGCTGCTGGAGTATCGTCAGCGGAATCTACAACCTGGAAGCCAAACTGCGAGACCCTAGAGCGCAGGCCTTCACCGCCCACCACAAGCACCTTGCTTCCGGCAGGAACCAGGCTCTCCAATAATTGAACTCCGGTCAGCGCTGAACCGATGATGTCTTCGGGGTTAGTTTCTAACCCGAAACTCAAAAGCTGCTCTGCGATTGTTTCTGGTTTTCTTGATGAGTTGTTGGTCACATAGCCGACCGGAATGCCTGACTTCTTCAGTTGGGAAATGACTTCGACGGCGAATTCGATTGCATTTTTACCCTCGTAAACAACACCATCTAGATCAGCTAGCAACACATCGTATGTCGACCAAATCTTAGTCACGCTTGCCCCAGTCACGATTGCGGCTTCCCTCTCGGTTTACCCGCTTAGGCGAATCTGCATAAGACCCAGATCGTCTTTGCGGCGCAGAACTTCCAGATTCACTCCCCCGGCTTGAGCGGTTGCCCCGTTCATCACGGTCTCCTCGCTCATCACGGTCTCGGCGACCTTCACGGGTGCCTCGCTCATCACGGGCGCCTCGCTGGCCTTCGGATCGCACATTTCGCGAACCGCTCGAGTCACGATTGTACGAGCCAGTTTGGCCAGGGCGAACGCCATACTTTTCACGTGCCTCAGCAGCACGCTGCATGCGAGCATCGAGATCAGGAATCTCAATCTCCTCGAATACCCGAACCACATCATCAAGCCCTGCGGCCTGGCTCAGGGCACTTGCGGCACGGTTACCCAAATCGATCCAGTGTTTAGCTTCGCTTTCACGACCCAAAACCTCAAGAGTGTCGGCATAGGCGAAAAACAAGGCCGGCGAGTACTCAAATACACGCTCTGGATTCAACTCGGGGATCTGAAGCTCAATCAGCGCCTGCTCATTTTCGCCAAGATCGAGCCTTGCACCAGAAAGCGCAATTGAGAGATTGACGCGAACCCCCGGGGCCAATTTAGATTTATCGACGGTGCGGCCAAGCTCAAGAGCTCGCTTGGGGCGACCAAGCCCGCGCTCAGAGTCAACCATCAGTGGAATTTGATCATCCGATCCAGAAATTCTGCGGTAGGTAGCTAATTCGCGAAGGGCTAGGGCGTAGTCACCAACCGCATAGGCTGTTGAACCAACCGTCTCTCGGACCAGTGCGATTCGACCAGCGCGCTCGGCAGCCGCGAGTGCGTGTCTATGCGCCAATTCGGGATCTTGATCGATCAGCAGAGCAACCATGGCAAGGTGTCTGGCAACTCGCTCAGCGTTCTCTTCACTGAGAGTCTTTAGCTGAACTCGAATACCTAGCTCTAGGTCTTTTTCAGTAATTTCATCTGGGATAGGAGGGCTTTTCGGCTTGTTCTGATCGACTGGACGAGCAACTCTGCGCTGCCACTCAGGGCGCTGATCTGCAGAGTGAACATCATCACGACGCGAATAATCACGGCGATCGCTGGTTTTGCGGCCATCACGCGGATTGTCACCACGCGAAAAACGGCTAGAACGCTCGTCTTTGGCGCCTTCACCTCGAGGTGAACGTACCGGGCGGTCATCGCGAGCGCTACCAGATCGTGGTGCACGAGGCTGGCGATCTTGCCCATTGCCAAATGAACGCGCTGCTCCGCGCTTCGACTCATTCCTGTCGTTATTCATTGAAGCTCCTTGGCTTAAATAGAAATGGCCACCTCATCGAGGTGGCCATTTCGTAAATTAAGTCCGGCGGTGTCCTACTCTCCCACAAGGTCACCCTTGCAGTACCA
>CAZGZW010000008.1:0-62671 GCA_964530255.1 uncultured Rhodoluna sp.
TCTTGGCGCCCGAGTGGGTCTTCTGCTTTGGCATTGCTATCTCCTGTTTCTACTCGCCAGCAACTTCAGCTGGCGATTCGCTTGGTGCAGCTTTTTGAGCTGCTTTCTTGGCATCAGCCTTAGCATCAGCCTTAGATTTCAATGGACCGATTACCATCACCATGTTTCGGCCGTCAATCGAAGGATTCGATTCGACTGCACCCAGTTCGGCAACTTCTTCGGCAAGTTTTTGTAGCAGCTTGATACCCATTTCTGGGCGAGACTGCTCACGTCCGCGGAAGACAACAAGGACACGAACCTTGTCGCCTGCCTTCAAAAACTTTTCGATCTGACCACGTTTGGTTCCGTAGTCGTGGGCGTCGATTTTCAAACCGAATCGAACCGTTTTCAGAACGGTGTTGACTTGGTTTTTACGTGCCTCACGAACTTTTTGAGCGGCTTCATACTTGAATTTTCCGAAGTCCATCAGTTTTGCAACTGGCGGCTTCGACATTGGGGCTACCTCAACTAGGTCAAGGTCGAGTTCTTGAGCGAGACGAAGTGCCTCTTCGATTCGAACTACACCAATCTGTTCACCCGCTGCACCGACGAGGCGAACCTCTGGCACGCGAATGCGCTCATTGATACGTGGATCGCTGATCTGCTGCTCCTTTAGACGTGACTGAAATGGCCACGAAACAAACCAGAGCCTGTTTACGCGCAGAAACAAAGTTTCAAAGCTGACCCGGAAACCTTTAGATGCGGTAAGCGCGGGTGGGAGTGAATCCTCTTCTGACCGAGGCGAACCTCGGAGCCATGGGTTAGCCTAGCAGAAAGATTTCAAAAGGAGAAGCCCCCATCATGGCCGAATTCAAAGACGTGGAAAACGAGATTCGAGACATAGCCGAGGTTCCGGCTGTAGAGGTAATCACGACAACCGCGGTTCACCTAATGAGCGCAGCTGCAGTGCAGTGCGGGCTCAGCGAAGACGGATCAAAGGGTGATCTTGATGAGGCTAGAAAACTGATCAACGCACTCGCCGGCTTGGTTACTGCTGCGGCCGCTGACATCGGTGACCATCATGCCCGCCCTCTGCGAGATGGGCTTCGCACACTGCAGTTGGCCTTCAGAGAGGCAAGTTCGATTAAGGACGCTCCCGGGCAAGGACCGGGCGAGAAATACACCGGTCCGGTCAACTAAACTCCAGTTGACCTGATGGCCGGGTGGCTAACTGACCACCTGAATTTGCACAGAATCAATTTTTTCGTTCAAACCGTCAATCTCAGACCACTTGATGCTCAGTGCTTGGGTGATTACCGAAACTTCATCACGGGTCAAACCGGGCTCGAGTTGCAATTGAATTAGCAGTTCAGGCCCTGCCAGTTGAGCTGTTGGATCTCCTGAGATGAATCGAATGTCTTTGATGACGCTAAACATCGGCTTCACAGCACCCAATGCCTCAATTAGCACCTCATCGAGGTGAGGCTGAACCCAGCTAAAACCCTGCGCAATGGCGGCAATTGCCGGGCGGCGAACCACAAAAGTTTGATTTGATTTGGGGTTTAAGACCATCCGGTTAGTGCCATCGGCTGCTGCTGCCAGCGCAATTCGACGCGCGTCGATCGGAACCGGTCTAGCCTCAGGGTTCCAGGCCCGCATGTGCTCAACTGACGAGAACACCGGCAAAATTGGAGCCTGATCGGGGCCTTGAACAGTAATCAGAGCTAGTTCGGCGCTTTTGTCGACGGTGTGGCCATGCGCACCTGTTTCGCTCTCCCCCAGGTTGGCCATCAGCGGAACCAGCAGTCGACTTTCGGCGAGCGCCTGAATCACTAACGCCTGGTTTTGAGAGCTGGCGAATTCGTCTAACGCTGCAGCCAATGCCGCAGGGGTGGAGCCGTCATCGTTGGAAAAAGGATTCTGGTCGAATTCGCGGCCAGCCCAAGATACGCCCGCGGAATCGGTGAAGCGGTTCGGATTGATCAGAGGATTGTCGGATGAGTGCATTAGCGGGCACTGGCGATGGCCAGGGCTTCCTCTAGGGTGAACTTGCCGGCATAGAGAGACTTGCCCAGAATTGCGCCTTCTAGCCCATCGCCGCAAAGTGCACGCAAATCGGCGATGTCTTGAAGGGATGAAATTCCGCCGGAGGCAACCACAGGTTTATCGGTTCGCTTCATCACCTCACGTAGCAAATCGATGTTCGGTCCGCGCAGAGTGCCGTCTTTGGTTACGTCGGTGACGACATACCGAGCACAACCTGCCGCCTCTAATCGAGCTAAGACCTCCCAAAGATCGCCGCCCTCTTTGGTCCAACCCCGAGCCGCCAGTGTGGTTCCACGAACGTCTAGCCCAACCGCGATTTGTTCGCCGAATTTGGCGATTACGCGCTCGGTCCACTCTGGATTTTCAAGTGCTGCGGTGCCGAGATTAACCCGAGTTGCACCAGCCTCTAGTGCGGACTCCAGTGAAGCATCGTCTCGGATCCCGCCCGAAAGCTCAATTTTGACCGATGTCGAATTAGCTACCACTTCACGAATAAGTTTGCGATTGTCGCCCCGACCGAATGCGGCGTCGAGGTCTACCAGGTGAATCCACTCGGCGCCGGCGTCTATCCAGGTTTGAGCCGCTTCAATGGGGTTTCCGTAGTCAGTTTCGGATCCGGCTTCTCCCTGGGTGAGCCTGACTGCTTTTCCGTCAGCTACGTCGACGGCGGGTAGAAGTTCAAGGTACGGGTACAACATTGCTCTTTTCTAAAATGTGGAAATCCAGTTGCGGAGCAGTTTGATACCTGCCTCGCCTGATTTTTCGGGATGAAATTGTGTTGCAAAAAGTGGACCGTTTTCTACGGCTGCGATGAAATCGACACCATAGTTTGACCAAGTCACTGCAGCGGGTGGAAGTGGCGATGATGGGTCATCCAGATGCCATTTCTGAGCGGCATAAGAATGGACAAAATAAAAACGTTCTGTCTCAATGCCCTTGAATAATCTGCTCTGGGCAGCGGCAGCTACAGTGTTCCAACCAATGTGTGGCAACAGGGGCGCATCGAGTTGTTCGATGACACCTGGCCACTGACCCAAACCTTCGGTTTCAATACCGTGTTCAACTCCGGTTTCAAACATCACCTGTAGCCCAACACAAATACCTAGAACAGGCTTGCCAGCTATGAGACGACGCTCAATTAGCTCGCCACCGCGCACAGCGGAGAGCTGCTGCATGACAGCGGTGAATGCACCCACGCCGGGAACAATTAGGCCGTCTGCAGCAAGAGCCAGACTGCGGTCGCTAGTCAGCACCGCGTTGGCACCAGCAGCGGCTACCGCTTTGACGACCGAGTGAACATTACCGCTGCCGTAGTCGAGCACCACGACTGTGGGTTGACTCACAGAGCACCTTTGGTTGAGGGAATGCCTACCACCCTGGCGTCGTTTTCAACAGCTTTTCTAAACGCCCGAGCAAAAGCTTTGAACTCTGCCTCAGCGATGTGGTGAGGGTCGCGACCAGCCAGAACATTAACGTGCAGGGTAAGTCCCGCGTTATAGGCGATTGCCTCAAATACGTGCCGAACCATAGAACCAGTGAAGTGACCGCCAATTAGGTGAAATTCGTAACCGGCAGGCTCTCCATCGTGAACCAAATATGGCCTACCCGAGACATCCACCACCGCGCGCGCTAGGGCATCATCGAGTGGAACTGTTGCATCACCGTAACGCGAAATACCTGCTTTGTCGCCGAGGGCCTGCTTGATGGCCTGACCCAAAACGATCGCGGTGTCTTCTACAGTGTGGTGAACATCAATGTGAATGTCACCACTCGCCCGAACCGTGAGATCAACCAACGAGTGCTTGCTAAATGCGGTGAGCAGGTGGTCGAAGAACGGAACCGTGGTTGATATTTCACTCTGACCGGTACCGTCAAGATTCAAAGTCAGCTCAATTGAAGACTCAGAAGTCTTGCGCTGGATTGATGCTACGCGTGACATGCCTAGCCTTTCGATTGGTGAATGGCTACAAGTTTAGCCGCTCAGCGTTGCCGCTATCGGTTCAGAATTTCTCGCAGAGCCACAAGGAATGCGGTGGTTTCTGATTCGGTGCCTGCGGTGACCCTTAGTGTTCCGGGTAGACCGACGTTTCTTACCAAAATACCTCGTGCCAATAGTGCTTCGAAAACTGCGTTGGGATCGTCAAGCCCGCCAAATAAAACAAAATTGGCATCCGACCGATAGACATCTAGGCCTAGTTCGTCAAGTTCGACCACCATGCGATCACGCTGGTAACGAATTTCATCGACAGTGGCTAGCATTTCAGCCGAGTGAGCCAGTGCTGCTTCTGCAGCGGCTTGAGTGAAGGCACTCAGATGGTACGGAAGGCGAACCAATCGAAGTGCATCGATTACTGCCGGGTCGGCTGCTAAATAGCCGACTCTGGCTCCGGCAAAAGCAAAAGCTTTACTCATGGTTCGGCTGACTAGAAGGTTCGGTCGATTTTCAAGCAGGTTTAAAGCAGTTTCGCCTTGATCAGCACTGAACTCAGCGTACGCCTCATCGACAACCAAAATACCGCCGGTTGATTGATGCAGTGCAGCGTATGCGGCTTCTATACAGCTGAGGCTCAGGGGGGTTCCGGTTGGGTTATTCGGTGAGCACAGCAAAACAATATTCGGTTGGTTAGAAATGATTTGTTCGGTGATTAATTCAGGGGTTAGTTCGAAGCGATCGCCCCGCTTGGCTGAAATATAATTTGTGCCTGACCCCTGGGCTATGAGCGCGTACATGGAGTAGGTCGGGTCAAAACCCATGGCCGATCGACCCGGGCCCCCGAAAGCCTGAAATATGTGCTGCAAAACTTCGTTACTGCCGTTTGCTGCCCAAATGTGGCTGGCGTCAAGATTGTGTTTTAGGTAGTCGGCCAGCGCTTCACGCAAAGCTGTGAATTCTCGGTCTGGGTATCTGTTGATGCTCAGAACTGCCTTGGCAACACGCTCGATAATGTCGAGGGCCACAGCCTCTGGAATTCGATGAGTGTTCTCGTTGACGTTCAGGCTCACCGGCACGTTCAGCTGCGGTGCACCGTAGGGCGTTCTTCCGCGGAGATCGTCGCGGATGGGAAGGTCTTCGAGATTAGTCACCCGTCAAGATTACTCGAGCGGACAAGTCTCTAACTCTGCTAATTGGGCAGTGCGATGCGTTGCCCCGGGGTCAGTTCGGCAGTGGTTAGCGCGTTGAGGCTGATCAGATTGGCCATGTAATCACGTGCGTCTGAGGTTGCGTACTGCTGAGCAATTTCCCAGAGGGTTTGCCCCGCCGAGACGGTCACATATTTGAATTGGACCTGGGCACCGGATTCGGCACCCGCGTTGGCCTGCGCAACAAAACCGAAAAGGCTTGCCGAAAGCACTGCCACCACTGCGGCAGATCTGATGAAACGGCGGCCAGCCGGGTTGAACTTCGGGGTTGCCTGAACTCGAACAGTAGGACGGGCCATTCTTGCGTTACCGATGGTTGTCATTTGGAACCCTTTCGACTTGCTATCGTAAATCTGTTTCGAACAACTGTTCGAGTTATTTACAGAATAGCTGTGGGGTCTGACACTCTGTCAAGGTTTTTTTTGAAAAAATTCGAAAATGTGTTTGATTTTGTTTAATTTTCCGAATACAGTTTCGAATAAAGCTAGGTATTCGTAGCCGCAGGCACTTCCGAACGGAGCCAACCATGGAAGAGAAAAAATCATCTCGTCGAGCAAATTCGCTCAGTGCGATGCAAGAACGCATTCTCCAGGCCATCCTTCGATCAAAAGCAGACCGTGGCTATGTCCCCTCGATGCGTGAAATTGGCGAAGAGGTCGGCTTGGCTTCTCCTGCCTCGGTTAGCCACCAGCTAAATCAACTCGAACTCGCTGGCTACATCACTCGCGACCCAAATCGTCCACGCACTATCGACGTGCTAATTGAACTCCCGGGCTGGGAGGGAGCGACCGACATTGCTGACAATGCGACTCCGATCGGTGACGCTGCGATGGTTCCAATGGTTGGGCGGATTGCAGCCGGTGTGCCAATAACCGCAGACCAAAATGTTGAAGAAATATTCCCGCTTCCCCGGCAATTGGTGGGTAAGGGAGATCTATTTCTTCTGAAGGTGGTCGGTGAATCTATGATCGATGCCGCCATTTGCGATGGCGACTGGGTCGTAGTTCGCTCACAACAGACCGCCGAAAACGGCGATATCGTGGCCGCCATGCTTGAAGAAGAGGCCACAGTAAAGACCTTCAAACAGCAAGATGGACACACCTGGTTGTTGCCAAGAAATTCATCCTTTGCGCCAATTTTGGGTGATCACGCGGTGATCCTTGGCAAGGTAGTTGCCGTACTTCGCTCTGTTTAGAGGCAGCCGCTCCGCAACTACCTAACTGAGTATTTAGCCAATTCCGCTGCAAGCTCAGGCTTGACTCTGGCTTTGACGTAGGTTCCAGACTCTCTGTGTTCAAGCTCATCGATGCGCTGGTTGAGGTGAAGTTTCGAAACCAAGTCACCCCTGGAATAAGGGATAAGCGCCTCTATCAACTGGTCAGGCTCAGGCAGCAGCTCGGCAATTTTTGTAAGCAGTTCATCAATGCCCTCCCCCGTCTTAGCTGAAACACCAATTGAGTTTGGCTCCATGGAACGAAGGGCGATTCGAGTGGTCTCATCGACCAGGTCAAGCTTGTTATAAACAATCAACTCAGGAATATTGCGCGCACCGACTTCGCCAATTACATCGCGTACTGTGGCAATTTGGCCGGCGGGATCAGGGTGCGAGGCGTCGACCACGTGCACCACTAGGTCTGCTGCAGAAATCTCTTCGAGTGTCGAGCGGAAAGCTTCAACCAACTGGTGCGGCAAATTTCTGACAAAACCGACTGTGTCGGCGATGGTGTACTCACGTCCGTCATCGGTGGTTGCTTTCCGCACCGTCGGATCCAAGGTGGCAAACAGTGCATTTTGCACCAGAACACCAGCCCTGGTGATTCGATTCAGCAACGACGACTTGCCCGCGTTGGTGTAACCGGCAATCGCCACAGCGGGCGTTTGATTACGAACTCGGTTAGCTCGCTTGGTCTCGCGTGCCGGCTTCATCTGCGCTATTTCTCTACGCAGTTTTGCCATGCGGGTATTGATTCGGCGGCGGTCCAATTCAATCTTGGTTTCACCCGGACCCCTTGAGCCCATGCCGACACCTCCGGCCGCCTGTCCACCGGCCTGACGTGACATAGATTCACCCCAGCCGCGAAGCCTGGGCAATAGGTACTGCAGCTGAGCCAACTCAATCTGAGCTTTACCCTCACGACTCTTGGCGTGCTGGGCAAAAATATCAAGAATTACGGCCGTACGGTCAATTACTTTGGCGTTAACCACATCTTCTAACGCTCGTCGTTGGCTTGGCGCTAATTCAGTATCGGCTATCACCGTGTCAGCACCGGTCGCTGCAACCAGGGCTTTCAGCTCTTGCGCCTTACCTTTACCTAGATAGGTCGCCGGATCGGGATGTGGTCGGCGTTGCAGCAACCCATCGAGCACCTCTGCACCTGCTGTTTCGGCTAGGGCGGCCAACTCACGTAGTGAATTTTCGGCATCCGCGAGCGTGTTTTCACCCCACAAGCCGATCAAAATAACTTTTTCCAGACGGAGCTGTCGATACTCAACATCTGAAATATCTTGAAGTTCAGTGGATAACCCAGGTACACGCCTGAGCGCCGATCTATCTTCAGCCTCAAACTGGTCGCCGTCGAAGTCACCCGCAGTATGCGTGGATTCGTCTCCCAGAGCTGCAGCTTTTTCGCCTCGACGAAGGACACGTTCGATTACCGCATCTGCCCTATCGCGGGCGGCTTTGTCATTTGCATCCATCCCGACAACACTACCTAAGCCCTTGTAATAGTGTTTGCTTATGGTTCCCGAGCACTATTTTTCTGAAAACCCCAGCGCTGAGTATTCAGAGAAGACCATCTCGGTGAAGCTGGGGCAACGTGAAGTTACCGTCGTGACGTCTGGCGGAATGTTCAGCCCAGATCACGTAGATACCGGCACAAAGGTACTGCTTGAGCACATCGAAGCTGCGCCCGACCAAGGCAACTTGCTCGACATTGGCTGCGGCTGGGGGCCGATTTCACTCGCGCTGGCCATGGCCCGACCGAACACAACTGTCTGGGCACTGGATGTGAACCGTCGGGCACTCGAAATTACCGCTAAAAATGCTGCTCGACTGGGGCTCAACAACATTCGCTGCGTTTTCGAAAGCGAAGTTCCGGCCGACTTGAAATTCGCCGGGATTTGGTCAAATCCACCGATTAGAGTTGGTAAATCTGTGCTGCACGGACTACTGAAGTCATGGTTACCGAGGCTAGAAGAATCTGCAGAGGCATACCTGGTGGTTCAGAAAAACCTAGGAGCAGATTCACTTTTGAAGTGGATGCAGGATGAATTTCCGTTGCTTGCCAGTGAACGAATCGACTCGGAGAAATCATTCAGGGTGCTTCGAAGCACCATGAAGGGTTAGAGCGATTCGAGGTCAATTACCCCGTCAAAAACCAGTTCCGCTGCACCGCTGAGCCCTACGTGTTCACCATTTTCAGTTGGAAACATTCGAACCCCAAGCAGCCCACCTTGAACTTTTACCTGCCAGATGTTTGGGGCTCCTGGACCTAGCCAATTTCTTGTGGCTAAAGCTGCAGCGATAATGCCTGTTCCGCATGAGAGCGTTTCGCCCACACCGCGCTCGAAGACCCGCATTGAAATGTGCCCAGCGCCATCCTTTACCAGCGGCTCAGCCGGCACAACAAATTCAACGTTCGCACCTTTGTCAGGCGCAGGCTCAAGAACTGGAGCCTGATTTAGATCTAGTGCCTCGAGCTCCGAATGATCAGCCAGCGCAACTACAACGTGAGGATTACCGACGTTGACTCCTTGACCTGGTCGTGGCACCTCTAAATTGCCCGCCGAGACCAAGATTTCGTCGTCTAGTTTCCAACGGCCCATGTCTACCGCGAAACCGGATGTTGACCGCTGAATATCTTTAACCCCGGCCCGAGTACCAATCGCTAGGGTTTCGCCGGAACCAAGTTCGACGATCGCCTTCTCCGTTAGGTAACGGGCAAATACCCGTGTCCCATTTCCACACATCTCAGCGGTCGAGCCGTCGGCGTTGTAATAATCCATAAACCATTCAGCCTCGGGAGCCTGCTTTAGCACTTCTTGCCCCTCGGGTAATGCCGCACTGCGAATCACTCGAATAAAACCATCCGCACCAATTCCAAAGTGCCTATCGCAGATTTTTGCGATGAGCTCTGGGCTCAACTTGAGCTCACCGTCGGCATCAAAAACCAGCACAAAATCATTACCTGTACCGTGGCCCTTTGTGAAATGCAGTTGATTGGTCATAGCTCAAGCCTAGAGATTCAACCAAGAATTGACCAATGAGCCGGCCTTCGCGACGTAGCCGGGGTCTTGATAATCAAGCCAGTTAATGCGACTATCACGTCGAAACCACGACATTTGGCGCCTGGCGTAACGGTTGGTGAGTTGCACAGTTTCGGCGATGGCCTCAGCTTCAGTTTTCAAGCCGTCTAGTTGCGACAGGGCTTGGGCATAACCAATCGCCCGCGAAGATGTTTTACCCTGGCGAATGCCTAAAGCCTCGAGCTCGCGAACCTCGTCAATTAGGCCCTGCTGCCACATTTTCTGTACCCGCCGTGCCAGCCGAGCGCGAAGGTGTTCTCGATCTGAATTAAGACCAATCTCAAGCACAGGCTGCCAAGATTCGGGTTCTGGCAATTCTGCAGCAAAAGGCTCGCCTGTGAGTTCGATGATTTCAAGGGCGCGAACCACCCTGCGACCGTTTTCTGGGATGATCCTGCTGGCAGCCACAGCATCTCGTTCGGCGAGACGCTTGTGCATAGCTACCGCACCCACGCGGGCCAACTCGGCTTCAAGTTCGGCGCGTAGAGCCTCATCTCGCTGCGGAAATTCAAAGGTATTCAAAACCGCAGCCAGGTAGAGCATTGAGCCGCCCACCAGAATTGGCGTAACCGAACGATTCTGCAGTTCCAAGATTTTAGCCCTGGCTGCAGGCTGGTAATTTGCGGCTGAAGACTCTTCTGTAATTTCTAACCAATCGAGAAGGTGGTGCGGAATTCCTTCTCGTTGGTCAATCGGCAGTTTTGCAGTACCGATGTTCATGCCGCGATAAAACTGCATCGAATCGGCATTTATTATTTCTGCGGCTCCGCCGGAACCGATGATTTGGGCTGCTATTGCCAGCGCAAGATCAGATTTACCAGTGCCGGTGGGGCCGACGACTGCGACGAGTTTAGAGTGCTCCATGATTAGGCTTCTTGGTTGGCAAGCCCAAACTGACCCCGCCATTTGTAGCGGCTGTGGCAACCGATGTGCCACATGAGGCCGCCTCTAGTCGATCCCAGGCGTCACCGGCTGAGGTTCTACGCAGTGAGTAGCCTGCCCCCTTGGCCTGGTCGGCTAACAAGTGGTAAGGGGCAGCATCGGTGATGGTTACTGTAACCATGTCGCCGGGCCTCGGAAGAGGAGCGTCTTCTGGAACTTCAAAATGCACTAGACGATTGTCTTGCGATCGACCGGATCGGCGATTGGTCGCCTCATCTTTACGACCCTCGTTATTGGCAACCAAAACTTCAACCTCACGGCCAATTTGCTTTTGGTTTTCTTCCCAGGCAATTTGGTTTACCAGCGCCAGTAGGCGCTCGTAGCGTTCTTGAACTACCTCTTTTGGAAGTTGGTCTGGTAGGTCTGCCGCCGGAGTTCCGGGACGTTTTGAATATTGGAAGGTGTAGGCAACAGCGAATCTGGCCTCGCGAACCACCCGCATGGTTTCTTGGAAGTCTTCTTCGGTCTCACCGGGGAAACCGACAATGATGTCGGTAGAGATTGCGGCGTTTGGCATTGCGGCTCGAACTCTCTCGAGAATTCCGAGGTACTTATCGCTGCGATAACTGCGTCTCATGTCTTTGAGTACTTTGTCGCTTCCAGACTGAAGCGGCATGTGCAACTGCGGCATAACATTGGGAGTTTCAGCCATTGCATCGATCACATCATCGGTGAATGCAGCGGGATGCGGGCTGGTGAACCTAACTCGCTCTAGACCTTTAATTTCACCGCAGGCTCTGAGCAACTTGGCAAAGGCACCCCGGTCACCAAACTCAACACCGTAGGTGTTCACGTTTTGACCGAGAAGGGTAATCTCAACAACACCTTCAGCAACGAGCGCTTCAATTTCGGCAAGAATTTCGCCTGGTCGGCGATCTTTTTCTTTTCCTCGAAGTGAGGGCACGATGCAGAAAGTGCAGGTGTTGTTGCAACCAACCGAAATCGAAACCCAACCGGCATAGCTAGAGTCGCGCTTGGTCGGCAAATCACTGGGAAAAGTTTCGAGTGATTCAAGAATTTCGACCTGAGCCTCGTTATTGTGACGAGCACGTTCGAGCAGTGCTGGCAAGGAGCCGATGTTGTGGGTTCCAAAAACTACATCTACCCATGGAGCTCGCGCAACAATGGTGGCGCGATCTTTTTGGGCGAGACAGCCACCAACTGCAATCTGTAGGCTTGGGTTTTCCTGCTTCTTCTGATGCAAAATACCCAGGTTGCCGTAGAGCTTATTGTCTGCGTTTTCTCGAACGGCACAGGTGTTGAAGACAACAACGTCTGCATCTTGGCCGTCAGCGGCGGTATAGCCAGCGGTTTCGAGCAGGCCGGTTAATCGCTCTGAATCGTGAACGTTCATTTGGCAGCCGAAAGTGCGCACTTCGTAGGTGCGTGGCTTGTTGATGGTCGCGTTCATGACTCTATGAGTTTACTCTTGCGAACTGGCCTGTTGTGCTTGGCGGATGGCCTCAAAAACGATGCTTGACGAATAACCTTTGCGGGAAAGAAAACCAACGAGTCGTCGTTTTGCAACCTCGGGTTCTAATTTTGCCATTCGCAGCAGCTGTTTGGTTGCAATTCGGGTGGCTGTAGCCAATTCGACCTCTCGGTCGATTGGCGCCAGCACCTCGTCGATTAGCTCTTTCGCAACCCCGCGCTTGATGAGGTCTCGCCTAATTGCGGCATTCGACCAACCTTTACCTTCTCGTCTTGACCTCGAGATGGTTTCAGCAACGGCTCGATCATCGATTAGACCAACCTCAATAAATCGCTCGATTAGTCGTGTGGCAAGCTCGTCGGGGATCTCTTTTACTTTTAGCCGCTCTGCAAGTTGATGAGCAGTTTTGGCCCCCGCTGAAAGCTGGAACAGCAGAATGTTTCTGGCGCGCTGCTCGAGCTTTTCAAGGTTTGGTTCAGAATTAGGCGTTTGCAACCTTCGGCACCTCAGGTGCTGCCTCTGCAGGCAGATCTGCCACTGCGCGAGGAACACCAATGCCAAGTTTGGCCTTAATTCGCTTTTCAATTTCATCAGCAATTTTTGGATTGTCGATGAGGAAGCTTCGTGAATTTTCTTTACCCTGACCCAGCTGATCACCTTCATAGGTGTACCAAGCGCCAGACTTCTTGACAATCTCAGCTTCAACACCGAAATCAAGCAAACTGCCCTCTCGGGAGATGCCCAGACCGTAAATGATGTCGAACTCGGCCTGCTTGAACGGGGCGGCCAACTTGTTTTTGACAACCTTTACGCGAGTTCGGTTTCCGACGGCATCTTGGCCATCTTTGAGGGTTTCAATGCGTCGAATATCGAGACGCACCGAAGCATAAAACTTCAGCGCCTTACCGCCGGCAGTGGTTTCAGGGCTACCAAAAAAGACACCGATTTTTTCTCGAAGCTGGTTGATGAAAATCATGGTGGTGCCGGTTGAGTTGAGCGCACCGGTGAGTTTACGAAGAGCCTGAGACATTAGACGAGCCTGAAGACCAACGTGTGAGTCTCCCATTTCGCCTTCAATTTCTGCCTTTGGCACTAGAGCAGCGACCGAGTCGACAACAATGAGGTCAATTGAACCGCTTCGAATTAGCATGTCGGCAATTTCGAGGGCCTGTTCTCCGGTGTCTGGCTGGCTAACCAAAAGGGCATCGATGTCTACACCCAAAGCTTTTGCATACTCTGGATCTAGTGCGTGCTCGGCGTCGATGAATGCCGCGATGCCGCCACCGCGCTGAGCATTGGCAATAGCGTGCAACGCAACCGTGGTTTTACCGGAAGATTCTGGGCCGTAAATTTCAACAATTCGACCCTTTGGCAGCCCGCCGGTTCCGAGGGCCACATCGAGTGCGATAGAACCGGTAGGAATTACCTCAACTGGTGCGCGGTCTTCTGAGCCAAGGCGCATGACTGAGCCCTTACCAAACTGTCGATCGATTTGTGCAAGCGCTGTCTCTAGGGCCTTTTCACGATCTGCTACTGATGGCATTTGGAACCTTCTTTCTTAACCGGTCTCTTGAACTAGTTTCAACCTAGAAGGTGCCTCTGACATTTTTGCCACACCGATTAGATTTTGTTGAAAACTTTGCTCGAATCAACTTCTGTGGAAAGCGTAGCAATATTCGAACAAAATTTCGATAAATAAATATCGGCGTGTCAATCAAATGTTCGAATTTGGCTTTTTGTTTTTACCGTGCCAACGGCTTTTAGGAACTCCCTGAGCCCGGCAGATCGCCAGCCAAACCTCTTTTGGCTCTTCCCCTCGAGAGATCGCAGCCTCGGCGGTCTGGTCTTGAAATTCGACTAGGGCAAGGTCAGAAAAAATGACATCGGCAAAATCTGGACCGAATTCATCGATCATTAGCTCGTTGAACTGACTAAGCCTCAAGGCAGGTTAGAGGCTGAGCGACTCTTGGTAATCAGCAACCATAGTTGCCGGAACAGTGTCGGGGATGTAGCTCGAGATGTCTGAGAGCTCTGAGATGCGAATTCCTTCGTGCAGTGCCATGCGGTCAGAAACTTCACGCATGATTACCGAAATTGGTACATCTAGCGCATCGGCCACAGCGGCAAGAATTTCGCTTGATGCTTCTTTTTGACCGCGCTCAACTTCGCTCAGGTAACCGAGAGCAACGCTGGCCCTCGAGGCGACCTGTCGGAGGGTGCGGCCTTTTTGCTGACGAAAATCGCGAAGTACATCGCCGATTTCTTGTCTTACTAGAACCACTTCTGCCTCCTCTCGGTTCAATTAGCAATCAGACTACCTGAGTGCTAAAGCAAAACTAAATCGAAAGTCTGAAAATTGACTGAAAATTTAGTTGCCTAAAGGTAAAGCTCATTTTTGCTCGAAATAATCCTTGAGCATGGAAAGCGCTGAACTAACCGCAGCTGCCCTAACCTCTTCACGAGATCCGTTGACCTGAAACTCATCGGCCATTTCAAAATCATCGACTGCCAGAGCAACCACGAAGGTACCTGCCGGTACTCCATTTTGAGCATCCGGACCGGCCACCCCGGTGGTAGCCACTGAGATCACGGACAAGTCTGAAGGCAGCTTAAAAAGCTTCAGCCCACCCTGGGCCATTGCGCGCGCTACCTCTACCGAAACCACACCGTGGCGCTCAATCAGTTCTGTAGAGACCTGCAGAAGGTCTGTTTTCGCAACATTTTGATAGGCGACAATTCCGCCTAAAAATACTTCGGATGCGCCCGGCACCGACACGATCGCGCTTGCCAATGAGCCACCAGTCAGTGATTCTGCAAAACAAAGGTTTACCCGATGTGCCTTTGCCAATTCAACAACTAATTTCGAAAGAGCCATTAGGTGTTGGTCGCGGTTCAAGAGATGTCTCGCCTCAGCGCAGCGGCCAGGTACTGCAGGCCGGTGATAACCGTGACAGCAACAGTTAGCAGCGTTAGCGCAAATTCAAAAGCTTCAACCCAGCTTCCGATCAGCTGAGGCAACGGAGAGATTACTAATCCCACCAAAACCCCCTGAAGGATAGTCTTTAACTTGCCGCCGGGAGATGCTGCTACCACGCGCTTTTTGATAACCACGAGTCGATAAAGAGTAATGCCCAACTCGCGAACGAGAATCAAAATCGTTGCCCACCAGGGAAATTCACCAAGGATGGAGAGCGCGATTAGGGTTCCGCTCAACAGAGCTTTATCGGCTATCGGGTCAAGCAATTTGCCCAGGTTTGTGATCAGCCCTTTGCGCCTAGCTATTGCCCCATCGATTCCGTCACTCGCCATGATCAGGATGAATACGGCCACCGAGATCCAGCGAATTTGGGAGTCAAAAGGTTCGGTAACCACCAGTAACAGCAAAACCGGCACCAGCAAAATTCTCGCCATGGTGATCAGGTTGGGCAGGTTAAAAATCGAAGCCAGGTTCTTTTCGAGCATCAGTTACGGCCTGTCAATTGCCAGGCATCTTCATCTGGATCTTCGTCTCCCCGGATGATTGAACGATCACGATTTTCCCTGGGTATAAAGTCTTCAAAACTACCCGCAGCCAAATTTGACTCCGCAGGCTCATCTAGCTCTGCAGCCACCGCAATCACCGCCGCCGATGATTTTGCGCCCGGTTCACCTCGCAGCGAGGCCAAGACGGTTGCCAATTCTTCTGGCTTCACCAAGACGTCGCGGGCTTTCGATCCTTCGGATGGCCCAACAATATTTCTTGATTCCAGCAGATCCATTAGGCGACCTGCCTTCGCGAACCCGACTCGCAACTTTCGCTGAAGCATTGAGGTAGAGCCGAACTGTGAGTTGATGATCAACTCTGCAGCCTGCAGCAATACTTCGAGGTCATCACCAATATCGGCGTCGATTACTTTGGCAGCTGCAACCTCTTCTACATCTGCCCGGTATTCCGGCTGCATCTGGGCCTTCACGTGTTCAACAATTTTGTGCAGTTCTGACTCTGCAAGCCAGGCACCCTGCACACGCATTGGTTTATTCGTGCCCATTGGCGAGAACAGTGCGTCACCCTGCCCGATAAGTTTCTCCGCCCCGGGCTGGTCAAGAATTACTCGCGAATCGGTAACCGAGGTTACTGAAAACGCGAGTCTTGAAGGAACGTTGGCTTTAATCAGACCGGTTACCACGTCAACTGATGGGCGCTGGGTTGCCAATACTAGGTGAATTCCAGAGGCTCTGGCCAGCTGGGTGATTCTCACAATCGAATCTTCAACATCGCGGGGAGCAACGATCATCAGGTCGGCAAGCTCATCGACGACAACCAAAAGGTACGGATACGGCTGCAATTTGCGCTGGCTGTTTTCAGGCAATTTCACCTCGCCGGCAACAATGGCTCGGTTGAAATCATCGATGTGCTTGAAGCCAAACGAAGCCAGGTCGTCGTAGCGCATGTCCATTTCCTTAACCACCCATTGCAAAGCCTCAGCAGCTTTCTTGGCGTTGGTGATAATCGGTGTGATCAGATGCGGAACGCCTTGGTATGCAGCTAGCTCGACTCGCTTCGGGTCGATCAGCACCATGCGTACCTCAGCCGGTTTTGAACGCATCAAAATGGAGGTGATCATCGAATTTACAAAGCTTGACTTACCGGCACCGGTCGCACCCGCGACCAAGAGGTGCGGCATCTTGGCGAGATTTGCGATCACAAACCCACCCTCTACGTCTTTACCGATTCCGATGGTCAGCGGGTGAGCACTCTTGGTGGCAATTTCACTTCGCAGCACATCACCCAGCGAAACAGTCTCTCGGTCGGTATTCGGGATCTCAATACCGATGAGGGATTTGCCCGGAATCGGGGCCAAAATTCTTACCTCATTTGAAGCAACCGCATAAGAAATGTTGTTGGCAAGACGGGTGACCGCCTCAACTTTGACTCCCGGGGCGAGCTCAACCTCATAGCGAGTAACGGTTGGGCCACGTGAAAAACCGACTACGGCTGCCTCAACAGAAAACTCTTTGAAGACAGAGTTGATCGCTGAAACCATCTGATCATTTGCCGCCGACTTGGCCTTCGGCGGGGTTCCTGGGGCGAGCATCGTCATTGGAGGCAATGAGTACGGTTTGACCGGTCTAGCGGCAGGAACAGCCGCAGGCTCGATTACAGCCGGCTCGTTTGGCTCAATTGACTCAACTACAACATTTATGGGCTCTGTAGCCAGAGAGGTGTCGACTGAATCAACCGAAGGGGTCTGATCAATTTCTGCCGGAGACTCGGCAAATAGCGCATCGAAATCGTCTCCGTCTCCCTCCAGCAAGGAGTCATTGACCAGCGGGGTGTCGAATGGATCGTCAGCATTTGCGTTGGATTTGCGCCACCAGGGAACCTTCGTGCCATCGAATGCATCTGAGACCTCAGTCTCCGGGATCGGTTCATCCTTCTGTTTGGATTCACCAAAAAGGTACTCTCCGAGCTCGCGAAGACGTTCAGGAATTCGTCTAGGGGTGGTCTTAGACATAATTAGCAGTGATGCGAAAGCGATTGCAAGCATGAGCGGAGCGGCACCCCAGATGGTCAGAATGTTCAGTGGAGCTACACCGAGCAACCACCCGAAAAGGCCTCCGGCATTAGCTAGTAACTCAGGACCGTCTGCTGGCTCAGGGGCGTCATTGGCAAAAATGTGGAAAAACCCGCTGATCGAAATAACGAATAAAAACAGACCGATTCCGATGCGTCCGTTGTCGCGAACCGAGGATGGGTGGCGCATCAGGTAAATGGCAAAAATGGCCAAAATCACCGGCATAGCGTACGCGAATCGACCGAAAAGCAGACCGAAGGTGAACGCGTTTAGCGTTATCGCGAACGGTTCACGGTATAAAAACCAACCAAAAATCACACCGGCGATAGCCAGCAAAAACAAGAAAAACGGGATGCCGTCGCGGCGATCCTCAGCAGCAATTCGGTTTGGCGAGAGAGCTCGGGCAGCTCCGCCAACTGCATGAGCCAAAAACATGTAAGTCTTGCCGAGTACACCAAAAACTGCACCCTGTGAACTGCTGGGTGCTGCTGTTTTCGCCCGGGGCACTGGCTTTGGTCTTACCGACTTTGCTGCAGCGCCGCGTGGAGTGGTAGGTTTACGCGCGGCCATGCCTCAAAACTAACAGTGGCCAAGCCAGTTGCTTTGTATCGGCACACTACTGAGTTGAGACAACCACCGGAATAATCATTGGTCGACGACGGTGAGCTTTGTTAACCCAGGTACCGATGGTTCGGCGAATTACCTGTTGTAGAGCGTAGGTATCTCGAACACCCTCAGCAGCAGCTTCGGCGAGCGCCCTCTCGATCAGCGGCTTCACATCATCAAACACATGATCTGCCTCGGCAAAGGCTCTGGCTCTGATTTCAGGGCCAACCACTACCCTGCCCGATGCTTCGTCGACTACGCAGAAGATGGAGATGAATCCCTCTTCGGCTAATACCCTGCGGTCGTGCAAGTCATCCTCGGTGATTTTGCCAACGGTTTTACCATCGACAAATAACAGACCGCACTCGACTGCGCCGACCACCTCGGCTATCCCATCTGCCAGATCAACTACCCAGCCATCCTCTGTGATCAGCACTCGTTCGCTGGGAACTCCGGTTTGCTCAGCCAGCTTGCCGTTGGCAATCAGGTGACGGTACTCGCCGTGAACCGGCATGACATTTTTAGGCTTCAAAATGTTGTAGCAGTAGAGCAGCTCTCCTGCTGCGGCGTGCCCTGAAACGTGCACTTTGGCATTGCCTTTGTGAACCACGTTGGCACCCAACTTGGTCAGACCATCAATCACTCGGTAAACAGCATTTTCGTTGCCTGGAATCAAAGATGAGGCCAGGATGACGGTATCGCCCTCACCTATTTCAATGTCATGTTCGAGGTTAGCCATTCTCGATAGCACCGCCATCGGCTCACCCTGCGACCCGGTAGACATGTAGACCACCTTGTCTTGCGGCAGATTCAAGGCATGTTTCAGATCGATAAAAGTTTCAGGTTCAGCTTTCAGGTAACCGAGTTCCGATGCGATTTGCATGTTTCTGGCCATTGATCGACCAACTAGAGCTACCTTGCGATCGTTCGCCAAGGCCGCGTCAACCACCTGTTGCACTCGATGCACATGCGACGAGAATGATGCCACAACGACTCGACCCTTGCTCCGCGAAATAACGTTTTCAATCACCGGGCCGATATCTTTTTCAAGCGGAGTAAAACCGGGCACGTCAGCGTTAGTTGAATCACAGAGGAACAGATCAAGGCCTGCCTCACCGATTCGAGCGAAGGCGCGTAAATCAGTCAGTCGACCGTCAAGCGGCAGCTGGTCCATCTTGAAATCACCGGTGTGCAAAACATTGCCCGCGACAGTTCTGATGTGTACCGCTAGAGCATCTGGAATTGAGTGATTTACGGCGACAAATTCGAGTTCGAAATCGCCCATTTTTTCGATACGACCCTCGGCAACCGTCATCGAGTATGGGGTAATGCGGTGTTCCTTGAGTTTCGCCTCGACGAAAGCGAGAGTTAGCGAAGAACCGATGAGCGGGATGTCTTCGCGCATTCGCAACAGGTAGGGCACGCCACCGATATGGTCTTCGTGGCCGTGGGTGAGCACAATTCCGATGACATCTTGCATTCGGTCTTTGAGGTAACCGAAATCGGGAAGAATTACGTCAACACCGGGCTGGTGCTCTTCCGGAAAAAGCACGCCGCAGTCAACTATCAAAATTTTGCCGTTGATTTCAAAAACGGTCATGTTGCGGCCGATTTCGCCGATGCCACCGAGTGGCACGATTCGAAGAACGTTTGGGCGAAGCGGTGCTGGATTTGGCAGGGTCTGAACCACAGGTTCCTTACTGCGCTTTCGCGCTATCTGGTTGTGCCGGCAACCTTCGGCAGTGCGCCACCGGCAGCTGCGTTTCGGTCTGGACGGAAGTTTTCAAAACTCAAACCTGGAATGATGCCGACCTTGTCGATGTCATTCTCGATTCGCGCGGCCTCAGCATCTTCTGGACCGACCAGAGGCAGCCTCACTCTGGGTGAGTTGATTAGGCCGAGGCCGTGCAGAACATATTTGGCCGCAACGGTGCCTGGAACATGGGTCATCAGGGCTCGCTGAAGTGGCTCAAGGGCATTGTGAACGGTCAGGGCGTGGTTGAAGTCGTTGCGGTTCGTAGCATCGACAAGTTCTCGGTAAGCCGCTGGTGCAACGTTTGCGGTCACACCGATTAGTCCGGTTGCGCCGATTGAGAGGTGGGGCAAAACGTTTGAATCGTCGCCGGAGAAATAAACCAATCCGGTCTCGTTCATGATTCTTGAAGCCTGCGCCAGATCACCCTTGGCATCTTTGATGGCGACAATATTTGGATGTTTAGCTGCACGGTGGAAAGTGTCATAGGCAATCGCAATGCCGGCGCGACCAGGGATGTCGTAAAGAATAACTGGAAGGTCGGTGGCATCAGCGATCAATCTGAAGTGGGTTAACACTCCCGCCTGGGTTGGCTTGTTGTAGTACGGGGTGACGATCATGACACCATCGGCACCTGCTTTTTCAGATGCCTTATAAAGCTGGATCGCGTGTGCAGTCTCATTTGAACCGCCACCGGTAATAATTTTGGCTCGGCCTCCAGAAACCGACTTTCCTACCTGAACCAGCTTGATCTTCTCGGCGTCGGTCAAGGTGCTGGTCTCGCCGGTGGTTCCGGTAACCACAACACCATCTGCACCATTAGAAATGACGTAGTCAATGTGTCGCTCGGTGGCGTCCCAGTCAACTTCGCCATCCGCATTCATAGGGGTGACCAGCGCAACTAGAACCTGACCGAAAAGATCTTTTTGGTTTGTAGACATGCCTCAAGACTAGCGGGTAGGCGCTCGGAGTCAGAAAATGTGGAATAGTGAGCAGAGTGCGTGGCACTGGAATCAAAGAAGATATTGAGCAGGCATTAGCTAAGCCCGCGACCGACCTGCTAGCCGGGCTCACCGTGGCGATTGTAGCCCTACCGCTTGCGCTCGCCTTTGGAATAGCATCGGGCCTTGGCCCACAGGCCGGCATTACAACCGCAATAGTTGCAGGTGCACTGGCCGCAATTTTTGGCGGTAGTAGATTTCAGGTTTCTGGACCAACCGGAGCCATGACTGTTGTACTCATGCCGATCTACCGGGATCACGGCGCAGACGGAGTGCTCTTGACAGGCCTGCTGGCCGGAATCATTTTGATGCTGGCGGCTGCGGCGAAACTTGGCTCACTCGTGCAGAGGCTTCCAATTGCGCTAATTGAGGGCTTCACCGCCGGAATTGCGGTGGTAATCGCACTGGCTCAATTTGAGTTCATTCCAGACCTAATGGCCTTTGGCTGTGCGCTTTCAGTTTGCGTTCTAATGCTCGCCGGTGCGCGTGTTTGGCCAAAGCTACCAATCGGCCTGGTGCTAGTCACAGTCTGGGCAATAATTGCAACTTGGCTCAATTTGCCACTTGATCGAATTGGCGAACTACCGGCACAAATAGGCGTGCTCTCGTTTTCATTCTTGGAACAAAACTGGCTTCCATTGGTTTTCCCGGCTTTTGCCGTGGCACTACTGGCCGGCCTGGAAAGCCTGCTTTCAGCAAAGATTGCGGATCAAATGAAACCTGGGCTCCCCCCGCATCAATCGAATCGAGAGTTATTTGGCCAAGGTGTGGCCAACCTGGCGGTGCCATTCCTAGGCGGAGTCCCGGCTACGGCAGCGCTGGCCAGAACGGCTGTAAATGTCAACTCGGGTGCCAACTCAAAATTGGCCGCGGTGAGCCACTCATTGATTTTGGCAATTTTGGTTTTACTTTTTGCACCGCTGGTTGAAACCCTGCCGCTTGCCGCGCTCGCCGGAGTTCTGATTGCAACAGCAGTCAGAATGGTTAGATTCGCAGACCTGAAGGAACTATTGTTCGAATCCAGAACCTCGGCAGCGGTGCTGCTGGTTACTTTCGTCGTAACGGTTGCGGTTGATCTAACCACCGCGTTGGCAACCGGTTTGATCATGCATGGGCTACTAGCCCACACCAAATTTGGTCGTCTGCTTGGTGCCCGAATTAACCAATCTCGAATTGATCCCGATTAGGGAGCAACTCGACCGTGCGCGTTGAATGCTTCGTAGGTATAAGGCATTAGATCAGCAAAGAACTCTTCCATTTTTTCAGCGCACATCTCAATTTCACGCTGAGGGAAAGATGGAAAATGAGTGCCTTCACGCTTGGTTCTGAGGCTCAAAAAGTTCATCAGTGCGCGAGCATTCATGGTTACATACATGCTCGAGTAAATGTTCAGTGGCAAAACAATTCTGGCAACCTCTCGAGCAACGCCTGCCTCTAGCATTCGCTTATAGGCCTCATAGGCATGAATCGACGCGGTGCGCGACTCTTGCTCTACCAGCGCAGTTTGTTCGGCAGTGCCTGGGATGAATTCGTAGTGGCCAGTCTTACCAATTTGAACCAGATTGCGCTCTGGACCTGGAACATAAAAAACTGGGTCAAGCTCTTTGTATCGACCTGATTCTTCGTTATAGCTGGCAATTCGGTGACGCATAAACTCACGGAAAACAAAAATCGGCGCCTGTACGTAGAAGGTCATCGAGTTGTGTTCAAAAGGCGACCCGTGACGGTCACGCATCAGGTAATTGATTAGACCTTTGTTCCGTTTTTCATCATCAGCCGCATCAGTTTTGGCGGCCGCCGACTCTAGAGTCTGCTCACCCTGGGTAGAAACTCTGGCGGCAAAAAGAACATCCGAATCAGCTGCACTCGCACGAACCAGCTCAACGGTTACATCACTTCTGAATTTAATCTCTGACACGTGAATAGCCTAGCGGTGAGCCTCGCCAGCAGCCCCGCAACTAAAGGTAATAAATCACAATTCCCATTTTTGTTGATTAACCTTGATGCATGACCCTCGAAGCCAAAATTGCCATCATCGTGGCATTGCTTGCCGTGGCAGTAGCCGCGGGCAGCTACTGGAAAGCCCAAACCGGGCGGGCGAGAGCAGTAAAGAGTGGTGCTGTAGTCGACCTAGATCGGCTGCAGGCAACAAAAGCTGGCAAGCAAGTTAACAAATTCGGTAAGCGCGCTACCCTGCTGCAGTTTTCAACGGAGGTCTGCTCCATTTGTGTTGCAACCAGCAAATATTTCAAGCAACTCGAACAAAAACACCCTGACCTGCTGCACATCGAGGTCGATGTCACCCACCGTATGGATCTGGCTGCCCACTTCAAAGTCTTACAAACGCCGACCACACTAATCCTTGACCACAATGGCCGAGTCACCGCTCGCATCGGTGGCGCTCCCAAACCACAAACCCTCTTTACCGAGTTGGAGAAACTAAATGTCACAAACGCCTAAAGGAATAGACCCACGTGGGCCACGGTTTGGCGCCGCAATCACTTCGGTGCTGCTGCTTGTCACAGTATTTTTAGCCCTAGACAAATCGACTGCGCCGGCGGCGTTCTGGTTGCTGCTGGTGATTACGGCGCTCTTCGCCATCGGGGCCACTCTGGGAAACTCTAGACATCCATACGGTTTATTGTTCAAGACCCTGGTTCGACCTAGGCTTTCAGCCCCGACCGAGTTAGAAGACCCTCGGCCACCAAAATTTGCACAGCTGGTAGGCCTGATTGTTGCGGGCACCGGTTTGGTACTAGAGGTTTTTGGGGTTCAGTACGGATTGGCGATCGCGGCTGGGGCAGCTTTCATCGCCGCATTCTTGAACGCCGCTTTCGCCTATTGCCTGGGTTGCCAAATGTACTTGGCGCTGAAGCGAATTGGCATTATTAGAGGCTAGTTTTGGCTAACTTGAGCGCAGTGCGCATCGCGGCTCTTGCGCGTCGCCGATCGCCGGCGGCATCATAGGCGAGGCCAAGGCTAAACCAAGAGTGAAAGTCTTCTGGGTGAGCCTGCGTGTTTTTTTGTTGCTCCAGAAAAACAAAATCAGCCGACGCTCTGGTTGGGCGACCACTCGGGCGCAACTCAAATTCAAAAACGGGCCAAGCGCCTTCGGCTTGAATTTTTTTTGCTAGTTTTTCGATTGCCATTCCAAAACGAAACTCTTGAATCATTAGCCAAACGCCCAGCAGTGGAAAAACTAAAATCATCACCCCGATGGCAACTCCGACCGGTTCGCCGCTGGTAACCCCGATGACACCAAGATTGGCGAACAGGGCGATGTAAATCAAGGTGAGCGCTGCTGTTGCAAACGCACCGAGTTTGGTGCTGTTCAAACTAATCCTCAATTATCGAAGCCAGGCCAACACTTAGACCTTGGGCAGATACTGCCGCGCGAAGGGTGAGCAAGATGCCCTGAACATAGGCTCGAACCGATGCCGTTTCGTGGCTGATGGTCAGCACCTCGCTGTCGCCGCCTAGGTGCACGTCTTGTTTGGCAGAGACACCAGCTAGGCGAAGTGAGTGAATTGGAACACCGGCTACTATCTCGCCTCTGGCCGCCTGACCCACCCCAGGGATGAGCGGCTGAGTCTTACCGGCACGAGCTTCAGAAATCAACTCAGCCGTTCGCACTGCCGTGCCAGATGGAGAGTCGATCTTGCCTGCGTGGTGGGCCTCGACGATTTCGATCGAGTCAAAGAATTTGGCCGCCTGAGCTGCAAAAGAGGTAGCCAACATCGATCCGATGGAAAAATTAGGAATAACCAATACGGCAGCTTCAGGTGCCTTAATTAGTTTGGCCTCAATATCGGCGAGTTTTGATTTTGACCAGCCGCTGGTCCCCACCACGATTTTCATTCCGTTTGCGACGGCGAAAGCTACAACTTTTTCTGACACCTCGAGCTTTGTCACTTCAAAAATGACGTCGGCACCCAATACCTGGTTCAGGTCTGATTTTGAATCAAGGGCAGCATGCAATTGCAAATCTTGTGCGGCATCGATGAGCTCTAGGGCTAGCCTGCCCATTCTTCCGGTGGCGCCAACAACGGCAACTCGAATTGTCATGTCGCTAATTTACCAATCTCTATACGAACTCTTGAAAGCTTTTTTCGTCGACATCGCCCACCGCAACCAGCGAACGTTTGCGAGTTAGCAACTCGCCTGCCAGACTTTGCACCTGGTCTAGAGTTACAGCATTGATGTGGCGAAGAGAATCATCAAGATCGAAAAATTCTCCGTTGATCACCTCGGCGCTAATCAGGCGATTCATTCTCGACTGGGTGCTTTCATAGCGAAGAGCGAGTGAGCCGCTGATGTTGCCAATCGCAAGTTCAAGCTCGTCGTTGGTGATACCGTCGGAGGCAATATTCTCTAGCTCGGCCAGCATGAGCCGCGTGACTTCATTGGCTTTGGCTGGCGAACATCCCGCGTAAATACCGAAGTAAGCCCCGTCGCTGTAGCCCTGGTTGAACGAGTACACCGAGTAGGCAAGGCCCCGTTTTTCACGAATCTCTTGAAACAGTCGGGAACTCATGCCGCCACCCAAAACGGTATTCAAAATTCCCATGGCGAACCTCCTGGGATCTTCGGCGATTAGACCCTGGCAACCAATCAAGACATTTGCCTGCTGAATCGGACGTTTGATGATCTTTAGCGCTTCGCCCCTGGGAATGATCAAATCTGCAGCAGTACGTCGAGGTACTGGCTTGTTCGCCACGGATAGATCCCATCCCGCTTCACGCAGTGAATTTTCTACCAGTTCAATTAGCTGCTGATGCTCTACCCCGCCGGCAGCCGCAACCACTAAGTCTTGGGGCCGATAGTTGGCCCGATAGTGTTCCCAAACTGCGGCCCGGGTAACCGCGTTGATGGTGTCTTCAGTGCCGCCAATTGGGCGACCAAGTTCGTGATCACCGAGTACTGCTTCGGCAAACGCCTCATGTGCGACATCGGCTGGATCATCGTCGTTCATGGCGAGCTCTTCGAGAATTACAGTGCGCTCGTTCTCAAACTCGTGCTCATCGATAACCGATGAGGTAAGCATGTCTGCAATTACATCAATCGCCAAGGGAACTGCGGTGTCTTGCACGCGGGCGTAATAGGAGGTTTGCTCTTTGCCGGTGGCTGCATTTGATGAACCGCCAACAGAATCAAAAGCAATCGCGATATCAAGTGCGGATCGACGCTTTGTCCCTTTGAAAAGCAGGTGCTCTAGAAAATGTGTTGATCCAAAATGACCGTTGGTTTCATCTCTTGAGCCAACCGCAACCGAAAAAGAAACGGATGCGCTAGCAGCACCAGGAACGTGCTCACTTAAAACACGAACACCGCACGGAAGAATAGTTCGGCGAACCGAGCTACCTCCCGATGCGGTGAACGATAGGTCAGGCTGGTCGAGCGGGAACAGAATTTCAGTCATCGCTAACCAGCGCTTTCTTTTTGTTTACTCTTCGTCTGCTGAATCTGCAGTGGCTACTTCACCTTCAACCACAGGGCTGAGCGAAAGCTTGCCGCGGTCGTCGATCTTGGTGATTTCAACCTGAAGTTTCTGGCCAACCTCGAGAACGTCTTCTACGTTCTCTACGCGCTTGCCAGCAAGCTTCTTCAGCTCAGAGATGTGAAGCAGTCCGTCTTTTCCTGGAACCAGCGAAACGAACGCACCAAAGGTGGCTAGTTTCACAACGGTGCCCAAGAATCGCTCGCCAACCTCTGGAACGTGAGGGTTAGCAATTGCATTTACCCTCGCCTTTGCTGCTTCAGCAGCGATTCCGTCGGTAGCACCGATTAGTACAGTTCCGTCTTCCTCAATCGAGATCTCGGCACCGGTGGTGTCTTGAATCTCATTGATGGTCTTGCCCTTCGGACCAATGACCTCGCCGATCTTGTCTACTGGAATCTTGACCGAGATGATTCGTGGAGCAGTTGGAGCCATTTCATCTGGCTCGCTGATGGTCTGAGTCATAACGTCAAGGATGTGTAGACGTGCCTCTTTGGCCTGAGTCAAAGCACCTGCCAACACCGAAGCAGGAATTCCGTCAAGCTTGGTGTCTAGCTGAATTGCAGTGACGAACTGAGAGGTTCCGGCAACCTTGAAGTCCATGTCGCCCAGAGCATCTTCTGCACCGAGGATGTCGGTGAGCGCAGCGTACTGAGTCTTACCGTCAACTTCGTCAGAGATTAGACCCATTGCGATACCTGCAACCGGCGCGCGCAGCGGCACACCAGCGTTGAGTAGCGCCAAAGTCGAGGCACAAACAGAACCCATAGAGGTTGAACCGTTTGAACCAAGTGCCTCTGAAACCTGACGAATTGCATAAGGGAACTCTTGACGAGTTGGCAACACTGGAACCAGCGCACGCTCAGCCAATGCACCGTGACCAATTTCACGACGCTTTGGAGTACCCACACGGCCGACCTCACCGGTTGAGTAAGGCGGGAAGTTGTAGTTGTGCATGTAGCGCTTCGAGGTTTCAGGGCTAAGGCTGTCAATCTGCTGCTCCATCTTGAGCATGTTCAGTGTGGTGATACCCAAAATCTGGGTTTCTCCACGCTGGAAGATGGCTGATCCGTGAACTCGAGGAATAACAGCAACCTCTGCATCGAGTGCACGAATGTCGCGTAGACCACGGCCATCGATGCGAACGCCCTCTTTGAGAACACGGGTACGCATTACCTTCTTGGTAACCGACTTATAAGCGGCAGAAACCTGAGCCTGCTGCTCTTCAGTCAGGGTTTGGGCCAAAGCTGCCTTGACACGCTCTTTGAGCTCGTCATCTGCGTTCTGACGCTCTTGCTTGTCGGCAATCTGGTAGACCTTAGCTAGTTCGGCACCAGCCTGAGCCTCAACCGCCGCGTAAACCTCATCGGTGTATGGAGGGAACAGTGGGTACTCGGTTAGTGGCTTGGCTGCGCGTGCGGCCAAACGTGACTGAGCTTCGCAAAGTTCTTTGATGAATGGTTTTGCAGCTTCAAGACCCTCAGCTACGATCTGCTCACTTGGAGCGGTGGCACCCTCATTGTTGATTAGATCCCATGCGGCCTCGGTTGCTTCTGCTTCAACCATCATGATGGCTACATCTTCGACGCCGTTTTCCACGATGACGCGACCTGCGACCACCATGTCAAAAACAGCACGCTCGAGCTGCGAGTGCTTAGGGAAAGCAACCCATTGGCCGTCGATAAGTGCAACACGAACTCCACCAACCGGACCTGAGAATGGCAGGCCGGCTAGTTTGGTTGACATCGATGCGGCGTTGATTGCAACAACGTCATACATTTCGTCAGGATGAATGGCCATTACGGTGACAACTACCTGAATTTCATTACGCAGGCCGTCATCGAATGAAGGGCGTAGTGGTCGGTCGATTAGTCGACAGGCCAAAATTGCGTCGGTGGTTGGCCTTCCTTCACGACGGAAGAATGATCCTGGGATACGACCGGCGGCATACATTTTCTCTTCGACATCGATGGTCAAAGGGAAGAAGTCGAACTGGTCTTTAGGCTGCTTTGAAGCAGTTGTAGCTGAGAACAGCATGGTCTCGCCGTCTAGGTAAACCGATGCGGCACCCTGTGCCTGCTGGGCTAGACGACCGGTTTCGAAACGCAGAACGCGCTTTCCGAACTTACCGTTGTCAATTACTGCGTATTCATATTCAGTGCCGTCCATTGGCACGTGGTTGTCTGGACCTTCCATGGCCCCTCCTCTTTATCTTCATTGCGCAAAGCGCGCGCGAAAAGAGCGGCAAGAAATGCCCTGTTTTTGTGGGATGCCCTGGTCTGCAGTAATAAACCTTGATTTCAATGCTTTTGAATCAAGATCCACAACCGAAGACCAGCAAACCCTGCCGTCTTTTCTTGATAAGACTAACAGGCTGACCTCAAATCACCTAGAACAAAGCCAGCGCGTTAACGACAGAACCCGTCAGAGTATTCTCTGACGGGTTCTTTTGAAAACTTGGTTATCGACGCAAACCTAGACGCTCAATTAGTGAGCGGTAGCGTGCGATGTCGACTCCCTGAAGGTAGCCGAGTAGACGACGACGCTGACCAACCAAAATTAGAAGGCCACGACGGCTGTGGTGGTCGTGCTTGTGAGTCTTGAGGTGCTCGGTTAGGTCTTTGATGCGCTGAGTTAGCACGGCGACCTGAACCTCTGGCGAACCGGTGTCGCCTGTGTGGGTAGCGTACTCGTTGATGATTGCAGTCTTAACTGACTTTTCCAGTGACATTAGGTTCCTTTCAAGAACTTGCTGCGCGGTGCTCAAAACCCATTGTTTTGGCGCTCTTTATCCGCGGCCGATTCACGGCAACCTGCCTAGAGTAGCGCATCTGCCCCAGCATTGCTACCCCAGCGACTAATTTGGTTCGACTATTCGGACTTGGTTTTCTTAAGCAGCACAACCAGAAAATAAACCTGAACTGCGATTGACGAGATTAGACCGGGTGCCAAGAAAAGCGCAGCGCTTCCCAATCGCTGCAACCACTCGGCATCTTCAACCGAATCGAGTTGGTTGAGTTGGGCCTCAAAGTTGGCGGGATCTGTCACGTCGAGCTGAAGTATAACCGGCAGGGCAATCACAAAACCTATGCCGAGTAAAACCAGCGGCAATAAAAACCAGTAGAGCGTCTTTGCACTTCGACCGGTATCGCGAATTCTTCGAACCATTACCGCGATTGAAGGAACCAAAAGCAAAATACTGGTGGTGTCGCTGAACGGCATGTATTGATCGCTGAACAAGAATTGGTCGGCCGGAATTGGAAAAAATACGCCATCGAGGGTTCCGGCAACTATGCCAACCAGAACTGTGAAGAGCACAAAGTACCAAAACTCTGACCGGGTTGCACGGCCTGAAAATTTTGCGTAATTTACCAAGCACTTTTTTACAGCGCCGACGAATGTCAGGTTTTCCATATTTGGAAGTCTATTTCGAACCGGTGCAAAAACAGGCGCCCCACAAATTGCGGGACGCCTGTTTTCTTTGCAGCGAAAACTTTAGGGCTGCTCTGAATACTGATCCTCGGCTTCTTGCAGTGGTGCGGGAACTATATCGTTACCGAACTGATCGTGAGCATGTGGCGGTTTTGGGCCGCGAAAACCGTGATCTCCATTGTCGTCGAAATCACGACGGTCCTGATCTGCAAACTCTCCTTCTGCGCCGAACGGGTTCAGTTGCGAGAAATTAGGACGGTGGTCATCAAAACCGACTCGACCAACGACGGCTCCAGCAGCAAAAGTACCGCCCAGAACGAGAGCACCTGCAGCGGAAATCCCCACAACTTTGGCTGTCTTGGTCTTCAGAAATGAAAAACGCGACTTGGGTTCGTCTGTCACATATGTATTGTCTTGAGACTCTTCAGTCGAATCGGCTGCTGTTTCAAATTGATCAGTGTTTTTCTTGGCCATGTTGAACCTTTCTTGGATAGACGTTGTGTCTAACTAAAACCTGTCAGCTTGGAATGTGTGGAACCTGAATTCAAGCTGAATGTTGTCTGGGAGAGTTCACCAGCAAATGCCGAGCGTTTTTCTTACTTTCTCTACGTCGCGATTGATCTCTTCGATCAGCTCTTCTTTGCCATTGAATTTGGCCGTTGGGCGAATAAATTCGACGTACTCGATAGTCACCTCTTTGTCGTAGAGGTCAAGGTCGTCTCGGTCAAGCACATACGACTCAACCAGTCGAGGCACAGCCTGGAAAGTTTCATTGATGCCAACCGAGTGAGCCGCCGGATAGCGCTGGCCGTCGGCGTCAAGCCAGCCGGCATAGACGCCATCCAGAGGTAAATAACCCTCGGCATCGCGCGACATGTTTGCAGTTGGAAAACCAATGGTCCTACCAATTTTTAGACCGTGCTCGATGATTCCGGTGGTGACGTGGTTTCGACCCAATAGGCGGCCCGCTGCAACAACATCGCCAGCGTCTAGGAGATCACGAATTCTGGAGGTGGAGATTGGCTCTCCCCCGTTGGTTACCTTGCCAACTGAACGGACCATGAAACCGTATTGAGCACCTAATTCGCGCAACAGGCCCACATCACCGAGGCCCTGGGCGCCAAACCGAAAGTCTTCACCAACCATCACCAGCTTGGCTTTTAGTGGCACTAAGACCTCGCGAACAAATAGCTCTGGGGTGAGTGAGGCCAGCGTTTCGTCAAAAGTGAGGGTCAGCAGTGCGTCAACTCCGGTCTTGGAAATTAGCAGCTTCTTTTGTTCGGGCCCGATTAGCGGAATCGGCGCACTTCCCGGGTTTAGCAGCTGGGCTGGGTGGCGGTCGAAGGTCAGAACCGTTGCGGCCAGCGAATGATTTTCAGCGGCTTCAACCAACTCGTAGAGAAGTTTCTGGTGACCAAGGTGCAACGCGTCAAATTTGCCGATGCTAACCGCGGTATCGGGCCAATCAGCCGGAAGATCGGCCATGTTGTGAAGCTCAAGCATTAGCGGGCGCCCTGCTTTTTCAACCAATAGAGACCGAGCAGCGGCAAGATCAGAGGAATGAAGCCGTAACCCTGACCAAAATTTGACCAAACAGCGGGGTGGGCAAAAAGCTCCGGGCTCAAAATACTTAGCAGGCCAACCACCAACACGCCAACCAACTCAAAACTCACGGCGAACCAGGCTGTTTTCGAATTCTGATTACCTCGTCTTGCTAACGCAACGGTGGCGATTATGTAGACCACGGCGGCCAGCAATGATAGCGAGTAGGCCAATGGAGCCTCTTCAAATTTGGTTAGCACCTGATAGCTAGCTCGAGCGGTAGACGACACCGCAAAAATCGCATAGACCGCTACTAGAAGTCGGCCGACGCCTGCCGAGGAAACTTTATTGGTCACCCAGAAAGTTTAGATTACTGCTAGGGGGTCGGTACGCCGATAGGTGCAGGTAGACCTACCATGACCAGGTCAACGCCCTGAATTCGTATAGCCTCAGGAACTGGTATACCTGACGCGGCCGCGACGTTACCCTGAGTATCGGCTCGAAGCAGATAACGGCCAACAGCCCGTTTTAGCAGGGTGTCTTCACCGCAAAGGTTAATGTTGATGGTTACCAAGGCCTGGTATGGGGTGGCGGCGGTGTCAATGCCCTGCGGTGGAGTGGGTGGAATGCTTGGATCAAGCACGGCTGAGATAATGTTGCCCGAAACCGAGCCGACCATCTGGGTGGCAGCTGAAGCCACGGTGTAGTTGTCGGGCGCCACCGACGATTTTCCTTCGTCAAAGATGACCGAAACGGTGGTTGAGGCAGCTGCGAATGCATCTACAAATGCGGCCACGCCAATAGTTCCTTCTTCAAGTTCGTAAAGGCGATCCTGCCCTGCTTGATCGCTGGCGGGCACAAGCCCCTCGAGCGCCACCGGCGTACCGTTGATTTCGCCGAACCATTTCTCGAGAGCGGAAATCTGGGCTTTGGTTGCTCTTGGGTCTAGCATGATTGGTAACGGGCTAAGCACTAAATCCGGGTTTAGTTCGGCAATTGCTGGGTCTGACCAGTCGGTAATGTTTCCGGCGAAGATGTCAGCGATCACATCCGGGCTTAGTTGAATGTTGGCTATTTCTGAGTTGTAAACCACAATGGCAGCCGCATCAATCGCCCAAGGTGCGCGCACAAAAGGCACACAGCGGTCAGCGGCTAAGTCTTCTGCGCTCAAGATGATATCTGCTGGTTCACCGTAGCCAACGCGTTCGATGAACATAGTCGGGCATTTTTCAGCTAAAACAGATGACCAGCCGTCAGCCAGGGTAGCCAGTGATTCTGGTACCGCTACGGTTACGCTTCCATCCTGGCAAACGTATTCGCGCTCTGCGATTTCAACCAACATTTCAGGTGGCATCGGCGGATCACAGGCGGTTAGAGCCAGTGAAATTCCTAGTGCCAATGCACCCATTTTGATGGATCGAATCACAATCGCTACTTTCTTTTGATTCAGAAACTGCCGAAAGGAGTGCGCTGTTTAGCGCACTCCCCTGGGCAATCTAACTTTTCGTTGATTAGCCAACCTTGGCGGCAAGCGCTTTGGCAGTCTTTAGCGCGCTGCCCGAGAGCGGCACGTAACCAACGGTTGGTGACTTAGCTGGGGAGCAGGTGCTCAAGAATCCGTCTAGCCAGGTGCGTACTGCTTTTGCTGCTTCAGTTCCCTTTGAAGTTGGGGCAGCAACATACGAGATCAGCGAAAGGTTGTAGGCGCCTTTGATGTTGGCGTCGTAGTCATAACGAACCAAACCGGTCTTGGCAGACATTTCTTGAACAGCAAGGAACTTGCTGGCCGACGCAACCGATGGCTTCACGAACTGGCCAGCGCCATTTTTGACGGCAGCCAGCTGCACTCCGCCGGTGAGAACATCAGCGAGGTCAGCGTAGGTGATAGCAAACGGGGTGCTCTTGACAGTCGAAACCGAGAGAGCGTTTGAACCGGTGCCGGTGATCTTTGAATTACCCGATGCGGTTGCGAATACACCATTGGTGTTCCAGTTATCGGCCGGTGCCTGGTCTTTTAGGTAGGCAGCAAAGTTCTGGGTGGTGCCAGATGAACCGGTTCGAGCGGCAATGGTGATTGGCTGAGCTGGCAGCTTTGCGCCCTTGTTTAGCGCAGCAATTGCCTTGTCGTTCCAATTGGTAATCTTGCCCTTGAAAATTGCAGAGATGGTTTTGCCATCAAGTTTTAGGTTCACGCCAGGTACGTTATAAGCAACAACGATTGGGCCACCGACAACTGGCACATAGGTCCAGCTGAATGAAGGCTTGGTTTCGGTTGAGTATGGCCAGTCCATTGCGCCAAAGTTGTGGGTGTAATTGGTTAGACCAGTGCGGCCATTTCCCGATCCGGTGCCGGTGTAGGTGAGGCTCACACCAGGAACTGAAGTCTTGCAGGCTTCGAAAGCCTTAGCTACGTAAGATGCGCCGATTCCGGTAATAGCGGTGTCTGCGGCGTAGGCAGCTGGCGCTGCTGAAAGGGATGCAACTAGGGCTACGGAACCCAGGATCCCAGCGATTGAACGCTTCATTTACTCTCCTTTTATGGTCTTTACTAAGACAACTAAATGTTCGCTTTACTTGGTTAACGCGCCATCTGTTTACAAAGAACGGCAGCTAAAACCAAGGTGAACAAATGGTTACCCGAAGTGTCCATTCACGTAGTCGTTGGTTCGGGCATCGATGGGCTGATTGAAGACCTGCTCGGTGGTGCCAAATTCAACCACGTAACCTGGGTTACCGTCTTCTGCCAAGAAAAAAGCAGTTTTGTCAGCAACGCGCTGGGCCTGTTGCATGTTGTGGGTAACGATGACAATGGTCATCTGTTCTTTCAGCTCCAGGATGGTTTCTTCGATTCGACGCGTTGAACCCGGGTCAAGAGCAGAGCACGGCTCATCCATCAATAGAACATCTGGGTTCATGGCTAGACCGCGTGCAATGCACAAACGCTGCTGCTGCCCACCTGAAAGCGACAGTGCCGGCTCTCCCAGTCGATCCTTGACTTCGTTCCAAATAGATGCGCGACGCAGTGAGGTCTCGACCAGCTCTTCGCCGTTGCTGATTTTCGTACCTGAAAGCTTTAGGCCAGACAGCACATTGTCTTTGATCGACATGGTTGGGAATGGGTTTGGTTTCTGGAAGACCATTCCGATTCGGGCACGCACAGTTACTGGGTCAACATTGTCTCCGTAAATGTCGGCACCGTTGAGCATGACCTCTCCGGCAAAGCCAGCGCTGGGAATGAGCTCGTGCATGCGGTTGAGCGTTCTAATAAAAGTCGACTTGCCGCAGCCAGAAGGGCCAATGAGTGCTGTGACCTCTTGATTTGGGAACTGAAGCGAGACGTTCTTGAGTACGTGACGCTCACCAAACCAAACGTTTACGTCTTTTGCCTCTAGGTGGTTTCCAGTTGCGTTCATTTTTTCTTTCCCTTGTTACGGAATTCGCCGACAGGACGGTTGATCACGCGAGCCAGAGTAAACAGCACCGCGACCATAATCATGATCACCAGGGCGGCACCCCAAGCTCGCTGGTAGCTTGAGTCAAAACCTTGCGAAATGAAGTTGAAGATGTAGGTGGGCAAGGTCGCCATTGGGCCCTCGAAAATGTTTAAGTTCGTAGCTGAACCAGGGTTTGTGGTAAGTAGCAGTGGTGCAGTTTCGCCAAGGACACGGGCCAACCCGAGCAAAACCGCCGTCATAATGCCAGATCGAGCAGCAGGAAGAGTGACCTGCATAAATGCTCGCCAGGCAGGCGCACCCAAAGCCAAAGCACCATTTCTCAGCTCTACCGGAACAAGGCGAAGTGCCTCTTCGGTGACGCGCGCAACGGTTGGCAACATCAGCGGGATGAGGGCAACTGAGCCTGCCCATCCTGCGTATTGAGTAATTCCCGTCACAATCAGCATCGAATAAACAAACAACCCGGCAACCACAGATGGCAAACCTGACATCGCCTGAAGCAGCACGCGAACAGTCCCTCGGCCTTTGCCTCGAGTTTCGGTTAGGTAGACACCGGTTGCGATAGCCAGCGGAATTGTGATGATGGTGGTTACACCGACGATCAGAACCGTGCCCAGAATTGCGTGACCGACACCACCATATTCCAGGCTGGTGTTAGTAGCTATGTAGTTGTTGTTTTGATAGAAGAAGTGCGGGCTCAAAGCTTTTGAGCCGGCTTGAACCAACGACCAAATCACTGAAGTCAACAAAACCAAAACAATTGCCGAGAAGAAAATTGTCACGGTGTAAAGCAGAGCTGTGGAGATGCCTCGTCTGCCGAATGCCTGAACGCCCACCAAAATCGAAGCCAAAATCTGCAACGGAAGAAAAACCGGCCACAACACTGCCATAAAGTTGGCCCCGGTCGCTGCCAGCACCACCATCGAAATCACGGCTGGAACTACTCCAGCAAGCAGCATCAGAACTTTCGTCTTTGGAGAGATTTTCTTCCAGGGTTCTGCAGTCTTTGGACGCTCCAGAGGCGAAACATCAAATGTAGCCATTAGTTCTTCCTCCATGGCTGAGCTTTATTCACAATGTACGAAGCGACCGAACTGATGATCAGGGTGACAATAAAGAGCACCAAACCTGCAGCCATTAGGGCTGAAATTTCTTTGTCGCCAGCCTCGGAGAATTTGGCAAGGATCAAGGATGCAATAGCGCCACCTTCTGGTTCAAGTACTCGGAACCAGTTGAAGTCATCGAAAATTAGGTTTAGCACGAAGAAGATTGCAACTGTCTCTCCAAGTGCCCGACCCAGCCCAAGTAGCACGCCACCGACAATTCCACCCGACGCGGTCGGCAGAATTACCCGGCGAAATGCACTCTCTTTCGTTGCGCCCAGAGCCAGTGCACCCTTGATCAACTCAGGGTCTATTTGGCTAAAGATTTCTCTGGTGATCGAGGAAATAATCGGAACAATCATTACCGCAACCACAATTCCGGCGATGAACGGCGAGCGCAAGAAATTCGAGGCGTCATTGGCAAAAATCGGCAGAAAACCGAGACTCTGGTTTAGGAGAACTGCCCACTCTGCTGCGATTGGGCTGAGCACGAGTGCCCCCCAAACACCAATCACAACTGATGGTATGGCAGCGAGGAAGTCGATGAGAATTGTGGCAATTTTGGCGATGCGCTTTGGTGCCATGAACTCGATTAGATAAGCGATGGAAATTGCCATCGGCACAGCAAAAACAACGCCGATTGCCGCGATTAGTAGTGATCCATAAAGCATCGGACCGATTCTGGTCATTGGTGGGTCGAAAGAGGTATCCCATCCTGCACCCAAAATGAAAGTAAAAACATTTTCCGTTTCAAAAGTAGGCAGCGCACGAATCACCAAGAAAATGATGATGAGCGAAACGATCACGATTGATGAGTAACCCGCTGCGGTAGAAACTCCGAAGAAAATTTTGTCGGGAAGAGTGGTAGGTTTCACCACAAGTTTGCGCCGAGCTGGGATCGGACTATTATCTAGCTCACTCATAGCCAGAAGTCTCGCGAGGCTATGTGAAATCAGATTGTTCAATCGGTAAACGTCAGGTGAACAACATCAAGTCAAGCGCTCTGGCCACTCCAAATTTGCCACATTCTCACGAGCATTACTGCAACGGTTAGAGAACCCACGCCGAGCACCACGGTTGACCACCTAGTTCGATCTAGCAGGGCCCAAAAAGTTGCCCCAAATGGAACCATTAGCGCGACGATGAGATAGGCAAAAAACTCGACAGTGTCAGTTTTCGCCTGTGCCCCACCGACTACCACCACGATTGAAATTACCAATTGAACCAGCAGCGTCAAAAACACCACTGCACTCAGTGAAACAGTGAAGCCACTTGGTTGCCTTCGAAACAAACCCATCGCAACTGCAACCAAACCCGCCCCAACTGATGCGGCCACTGCCACCTGATAAAACCAATCAATCATTTTGATCCTCGGGAAAGACAACCACTGACTTTAGTTCTCTACCTTTTTTCTCAAGAATCGCCAACAGTTTCTGGCGCTCAGTGATTCCGGCGACTAGGTCTGGGCAATCACCTGGCGCCCCGATTCGTTTACCATGCAAGATGTCGCGCTGTTCTTCTGCGGCAAGGGTAACCGTAGGGAAAATTGCGGCTGCAGCCTCGGCTAGAGGAAGAATTTTCAGTGGCTCCGCAGAATCCAGGGTTTGAGCCGAATCAATCCGGTATTTACCAATTCTGGTTCGGCGAAGAGCAGTCAAGTGCGCACCCGACCCGAGTAGCTCGCCCAGGTCTCGCGCCAAAGCACGCACATAGGTGCCGGACGAACAATCGATCACAGCGTCAAAATCAATGAATTTATGACCCGCGTGCTCAACCAGGCGCGGCTCAGAAACGCGATCAAATCGGCTAATGATCACTTCTCGTGCTTTCAGCTCAACCTGTTCGCCAGCACGAACCATTGCATAGGCGCGTTTTCCATCGACTTTGATCGCTGAAACCGCCGACGGAACCTGTGCAATTTTGCCCCTCAGTTTGCTAATTTCTAGGTCTATTTGAGCTGCAGTAATTTGGGCGATTTTTTCTGGATTGGCGAAGTTTTCGAAATCAGATTCAGAGTCATCTGAAATCGTGCTTGCCCCCAGACGAATCGTGGTCTCGTAGGTCTTGTCAGCGCCGACTATGAAGGTTAGAAGTTTGGTGGCCTGGCCTATGCCCAACACCAACAAACCGGTGGCCAATGGATCTAGAGTTCCGGCATGACCAACTCGACGAGTGTTAGCTAACTTCCTAGTTCTGGCTACAGCGTCGTGAGATGTCCAGCCCCGTGGCTTATCAATCAGAACCAGGCCAGCCGACAATTAGTCTTCTTCTTCGATCTGTTTGGGTTCGCGATATGGGTTTTCTTCGCCGGCGTACTTTGCGTTTTCAGCTAATCGGTGCAGCTCTTCGTCGCGAGCTTTCGCTTCAGAGAGCAGTTCATTCAGATGCGATGCAACCTCAGGTACCTCATCTACCACGAATTCGATGGTTGGGGTGAGGCGAATCGATAGATTGTGGCCTACTTCGCGGCGGATCAACCCACGGTTCCGTTCGATGATTTCTGAAGATCTGGCTTTATCTTCAGCCGAACCATAAACCGTGTAGTAAATGGTCGCGTGCTGCAAGTCAGGCGTAACTTTCACATCAGTGATTGTCACAAAACCAAGGTCTGGATCTTTCACACTCTTTTCGAGAGCTTCTGCAACCAAAACTTTAATTCGTTCGGCTAACTTGCGAGCGCGCGCTGCATCTACCATCTTTTTAGTCTCCTAGGCGCGAGGCTTTTCGCGCATCTCGAAGGTGACAATAATGTCTTCGAGCTGCAGATCGTTGAACGAACCAAGCCCGATACCACACTCGAAATCAGTCTTGACTTCGTTAGCGTCATCTTTGAATCGCTTGAGGGAATCGATCTTTAGCTTGTCTGCAATCACGACACCGCCACGTAGTACTCGAGCGAGAGCGTTGCGCTTGATTGAGCCGCTGCGAACAATCGAACCTGCGATGGTGCCTGCCTTCGAAGACTTGAAGATCTCACGAACCTCGGCGGTACCGGTTTCAACTTCTTCATACTCAGGCTTGAGCATGCCCTTGAGCGCCGCTTCAATGTCGTCAAGCGCCTGGTAGATGACCGAGTAGTGGCGAATGTCGACACCCTCACGGTCAGCTCGTTCTTTGGCCTTGTTGTCAGGGCGAACGTTGAAGCCGATGATGATTGCGTTGTCGACGGTAGCCAAGTTGACGTCTGACTCGGTTATCGCACCCACACCGCGGTGAATGATGCGCAGCTGAACCGAGTCATCGACTTCGATCTTGAGTAGTGAGTCTTCAAGAGCTTCAACAGCACCAGATACGTCACCCTTGATGACCAGGTTAAGAGCCTCAACCTTGCCCTCTTCAAGAGCCTTAGTGAAGTCTTCGAGGCTGACGCGCTTGCGGGTTTTGGCCAGCAGTGCATTTCGATCGGCTGCCTCGCGCTTCTCAGCGATCTGGCGGGCTTGGCGTTCATCTTCAGTAACTACAAAGGTGTCACCGGCGCGTGGAACTGACTGCAGTCCGAGCACCTGAACCGGGCGGCTTGGACCGGCCGATTCGACGGCGTTACCGTTTTCATCGAACATTGCGCGCACACGACCGTGTGCAGCACCGGCAACGATTGAGTCTCCAACCTCAAGGGTTCCAGACTGAATCAAAACGGTGGCTACCGAACCACGACCCTTGTCAAGGTTGGCTTCAATGGCAACACCACGAGCATCCTTATTCGGGTTGGCACGCATGTCGAGAGCCGCATCAGCGGTCAGCAAGACAGCATCGAGTAGATCTTTGATTCCCTTGCCGGTTAGAGCCGATACGTCGACGAACATGACATCGCCACCGTACTCTTCGGCAACCAGGTTGAACTCAGTTAGCTGCTGGCGAATCTTGGCAGGGTTAGCAGTTTCTTTATCGACCTTGTTAACCGCGACCACAATTGGCACTCCAGCTGACTGCGCGTGGTTTAGCGCCTCAATGGTCTGAGGCATTACTCCGTCGTCGGCAGCAACCACAAGGATTGCCAAGTCGGTGACCTGGGCACCACGGGCACGCATCGCGGTAAACGCCTCGTGACCAGGGGTGTCAATGAAGGTAATTGCGCGGTCAACACCCTCGTGCTCAACGTGTACCTGGTAGGCACCGATGTGCTGGGTAATTCCGCCGGCCTCGCCTGCAATAACATTCGAGTTTCGAATCGAGTCAAGCAGACGGGTCTTACCGTGGTCTACGTGACCCATCACGGTTACCACCGGTGGGCGGGCCTCAAGGTCTTCTTCACCGTCTTCGTAATCAACCGAAACATCAAGACCGAAACCTTCAAACAGTTCGCGTTCTTCGTCTTCCGGCGAAACGACCTCGACCTTGTAACCGAGCTCTTCGCCCAAAATCGCAAAGGTGTCTTCGTCGATTGACTGTGTAGCTGTAGCCATCTGCCCCAGGTGGAACAAGACTGTGATTAGCTGACCGGCATTTGCATCAATCTTGTCGGCAAAATCTTGAAGGCTGGCGCCACGACGCAGACGGATGACGGTGCTGCCATCGCCGCGTGGAACAACTGCACCACCAAGCGACGGAGCGTTGCTTCTCTGTTCAAACTCTTCGCGTTTTGCGCGCTTTGACTTACGTGCCTTTGACTGACCACGACCGCCGCCTTTACCGAAGGCGCCAGCGGTGCCACCGCCTGGACCACGACCGCGACCACCCGGGCCACCACCTGGACGAGGGGCCCCGAATGCTGGTGCTGCGCCGCCACCGACTGCTCCCCCGCCGAAACCTGGACGAGGGCCACCGAAACCTGGACGTGGACCACCGGCGCCACCTGGGCGTGGGGCTCCACCTGGACGCGGTGCACCCGCACCGGCTGGGCGTGGGCCACCTGCACCCGGGCGACCAGGTGCACCTGGGCGTGGGCCACCAGGGCGACCCATGCCCTGCGAAGGCGCAAATGGGTTATTACCCGGGCGTGAAACTGGACGAGGAATTCCCATACCCTGAGCGGCAGCAAACGGGTTGTTACCTGGGCGAGGAATTCCGGGAACCGCAGAAGGTGAAGGTGCCGGTGCAGTTGGAGTTGCCGCTGCGGGGGCTACTGGGGTCGGAGCTGACGCAGCTGGTGAAGTTGCTGCTTCTACCGGGGCAGCCGCTGGCTTAGGTGCGGCAGCTGGAGTTGGGGCCGCAGGAGCCGCAGGGTTTTCAGCAACGGTTTCAGCTTTGGTTGCTGGCTTTGGTGCTGCAGGTGCAGATGAAGCTTCAGCTGGTTTTGCATTCGGAAATGCGTCACGAAGCTTCTTGGCCACCGGAGGGGCAATGGTTGATGAACCGCTCTTTACGAACTCACCAAGTTCTGCGAGTTTTGCTAAAGCTACTTTTGAATCAATGCCTAGTTCTTTGGCAATGTCATAAACGCGTGGTAGCGCCAATTTGTTTCTCCTGTCTGGGGGCCAAACCCCAAACAGGGCAGGCCGTTAAAGCTGGTAAGCACTCATTTCGAGCTACTCATTTGTTGCCAACATCGTTTCTGCCTGTTCTTTTGAGATTACTGCGTTACTGATTCGCAGTGCTCTGCCAAAACCGTTTCGGGTATTTGCCAGTTCAATGCAGTCAGCCTCGGGATGCAGCCACGCGCCTCTGCCGGGAAGTGATTTTGAAGGATCGAAAACCAGCTGATTTTCTGAGACAACAACACGAATCAAATTTGACCGCAGATTGCGCTGGCGACAGCCAACACAGGTTCTAACTTGAATCATTCTAACCCCCGCAGTGGCGCGAGCACTACTAGCTTTCGAGAATACTGTCGGGCTGAATGTCGATTTTGGCGCCGGTTAGCTTGGCCGCTAGTCGAGCATTTTGCCCTTCTTTGCCGATTGCCAGTGAGAGTTGGAAGTCTGGCACCAGAACGCGCACTGATTTATTAGCTGCGTCTAGGGTGAAAGCACTCGATACTTTTGCAGGTGAAAGCGCCTGAGCAACAAACTTCGGTAGGTCTTCATCGAAGTCGACAATGTCGATTTTTTCTTCGTTCAATTCAGCTTGAACCGCGCGAACACGCTGCCCGAGCTCTCCGATGCATGAGCCTTTGGCATTGACTCCGGGAGCAGTTGCCTTGACCGCAATTTTGGTGCGGTGGCCTGCTTCACGGGCCAGTGACACAATCTCAACAACTCCGCTGGCGATTTCTGGAACCTCAAGGGCGAACAGCTTGCGTACCAAGCTCGGGTGGGTGCGCGAAACAGTAACCTGCGGGCCGCGAGGGCCTCGATTCACTGCGGTTACATACACACGGATGCGTTTTCCGTGTGAGTAGTCTTCGCCAGGAACCTGTTCCTCCGGGGGCATGATTGCCTCGATGGTGCCGAGGTCAACGTAAACCATGTAAGGCTTTTGACCCTGCTGAATTACACCGGCAACAATGTCGCCCTCTTTGCCTTTAAATTCACCTAGCAAAGTGTCGTCGCTGATTTCGCGCAATCGCTGCGCAATAACCTGCTTTGCGGCGTAGGCGGCAATACGTCCGAAGTTTTCAGGAGTGACTTCACGCTCTCCAACCGGTTCTTCGTTTTCGTCATAGATGGGCTCGTGAATAGTCACGTGCCCTGTGGTGCGATTTAGCTCGGCACGAGCTTTGTCGTGGTTGCCAACATGCTTGTGATAGGCCGCCAAAATAGCTGCTTCGATGATGACGACCAATTCGTTGAAGGGAATTTCCTTCTCACGTTCCAGGACTTTGAGAACACTCAAGTCGATGTCCATGTTCGCCTCCGCAGCCAATAGTTAGTTGTAAGTCGGTTATACCAGTTCGGCAACCGCGCTGTCTAACCTAACAGCGCGACGCTCCCCTGTGCGACGGTTCCACAAATCGACCTCGCCATTTTCGAGACCTTTACCAACGATCACGATGGTTGGAACTCCGATTAGCTCTGCATCGCCAAATTTCACACCGGGGCTGACCTTTACACGGTCGTCAAAAATAACGCTCTTGCCCATGGCTTCCAGGTCAGCAACAAGTTTTTCGGCGGTCTGATAAACCACGTCGTCTTTGCCAGCGGCCACAACATAGATGTCCGCAGGTGAAACCGACTCGGGCCAGATCAGGCCCTTCTCGTCATTATTGGCCTCGGCTAGCACGGCCATGAGTCGGGTAACTCCAATTCCGTAGGAACCCATAGTTACAGTCACCAGTTTGCCGTTCTCATCGAGCACCTGTAGACCGAGCGCCTCGGCATACTTGCGACCCAACTGGAAAACGTGACCGATTTCAATACCTCTGGCCAGCTCTAATGGCCCTGATCCATCAGGTGCTGGGTCACCGGCACGCACTTCAGCAATGTCGATCACGCCATCCGCATCAAAATCGCGTCCTTTTACCAGGTCAAAGACGTGTTGCTCAGGAAGATTGGCGCCGGTAATCCAGGCGCTTCCGTTTACAACACGTGGGTCGAGTAGGTAACGCAGTTTGGAAGTTCCATCGAGACCCAGAACCTTGGTGGCACCCTTGACCGGGCCAATGTAACCCTTGACCAATTCGGGATTGGCCGCAAAATCGGCCTCGGTGGCCGGCTCAACTTCGTTTGGAGAAAAGGCAGCCTCAGCACGCTTGGCATCGACCTCGCGATCACCGGGAAGGCCTACAACTACAATTTCACGCTTACCTTCGGGGCTGGTCAGAGCCAACACAACGTTTTTCAGCGTGTCTGATGCGGCCCATTCGCGACCGTCTACCCTCGGTACATCTCGGTTTGCTAGCGCTACCAGAGTTTCAATTGTCGGAGTGTTAGGTGAAGGATGAACAACCGCTGGCGGTTGCGAGTTGGGGTCTTGCTCAGCTGGAGCAACCGTAACTACGGCCTCAACATTTGCTGCGTAGCCACCCGGTGAACGAACAAAAGTGTCTTCACCGATTGGGCTTGGTGACAAAAATTCTTCTGAAGCAGAACCACCCATGGCTCCTGCATCAGCCTTCACGATCACGTAGTCAACGGATAGGCGTTTGAATATACGCTCATAGGCATCACGCTGGGCCTGATAGGAGGCCTGCAGGCCCTCATCGGTGACATCGAAGCTGTAGGCGTCTTTCATCACAAACTCACGACCGCGCAATAGCCCAGCCCTTGGTCGAGCCTCGTCGCGGTACTTGTTCTGAATTTGGTAAAGGCAAACCGGAAGATCTTTGTAGCTCGAATAGAGGTCTTTCACCAGCAGGGTGAACATTTCTTCGTGGGTAGGGGCCAAAAGGTAATCGGCCTTTTTACGATCTTGCAACCTAAACAGGTTGTCTCCGTACTCGGTCCAGCGGCCTGTTGCCTCGTAAGGTTCGCGTGGCAATAGGGCCGGGAAGAAAACCTCTTGTGCACCTGCGGCAGCCATTTCTTCACGAACTACCTGCTCGATTTTTGCTTTTACAGCGAGCCCCAAGGGCAACCAGGTGTAAATGCCTGGCGCAGCTCGACGAATATAGCCCGCCCTGACTAATAGGCGGTGGCTGTTGACTTCAGCGTCGGCTGGGTCTTCTCGGAGCGTGCGCAGAAAAAGTTGTGAGAGGCGGATTGGCATGAGCACAATGCTACCCGAGCGGTGAAATGGCCGCTTTGGTTTCAACTAGTTTTTCTCGGCCACCAAGACCTGTGGAGAACCGATCAGAGCGGGATCCATGTCGGCTGCCAATCGGTTTGCCTCTTCAATCAAAGTTGCAACAATCTCGCTTTCGGGAACGGTCTTGATAACTTCTCCCTTGACAAAAATCTGACCTTTACCGTTGCCCGATGCAACTCCGAGGTCTGCTTCGCGTGCCTCACCTGGGCCGTTTACTACACAGCCCATCACGGCGACTCTAAGTGGAACAGTCATTTTTTCGAGACCAGCGGTTACTTGGTTAGCCAAGGTGTAGACGTCTACTTGAGCTCGTCCGCAAGATGGGCACGAAACAATTTCAAGTTTTCTTGGTCGAAGGTTGAGCGACTCAAGAATTTGTGAACCGACTTTGATTTCTTCGACGGGTGGGGCTGAGAGTGATACTCGAATTGTGTCGCCAATACCTTGGGCCAACAGTGCGCCAAATGCAACCGAAGATTTGATCGTTCCCTGAAATGCCGGCCCAGCCTCGGTTACCCCTAGGTGCAGTGGCCAGTCACCGCGTTCAGCCAAAAGCTGGTAGGCCTTGACCATAACCACCGGGTCGTTGTGCTTCACCGAAATTTTGAAGTCGTGGAAATCGTGCTCTTCAAAAAGGCTGGCTTCCCAAACTGCAGATTCGACCAGGGCCTCGGGGGTTGCCTTTCCATATTTCTGCAAAAGACGAGGGTCAAGCGAACCTGCGTTTACACCAATACGGATAGAAACCCCAGCCGCTTTGGCAGCCTTGGCAATTTCGCCAACTTTGTCATCAAACTGTCTGATGTTGCCAGGGTTTACTCGAACCGCACCGCAACCCGCATCGATGGCTTGGAAAACATACTTAGGCTGAAAATGGATGTCGGCAATCACGGGAATTTGAGATTTTTTTGCAATCAGGTGTAGGCGATCGGCGTCGTCTTGGCTAGGCACAGCGACTCGAACTATGTCGCATCCGGAAGCGGTTAGCTCGGCGATTTGCTGAAGAGTCGCGTTTACGTCGGTGGTTGGAGTCGTGCACATTGACTGAACTGAAATTGGCGCATCTCCGCCAACAGCAACTTTGCCCACCATGATCTGACGGGTCTTGCGACGCGGTACGAGGGTTGGCGGTGGGGTTTTAGGAAGACCTAGATTTAGAGCCGGCACGATTCTCTCGCTTTCTTGACGCTTTAATCTAACAAGCATTCACCCGTTATTTATGCCTTGAGTCAGGCTAGAAACAAAACCTAGGCAATTATCGGATTCACTATGTCTGCGACGATGAGAACAACACTCATGAAAATTAGACCGAGGAAAACCAAATAGGTGAGTGGCATTAACAAGGCTGTGTCTGCCGGCCCTGGGTCTGGCTGTTTGGCAAACCTGTAGGCAACTCGTTTCAGGGCCTCGTAAATTCCGCCGGCAATGTGGCCGCCATCTAGAGGCAGCAGTGGAATCATGTTGAAAGCGAACAAGGCCATGTTTAGCGACCCAAGAATTAGCAGCCCGACCGAAAGTTTTTGCAGTAGATCAAACCCAGGGTTTACCCCAACCTCAACGGCAATCTGACCCACACCGACAATCGAAACTAGACCGTTCGTGTTTCGTTCAGTGCCCGAAACGGTGCTGATGACAACCTCAGCAACCTGCTGAGGAAGGCTAAGAAGCATGGTTACCGTTTGCCCGAGAGCATCGTTGGCGCGAGCAAACGCCTGGGCCGGAGCTAACGGCTGCATCACCTCTTTGAGCACAATGCCGATTACGGGAGCTGGGGCCAGAACCGGCTGCCCATTTGCGTCAAGAAGGTAGCTGCCATCGGGCAACTGCTGCGGCCGGCTTGCTGCAACGGGAGTGACCGGCACCTCAAGCTCTTGCTGAGAACGGATCACATTTAGAACAGAGACCTGGTCGATTTTGAGTGCGGAAGAAACCTGATCAAATTTCTCGACGCTGATGCCGTTTACCGCAACAATTTCATCGCCAGGCCGCAGCCCTGCTGACGCAGCGGGAGATGGGCCATCGGTTTCCGGATTGCAATCGCTGGCCACAACCGGCACGCAAGCTGCAACCTCAGAAATTGTGGTTGATCGAGTTGGTTCGCCAATTGTGCCTAGGGCACCAAAAATAAGCGCGAAACCTAAAATCAAATTCATCAGTGGGCCACCGAACATGATGATGACCCGCTTGTAAACCGGCAGTTGGTAGAACTGTCGGTTGGCGTCGTTTGGGCCAATGTGCTCGGAGTGAGCAGACCTTGCGGTAGCGATCATGTTGGCAAATCGGCGACGCTTGGTTGGTTTTCGATCTGGTGGGTACATTCCGATCATGGTTATGAAACCACCCAGTGGAATCAGTTTGATGGCGTACTCAGTTTCACCGAGTTGACGTCGAAGCAAAGTGGGCCCAAAACCGATGGCATATTTTGGCACCTTCACGCCAAATAACTTGGCCGGTATTAGGTGCCCCAACTCGTGTAGACCGATGGCAAAACCGATTCCGAGCCCTAGAAATATCAGGCTCACAATGCTCATCAGTGTTGAATCCATGGCTCGAGATTAGTCGGTGGGTCTGACAATTTTCTGAGTTAGCAGGCTCGAGCCATAATTCCGTCAGCGCGATTGCGTGCCCATCGCTCCGCTGCCAGCACCGATTCGAGGGTCAAGTCTGGCTCAGGTTCATGTGCGTCAACCACACGTTCGATAATCTCAGCGATTTGATCGAATCTAATGTGGCCATCGTGGAATGCATCAACGGCCTGCTCATTGGCAGCGTTGTAGACCGCCGGATAGGTTTTGCCGGCGGACCCTACTCGTCGAGCCAAGGCCACCGATTTGAAGACATTTTCATCCAGTGGTTCAAATGTCCAGGTTGCGGCTTTTGACCAGTCGCAGGCTGGGGCAACATTTGGTAGCCGTTCAGGCCAGGTCATGCCCAATGCAATCGGCAATTTCATGTTTGGTGGCGAGCACTGAGCAATTACCGATCCATCTACAAACTCGACCATTGAATGCACGACCGATTGAGGGTGAACTGTAACTTCAATGCGTTCGAACGGGATGTCAAACAGCAGGTGGGCCTCAATCAACTCAAGGCCTTTATTCACCAACGAAGCTGAATTAGTGGTCACGACTCGACCCATCACCCAGGTTGGATGCGCTAGAGCCTGCTGCGGAGTGACTTCACGCAATTGCTTTTGACTAAAACCTCTGAATGGACCACCCGAAGCGGTCAAAATGAGTTTCTTGACTTCTGCAGCTGCACCTGAAAGCAGGCACTGTGCCAGAGCAGAGTGTTCACTATCTACCGGGATGATTTGCCCTGGGGTGGCCAGTTGGGTGACCAGGCGACCACCAACGATAAGGGATTCTTTGTTGGCCAAAGCCAACTTTTTTCCAGACTTAAGAGTCGCCAGAGTTGGTGCTAGACCGATTGATCCGGTGATGCCATTGACGACTATGTCAGCGTCAGTGTTTTCGACCAATTTCGTGGCCTCTTCAGAGCCTAGGGCAGTGTTTGGGACCGCGAATTCGCTGGCCTGAGCGGCAAGTAGCTCACTGTTCGAGCCAGCGGCGAGGCCAACCACCTCGAACCGGTTGGGGTTTTCCCTGATTACCTCGAGGGCTTGGGTTCCAATCGAACCAGTCGAACCCAAAATAATTACGCGACGCACCAGACCATCATGCCACGCAAGCTGAGTCGGAGAACAAGCGCGACCCAAGAACTGCTGGGTCAAAAAAGTTTTGGGAGTTTTTCTGTCGCCTTAGCCCAGATGTTTTTGCGGGCTTAGACTTGTGGCTATGAGCGAGAACCTAATCGCGCAAGAGCGCAAAATCGTAACTGCAATTCCGGGCCCTAAGTCTCAAGAACTTCACCAACGTCGCCTGAAGGCTGTATCTCACGGTGCAGGTGCAGCGCTGCCGGTCTACATTGAGAGAGCTCACGGAGCAATCATCGTTGACGCCGATGGAAACCAACTAATTGACCTCGGTTCGGGAATTGGCGTAACCACCATTGGACACACCAACCAAGGTGTTGTTGAAGCGGTTAGCGAGCAGGTTCAAAAACTAACTCACACCCTATTTACTCTGACCCCATACGAAAACTACGTTGAGGTCTGCGAGCTGCTGAACAAGCACACTCCTGGAGATTTCGAGAAGAAGTCGGTGCTATTCAATTCAGGCGCAGAAGCCGTTGAGAACGCTGTGAAAATTGCTCGCAAGTTCACCCGTAAAAATGGAATCGTGGTTTTCGACCACGCATACCACGGCCGCACTAACTTGACCTACACCATGAACTTCAAGGCAGCCCCCTACGGAAATGGTTTTGGTCCACAGGCTGGCAGCATTCACCATGTTCCGATGTCTTACCCGTATCGCGATCCACAGGGCCTAACCGGCTCCGAAGCTGCAAAACGCGCAATCACCTACATTGAAAAACGGGTCGGTGTTGAAGACCTTGCAGCGATCGTCATCGAGCCCATTCAGGGTGAGGGTGGATTTATTGTTCCAGCGCCAGGTTTCCTCAAAACCTTGAGCGAATGGGCCAAGGCAAACTCAGTGGTAATGGTTGCCGATGAGGTTCAGGCTGGTGTTGCTCGAACTGGAAAATGGTTTGCCAGCAACTGGGAAGACGGCTTTGAGCCAGATCTCTTCACAATCGCCAAGGGTATTGCTGGAGGCATGCCGATTTCTGCAGTTACTGGACGCGCAGAAATCATGGATGCCTCACACCCGGGCGGCCTTGGCGGAACATTTGGTGGAAACCCAGTGTCAGCTGCCGCTGCACTTTCGGTGCTTAGGCAAATTGAAAACGGAAACGCGCTAGAACGTGCACAACAAATTGGCGTGCTGCTAGAGACTCGCCTCCGTGCGCTGCAAGAGAAGTACCCGGTGATCGGTGACGTTCGTGGTCGTGGGGCAATGATCGCCATCGAGTTGGTCGAACCAGGCACGCTGAACCCGAACGCACCTGCCGTAGACAAACTGGTAAAGCACTGCCACAGCAATGCGGTCCTGGTTCTGAATGCTGGAACGTACGGTAACGTAATCCGCTTCTTGCCGTCGCTGGCAATCAGCGACGATTTGCTAAACGATGCACTCGATGTAATCGAGGCTGGTCTAGCGACTATCTAAGCCGAAAGTAAAAGGTGGGCCCTAATGCGGCCCACCTTTTGCTTTAGCGTGTAACGCAGCTACTTGACGGCAGCCAAACGCTTTTGTTTTCTCGCCGCTCTGATTTGCACCACAAAGACAATCGCAATTGCGGCTATAAAAACCGCTGAACCAATCACGTTTGCCTCGGCAGGAATTCCGCGAGAGGCTGCGGTGTAAACGAACTTTGGAAATGTTGTCTCTGGACCCGCGTTGAAGTTGGTGATGATGAAATCATCGAAACTTAGAGCAAAAGATAGCAGCGCAGCTGCGGTGATTCCGGGTAGTAGCAGCGGGAAGGTGATCTTCCAGAAGACCTGTGCGGGTGAAGCGTATAGGTCACGACCCGCCTCTTCCAGCGAGGGGTCGAGACTAGCGACACGGGCCTTTACGGTTACCACTACGAAGCTGAGGCAGAACATAATGTGGGCGATCACGATGGTTACGAAACCCTTTTGCGTACCGAGGCTCAAGAACTGGGCAGCCAGACCAGCACCGAGCACGATTTCAGGGGTTGCCATTGGTAAAAAGATGAGCAGCGATACCCAAGAGCGAAACTTAAAGCGGTACCGCACTAAAGCAATTGCAATCATGGTGCCAAGTGCCGTGGCGAAAAAAGTTGAAATGACGCCGATAGACACTGAGTTCGCGAACGCCTCACAAACACCCTGCTGGTCACAAACGTTCAGCCAGTTGTCGAGGGTAAATCCTCGCCAGGCAATGTTCGATTTGAAGGTGTCATTGAACGAGAAAACAAAGGTGTACCCGATTGGAATTAGAAGGTAAACCAGTGCCAATAAAGCATAGACCGGAAGCAGATATTTGCCCAGTGAAAATTTCACAGTAGGTCCTCCGTTCCTGAACGCTTGACGTAGAAAAACACCAGAGCCAGGATGGCGCCCATCAGCAGCACCGAAAGGGCTGATGCCGACGGGTAGTCGTTGATCCTGAGGAAGTTCGCCTCAACAACGTTTCCAATCATCGCAGTCTCGGAAGAGCCTAGGAAGTCGCGGCTGGCGTTGACATAATCGCCGGCAATCGGGATGAAGGTCAAGAGTGTCCCAGAAATTACACCCGGCATCGACAGCGGCAGTGTGATTTTGCGGAACGTGGTGGCCGGACCCGCGTAAAGGTCAGCTCCTGCCTCAAGATAGCGGATGTCGAGGCGCTCGAGCGTGGTGAATAGCGGCAGAGTCATGAATGGAATGAAGTTATAGGTCAAACCCCAAATCACCATAAATGGCGTACCCACCAGGTACTGGTCACTGCCAAGCAGCCCAATCGACTGCAGTGAAGTTACTATCCATGACTCATTTGAAAACAGCTGCTTCCAGGCAAATGTGCGAAGTAAGAAGCTGATGAAAAATGGTGCAATCACCAAGGTAAGCATTAAGCCTTGAATCAGTGGCCAACGTCGCGCCTTGACCCCGATGAAATAGGCCAATGGGTAGCTGATAACCAGGGCGAGTACGGTTGCTGCTAGGGCATATCCAAACGATCTGATGATCTGTGGAAAGTAACTTTCAATTACGTACCAGTAATTTTCAACAGCAAAACCATACTGGTAGCGCCCGATTTCCCCCGATGCATCAGGTACTTGCAGCGAGGTGATGATGAGTGAAATCAGCGGAGTGATAAAGAAAGCTGCAAGATAGGCCAAACCTGGCAACAGCAAGATGAGAGCAACCCGTGAGGATTTCGTCGGAGCACCGGCCTTTGCAGCCGGACCTCCCTGACCAAATGCAGCGAATGCCATCTAGCCCTCCGCTGAAACGCCGTCGGGCAGATCGACCAAACCGAAGCTGTGTTCTACCTTCCAGCTAACCCAAACTTTGGCACCAAGCTCAATAACCGGGCTCTTACCGATGTTTTGGGCAAATACGGTGACGTTACCCAACTCAGGAATTTCAATCAGGTACTGGTTTGAAACTCCGGTGAATCGAATGTCAATAATTTCACCCGGGCCAATGAGGTTCAGGTCGGCTGACTCACTTGGTTTTTCCTCGTGGAACATGGCCTTCTCAGGGCGGAAACCAATCGCAATTTGACCAGATTGCTTCTCGGCCCGATCTTTGGCAACCGAGATTTTGTACCCGGCAACGTTGATACTGACTGAGTTTGCGCTCTGTTCAACTACATTTCCGACAAACAGGTTTGACTGCCCCAAGAACTTGGAAACGAAAACGGTTTTTGGTCGGTCGTAGAGCTTTTCGGGAGCACCCATTTGCTCAATGCGCCCCTTATTCATCACCGCGACCGTGTCAGCCATATCCATGGCTTCTTCTTGGTCGTGAGTGACATGCAGGAAGGTCAGCCCCACTTCCATCTGAATAGCTTTCAGCTCAATCTGCATTTGGCGGCGAAGCTTGAGATCTAGTGCGCCGAGCGGCTCATCAAGCAGCAGAAGCGATGGGCGGTTTACCAACCCGCGGGCCAGTGCAACGCGCTGCTGCTGACCACCGGAGAGCTGCTGTGGGCGTCGCGCGCTGAGGTGCCCGAGCTCTACCATGTCGAGAGCCGCCTTAGCTTTTGTCATTGGGTCTTCGATTTTTCGCTGCTTTAGACCGAAGGCCACATTTTCAAGTACCGACATGTGCGGGAACAGCGCATAGCTCTGAAAAACTGTGTTCACTGGGCGCTCGTGAGCCTTGGTGTGAGTGACGTCTTTTCCACCGATGAGAATTTGCCCAGCGGTTGGCTCTTCGAGCCCGGCCACCAGCCGAAGGGTTGTGGTCTTACCACAACCGGATGGGCCGAGCAGCGCAAAAAACTCTCCCGCAGGAATGTGCAAATCGAGGTTTTCGATTGCCACAAACCCAGGAAATTCTTTGCGAATACCTTTTAGTTCTAGATCAGCGCCGCGGGCAACAAATTCTGTTGCCACTTATGCACCCAGCAATACTTCTTGGAATGCCTTGGCAAACTTCTGCTCTTCTGCACCACTTAGCGAGCGGAAAGCGTGAGTGTTCTTTAGGAATTCTTCAGAAGGGAAAATCAACTGGTTTTCAGCCAGAGCTGGATCAATCTTCATGGCTTCTTCTTTGGCTCCAACCACCGGGGTCACGTAGTTCACCCAGGCAGCCAACATGGCAGCATTGGCTGGGTCGTAGTAGAAGTTCATCAGGGTCTCAGCGTTTTTCTTGTGGGTAGCACCCATCGGAACTGTGAATAGGTCAGCTGAGATGGTGGCGCCTGATTCTGGGATGAAGAAGCCGAATTTCTCAGATTCTGCAGTGAAGTTGAGCTGAACGGTGTCGCCAGACCAAGCAATAGCGGCGATGGTGTCGCCATTGGTCAGGTCTTCGGAGTAGCTGTTGCCCTTAATGCGAGCAATCTGACCGTCTGAAACCTTTGCGGCAAAGAAGTCGATTGCATTCATGTAAGCATCTTCGGTGAGACTTGACTCACTGGTGATGTCGATACCCTGAGCCAACAAAATCATGCCGATGGTGTCGCGCATCTCTGAGAGCACGCCAACTCTCCCCTTTAGAGCAGGGTTCCATAGGTCTTCGAGGCTGGTTGGAGCATCTTTTCCGGTGGCCTTCTTGAATTCTTCTTTGTTGTAGGTGATTCCACCAAGAATGCCTTGATAAGGGAGTGTGTAGTCACGATTTGGGTCAAACGCAGCACCTAGGTAAGCAGGCGCAAGGTTTGCTCTATTTGGGATGTTGGCAGCGTCGAGTTTCTGCACGTAGCCGTTGTTTACCCAACGACCCGCCATCCATTCGGTTGGGCAGGCAACGTCTGCACCAATGTCTTGGCCAAGCGCCAGCTGGTCTTTTACCTTGCCGTAGTAGCTGTCGTTGTCTTCAATTTCAATCTTGTATTCAACCTGGATACCGGTTTCAGCGGTGAATTTCTGGAGGCTCGGGTAGTTGCCGTTGTCGTCTTCATCCATATAGAGAGACCAGTTGTGCCAGATCAGGGTCTTTTCAGAATCTGAAACATCTGTGGCGGGAGTCAGTTCGGTACTCTGAGAACCAGCAGGTGCACATGCGCTCAGGGCAAGCGCTGTTGCCGTTGCCGATGCACCGGCAAGGGCCGCGCGGCGGGTCATCTGGTGACGACGTGCCTGCTGAATTAGCTGGCGCATCATTGGGTCTTCTGGAAGTGGCTTATTCATGGCCCTGACTCCTTTAATTGCTGGGGCTTAGCGCCCGACAAAACACAACCAAACACGCACCAATGCGCATCCAGTGAAAATAATGCCACAGATTTTCACCCCACTTGGCCCTTTTTTGGCTCAGCAACCCACAAATTCTCAGGTGGACAAAATTGGTAGCGGAAACTCGAAGAATTCCGTTGCTTCCCCAACCGATATCAAGGCCGCTCTCCTCCAGCCATCTGCAGAGTGACCGGGCAGTTTTTGAATCGATTGGCGATCTGCGCCAAGGCTGATCCAGTCGATGGTTTCGAACTGCCCAACCGCAAGTCGCCTGCGTAATTGTCCGAGTAGTGAGCGCGGAATTGCGGCGGTCGACTGCGTCGAAAGGATGATGCGAAAACCGAGTGAACGACCTCTGGCCACAATGTTTTCGATCACGGGCAACGCTTTTGGCAGCCGATTCATGAAATGCGGAAATTCGTCAATTACTACGTAACAGGGGGTGTGGCGAAAATTCACCTCAGCCTCTCGGTATGCCAACAGTGCCTCTAACGAATTGACGAGCTCGGCCGTTTCATCAATGTTTTGATCGGTTACCACCGCTCTCACCCGGTTTCGTGATTCGAATTTTGCAAAAGTTTCGCCAGCTTTGAAATCGATCAGGAAAAAAGTGGAATCGGTATTTTGAGCAAGCCAAGAATTAATCAGCTGAGCCAGCAGCACACTTTTACCCGCTCCCGTTGCACCGCAAACCAGTAGGTGCGGAAAACCCGCGATCAGACTTATACCAACTGGGTTCTCTCGTTGATAGCCAAGAAAAGCGAGATTAGGTTCGGGTAGTTCGAAATTTCTTGCTCGCAGCTGTTCCAACTCGGCCTGTCGCTCGGGCTCCGCCGCGCGCTCGCGCAAAAACTCTGTAATTTTGTGACGAACAGTAGTTGGCCAGATCAGGGCTAGCCGAGTCAGTTTGCGATTTGCCAACCAAAAGTTTTTTCCGTCAAAGCTGACACCACCGACCAACCCAAAAAAGCTCTTTCGCCAGAGGGCGACCAGCAAAAACAAAACCGCGCTCGTGGCAGAAGTCAGCACTAGCCACCAGTGGCCGGTTTGGCTGGCAAAAAATGCCGAACCGATCAGGGTTGGCAGCATCCATATAAATTGCACCTGGCAAGTTTGCCCACCCGATCAACCAAGTTTTGGGACCGGATAAAAATCTGTGGAAAACTGCTAGTCGCCGATGTAGCTCATTACGTGTTTGATGCGCGTGTAGTCTTCAAAACCATACTGCGACAGGTCTTTGCCGTAGCCGCTGTGCCGGAAACCACCATGTGGCATCTCGGCGGTCAGCGGAATGTGCGTATTGATCCAGACGCAACCAAAGTTGAGCCCCTTCGAGAACCTCATCGCGCGAGTGTGATTTTGAGTCCAGACCGACGAGGCCAGACCGTATTTCACGTCATTTGCATTGCGCATTGCTTCAGCATCATCTTTGAAGGTCTGAACGGTCACCACAGGACCAAAAATCTCACTTTGAATGTGCTCATCATTTTGGCGCAAACCATCTAGCACGGTTGCCTCGAGGAAATAACCCTCGTTACCGATTCGGTTGCCTCCCGCCACCACCTGCGCGTGTGCGGGTAGTCGCTCGATGAAGCCCTGAACTCTCTCCAACTGGTTGACGTTGTTTACCGGACCGAACAAAATGTCGTCTCTAGATGGGTCTCCGGTGAGTGCGTTTGCTTTTACCTCAGCCACGAGCAGAGCTAAAAATTCTTGATGAACCGATTCGTGAACCAGAATTCGAGTTGCCGCTGTGCAGTCTTGGCCGGCGTTGAAGTAGCCTGCGATGGCTATTTGGGCTGCTGCTTTTTGCAAGTCGGCATCTTCAAAGACAATGACCGGGGCCTTGCCGCCGAGCTCTAGGTGAACTCTCTTGAGGTCGCTGGCTGCGCTCTTGGCCACCTCCATACCGGCTCGCACCGATCCGGTAATTGAAACCATTTGCGGAATTTCGTTTTCAATCATGGCGCGCCCGGTATCGCGGGTTCCGGTGACCACATTGAAAACCCCCTTTGGTAAGAATTCGGATGCGATCTCGGCCAGCAGCAGGGTCGAAGCCGGAGTGGTGTCAGAGGGTTTGAGCACCACGGTGTTTCCAGCGGCGAGCGCTGGGGCAAATTTCCAGACGGCCATATTCAACGGATAATTCCAAGGGGTGACCTGCCCGATTACGCCGATTGGCTCTCGACGAATCGAAGAGGTGTGATCGCGAAGGTACTCAGCTGTAGCCCGGCCCTCCAGGTTTCTGGCGGCACCGGCGAAGAATCTGATCTGGTCTACAGATGGTGCCATTTCATACTCGACCAAGGTGCTTCTTGGTTTGCCGGTGTTCTCAGACTCGACATCGGCTGCTTCTTCAGCCCTGGCCTCGAGAGCATCTGCGATTCTAAATAGAGCCAACTGGCGCTCCGCCGGGGTGTAGTTGCTCCAAACTTCGAACGCCTGCTCTGCAGCCTGGTATGCGGCAGCCACATCGGCATCGTTAGAGATAGGAGCCTTGGCATAGGTTTTGCCGTTGGCCGGGTTTACCACGTCACTGTATTCAGCTGACTTAGGCGCTACGTATTCTCCGTTGACAAAGTTTTTTAGCTCGCGAACCGACATTTCTTACTCTTCCTTGAGAAAATTTGCGTTTGGCACGATTCTAATCACGATTTCGTTACTCGAAAAACCAATATTTCAATAAATTCGCAGGAAAAAAGGTCAAAACGCTGCGGATTCATTTGCCATTTGGCATTTTAACTGTAAAAATCGAAGCATGTCCCGCGTAGCACGTACCAAATCGAGTCAATTAGATGAGATTTCCAAAGCCATCATCGAACAGTTGCAACTCGATGGTCGAAAAAGTTACGCCGAAATCGGCAAGGTGGTTGGGCTCAGCGAAGCTGCAATTCGACAACGGGTGCAAAAACTAACCGAGTCTGGGGTAATGCAGGTCGTTGCCGTCACCGACCCAATGCAACTCGGTTTTTACCGTCAGGCCATGATCGGCATCAGATGTGGCGGAGATACCCGTGAGCTCGCCGAAAAATTGGCCGCCATGCAAGAGGTCGACTATGTGGTGTTGACCGCAGGAAGTTTTGACATTTTGGTTGAGGTGGTGTGTGAGAACGATGACGATCTCATTGCGCTGCTCAATTCAAAAATCCGGATGCTGCCCGGAGTTGCTTCAACCGAAACCTTCGTGTACCTGAAGCTACACAAGCAGTTCTACAACTGGGGAACCAGATAGGTTTCCCGAAACTATGTAAAGAGTGATATCAAATGGCTATCTGGAATCGAAAGAACGCAGAGAGCAAAACCCCGCTACTTGACGCACGCAGAAGTGGTCAAGAAGCATCCAACAAAATGCTGCAGGAATCGGCGCGCGAGCACCTATTCATGCACTTCACCCGCCACAGCCAGTTTGACCGTGGCGAAATTCCAATGATTACCCGAGCCGAGGGTCACCACTTCTGGGACCAGAATGGCAAAAAGTACTTCGACGGCATCTCATCCTTATTTTCGGTAAATGCTGGTCACGGACGCGCGCGACTTGCTGAGGCTGCCGCTAAGCAGATGAAGCAGCTCGACTATTTCCCACTTTGGTCAAACACTCACGCACCCGGTATTGAACTAGCCGAGCGCCTCATTTCGTACGCGCCAAAGTCACTTAATCGCGTTTTCTTTACCACCGGAGGCGGTGAAGCCAACGAAACCGCCTGGAAACTGGCCAAGCAATACTTCAAGATGATGGGCAAGCCAACCAAGCACAAGGTGCTAACTCGCGCAGTGGCCTACCACGGCACCTCGCACGGTGCGCTGTCGCTTACCGGAATTCCGGCGATGAAGAAGGCCTATGAACCACTGGTACCGAGCACTTTCAGAGTGCCGAATACCAACTGGTATCGAGCACAAGACCAGTTTGCTACCGAGGAAGAGTTCGCCATTTGGGCAGCAAACCGGGTCGAAGAGATGATCCTGTTTGAAGACCCCGACACAGTTGCAGCTTTCTTCCTGGAGCCGGTTCAAAATTCAGGCGGATGCTTTACCGCTCCGAAGATTTACTTCGACATGGTTCGTGAGATTTGCAACCGCTATGACGTGCTGTTGGTCGCTGATGAGACCATCGACGGTTTCGGTCGAGTAGGCAGCATGTTTGCTTCAGGGCTTTACGATTTCGAACCAGACATGTTGGTTTGCGCAAAGGGCATGACTTCGGCGTACGCGCCGATTGGTGCCCTACTAATCGCAGAGAAATTGTTCGAGCCGTTCAAAAAAGGCACCAACATCTTCTCGCATGGCTACACCTATGGCGGTCACCCGGTTTCTTGCGCCGTGGCACTTGAGAACCTAGACATATTTGACGAAGAAGATCTGGTCGGAAACGTAGCTCGAAACCAGGATGCCTTCCGCAAAACACTCGAGAAGCTGAAGGATCTACCAATCGTTGGTGACGTGCGCGGAGCGGGTTATTTCTACGCCATCGAACTGGTGAAAAACAAAGAGACCAAAGAAACCTTCAACGATGCAGAATCAGAGAAATTGCTTCGCGGTTTCCTATCAACCGACCTCTACGACGCTGGCCTCTACTGCCGCTCTGACGACCGTGGCGACCCCGTTGTGCAGTTGGCTCCGCCGCTGACCATCGGCCAAAACGAATTCGATGAACTTGAAGGCATGCTGCGTTCAAGCCTCGAAAAAGCCTGGAAACTTTTCTAGGTCTTCTGGATGAACCCCCGACTATCAACAGCATCACTGGTGGTCGGGGGTTTTCCACAAAATGGATCAAACAGAACTTTGATTCCGCAAATTTCAAGAGACTAGCGCAATGAAAAACTCTGTCAGTTTCAACATGTGTAGTGAAGCAATGAGCTTCGATAGCCAGATCGGCCCCATCACGATTTGCTCTGATGGCAAAGCGATAACCCGGGTGGTGATTGGCGAGCACTCCCCCGACCAAAATCAATCCAAGCTGCTGCAGCGAGCCAAAAAACTAATCCTCGAAAATCTGGCCGGCAAACCTTCAAAAATAGCCGTTCCGGTTCGACTGACTGGAACCGAGTTTCAAAAAGCTGTTTGGGATGAGATTGCGAAAATCGCGTTTGGAAGCACCAGTTCTTATGGCGAGCTGGCTTCAGCAATCGGTAAACCAGCAGCGGTGAGAGCAGTTGGCCAAGCGGTCGGTAGCAACCCAGTGCCGCTGATTATTGGTTGCCATCGAGTTTTGGGAAGCTCTGGAAAAATTACTGGGTTTTCGGGAGGCGATGGCATCGAGACCAAGAGAAAACTTTTGGCAATTGAGAAAATTGCGGTGAAAGATTAGCGGCTCCCAAGACATTTACTATTTGTCAAAAGGTATTCATGAATCAGCACGAGTTTGAAGCGCTTTACCGCGAGCATGCCGCTCAGCTAGCTGCATTTCTCGCTCGCCGAGTAGATCGAGCGCTGGTTGAAGACTTGGCGGCAGACGTAATCGAAATCGCTTGGCGAAAGAGGAGCCAAGCAGAACCTGAAGTTTATCTAGGTTGGCTATTTGGAATTGCTGCGCGGGTGGTGGCAAACCACAGGCGTAAGTCAGCTCGCAGGAGCGCCATCGAACTTCTTATTCCCGCAACAGAATCTGCCCCGTCTGCCGAAACCCTGGCGCTGAGCGACTCGGGTCTATCACTGGCCTGGTCTCGACTGAGTTCTGGTGAGCGTGAGATCTTGGCACTCGCCTATTTCGAACAGTTGAGCCATCTCCAAATTGCGACCGCCCTAAACCTGACCACAAATGCCGTGGGGATCAGAGTTCACCGAGCCAAAAATAAGTTAGAAAAGTTCTTGAATCAAGAAAGATTCGCCGACTAGGCGACATTTACCAAACATGAAGAAAAAATCAGCCGAAAACCTTGAACAGCGCATCAAAGCTGCCGATCCGCTCAATTTCGGCGGTGCGCCAGAACTTGATGTGAACCTTGCTGCTCGAATTTCAAACTCGAAAATCCGCCGGCGATCCAATTCGGTCTTTGCAATGGCCGGTTTGGCAGCAGTTGGGCTGATCGCTCTATCAATTGGTTCTTCACAGCAGCCAAAACCATTGTTTTCTATCGGTTCATCGGCCTCAAACTCGATAACAATGGCGGAAAACGGTGCCGCAGGGCAACAGCCCGGTCAGCCAGCGAGCGAAGCCACCAGCACAGCGGCCAACGACGCAGCTCAGGGTTTTGCGGCCGGAAAAATGATGATGCCCTATGTTAGCTATCAATATTTTGGCTCTGAAAAATTGAGCCAAACTGGTTCCACCGGGTCTGTTTATCAGTTTGCCTACAATGGCAATCCAAAATCGTCTCTCGAAGACTTTGCCAAATTTTTTGGCCTGACAGATTCGCCAGAGCTGCAGTTCAGCGATGAATTCAGCACCTCATACCTGGTTGGCCCCAAAGACTACACCTCGGCTACCGTCTCGCTATACACCAGCCCCGGAAACACAGGATGGAATTTCAATAACCCTGACGGTTACGTTCAGCCTGACTGCATCGAAAAGGATGAATTCGGCTGCACCCGATGGGAAGAAATTAAAGCTGACCCTGCAAAAATGCCAAGCGCAGAAGAAGTTACTAAAAAACTAAGCACCCTTGCAAAAATCGCAGGATGGGGTCCATCCAACTTCAAAATTTCGCAGACTCGAAACGAGTGGGGTGTCTCAGCTGCGGCAACTCTGCAGCTAGACGGAAAGCCCATCGCAATTGAAATTTATGCCAGCTGGGGGCAAAACGGTGTTTTAAATTATGCCGGTGGGCAATTGGGTCAGCTGATCAAAAAAGGAAGCTTTGAAACCGTCTCAGCCAAAGAAGCTTCAGATAGAGCAAACGACTGGCGCTGGTCAGCCTCCGCTCACCACAGCCTCTACAACTACCCAGAACTGGCACAGCCGATGCTACTCAAAACCTCACCAGAGGTGAGTTGCGAATCAGACTGCCAACCCGCCAAAGAATTCAAACCTGAGGTCAAAAACGTTGAACTAACTTCGGCTCGCGTAACCCCAGTTGTGGTCTATTCGCAAACCGGCTCCATCTGGGTAGTGCCCGGCTATCTTTACGAGTCCGAAGTTGGCAGCATCGCGGTTATCGCGCTGATTGAAGGAGTAATCGAGCTTCCTAAAGCATCTGAGGCCGAAGTTATGCCGTTAGACGCTGGGGTATCTAGGTAATCAGCAGCAGGGTTGAATCGGCAATCTCGGCACGCAAACCTGCTTGCTCAGCTAATTCGATCAATTGGGCTTCCGTTTCGATAACGTTATTCGACAAGGCCCACTGGCGTGCAAATAGTCCTTTGGCTTTTTTATTGAAGTGGTTTAGGGCGGTGCGTATGCCGGCAGAATCTTCGGCTACTACTTCCACGGTGAGATGAGAAACACCATCCGGAATTGGAGCCAATTGAGCATAGGATTTTGAGCGGGCATCGACCACAAAGCCACTGTGGCTGCGAAAAATAGGGCGATGAACTTCATCCCAGATTTTCAAATTGATTGTGCCGGCGGCGATGCCAGCTGTTAGCCGATAGTTCGGAATTCGATCTTGCAGCCCTACTAAACCCAAAAGCGCAGACTGAATAAAGATGTCTCGCTGTTTGATTTCACTCGGTTGTAGCGACTTGTCTTGAGTCGCTGAGCCCTTCAACCCACGATCGTTTAAGGCATCAAATAAAACACCGGTATAGCGTTCAAACGCGGGCGCCAAAATAGGTTGGCGAAGATTCAGGTTCGCGGCCAGTGCGGCACTGGTTTTTTGGGTAAGACCCAGCAGTTTTACTGCATCAGCCCGTCCGGAAACGTCAATCAGCTCGCGTACCACACGCTCTCGTGTTGGCAGTAAGCCCTTGAAACTTAGGTGACTTAGCCAATTTGCCGGTGCTGATGTCCCAGCTTCAGATTTTGATTCGGATGGAGGCAGAAGTAGCACTCGACAAGCCTAAACTTATGCGCGTGGTGCATTTGTCAAAAATCTACACGCGCAGTGGCGATGACGGTTTTACTCGGCTCGGAGACGGGTCGCTAATTGCAAAGACTGATTCACGACTCGCTGCCTATGCTGATGTCGACGAGGCCAATAGTGCCATCGGAGTAGCAATTAGCCTGGCAAAAACCGAGGTTGAGACTCAAATAGCTCTCGAGCTAACCAAGATTCAAAACCGGCTTTTTGATCTGGGTGCTGATCTGTGCACGCCGATCAAAGAAAGCAAACTGAAGCCCTCGATTCGGGCCGAAAAAACTTGGGTAACTCAGCTAGAAAGCGCGATTGATAAATACAACGGACCTTTGCCTGAGCTAAATTCTTTCGTTCTCCCAGGCGGCACCAATTTTGCTGCAGCCATTCACCTTGCCCGAACGATTGTTAGACGAGCAGAGCGGTCGATTTATTCAGCCATCGAAGATTACGGCTCAGGGGCCAGCGACGAACCTGGAAAAGGTGGGATCAACCCACTTTGTGCAATTTACCTGAATCGACTCAGCGATTATCTATTTGTCGTCGCCAGAGTGGCCAACCTCGCTGTGTCGAAAGAGGTGCTTTGGGAACCAATGCAAGAATGAACCTTCTGCGCTGGCTAAGAAGAACATCGAAGAAAAGCCAAATAAAAAAAACCCGCCGACTAATCGACGGGTTTTTTAGTAAGTGCTATTCAGATCAGAGATGCGTTTCGAGCAACCACAGTTACTACATCGTGCTCCACCGATAGAAAGCCATCTTCGGCGTTAGCTTTGATGACTTCTCCCTCGGGAAGAGTGATGCGAACTTCGCCGGTAGACAATATCGCCAGCATTGGCTCGTGACCTGCCAGAAGACCAATTTCACCCTCTACGGTTTTGGCGATTACCTGCTTGGCGTCGCCAGACCATACGGCTTTATCGGCTGCTACCAGCTCGACGCGCAAAAGTTTGCCGGCCATTATTACTTACCGGTTTCCTTCTGGATGCGCTCGTAGTTAGCCATAACCATGTCTAGGCCACCAACGTTGAAGAAGGCCTGCTCTGGAATGTGGTC
>CAZGZW010000009.1:0-62508 GCA_964530255.1 uncultured Rhodoluna sp.
TCGGTAACCATGTAAGCAGAGATGTAACCCTTGTCGAAGCGCATACCTTCAATTAGCTGCAGCTCGATGCCGAAAGTATTTGACTCTTCTACGGTTACAACACCCTCGCGACCGACCTTGTCGATAGCCTCAGCGATCAGTTCGCCGATTTGCGAGTCTCCTGCAGAAATAGATGCGGTTGCCGCAATCTGCTCTTTGGTCTCGACTGGCTTTGCGTTTGCAATTAGCTGCTCGGTAACCGCAGTAACAGCCTTGTCGATGCCACGCTTCAGGCTGATCGGGTCAGCACCGGCTGCAACGTTGCGAAGGCCTTCGCGAACCAGGGCCTGCGCCAAAACGGTTGCAGTGGTGGTTCCGTCACCGGCGACATCGTCAGTCTTCTTGGCAACTTCCTTAACCAGCTCGGCGCCGATTTTTTCAAATGGGTCGTCTAGCTCGATTTCTTTGGCAATCGACACACCATCGTTAGTGATGGTAGGAGCGCCCCACTTCTTCTCGAGGACGACGTTTCGACCGCGTGGACCGAGGGTTACCTTTACGGTGTCAGCGAGGATGTTCAAACCGCGCTCTAGGCCACGGCGGGCTTCTTCATTAAAGTGAATGATTTTTGCCATTGTGGATTCAATCTCCTGTAAGTAGTTAGCACTCGGATGTTATGAGTGCTAATACATTTTTAGCACTCTCGGCGAGAGAGTGCAAATAACTTTTAGACACAAAAAAGCCCCGTCTGTTCAGACGAGGCTCTCCTGGGTTTTTAGTTAGCCGATGATGGTCACGGCGTCGGCCTGTGGACCCTTGTCGCCGCTCTTAACTTCGAACTCAACGCGCTGGTTTTCTTTCAGCTCGCGGTATCCGTCGCTCTGAATGGCTGAGAAGTGAACGAAAACGTCAGCTCCGCCATCTTGAGTGATGAATCCAAAACCCTTTTCAGAATTGAACCACTTTACGGTTCCTTGTGCCATGTGTTGCTCCTGTTACTTTTCCGCGGCTCTAGTTTTTCTTCGAACCGAGTCGCAAAAAACCAAACGCGGATGCAAAAGGTACTGCTACGACCAACTCTCACCGTAGCGTTGTTCAGCCACGTTGGCTAGCTTTTGGGCAACTGTTTATTGAAAGGTTATAACGGCTATTTTTCGATGATTTTGTAGTCAGCGCCCAAAAGCACAGTTATGGGGCCAGGGTATTCATGCGAAAGTGCCACTTGAACATCGGTTCCGAGCAGTTTGGCAACAGCCGCGGCATCCTCTAGATAGCTATCGTTCAGTGCGACCACCGAGGTGTTTGCCAGGGCGATTGGGTTTCTCTCGAGATCGACCAATTCAGCCACATCCCCGAGTTTGAAACCCGCCTGAAGCACCTGTTCACCAGCTTGCCCGACAGCCTCTGGAATGTCTGATCCATCGAGAATGGTCACTTTGGTCTCCGCGGTTGCCGAACTTCCGAAATTCAGAGATTCAGTGAACACTACGTTGTTATCGGCAATCTTGAGTCCGATGTATCCGATGGTTCCAACCACGGCAGCGACCGCGAAAATTCGGAGCCACTCGATAACTCGGTGCTTGGCGGAGCGCAATTCTCGGTGCCTACCACCGTGTTTTTCGACCAAATCAAATTCGTCGACGGGGAACTTTTCTGACATGAAACCTGCTTAATAGAACCAGGACTTTATTGTAGGCGGGAGAAGCTGTGAGTTATCCGGTTCGTAAATCAGATGAGCAGTGGCGTTCTGAGCTGAGTGAGTTCGAGTACCACGTGCTGAGAATGGCAGGAACCGAACGAGCCTATACGGGTGAGCTGCTCGACGAAAAACGATTAGGCACCTTTTCATGTCGCGGCTGTGGGGCTGAGCTCTTCACCAGCGAGACCAAATTCGATTCACATTGCGGTTGGCCGAGTTTCTATCAGCCGAAAGAGACAGACGCGGTCGAACTGATCCAAGATTTCAGTCATGGAATGGTGAGAACAGAGGTGCGTTGCTCGGCTTGTGGTTGCCACCTGGGGCATGTTTTTGACGACGCGCCTCAAACACCAACCGGCGACCGATACTGCATTAACTCGGTGAGCCTGACCTTCAAGGAACAGGTTTAGCTCGACTAAAAAGCAGTCGAAATAAGGATGCCGATTAGAACGGCTACCGGAATACCCATAGCCAAGATGAAACTTTGAATCGGGTTTCCGTAGGCTTCGCGATTATCTTTCATGGCAATGAAAACCGAATGTGTCGCGGATTATTCCAATTACTTGAGCCTTCTAGGGGACTCGAACCCCTAACCCCCGCATTACAAGTGCGGTGCGCTACCAATTGCGCCAAGAAGGCTTGCCGCTCTCGCGACGTCTCTAGATTACTCGTAGAGCGTGCCCAGTCTGCTAAAAGACCAGACAAATTTAGCTATAGCTTCGCAGCCTGCTGAAGCCACTGGAAGAATCGGGCTGGGCTGACCAGCTCTTCTCCGGTGGTCCAGGTGTACTGCTGGCCGTTGACGATGATGGCTGGAGTTCCCTCGACCTGAATCTCAGTTCCCGCAACCTTCTCAGTCAAAGCTCGATCAGTCGCTTTCGTAACCCAGGAACCAAATCGCTTTTCCTTGATGCAGCTCTTGACTTCATCCTGATTTGTAATTCCAACGCCCTGTGCGGTTGCAAACAGTTCATCATTGCTTGGCCCAGGGGTTCCCTCTTCAGGCTGGTTCTCAAAAAGAGCCGAGTTGAAATCAAACAACTGTGATGGAGAGTATTCTGCAACGCAAATTGCGGCGTTGGCGGCACGAGATGAGTACTCATTTGGTGATCCGCGCCCATCCAAGAATGAAATTGGGTGCAGTTCTAGGGTTGCGGCACCGGTCTCAACCCAGCTGCGAATCTGAGACTGGTTTGGCACCTCAAATGCCTGGCAAACCGGGCACTGGTAGTCGACATATAGAAGAATGTTCGGAACAGAGCCGAATTCTTCACTAGGAGCCACCTCATCAGGGGTGCTGGTTGGGGTGTAAACCTCAAGACCGGTGCCAATTTTGACACCATCGTTGAACATAAGGTTTGCAGGAACAACTTCTTCTTTGTTGCTTCCAGAAACCAATACTGCAACTAAACCGGCAACGGCCGCAACAATCACCAAGGCAAGTGAAGACTGAACCACAATTCGCTTGCGACGATCGTTTTTCTTTTGCTGTTCACGAAGCTCTTTTGCTTTCGCGCGGGCTGCATCACGCTGCTCTGATCGAGTGGTCTTGTTGGCCATTCAAACTCCATTCATCGGGGGAAAGTCACGGTTTGATGACAGTGCCGGCGTCAAGTCTAAACGAGAGGCCTGAAATGCCATAATGAAGAGGTTGCCAAGCCAATTGGCAACAATCATTCACTACGGATCGTCCGGCACGTACCTGCCGGTGAAGGAAAATAAAATGGCATCAGTTAAATTCGACATGGCTACCCGCCTGTACCCAGGTGGCACCCGTGCAGCAGTAGACAAACTAAACCTTGAAATCGCAGATGGCGAGTTCTTGGTACTCGTTGGCCCATCGGGCTGCGGTAAGTCAACCTCACTCCGCATGTTGGCCGGTCTAGAAGAGGTCAACGACGGCCGTATTCTGATCGGTGACCGCGACGTAACCAACGTCCCACCAAAAGACCGCGACATCGCAATGGTTTTCCAGAACTACGCGCTGTACCCACACATGACTGTGGCAGAAAACATGGGCTTTGCTCTAAAAATCGCCGGTGTTCCAAAAGAAGAACGCGCAGCTCGCGTGCTTGAAGCCGCCAAACTACTCGACCTTGAGCCATACCTTAGCCGCAAGCCAAAGGCCCTTTCTGGTGGTCAGCGTCAGCGCGTTGCCATGGGTCGTGCGATTGTGCGCAAGCCTCAGGTTTTCCTAATGGACGAACCGCTTTCAAACCTTGACGCCAAACTGCGCGTTCAAACCCGTACCCAGATTGCATCGCTGCAGCGTCGCCTCGGCGTAACTACCGTTTACGTGACTCACGACCAGGTTGAGGCTATGACCATGGGTGACCGCGTAGCAGTTCTAAAAGACGGCCTACTGCAGCAGGTTGCATCGCCTCAGGAGCTATACGACCGCCCTCAGAACGTCTTCGTCGCGGGCTTCATCGGCTCACCAGCTATGAACCTTCTCCAGCTCCCAATCGTTGACGGTGGCGTTCAGTTCGGAAACACTGTGCTACCAATCGAACGCGACATTTTGTCAAAGACCAGTGCCAAAGAAATCACCGTTGGTGTTCGCCCAGAAAACCTCTCGGTTTCAAACGGCGAAGGCATCTCAGTTGACGTAGACGTTATTGAAGAGCTAGGTGCCGACGGCTACCTATACGGAACCTCGCAGATTCACGGTGCGGCCCAAGAGGTTGTTGCTCGTGTTGACGGCCGTGTTCACCCACACGCCGGCGACAAAGTTACTTTGAAGGTCGAGGGTGGAATTGTTCACCTATTCGATGTTGAATCAGGTAACCGCCTGAACTAGTGAGTTCACTTAACATTACGGCTGCCACGGTAGAACCAGAGCTTCTGGATCTACCGTGGCATTTGCCATTAGAAGACTGGCCGAGTGACAAAATTGCGGCGCTGCCAAAGGGTCTAAGTCGACACACCGTTCGTTTCGCGCACCTCAATGACCACGTCATCGCAATTAAAGAAACGCTTCCCGAGCTGGCCAAGCGCGAATACGAAATGCTCAAGAATTTGCGCGCCCTCGATGTACCTTCGGTCGAGCCTTTCGCGATTATCAATAATCGAAAAACCGAAGATGGCCAAGAGTTGCTCTCGGTGCTCATCACTCGCCACCTTAAGTTTTCGCTGCCCTATCGTGCGATGTGGTCACAGGGGCTGCGCCCTGAAACTGCAACCCGACTGGTTGATGCACTTGCGCTTTTGCTGGTGAGGCTGCACATTGCTGGTTTTTTCTGGGGTGACGTTTCACTCAGCAATACCTTATTCCGACGCGATGCGGGTGCATTCGCTGCTTATTTGGTTGATGCAGAAACTGGGCAGCTTTATGACTCAGGTTTGTCTAATGGACAGCGAGAAAACGATCTAGAAATTGCACGGGTGAATATTGCCGGTGAACTGATGGATTTAGTGGCCAGCGGCAATGCTGCTCCCGGAGTAGACCCGGTTGCAACAAGTAATCGGATTGTCGCCAAATATCACGATCTGTGGAAAGCGCTGACCAGCGTCGAGATTTTAAAGTCAAACGAAAAATGGAAAATTAGTGAACGAGTCAAGGCTCTTAATGAGCTTGGCTTCGACATTGAAGAGCTATCGATCAAGACCGACGATGAAAAATCGGTTATTAAAATTCAGCCAAAAGTAGTCGATGCGGGCCACCACACCAGAAGACTGATGAGGCTGACTGGCTTAGATGTTGAAGAAAATCAGGCCCGTCGACTACTAAACGATCTAGATCAGTATCGAATCGATCATCCTCGCCCCGGAGCAGACGAAGAGGTTCTAGCTCACGAGTGGCTAAGCAACAACTTTGAGCCTGTAATCACTGCAATCCCGAAAGATTTGCACGGAAAACTTGAGCCAGCTGAAATTTATCACCAGCTTCTGGAACACCGGTGGTACATGTGCCAAAACCAAAGCCGAGATGTGCCGGTGGGCGAAGCTGTGCAAAGTTACATCGAAAACGTACTGACCCATCGCAGAAATGAAGAAGCGTATTTGGCTCCCACTACCGGAGCTATCACTCTGCCCGATGCGATTCCGTCCGGCACAATTACCGTGGTCGATGACGACGATGTAGATTGGCGAGACCTGGTTTAGCTGACCTATTTAACGCAGGCGTTCGCGTCGCTTTGATACCTCGTAGAGAGTAACGCTCGCGGCAATTCCCGCGTTTAGAGACTCGGTGTGTGAACTAATCGGGATCGAAACGATGGCGTCGCAGTTCTCGGCGACCAATCGTGACAAACCTTTACCTTCCGAACCAACAACTATGACGAGCGGCTCTGAAGCAAGTTCAAGGTTTGGCAAATCAATGTCACCGTCACCATCGAGACCAACCACAAAGAGGCCACGCTTTTTGAATTCTTTGAGGGTTGCGTTCAGGTTGGCAGCCAGCGCAACTGGAACTCGGGCTGCGGCGCCCGCAGAAGTTTTCCAGGCCGCAGCAGTAACACCAGTTGAGCGACGCTGAGGCAAAATTACCCCTTGTCCACCAAATGCGGCCACTGATCGAATGATGGCGCCTAAATTTCTTGGGTCGGTAATTCCGTCGAGAGCCACTAGCAGAGGTCGCTGCCCTCGTGAAATAACTTGGTCAAGCATTTCTTGAGGGTGCGCGTACTTATATGGCGGAACAGCCAAGGCGATACCTTGATGAACCGAGTCGTAACCTGTCATTCGATCAATTTCAGGTCGCGTTACTTCGTTTACAGGTATTCCGCGTTTGTTCGCTAGGTTGATTGCTTCCTTGACCCGGTCATCCATTTCAATTCGCTGCGCAATAAACATTGCAGTTGCCGGAATCTTGGCCTTGAGCGCTTCAAGAACAGAATTGCGGCCCGAAAGGGTTTCAGAGGCATCAGCTGCTTTGGCAACGGTTCTGGCATTACGCGCAGCAGCTCCTGCTGATCCTGCCGTTCTTGCTGCCGGAGCCAAAAATTCTCCGCGCTTTTGAACAACACCTGGGCGTTCTGCTGAGCGTCGCTCAGAGGCAGCTTTGGCTTTTGCAGCTTTGTGATATTTACGATCTTCAGCCTTCGGAGTCGGGCCTTTACCCTCTAGTGCCTGGCGGCCGTGACCACCGGTGCCAACACGTGCGCCTTTTTTACCCTTTGCCGCGCCTGGGCGCCCTGGTTTAGCCATTAGTCAATACTCCAACTGGTTTTATCTGCCGAATCTTCGATGGAAATTCCGGCTTTTTTCAATAGATCACGAATCTGATCTGACTGGGCAAAATCTCTGTTTTGTCGAGCTTGAGCACGCTGGTCGAGTAGCGCTGCAACAAGAGGCTCGAGGGCTGATGATTGAGAACTCGACTGAGATTCAAGGTTCAAACCTAGCACCTCGGCCATAGCGAGAACATTTACAAGTAGGGATTGAGCTAGCTCGAGGTTTGACTCAAGCGCTGTGTTTCCCTGTCGAACGGTATCGTGCAGAACGGCGAGTGCCGCAGGAATCGCTAAATCATCGTTCATAGCATCAATAAATTCAGCCGGCAACGATTCAAATGTGTTCTGAACAGTGACCGCTGGTGCTAGCTCTTTTGCCTTCTTCACAAAGTTCTTGATTCGAGAAAAAGCTGCGGCAGCCTCGTCCAAAACGCCATCGTGATAATCAAGGACGGATCGGTAGTGAGCCGATCCCAAATAGTAACGAACCACCATCGGGTCTGCTGTATCAAGCAGATCAGAGGCAAAAATTGAATTACCCAGTGACTTTGACATCTTCTGCCCAGAAACATTGACTAAACCGTTGTGCAACCAGTAGCGCGCAAATTTGTCACCTGCAGCAGCTGATTGAGCTAGTTCATTTTCGTGGTGTGGGAAGCGAAGATCTAAACCGCCGCCGTGGATGTCAAATTCAGATCCTAGATATTTGGTCGACATTGCAGAGCACTCAATGTGCCAACCAGGCCGGCCCTTGCCAAATTCGGTCTGCCATGAAGCGGTTTCAGGCTCATCTGCTTTTCGGGCTTTCCACAGAGCAAAATCGTAGGAGTCGCGTTTACCGCGCAGCTCGGCGACATCGGTTGGCTCCATGTCGTCTATTTTCTGATTGGTCAACTCGCCGTAACGTGACCATTTTCTGGCAGCAAAGTAAACATTGGCTGACCCATCATCAGCCCGGTAGGCGTAACCTGAATCAATCAATCGACCGATTAGTGCCGCCATTTCAGGGATGCTCGCAGTTGCCCGGGGCTCATAGGTTGGCGGCAAAATGTTTAGCTGCGAATACGCCCGGTTGAACTCAAGTTCAAAACGGTATGCCAGAGCCCACCACTGTTCGTTATTGAGCTTGGCATTTTCTAGCACTTTGTCGTCAATGTCAGTGACATTACGAACGAGGGTGACTTCATTTCCAGATGCCATTAGCCAACGTCGCAACTGGTCGTAAACCAATGCTGACCTCAAATGGCCAACGTGCGGTGCGCCCTGAACTGTTGGGCCACAGAGATAAATGCCGACCTGATTTGCTCGTAGCGGATGAAATTCGCGAAGATCTTGAGCTTTCGAATCAAAAAGGTGCAGAGTCACGATCAAAGCCTATCTTTGGCAACCGCTGGAAGCTTGGCAATCAGTGCTGTAGCAACTGCAGCTACACCTTCAGAGTTGCCCAGGAACCCAAGACCATCGGTGGTGGTTGCACCTAAAGACACGGGAGCCTTGAGAATTTCACTCATTGCGCTCTCAACAGCAGCTCGATTTGGGCTAACTTTGGGTCGGTTTCCAATAATTTGAACAGCAACATTCTTCACCTGAAACGAGTGGCTCTTCAGCAGTTCTAGTGCTCCCTCAAGAAATACTTTGCCGTTAGCACCTGCAAACTCTGGCCGATCAATTCCGAAGTTTGAACCAATGTCGCCCAATCCAGCGGCTGACAGCAAAGCATCAACTACAGCATGGCTTACTGCATCTCCATCACTGTGGCCATCGAGGCCTGGCTCATCTGGCCAAAGCACTGTGCCGAGGTAAAGAGGCTTAGCGGGATCGGCGCTGAAACGGTGCGTGTCAGTGCCAATTCCGGTTCTAACGTCTCCACCGAATCTGAGTTCGGCAGCAGCAAGGTCTTGAGGAGAAGTAATTTTGAAAGCGGCATCATCACCACTTACAAACCAAACTTTTTCACCGAGTGACTGCACCAAAGCAGCGTCATCCGTTTGGGTTAGGTCTCCAGACTTGTAGGCGGATTCAAGAAGTGAGCGCTCAAAACCCTGAGGAGTCTGGGCTGCTCGCAGTTCATCTCGGTTTACGTTTTCAATTACAAGACCATCGGCTACTCGTTTGATTGTGTCTACCACTTCAAGCGCCGGTATTACTGCTGACTTACCCTCAGAAACCGCATCAATCACCCGCTGGAAGAGTGAGACAGGCGCCAACGCCCTGGCAGCGTCGTGGACCAGGATGATTTTGGCGGCACCAATGGCTGCGATTGCATTTGCTATTGATTCAGCACGAGTTTCGCCACCAACAACAAAACTGATTTGAACCTCTTTGGGCACCAAATCTTGTAACAGTCTTCGAGACTCTGCCTCTGCCCCCTCGGGATGGGCAACAATTAGTTGGCTGAGGCGATCAAGTTTTACAATTTCAAAAGCAGCATGCCTCAGCAGTGGCTGGCCCGCCAGATCTACGTAAGCCTTCGGCTTGCCAAGGCCGAGCCTCAGGCCGCGACCAGCAGCAACCAGCACTACCGCTGTGTCGCGTGCAGTCATGCTCGAACCTAAGAGGCTAAAACTTCGTCTAGTTTCGCTGATGCTTTTTCTTCATCAGTTTTGTTAGCCAATGCCAACTCTGAAACTAGAATTTGACGGGCTTTGGCCAACATGCGCTTCTCGCCGGCTGAAAGACCTCGGTCTTGGTCGCGACGCCATAGATCGCGAACGACTTCAGAAACCTTTGCAACATCGCCCGAGGCGAGCTTCTCTAGATTTGCCTTGTAGCGCCTAGACCAGTTGGTCGGCTCTTCGACAAATTCAGCGCGCAAAATGCTGTAAACGTTTTGAACGCCCTTTTTGTCGATAACGTCGCGAACGCCGACCATTTCGACGTTGTCGGCTGGAACCCAAATGGTCAGTTCACCCTGAGCTACTTTGAGCTGCAGGTAAAGTTTGGTCTCACCGCGGATCGTGCGATCTGCGACTTCAATAATTTGTGCAGCACCGTGATGCGGGTAAACAACGGTTTCGCCGACTTCAAATTTCATTAGGAAAACCCTTCCGGAAACCTCAATTTTACCACAGTGCAGTCGCTTTAAGTGGGCTAAAATAGGAGGGTTATTGCTGTCTCAGGAGGAAAATTGGCAAACCGTAAACTGGCTTCAGTCGCCCTAGCAGGAGCCATTGTTCTGGGTGCAACAGGCTGCACTTTCGTAAACCCAGTTGCCTCTATGAAGGTTTACTCACCCTCCGAAGGCTCTCAGATCGACATTGAAACCGTAAAGGTTCGCAATCTCGCATACGTGACCGATGGTGCGGCAAAGGGTGCCCTAGTTGGCGCATTTGTAAACAGCGGAATGTCAGCTGCCAACGTCAGCATTCAGTACACAGATGCTGAAACCGGCGAAAAGAAGGTTGCCGAACTAGAGCTTCCAGGTGCTAAAAAAGTTGCTCTCGGCACCCAATATGCGGCTCCACTTCAATTGAAACTTGCTGGGATCCCAGGAAGTTTGGTGACCGTTTACATTTCTGAAAACGGCGGCACCGGGCGAGAGGTTCGAATTCCAGTACTTGACGGCACTCTGGCTGAGTACAAATCAATTCTCGACAGCATTCCGGGAGAAACAGCTCCGGTTGAATCGGCAGAGCCTGTCGCTCACGAGGAAGCAACCCACTAGCGTTCAGAAAAAAGGGCCCGATTGGGCCCTTTTTTATTTCGAAAATTCCTATCGCTGTCCCCCAACAGCTCCAAATTAGGCCTCGAACTTATAGCCCAAACCTCTAACCGTCAGAATGAAGTTAGGGCGAGCTGGGTCATCCTCAATTTTTGAACGTAGTCGCTTAATGTGCACATCAAGGGTTTTTGTATCGCCGAAGTAATTTGAACCCCAGACCCGATCGATAATTTGACCTCTGGTTAGTACTCGATTCACGTTTTCCATGAGCAATTCAAGTAGCTCAAACTCTTTCAGAGGCATGCTTACTTTGCTGCCATTGACGGTGACAATGTGTCGCTCCAGATCCATTTTGACCGGACCCGCCTCAAGTAAACCGTCTTGTTCTTGCGCCACTTTTGGTTCAGCACCGCGTCGAAGTACCGCCTTAATTCGGGCAAGAAGCTCACGCGCTGAGTAGGGCTTGGTGACATAATCATCCGCACCAATCTCGAGGCCAACCACCTTGTCGATTTCTGCATCTTTCGCGGTGAGCATGATAATCGGGGTGTTTGAATCGAGCCGAATCTCACGGCAAACATCGTTACCAGACTTCCCCGGCAACATTAGATCTAACAGAATCAAATCAGGATTAGTCGCGGCGAATTTCGTGAGCGCTGCATTACCATCTTCTGCCTCCACGACTTCGTATCCCTCTTTTTGCAAGAGATAGACCAGAGGTTCGCGAAGCGATTGTTCATCTTCAACAACCAGAATTTTGGTCATTTGTTGTCCTTTTCGTTTTGACTAAGTTTTGCGATGGGTACTCTGAAGGTGAAGGTCGAACCGGTGCCCGGTTGCGAAAAAAGCTGAACGTCACCCAGGTGTTTCAGAGCAATGTGTTTGACGATTGATAGACCCAATCCAGTACCACCGGTTTGGCGAGACCGAGATGGATCGGCCCGATAAAAACGCTCAAAGATTCGCTCTTGATGTTCGGGGGCGATTCCAACTCCGTTATCGGCAACCGCAATTGCTGCCACACCGTAGCGATGTCGCAGACCGACGCCTACCTGTGATCCTTCATCTGAATAGTTGATGGCATTTTCAATTAAATTCTTAATTGCTGTTACCAAGAGCTCCCGGTCTCCGAGCACTGACACACCTTTCGGTGAATCGACCTTTATTTTGACCTTTCGGGTCTCCGAAAGTACTCGATTTCGCTCCACCGCCTCCTCAATAACTGAGGAAAGGTCTACCGGTTGAGCAGTCTTGGCAACCTCAGTTCCCTGAAGCCTTGACAACTGGATTATGTCTTGAACTAGGTGGGCCAGACGTTGAGCCTCAGAGTGCAAATCACTTGCAAATTTCTTGACCATGGCCGGCTCGTCGGCGTCAGTGAGCGCCTCGGAAAGCAATGAAATTGCCCCAATTGGGGTCTTCAATTCGTGTGAAACATTCGCGATGAAGTCGCGCCGGGTCTCGTCAAGGCGCTGAGCCTCGGTGACGTCGTCGATAACCAAGAGGACGCTGCCATCAGTGAGTAAGGTGGCTCTTGCAGATACGGCTACGGCTTCCCCGGTTATTCCGGTAGCTAACTCTAATGAGGATTCGACCGGCTGCGCCGATTCTCTTGCGGAGGAAACAAGTTTCACGAGCTGCGGGTATGGAAGTGGAGCGCCAGCCTTTATCCCGAGAGTTTGCGCCTCAAGAGTGGCATGAGTGACATTGTTCACGCCGTCTAACAAAGCTCCTGACGATGTAACAACATCGAGCAATTCCGCTGCCGTCTCGGTTTCAGTGAGTCTATTAAGTTCTTCCTCTAGATCGAGGCGCCTCGCTCGCGTAATTACGAAAACTACTAAGGCCCCAAAAATCAAGCCGCCAAGTGCAGTTAGAAAATAGGACGCGAATTCGTTCACAAGGTTAACTTTAGGTACGACACGAGCAAATTTTTAGCGCACGACTGCGAATCGCTGGAATGTTAGATGCTAGTTCAGTGACAATTTGCCGGTTGTTTACCAAATGAAGTGAATCTTTACTTGCACAGCCAAACCAAGCAGGGGAATTTTATGCGTGAAGTCTTTCAATCTCAGCTGCAAGAAGTACAGCAGCGACTAGTCGAACTGGCCGAAGATGCAACGAGAATCATGGAGAAGGCCTCGGGTGCTTTTTCAAACTCTGATGTTCAGCTCGCTGATGAAGCTATTGCAATCTCCGACGCAACCTCTAACAAGGCCCTGGCGTTGGATGAATTAGTCATCAAAATTCTCGCGAAACAGTCGCCAGTTGCCCGAGACCTAAGAATTTTGGTTTCTGCGCTTCGCATCTCAGCATCTCTTGAGCGAATGGCAGCTCTAGCCGGTCACATTGCCGCTATCGCTCGCTATCGCTTTCCCGGTTCGGCTGTTCCAGCCGCACTGAAATCTACCTTTGCCGAAATGGGAAAGCTTGACATCGAACTTGGTAAAAAAGTCGCCGAGCTCCTAAAAAACACTGACGTTGACTTTGCTCGCCAAATTCAGGCTCAAGACGCAAGAGTCGACGAGCTTCACCGTCACGTCTTTGATGTAGTGCTTGGCGATGGCTGGAAAGAGAACGCTATGTACACCGTAGACGTCACTCTGGCCAGCCGCTATCACGAACGATTTGCCGACCATGTAGTTGACATCTCGGCGAAGGTTAGCTACCTAACCACCGGCGAGTGGAACGATCAAGAATAACTAAACTGGACTATTTTTTACCCTGCGCAGCAACTGCAGCAGCACCTGCGGCCGCAGCCTCAGGGTCTAGATATTCACCGCCGGGAACAAGTGGCTTGAAGTTCTCATCTAGCTTGTAGACCAACGGAATTCCGGTCGGAATATTTAGCTCTGCAATATCGTCGTCAGAAATACCGTCAAGGTGTTTCACCAAAGCTCGCAAAGAGTTTCCGTGTGCGGTTACCAGCACGGTCTTACCTGACTTCAGAGCTGGCTGAATGTCAGAAAGCCAGAATGGCAGCATGCGCTCAAGCACGTCTTTGAGGCATTCTGTTTTCGGAACATTCTCACCCAACTCGGCATAACGTTCGTCGTGCGCCTGAGAGTACTGATCGTTGTCGTCAATCGGTGGTGGCGGAACGTCAAAGCTGCGACGCCAAATCTGGAACTGCTCAGCGCCATATTCTGCAAGGGTTTGGGCTTTGTCTTTGCCCTGAAGAGCACCGTAGTGGCGTTCGTTGAGTCTCCAGTCGCGCTGCACATCAATCCAAGAGCGATCTGCTGCATTGAGCGCAATGTGCGCAGTGTTAATCGCGCGCTTTAACTTCGAGGTGAACAAAAGATCAGGCTTCAAACCGGATTCTTTCAGCAGCTCGCCCGCGCGCGCAGCCTCGGTTCTTCCCTGGTCGCTGAGGTCTACATCAACCCATCCGGTGAATAGATTTTCTTGGTTCCAGACGCTGTTGCCGTGTCGAAGCAAAATAAGGGTGTAAGTCATGAGACCAGTTTAGTTGGACCAGCCTCGGGCCATTTTCGGTTAGGTTAGTGGCCGTGGCAGCGAAGAAACCTGTGGGATCGGTAACCCGGGGTACAACGAATCCGAATCGTCTACGCAGAGTAGACCGATTTATTGCGGCGTTGCCAGTCTTAAGAAAAAGTGACCGGCCGGTTGTAGTTGATTTGGGATATGGCGGCAGCCCAATTACCGCCATCGAGCTTAGAGATCGACTAATAAAAATCAAACCGTCTGTGCTGGTGGTCGGAATTGAAATCGAGCGTGAACGTGTCGAGCGTGGGAAACCCTTTGAAGACCTGTCGCTGCGATTTCTTAAGGGTGGTTTTGAAACCCCGCTACCTGATGCTGTCGCCTCAGCAGACGTAATTCGTGCTTTTAATGTTTTGCGGCAATATTCAGAAGAAGAAGTGCCCGGCGCCTGGCAATTGATGCAATCGAGGCTGAGCGACGATGGGCTCTTAGTCGAAGGAACCTGTGACGAGCTTGGCCGTTTATCGAGCTGGATAACGCTTGATCGAAACCGACCCCTTTGGTTTACAATTTCACTAAAACTTGATGATCTCGAGCAACCAAGCAAAGTTGCCGAGCGCCTGCCGAAAGCATTGATTCACCACAACGTTCCCGGTGAAAAAATTCACGGCTTTTTGGGTGCGGTTGATCAGGCTTGGAGAAACAATGCCCCGTTGGCAACCTTTTCGCCAAGTCAACGTTGGCAAGCAGCTTGCGCAGAGCTAAGGGCATCAGGCTGGCCGGTAATTACCGATCGGAAACGAAACCGGCTCGGCGAACTGACAGTCAATTGGGAAGCTGTAGATCCGAACTGCTAAACAATCGGAAGTTCAGCTCGTGCATCATCCTCAGACATACCGCTAGCGCAAAGCAGGTCGACCAGCATCGGCCTCAGCAGAAGCAATACGCTGGCTTCACGAAGTTGATCGGCGATTCCAAATCGTTTCGGATCTAGCTGATGAATGATGTAAACCAAATTTCGCTGTGCCTCACGAAGTTTTGCGGGTTCTGCAATTCCGGCTGACAGTAATTCAGCCGCGTCAGCAATTTGTTCAAACAGGTCAGCTAGATATGGTCTGGCTTCGCCATCCTTGACCAAAAAATCGACTCTTCGCACCACCACTCGTAAGTTTCGAGTCGCTAAATCCATGCCTCGCATGAGTCGAAGCTGGCCGGTAAGTTCACCGCGATGCTTACGCAGGAATGGAGATATTCGCGCAACTGCAACCGCACTGTCTAAAGAGAGGCGCCAGTTGTCTATTAGTGGCTGTGAGCGGCGCACTTTTACCAGCGCATCGTCCACAATACGCTCGTCAACGTGTCTGGTTGCCATCGTGAGTGCACGCATCGAGTCGATAAACATGTCAAACAGTTTTTGAGCATCTCGACGGGCAATACGTCGCGGATCGCGCGGAATTATCGCGGTAAAAATGAGGGCAGTTAGACCGCCGACGATGCCATCGATGCTTCGAACAAAAACGCCACCCTCTGGGGCATCCAAAATGTGAACCAACATGGCCTGAATTGCGACGGTCAGGGCAAAGGATGCCGAATCAGAGATGAACCGAGCCGCCGTAAGGCAAATCAAGAGAACCAAGGCCATTTGCCAGAGCCCTCGACCGAATGCCAGCAGCAGCATTTCACTCAGTGCAATTCCCACAATCATGCCGACGGCCGTTTCGGCAACACGACGAGGCCTGGCATCACGAGTGAACCCAAGTGCCGTTATGGCCACCGTCACAGCTAGCAGCGGCGCTGCGTGGCCCAAACCAAAATGGGCGATGCTGTAGCCAGCTAGCGCCGCCGCAATAATTTGGATTATTGGCGCAAACGACTCAACCACGCGGGTCGCAGAGTCGCTCAGGCTGAAGTGAAATTTAGGAAGCCGGCTCACTTGCGGCCGCCCATAAGCAAATTTCGCTTTGGCAATTCAGCAGTTTTTCCGGCACTCGGGGGAACGATTATTTCTTGGCTTGCCGAAATCTCACCGACCTCGGTCTTGACCAACAGGGTTGCATCTACAGGTGTGCTTCTAGCAATGACGGCCAAAGCAATTGGCCCCATTTCGAAATGCTGCCCGACCGATGTAATTCGACCACGAGGCGCGGGTGCATCGACCTGGTACAGCTCAGCTCCGGCCTCAGGTAAAAGGTGGCCAGACCCGTCGAGGTGCAACAGCACCAGCCGACGGGGCGGGTGCCCTAGGTTATGAACCTTAGCTACCGATTCCTGGCCTCGATAGCAGCCTTTACTCAGATGGACTGCACTGGCGAGCCAATCTAACTCGTGCGGAAGCGACCGATCATCAACCTCTGAATCAAATTCGGGACGATGTGCTGCAATCCGAAGTGCGGTGACAGCAAGCGTTCCCGCGTTTTCAAATTCTGATTTGGCTTTTTCAAAGCTGTCGTTTTCAAACAGGGCAATCTTGTAATTCCAAGGCTCGGGCTTGGCGGATGAGTACCTAACCGAACCTGGCTTCGGATCGGGCCAGCTGTCTTGCCAAATGAGTGTCGGCTTGGTCTGAAACTCGTGTTCTCCAAAGTAGCCAAGTGCTCGATAGGCCGACGATAAAGTCTCAATTTTGACCTGCATCCGAAAGATCATTTTCCTCAACCAAGCCTCGAGGCTTTCAGCCGCGCTAGGTGAACTCAGTAACCAGGTGGCCTGTCCGTCTTCATAGATTTTTAAGGATTGCTCAATGTGCCCTTGCGGGTCTAATAAAAGTGCCTCTGTTGATTGCCCAGCAGAAAGTGAACGAAGATTCTGAGAAAGCAAAGAATGCAGCCAGCTGAGTCGGTCTGCACCCTCAACGCGAATTACTGATAACTCATCGAGCTCAACCGCTGATTTGCCTTGCAGCAACGAGCGCTGCTCACTGAGTGGATTACCAAAATGACTAGTCACCATTTACTGGACTCGTTCAAGCCTTGCCGAAGCGTGCGGCTGTAACTCGCGATTTGGTAGTGCGATTTCCCAAACCCAAAGGAGTGCCCCCTCCACCTGACCGTAGAGCCGAGTCGAATGACGATAGGTTTTGGCAGTTTCAAATGCGGCACCGTGAACCGAAGCCAAATCAACGCGTGCGCCCTTGATTTTTCCGTTGTAGAGTTCGGCAACGCCACCGGGGTGAAGAGTCGAAACCTGTATGTCAAAACCACCCTCTTGGTTGCGCAACTTCTCAAGGTCTTCGCGATTCTTGATCTCAGGCTGGCCGGTGGCCAAGATAAAACCTGGGCCGTGGTCGCCATCGTCACTCGGGCGGCTTAGCCGCCAATAACCCAGTTCGCTTGGCAGCAATTTGTGAGCATCTTCATCGATGAGTTCGGCGCTCGAAATGTAGGTGATGGCATTGGCACCATCGTGGGCGAATTCAACCCGCTGGCGAAACTCTTTTTCAATTGGAAATTCGTCGGCTTCATTCTGGCGATAACTAATTACGCCGGTGCCTTCCCACTTGCCAATCAAAAAGGCAAAGGGGGTCAACTCCAGAGGAAGATCTTCTGGAAGGACAAACAACTTACTTTTGGCCCTTGAATAGCTTGTAGAGCACCAAAGCAGATACGCCAGCAATTGCCAACGAAGCCAAAACCAAAAGGCCGGTAAAGAAGATTTCGAGTGCAAGAATCATGGCAAAAGTCTAACCTCTGACGATTACAAAAATCGTGGCTATCGCAAGGATTAGATAGCTTCCGCCGGCAACATAAATGAGTCGACGCACAAAACCTTCGGCTTTTTGCCGAAAGAGCGCAATTGCCGAAACCGAAGCCAGTGCACCAGCAAGCAAGGCCCCGAAAGACGCTTCAACAGATTGGGCTGAAGAATTGGGGCCAAGCAAAATAAAAATCGAAGAAATTGCAACAGCCATCCAAATGATGACTATCTCAATCCAGTTGCGGTTCACACTGACAATCATGCCCTAAACACCTGTGGAATAAGGGTCTAAACTGTCGGTAAACAAATCGGAGTGAATTATGGCTCAACTTCTAGTTCTCGGCTATGCCGGCTCAGAAGTTCTGCCCGCCCTGTCGCTTCTAAGCCACCGAATCAGACACATCGTTGCAGAACCGGCAAGTCTGGTAAATGCTCCGGGGCACGATCTAATTTTCTTAGACGCTCGCCGAGACTTGGCGGCGGCAAAATCATTGGCTCGAATTTTAGTCACCACCGGCACCTCAGCCCCACTGATTGTGGTGGTGCGCGAAGGCGGGCTGGCTGCTATTTCCGCCGAATGGGGCGTTAGCGACATCATCCTTGAAAATGCCGGCCCAGGTGAGATTGATGCTCGAATTCGCCTCGCGCTTGGCCGAGCACAACTTGACGAAAAAGTGGACAAAATTCAGGCTTCCGGGGTCGTGATCGACGAGGCCAGTTACTCGGCCAAAGTGCACGGTAAGCCCCTCGACCTGACATACAAAGAGTTCGAATTACTTCGCTTTTTGGCACAACACCCGGGCCGAGTATTCACCCGTGAGCAGTTGCTTAGCGAAGTCTGGGGATACGACTACTTTGGTGGCACCAGAACCGTAGACGTTCACATCAGAAGGCTGCGCGCCAAACTTGGCGATCTCGAGGCACTAATCGGCACCGTGCGCAACGTTGGTTACCGCTTCAATTTGAGCGAAGAAGATGCCGAAGTCGAAAGTTACCGGATCTAGCTAACAGGCAAATCTTGAATTTAGACAGTCATTTCGTTTGCCACAGGTTCAAGTTTCATTAAGCATTCGGTGGCAAGATTGTGACTATGTCTTCAGAAGAAACCATGGCAATCTCGGTCCCAGATTTTGGCAACGAGTTTCCGGCCGATCGATTTCTAGACCGCGAACTTAGTTGGCTCGCTTTCAACCAAAGAGTGCTTGAGTTAGCCGAAGACCCAAAGCTTTATCTTCTTGAGCGCGTAAATTTCTGCGCGATTTTCGCTTCGAACCTTGATGAATTTTTCATGGTCCGAGTTGCCGGCCTCAAACGTCGAATAGCAACCGGACTGGCCGTAACATCAAGCAGCGGAATGGAGCCGCAAGAGGTTCTGGATGCGATATCAGTAAAGGCGCATGAGCTTCAAGCTCGTCACGCTGAACTTTTCACGAAAGTATTGCGCCCAGAACTTGCGGCTAAAGGAATCAACCTGGTGCGCTGGGCTGACCTAGAGGAAAGCCAAAAGAGCACTCTTCACGACTATTTCCAGAATCAAATTTTTCCGGTGCTAACCCCGTTGGCGGTCGACCCCGCACACCCGTTCCCATACATTTCCGGCCTCTCGCTAAACCTTGCCGTTGTGGTGAAAAACCCCGAAAACCAGCGCGAACACTTTGCCAGGGTTAAGGTTCCTCCGCTGCTACCAAGGTTTGTTCGGGTGCCAAATAGCCCAGCAAATGTGACTCAGTTTGTTCCGCTCGAGGAAATTATTGGCGAATTTCTGGGGCAGCTCTTTCCCGGCATGGATGTGCTGCAGCACCACACCTTTAGGGTCACTAGAAATGAGGACCTGGAGGTTGACGAAGAGGAGGGCGAAAACCTTCTCATCGCCCTCGAAAAAGAGCTTTTGCGTCGACGCTTCGGCCCCCCGGTCCGTCTCGAAGTAGCAAACGACATGAACCCACAGGTGTTAGACCTACTGGTTCGCGAACTCGACATTTCAGAAGACGACGTCTACCACCTACCCTCACCTCTCGACCTTCGCGGTCTTTTTGAAATTGCAGGCATAAAACGCCCTGACCTTCATTTTCCGCCGCACAATGTCGTCACCAACCGCTACCTAAAACCGGTGGAAGACAAAGACGTCAGCATTTTCTCGGCGATGCGCCAGCGTGACATTTTGGTGCACCACCCATACGAATCTTTTTCAACTTCGGTTCAGGCATTCTTGGTCCAGGCCGCTGCAGACCCGAAGGTTTTGGCAATTAAGCAAACCCTTTATCGAACTTCAGGTGACTCACCAATTGTTGACGCGCTTATTTCAGCTGCAGAAGCAGGAAAACAGGTGCTCGCACTGGTTGAAATCAAAGCCCGATTTGATGAACAGAACAACATTGCCTGGGCGAGAAAACTGGAGCAGGCTGGCGTGCACGTGGTTTACGGAATCGTCGGCCTGAAGACGCACTGCAAACTTTCACTTGTTATTCGCCAAGAGGGTAACCAACTGCGACGTTACTGCCATGTTGGCACCGGTAACTACAATCCGAAGACAGCACGCTACTACGAAGACTACGGTCTATTCACTGCACGTGAATCCGTTGGTGAAGACCTAACCAAGTTGTTCAATCAGCTATCGGGATGGGCGCCAGAAGCCAAATTTAGGTCGCTTTTGGTGTCGCCAAACGGTGTGCGTGACGGGCTTATTGAACGCATCGATGCCGAAATTGAAAACCACAGCAGTGGTTTGCCAGCACGCATCCGGATAAAAGTTAACTCTCTGGTCGATGAGCAGATTATTGATGCGCTTTACCGAGCCTCAAAAGCGGGAGTAACTGTAGAAATTCTGGTGCGCGGTATGTGCGCCCTGCGACCAGGGGTGCCAAATCTCAGCGAGAACATTAAGGTCCGTTCGGTTCTTGGGCGTTACCTAGAACACTCTCGAATTTTTACCTTTGCCGGAGGCGGCGACCCCGCAGTCTTTATTGGCTCAGCTGACATGATGCATCGAAATCTGGACCGACGTGTCGAGGCCTTGGTGCGAATCACCCAGCCAGACCACATTCAAGAGTTAGAGGGCCTGTTCGACCTGGCCATGTCTGATGAGGTAGCCAGCTGGCATCTCGCCCCAGACGGCAGCTGGCGACGTCGCCAACTCAGTGAAGCTGGCCAATCTCTAGTTGATCTTCAAGATCAACTAATGAAGGAAGTCTTGGCCAAACGGGCCAACCGATGATTGTTTACGCCGCAGGAGCTGTGCTTTGGCGCCTGGAAGCAAATCAGCTAAAAGTTGCTGTTGTGCATCGCGGTAGATACGACGACTGGTCGTTTGCAAAAGGCAAAGTTGACCCTGGTGAATCCCTACCGCAAACGGCAGTTCGAGAAATTCGAGAAGAAACCGGTTTGAAAATAAAACTTGGGGTCAAGCTTGAAACCGCAAAATACGCACTAAGCAACGGGGCAACCAAAGAGGTCCACTACTGGGCTGCCCGAGTGACTGATAAGGCGATTGCACAATCAAAATTCAAACCGTCAGAAGAGGTCTCATCAGTAAATTGGCTGAGCCCGGATGAAGCCAGAAAAAAACTCAGCTACGAATTCGATCTAAAACTGCTGCAGCGAGTTGAGGACCTGCACACACTTGGGTCTCTCAAAACTAAGCCGGTAATCGTTCAACGACATGCCAAGGCAATGCCTCGCGCAGATTGGAAGAACGGCAAAGTTGTCGATGATGGGCGCAGGCCATTGCTTCCAGAGGGTGAGTCTCAAGCTAAGGCACTGATCCCGATCTTGAAAGCGTTTGGTGTGAAACGCGTGATTTCAAGCCCTTGGAAAAGGTGTCGTGACACAGTTGCGCCTTTCGCAAAGGCGAACCAACTTGCAATTATTGAGCGGCACCAACTCTCAGAGCTGGGCAATAAAAAAGGACCTCGTCGCACAGCAAATGCAATTAGCGACGTAATTGAAGATGGGCGCCCAAGTGTAATTTGCACCCACCGACCTGCACTTCCGACGATTCTCGATGCCATTGCTAGGTATGGATCGCCGAACCAGGAAATTTTGCTCCATGAGGGTAGGGCGCTCGAGCCGGGCTCGATGATGGTTGTGCACCTCACCGCAAAGACCGAGGGAATAGCCCGGCGTATTGTTTCGATTGAAACCTACAGCCCAGTTATTGCCACAGAGTAGTTGCCATTAGGAGGCCACATTGATCACCGACGGCCTTAGCACGCTGAATTCAAAAGATGGGCTGCCAGCAAGAGTTCTCGTTACTGGCTCAACGGGGTACATCGGGGGAAGGCTTGTTCCGGAACTGCTGGCCCTGGGCTATCGAGTATCCGTTTTGGCACGAAATGCACAGCGCTTGAAAGATTACCCATGGATTCGAGACGTAACGGTTGTCGAAGGTGATGCCCAAAACAATGTTGATTTGAGCAATGCTTTGTCAGGCATTGATGTCGCCTACTACATGCTGCACGCACTTCTCGAAAAAGATAATTTTGAATCAATTGAGCATGATTTAGCCGAGAAATTTGGGCGTGCCGCAAAGGCTGCAGGCGTTAGACGAATCGTTTACCTCGGCGGAATGATCACTGAAAATAATGAACTCAGCCCACACATGAGTTCGCGCAAGCAGACCGGAGAAATTCTTCGCGCCAGTGGTGTCCCAACAATTGAACTGCGCGCCGGCGTAGTGATTGGCTCAGGATCGGCAAGTTTTGAAATGCTTCGATACCTAACCGAACGCCTCCCGATTATGACAGTTCCGAAATGGGTTCAATCAAAGATTCAGCCGATAGCAATCAGGGATGTTTTGCGTTACCTGGTTGGCGCCGCCGCTATTGATGAAAACATCAACGACCACTTTGACATCGGCGGCCCAGACGTATTCAGTTACGAAGAGATGATGCAGCAGTATGCCCAGGCAGCTGGGTTTGGGCGGAGAATAATCATTCCAATTCCGGTGCTAACCCCACGGCTTTCAAGTGGTTGGGTCGGTCTCGTAACACCGGTTCCATACACTCTTGCCAAAAGGTTAGTTGCGAGCCTAAAAAACGATGTTGTGGCACAAGACCGAAGAATTGATGAACTGGTGCCGCTACCAGCCGGAGGCCTAACCAGCTTTCAACAAGCGGTTCGTTACGCACTAGCAAAAATCAAAGATCATCGCGTTGAAACCAGATGGTCTTCAGCCTCAACCCCGGGTACCGCATCTGAACCCCTTCCAACCGACCCCGATTGGGCTGGCGGGTCAATCTATCGAGACATTCGCAAAATGAAGACGACAGATTCCGTCGAAACGGTATGGCGAAGGGTTGAGAGAATCGGCGGAGTGAACGGCTACTCAACCGCAACTTGGGCCTGGGAACTTAGAGGCCTAATCGATCGAATATTCGGCGGGGTAGGTCTTCGCCGCGGCCGCCGAGATCCTGAAAAATTGCAGGTTGGCGAAGCGCTAGATTTCTGGAGAGTTGAAGAGCTCGAGCGACCACAACATCTTCGGCTGCGTGCGGAAATGAAAATGCCCGGTTTAGCCTGGCTCGAGTGGATTGTAATTCCAGGCGAAGGTGAAACCACCGTCGTTCAACGAGCAATTTATGTGCCCAGAGGAATATTCGGTCACGCGTACTGGTGGATTGTCTGGCCGATGCACGGGCTAGTGTTTCCTTCGATGCTGAAGAATGTGGCCCACGGGCGCTAAAGATTAAACCTAGACTGGCAGGATGAAACAACGCTCAACCATCGCCGGAATTTCTCTAATTGCAGTCGCAGCATCATGGGGCGCCGCTTTTGTTCTGATGAAACCGGCAATTGAGCAACAACCCTTTTATGACTTTCTAGCCACCCGGTTTACGCTGGCGACGCTGATCATGATTGCGGTGCGACCGTCAGTGCTTCAGGCACTGAATTGGGAACTGCTTAAGAAAGGCCTACCTCTCGGTATCGTCTTGGGGCTTGGTTACGTCACGCAGACGATTGCTCTTGAATTGACCACAGCAGCGATTACGGGTTTTCTGACCGGACTTTACGTGGTGATGACACCGGTGCTCGCGTTCTTGATACTTCGAAAAAAAGTCAGCAAAAAAGTTGTCTTTGGCGTAGTTTTAGCAACAATCGGCCTGGCAGTACTTTCGGTTTCAGGTTTCTCTATCGAACCAGGACAGCTGTGGGGAATTTTATGTGCGATTTTATTTGGCGCACACATTGTTGGTCTCGGCCTGTGGAGCCCCGGCCTGAATACATATGCTCTGACCGTGGCTCAATTAGGTGCGGTTGCAGTGGTTTGTTGGTTCGGCGCACTGATTGATGGCTATCAAGCCCCGCCTACCGGCGATGTTTGGGTTGCCGTTATTTTCACCGCTGTGTTTGCCACCGCAATTGCCTTTTTCGTTCAGACCTGGGCTCAGAGTTACATGGAAGCTTCTCGAGTAGCAATAATTCTGACCAGCGAGGTCGTTTTTGCTGCGGCTATTGCTGTACTTGTTGGTCAAGAAACTCTGAGTGCTAAAACGCTGATTGGTGGCTCAATCATGGTTGTAGCCATGCTGATTGTTGAGTGGCCCGAACGCAACTCAACGGTCAGAGCAACACCTATCGGCCACTAAGAGCTAGACAATAACTGAGACTAGATTCGCTCGGCGAATCGGTGATAGGCAGCACTCCATTGAAGCTCTCGGCGGAAATCGCGCAGTTTGGTATCTTCGTCAATCACCACTAGTTCAACCTTTGCCATTCGGGCAAAATCATCGAGTGTTTCTGCACTCACGGCGTTGGTTAGGACTGTGTGGTGCGAGCCGCCAGCGAGCATCCAGGCCTCTGCCGAGGTCGCCAGATCCGGTTTAGGCTCCCAAACAGCCCTGGCAACAGGAAGGTTTGGAAGATCTTCGTTTGGTTCGACGACTTCAATCTCGTTTGAAATCATCCTGAATCGATCACCGATGTCGACTAGGCAGACAACCCGAGCCTTCGCGGGTGAGGCAGTAAACACCATACGAACCGGGTCTTCTTTTCCGCCAATACCAAGAGGATGAATTTCGATTTTCGGCTTTGATTTGGTAATCGACGGGCAAACCTCAAGCATGTGTGCACCCAAAACTTTTGCGCTACCGGGGCCAAAGTGGTAAGTGTAATCTTCCATAAACGAGGTGCCGAGATGCTTCGGGGTCATGCTTTTCAAGATCGCCCCGAGTGCAGAAGTTTTCCAGTCTCCTTCGCCACCGAATCCGTAGCCATCAGCCATTAGGCGCTGAACGGCAAGACCAGGAAGCTGCTTGAGCTCTCCCAGATCTTCAAAGTTGCTGGTGAATGCGTTAAAGCCGCCTTGCTCAAGAATTTCACGGAGAGCAAGCTCTTGTTTAGCCGCGTAAAGCAGAGAATCATGACGAGACCCTCCGCGCCGAAGCTCGGGGGCTACATCGTATTCGAGCTCATACAGGTCGGCCAGTTTATCTGCCGCATCGGCCTGAACGGCTGCAACTGCAGCCACTAGAGTGTTGATGCCGTACTGCTCTACTGACATTCCAAATTGCAACTGGGCCGCTACTTTGTCACCATCGGTTACCGCCACAAACCGCATGTTGTCGCCAAAACGCGCCAATTTTAGGTTTTGAGATGTTCGCCAGCCGATCGTTGCCCAAGCCCAAGCTGAAATTCTTTCGGCAACGTGTGTTGAGTTAGGCTCGCCAACTACAATTTTGCGGTCGCGACCGATTCTCGAAAAGACGTGGGCAAATTCGCGATCTCCGTGTGCTGCTTGATTGAGATTCATGAAATCCATGTCGATGCTCGACCACGGAAGCGACTGATTTGCTTGAGTGTGTAAATGAAGCAGGGGTTTTTGCAACGCATCTAGCCCACTGATCCACATTTTTGCCGGTGAAAAAGTGTGCATCCAGGTGATAACCCCGAGGCAGTTTTCATCTGAGTTGGCGTCGAGAATGGCGCGCTTGATCGCGTCAGGGTTCTTTAGAACCGGCTTCCAAATTATTTCTACCGGGGCATCAAGTTTTGCTGAAAATGCCTCAACTACCGCTTGTGATTGTCGAGCTACCTGCTGAAGTGTTTCTTCGCCGTAGAGGTCTTGGCTGCCGGTAAAAAACCAAATCTCGTTTTTCTTTGTCATTTCTACTTTCCGTATACGTTCTGATACCGGTCAAAAAGTTGGTCTATTTTGTCTGCAGGAATTACTTTTGGTTGCCCTAGCTGCACAGCAATAAATGTGGTTTTAGCCACGTCTTCACACATAACGGCCGCCTTAACTGCAGCCTGAACGGTCTTGCCAATGGTGAATACGCCGTGATTTTGCATCAGCACAGCCGGAGATCGATGATTTTTGAGTGTGGCAACTATGCCCTGCCCAATCGAATCGTCACCGATTATGGCAAATGGACCAACCGGGATCGGCCCTCCAAATTCATCTGCCATGGCAGTCAAATGGCACGGAATTTCTTTTCCTAGAGCAGCCCAGGCAGAGGCGTAATTGCTGTGGGTATGCACCACTGAATTGACCTCTGGCATGTGACGGTAAACATAAGCGTGGGCCGAGGTATCACTTGACGGCGAGTGGTTGCCCTCAAGCAGATTTCCATGCAAATCACAGACCACCATGGTGTCTGCGGTCAGTTGATCGTAGGCAACGCCAGATGGCTTGATAACTAATACGTCAGCGCTACCGTCGTCGAACTTTACTCGCTGAGAAATATTTCCACCGGTCCACACCACCAACTGGTTTCTAACCAACTCTTGATGCAGCTGAGCCACTAGCTTGCGGGCTTCAGCAATTTTGGTTGCATTACTCACCCAACACCTCACGCTTCATTTGTTTCAAACCCTTCATCACTTCGTTGGTTCCGCGGCCAAAATAATCATGTAACTTTTGGTACTCGCGATACAGGCGATCGTATTTTTTTGCTGCTTTAGGGTCTGGTTGGTAGGCATTTTTATTGCGCTTACCCATCGCTTCTGCTGCAGATCGAATGTCTGGGTAGGCGCCGGCTGCAACGGCCGCGTGTATCGCAGAGCCAAGCGCCGGCCCCTGATCACTCGCAATCGTTGAAAGCGGCAGCCTAGTTACGTCGGAATACAGCTGCATCAGGAATTTATTTTTCAACAGGCCACCAGCCACGATGAATTCTTTGACCGGGACACCTGAGGCATTGAATGTTTCGATGATGGTGCGAGTACCGAATGCAGTTGCTTCAAGTAATGCCCGATAAATTTGCTCTGGTCGGGTGGTCAAAGTTATGCCGAGAATGAGACCGCTCAATTCGTGATCGACTAAAACAGATCGGTTTCCGCTGTGCCAATCAAGAGCGACCAACCCGTGTGCACCAATTGGTTCTTGCGCAGCGAGATCTGTTAGATGTTGGTGAATGCTCTTTCCAAGAGCCGCTGCATCTTCGAAGTACTTCGCAGGCACCTGGTTGTTTACGTACCAGGCGAAGATGTCGCCAACCCCGCTTTGCCCAGCCTCGTATCCGTAAAGACCACTGACGATTCCTCCCGCAACCACGCCGCACATGCCGGGCACCTCAGCTAGAACCTCGCCGCTCATCACGTGGCAGGTAGAGGTGCCCATGATTGCAACCAACTGCCCCGGCTCTGTAGCTTGGGCAGCGGCTGCAGTTACGTGCGCATCGACGTTTCCGACTGCAACTGCGATCCCCACTGGCAAACCCGTCCAGGATGCGGCATCGGCGGTGAGTTTTCCTGCAGCGGAACCCAGTTCTCCAATTTGATGTGTGAGTTTCTCTTTGGCAAAGTTTCCAAAACCTGGAGACAGCTGCTCGAAGAATTCAAAACTCGGGTACTCGCCGTCTTGCAAATTTCCTTTGTAGCCGGCGGTGCAGGCGTTTCTCGCGTACTCGCCGCAAAGTTGCCAAATAATCCAGTCGGCGGCCTCAACGAACTTCCACATGCGGTCGTAAATTTCACGATCTTCTTCGAAGAGTTGCAGCCCTTTGGCTAACTCCCATTCGGATGATATTTGCCCACCGTATCTGGCTAACCAGCTTTCAGTTCGCTCTCGTGCCAACTCATTAATTCGGTTGGCGTGTGGCTGCGCGGCATGATGTTTCCAGAGTTTTACATATGCATGCTCTCGGCCTTTGAACTCTTCCAGATAGCTCAGCGGCACACCATTTTCAAGCACCGGCACCATGGTGCAAGCGGTGAAATCAGTGGCTATTCCGATGACATCATTCGGATCTATTGCGGCCGTTTTGATGGCAGCAGGAACCGCTGTTTTCAAAACTTCGACATAATCATTTGGATCCTGCAGCGCCCACTCGGGCGGCAATTTTTTCCCGGTCGCGAGCAGATGAGTGTCCATCACTGCACTTGCATATTCGTGAACCGCACTACCAAGTTCGGCTCCGTCGCTGACCCTAACCACAATTGCCCTACCAGAGAGGGTCCCATAGTCGACACCAATAACGTATTTTTCAGTCATGACGATCCCGGTTTCTACTGAAGTTTCGCCGTTGATTCGCGAATAATGAGCTCTGGCAAAACCTTTTCGGGTTGTTCTTCTGGCCCGCCATTCATCTGACCGATTAGTAATTTGATTGCGATGTCGCCCAATTTGTTGAAGTCTTGGCGCACGGTGGTTAGCGGCGGAACAAAATATGGCGCCTCAGGAATGTCATCGAATCCGATCATGCTCAGATCTTTTGGCACCTCGATGCCTCTGATTCTGAAGGCCTTGAGTAGGCCAAGGGCAAGCTGATCGTTACCGGCAAAAATAGCGGTGACCCCAAGCATGTCTAGGTTGAGGTCAATGCCGATTTTGAATCCGGTTTCGGTATCCCAGTCGCCTTGGATGGTAATTGGCTCAAGGTCACTGGCCCGCATCGCAGATTCGTATCCTCGTTTACGCTCCTGAGCCTCAAAAGAGCTCTCTAGACCCACAATGTGCAAAATACGTTTATGCCCCAGCGATTTCAAGTGTTCCGTTGCGATTCCGCCGCCGACAAAGTTATCGATGCCAACAGTCCATTTTGCAGCAGCTCCATCGGCATCGATGGCGACCATGGGTTTTCCGTTCGATGCCTTGGCAAGTGTTTTGCCGGCGCCTTTAGGAAGCGCAATAACCGCGAAACCCTCTGGGTTTAGGCGAAGCAGATGCGTAATGCCCTCAGCCCATGACTCTTCGCTGTCGGCACGAACCCCAACGGTAACCGCAAAGTAGCCGGCGTCACGCGCTCTACGTTCCATGGCAGAAAGCATGCCGGTTGGACCGTACAGCACCGAGTCTGCGACGAGCATGCCGATAATTCTGCTTCGAGATGTGACCAGCGAACGAGCTGCCGGATTTGGCGTGTAGCCCAGTTTGGCCATGGCTCGCTCTACCCGCTGCCGAGTTTCAGGCCTGATGCTGTGATGATTGTTGATCACCCTTGACACGGTTTGATGAGATACTCCGGCCAGTGCCGCCACATTGTAAATATTTGGCTTTTTAGGTTTCTCGTTCATCACAACCCCTGCTCTTCCATGGATAGATTGAAAACATCGACTGATATTGACCATTCGGCGGCGAACTGCCCTCCTGGCTCAACCAGCACCAAACCCTCACCGCTGTTAAATGCGTTAGCGGCACCCGCCTGCGGCTCGATTGCCACCCAGCGCTCGGGCTGCGCCGTGATCGGAGATTTGTGCATTGTGTAGACCATGCAACGTTCAAACTCAGGACTTTGACCAACCTGCACTGACCAGCCTTTAGCATTCCGAGTGATTGTGGAGTAGTGCCATCCGTTTTCTTCGACGATGAGGTTTTCGAAACAGTTGTCAAGGTTCAAAGTTGCGAGATCTAGTTCAACAGCATTTTGCTTGCCAACTAGCTCTTGGCTGTTCACACTGGCTTTAGGAAGAAGCCGCGAATCAGAAATCACTACCCGCTCAGCCCCGATGGAAACTTCGTCTCCAGAGTCAAATGCAAAATAAGGATGAAAGCCGGTGGTTAGTGGGATTTGCTGGTTGCTCAGGTTGGTGAACTCAAGACCAGAAATTAGCCCAAAATCGGTGAGCTCGTACCAGACCCGCAAAACACTTTCAAATGGGTACCCTGAGTCTTTACCCAACTTGATTTCGAATTCAACCTCGTTATTGGTTTGCTGAACTATTTCAAATGCTCGATTGAATACCAAACCGTGCAGAGCAGTTTGGTAAGCGGGCTCATCAATCGGGTTTTGGTAAACAGAACCACTAAAAACAAATCGACCATCGGCTAATCGATTCGCCCACGGGGCCATAACGGCACCGGCAAATCCGTAATTTGCCTGCCCTGTAGGTGTGCCGGCAATAACTTCACCATTGAGGCAGAGCTGCCCAAGTGCTGCTCCGGTTTGCTGTATCAGAGCCAAAAATGACGAATCTGGCGATACAAGTGTTACTGTTTTGGCTGTTTTGAGAGCGCTCACATGCCTAGTTTAGTCAGTTAATAACTCGTATTTAGCGGCAGTCAAGATGTTAGCCAAATCGTTAATTTTGCAGAACACGAGTTACAACAGTTATCACATGTTAGCCAACACATCAGTTTCCAAAGATTCGAATCAACCTGTAAACTGTTGAGGTTGCCCATTGCGGCAACGGCGGGCCTCTAGCTCAGTTGGTTAGAGCAACGGACTTTTAATCCGTGGGTCGTGGGTTCGAGTCCCACGGGGCCTACCGCTAAAACGAGGGGTCACCTAGGTGGCCCCTTTTTATTTAACCAACAGGGTTATACGAAGACACAATCAGGGGGGAAGTTGGCACGCAGACTTCGAGCCGACATTCAAGCTCTTAGAGCATTTGCGGTGCTCGGGGTAATAATTTTTCACCTCTGGCCAGGTCGGCTTACCGGTGGTTTTGTAGGTGTCGACGTATTTTTTGTCATCTCTGGCTTTCTAATAACCTCGCACATCTTGAACGATATGGAACGTGGCCGGTTCACAGTGGTTCAATTTTGGGCTCGCAGAGCCAGAAGGCTCTTGCCAGCATCGTTTACTGTAATTTTTGCCAGCAGCATTGCGGTCATGGCGTTTGCGCATGACTCCGAGCAAATAACTCTGCTGTGGGAGTCAATTGCCGCAACTTTCTATTTTGAGAACTGGGCCCTGGCAGCGAGCGCGGTTGATTACCTAGGGCAAGATAACGCGACCTCACCAGTGCAGCATTTCTGGTCGCTCTCGGTTGAAGAACAATTCTATTTTGTTTGGCCGCTGCTGCTGTTTGTTGCATTTACTGCCTGGGCATTGAACAAGAAACGGATTGAAATTCGTTGGTTTGCCCTGCCAATTCTTCTGTTTCTAGTTGGATCATCACTGATTTATTCGATTTACCTAAGCGATTCAGACCCAAAGGTGGCATATTTTTCTACTTTTGTTAGAGCGTGGGAATTTGGAGCAGGCGCATTGGTGGCAAGCTTGCCCGGCCGCGATGCCTTTAACGCGCCAAAGGTTGTGCGGCAATTCGCAGCGGTGGCCGGCTTCGCTCTGATTGCATACAGCGCATTAAGTTTCGATGAATCAACGCCTTTTCCAAGCTATTGGGCCGCGATACCGGTAGCCGGAACAGCCCTGGTTATTTGGTCGAACATTCACCACGGTCTGATACATCGGATCATGGCCTTAAGGCCCGTGCAATACCTCGGCGACATCTCATACTCGGCATACCTCTGGCACTGGCCGCCAGTTATTTTGCTACCGCTAATTCAGCAGTCTGAACTCGGAAGCTTAGACAAAATTGCCATTTTCGTAAGCACGCTTTTTATGGCCGCTTTCAGTAGGCGTTTCATTGAGAAACCATTCATCAAATCGAAAGCCTCGCGACCTTCGATTTCGCGAAAAACTCTGACTGCAGCTGCCTTAGCCTCGGTATTGGTAGCCGGCATTGCGGGGGCTGGCCTGCTGGTTTCCCAAAATCGAATTGACGCCGAGCTGGCCGAGTTGGCCAAAGCCCCGGTTCTCGAAAAATGTTTCGGCGCGACCGCAAGAATGGCCGATGGGGGGCTCTGCGAAAACCCTCAAATCATTGAACCAATTACTCCAAAGCCTAAGCTTGCAAGCCAGGATCACCCTCGAATCAGTCACCCGCACTGCCCATCAACTGATCGCGAGGAAACAGAAGTTAAATTGTGCTCAATTGGGACGTCCGTCGGAAAACTGAGAATACTGCTGATTGGCGACTCTCATGCGGCGCAATTTAGAGCAACCCTGGGAGTGTTGGCAGAAAATAAAGGATGGCAATTTGATTCCGCATCCAAAGGCGGCTGCGCGCTCAGTTATGCAGCAAGGGTTCAAGACAGCTTGCTGACCGAGTCATGCAGCGTTTGGGTAGCAAACGTAGTTGCAATAATCGCTGAAAAAAAATATGACCTAGTCGTGACATCTTCGCTAAGCGGAGTTACCTGGTCAAAAGATCCGAGGTTTGAGCAAGACCCGGTCAAAGGATTTTCAGATATTTACCGCGCCATAAATGCAATGGGCATTGACGTCCTTGTGGTGAAAGATAACCCAAGGCCAGTTAAGAAACTGAGCAGCTGCATTCTCAATAATGAGAAAACCTGGCCGACTGATTGTGCTGTAAATCCTGAGACTGCGTTTCTCGATGATCCATTGCCAGAGGCAGTTGCACAGGTAGGTTCTTCAAAGACCAGACTGCTTAGCCTCGACAACATTTACTGTGGCCCGGCCAGTTGTGAGCCGGTAATCGGTAAGGTTCTGGTTTACCGTGACGATAATCACATCTCGAATACCTTTGCAAAAACTCTGCAGGTTAGTTTTTTTGAGGCGATTCAGGCTTTTCGGGCCGCTTCGTAACGCCTCACAATAATGACTGCTGCCGAAAGATAGAGCGCCTGAACGGTCACCATAATTCGCTCTGCAATTCCTTCGGCTTCAAAACTAGGATCACGCCAAACTATCAAAAACCAAATTGAAACTGCTGCAAGGGCTACGGTTGCGACGATACCACCCACCGGCCTCAACGGCCAGGCTACGTTTTTACCGCGCCTGATAGAGAAAAGCGGCCAGGCTGACCAGAGAATGAAGGCTATTGAGGCAAAAATACGGTGCTCTAGCGAAGATGAGTCTTGAGTTGGCGTCTGAAAATAGGTGAGCCCATAGGTGGCCAGACCAGCAAGCACCAGCACCACCCTGCCGGGCATAGCGAAAGACTTGGCATAGATTCCACCGACAATGGTCAGAGTTCCGCCAAGTAGAAAAAAGGCAGACATGAGCAAAGCCACCGGCGAATCTTTTGCTGCCAAATCACTGATGGTGTGAGTAATTGGGTCATAACCTGGCCATAGCGAACCGGCGAGCGCCCATCCTCCGACAGATTGAAACGGGCCGATTACCGCCGCGTAGTATGCGGGCTTTTCAACTTGCCTCATACCTTTAGGCTAACTCGCTATAAAGCCCCTGAGAGAGCTAAATTCACCGAGGGCGAACCATCTGTTGAAATTTTCACTGGAATTCCCCAGTCTTGCTGGTGAATGTGACAGGCAGCATATTCAGTTCCGTCGTCGTCACATGATGCACCGCGAGCCGCAACGTGCAAGACCCCTGATTCGATTTCAGGATTTATCTTCAGCTTGGTGGCCAAGCCCTGATAGGTACCTGCACCTTCAATCAACAGCTCCTTCGGGGTGCTGCTGACCACGAGTGAGGTTGACGGGCCGTAACGCTCGTCAAACTTTTGCCCCGGAGGTGGATTGAAGACCACTACCAAATCAACATCGCCTGGGGCAACCACTAAGGCAGGTCGGGTGGTGCGCATCGCTTCGCCCTCAACCAGAACGGCTTCCTCGATCGGATGGATTGAAACCTTCGATGCAGCCGCCTCGACTACGACCATTCTTGGCCCAGCTTCGGTTACGACAAGTTTTACATCGCTTGGTTCAGCAAGGTTTCTTAACACTGTAGTGAGCTGATTTTTTGCAGGATCAAAACGGCGAATTGCATGATTATAGGTGTCGGCGATCAGAAGCGAACCGTCAGGTAGTTCGTCAAGGCCGAGGGGATGCTGAAGCAAAGCAATTTCTGCAGAACCATCAACATGGCCAAAATCAAAAAGCCCCTTACCTACCGGCGAGGTTATTTGGTCGCCACGAATGACTCGTAGCGCGGAGGTCTCGGCATCTACCAACCAGAGGCTCTCGCCATCTCTGCTGAGTTGCAAACCTGACGGCTGTGCGAACCAGGCTTGGTCGAGCTTTCCATCAACAAGGCCCTCGTTTGAGGTGCCGGCGTAAACCCCGAGGGTTCGGACCTTAGGGTCAAATCTCCAAATACGATGCTCGCCTGACATGCCAATCAAAATTTGATTGTCGACCAGCGCTACGTCCCAGGGTGTTGAAATTCTGGTTTGCAGGGCATCACCCGAGGTGGCATCATTTTGCATCCACTGTTCGCCGGTTCCGGCGATGGTTTTGACAGTTTGGTTTGCCAGGTCTACACCGCGCAGAGCATGATTGGCGGTATCTGCCACCACTAGATCGTAGCCGACCTCAGCAGCTAGCTCTCGAGTCAAGAACACGACTCCGTATGGTTCAGCAAATTTGGCCGAGCTGAAATTGCCATCATCAAGGCCTCGCTTGCCGGCCCCGATTCTGAATACCGGTTCGTTCGGATTGGCTAACTTCACCCCGATTAACGAATGCCCGCCTGAGTTGCTAATCAATAATTCAGCACCGTTGAAAAATTCTTGAAGTTCGGCGGGAATCAGCTCAACTTTGCCCGGCTGCCTAAATGCCAGTTCACTCTCAGGCGGAGCAACATAGACATCTTTGCCGCGAATCAACGTCCCGCGCTCTTCGTATTTCAAAATGAGTTCTGAAAGCAGTGCATCAATCGCATGTGAATGCCCTTCGCCCGAATAGGTTGCGGCAACCTTTCCTTCTGGGTCGACTAAAACCAAGGTCGGCCAAGCCCGAACACCGTAACTTGCCCAGGTTGACATGTTTGGGTCATTTAGCACCGGATGATGTATGTCGTGACGCTCAATACCAGCGGCAACTGACTCGGGTTTTTTTTCGTGCTCAAATTTAGGCGAGTGGATACCAATCACGGTGAGCACATCGTGATATTTCTCTTCCAGAGGGCGCAATTCAGCTAACACGTGGTGACAGTTGACGCAGCAGAGTGTCCAGAAATCGAGAAGAACAAATCTCCCACGGAGATCTTCGATTTGAAGGTTTTTGCTGCCGGTGCCAAACCAGGTATCACCAATCAGCGGTTTTGCAATGGCCAACTCGGTCACTGGTGTGCCTGTCTACGCGAAGAGATAACCCCGGTGTTGAAGCCAGCAAGGTGCAGGCCGCCGTGGAAGCGAGCATGCTCAATTTTGATGCAGCGATTCATAACCACATTGATTTCGGCTCGTTCGCCAAGTTCGGAAACCTCGTCATTCCAGATGCCCAACTGAAGCCAAACAGTTTTTGCTCCTGCAGCGGCCGCCTCTTTGAAAACATCGGGGGTGTCGCTTGGTTTTCTGAAAACATCAACAATGTCGGGCTGTTCCGGCAGATCTGCCAGTGAGGCATAGACCTTCTCCCCCAGCAATTCGTCAATCATGGGATTAACAAAATAAAGCTTGTAGTGCGAGCTGCTTTTCAAATAACTAGCTACGAAGTATGAAGCACGAGCGCGATTGTTTGAGGCGCCAACGATCGCAACGACTTTAGAATCTTGCAGAATTTTGAGGCGCTCACGGGCATTTGGTTCACTCCAGGTCATCGACTCACTCCTGTTGCCTTGGTGAGCGCCTGATCTAGATCCCAAATGATGTCTTCAACGTCTTCAATACCGACGCTGATGCGCACTAGGTCTTCAGGAACACCGGCTGCTTCAAGCTGCTCTGCGTTTAGCTGCTGGTGGGTGGTGCTAGCCGGGTGAATAACAAGAGTTTTGGCATCGCCAATATTTGCGAGATGGCTAAGCAACTGAACGCTATTGATGAACCTTTCACCAGTTTTGCGACCGCCCTCAACTCCGAATGAGAAAACTGAACCAGGGCCCTCAGGGGTGTATTTTTTAGCCAGTTTGTGGTCTGGATGAGATTTCAGTCCTGAATACTTAACCCAGGAAACTCTAGGGTCACTTTCGAGCCACTCGGCGACCTGCTTGGCATTCGCAACATGGTCTTTCATGCGCTGCGCCAACGTTTCGACTCCAAGCAGCAGCAGGAAAGCGCTGTGCGGCGCCAAAGATGGGCCAATGTCGCGCAACTGTTCGGTACGCAGCTTAGTCAGGAAGCCGTATTCACCGAAGTTACCCCACCATTGAAGGCCTCCATAGGCAGGAACCGGGTCGACCAGGGTTGGAAACTTGCCGTTATCCCAGTGGAAGTTTCCTGAATCAACCACGACTCCGCCAAGCGTGGTGCCGTGGCCGCCCAAAAACTTGGTTGCCGAGTGGATCACGATGTCAGCGCCATGCTCAATCGGTCGGCAGAGATATGGGGTCACTGTGGTGGCATCAACTATCAGAGGAATGCCGTGTTTGTGGGCAACTTCTGAAATAGCTTGAAGGTCGGCGACATTGCTCGAGGGGTTAGAGACCACCTCGACGAAAATCAGCTTCGTGTTCTCTTGAATTGCAGCCTCGTAGTCAGCCGGTTTGCTGCCGCTTACAAAGGTGGTATCGACACCGAACCTACGCAAAGTGACATCGAGCTGAGTCACGGTTCCGCCGTAGAGACGTGAAGACGAGACAATGTGGTCTCCGGATTGGGTCAAGGCTGCAAACGTGATGAATTCTGCGGCCTGCCCGCTTGCTGTGGCTACAGCACCAAGGCCGCCCTCGAGACTAGCGATGCGCTCTTCGAAACTGGCGACCGTGGGGTTACCGATTCGACTGTAGATGTTGCCGTATTTCTGGAGCGCAAATAGGTTTGCCGCATCTTTGGCGTCTTCGAAAACAAATGAAGTCGTTTGATAAATGGGCACTGCGCGGGCACCTGTTGCAGCATCTGGAACAGCTCCGGCGTGAAGCGAACGGGTTTTGAACCCGAACTGGTGGTCTTTTGATTTCTCGGTCACTTCTCTATTAAACCCTAACTCTGTGGCGCTACAGCCCGCTTGGTTTCAAGCTACGACTACTGAACGGCAACTGTTTGAAAATTTCTGATTGTTAAGCAAAAAGGGCCCCGTACAACCGGGACCCCTAAAGCATTGAGTGACTATTTAGAGAGGTGGAAATAGGGCACAATTAGCCAGATTCCGTAGAGCAAAGCCGCCGCACAAATAGCAAAAAACACATAGGCCAGACTGCGGTTGAAAGCTTCAACTCGTGCAGCCGATGCCCTACCTTTTTTAGCCGCGGGCATGGCATGCCTAGCGTTAGTAATCAGGCGAACGCCCAACGAGAAGAAACCAACAATAAACAGGGTGAAAGCGATTGAAGCACCCGCAACCAAGAGAAAACTAGCCCAGTCGATCATTATTTGTTGCCACCCTTCTTTTTGGCTTTTTTGGCGGCCGCAGCTGCTTTACGAGCAGCCGCTCTTACCTGTCGAGGAGACGCAACAACTTCGCTTGCGCCTTCGACTTCGCTAAGAACGTTGTGGTGACCGATTTTGTTTCGACGAGACATCTGGAAAATTGTGAGGATTACCGCGATGGTAAGAATCGCATCGATCAAAATTCCGAACGGACCAGTCATGGTGATGTATGCCGAAATCGCGCCGACCAATCCTGCTGCAGGAAGGGTAAAGAACCAGCCGGTAACGATTTGACCCGCCTTGTTCCAGCGGATTGCTCCGCCTTTGCGGCCCAGACCAGCACCCATTACGGCACCTGATGCCACCTGAGTTGTCGATAGCGCAAACCCGAGGTTGCTCGAAGCCAAAATGGTTACGCCGGTAGCCGTCTCTGAAGCTAGGCCCTGTGGAGGCTTGATTTCAGCAAGGCCAGTACCCATGGTCTTTACGATTCGCCAACCACCTGAGTAGGTACCCAGAGCGATGGCAAGCGCGGCCGAGATGATGACCCACCATTCAACGTGGTCACCCGACTCTTGAAAACCTGCGGTTACCAAAACCAATGTGATTACACCCATGGTTTTTTGAGCGTCGTTGGTGCCGTGTGAAAGTGCAACCAGTGAAGAAGTGAAAATTTGACCAACTTTGAAAGTTTGGCGACCGGTGGAAATTCCGGTTTTCTTGCGAGCCTCCTGCGATCTAGCGGTAACCCAGTAGGCCAAACGAGTTGCGAGGAATGCCGCAAGCCCAGCAATTAGCGGGGCAGTCAAAGCGGGAATGATTACTTTTTCCAAAACCTTCGGAGCGTTCACAGCCGCAACGCCGGCGTAGGCGATTGCCGATCCGATTAGGCCACCAAAAAGGGCGTGTGAAGAAGAAGATGGAAGACCCAGCAACCATGTGGTCAGGTTCCACAGGATGGCTCCGGTGAGCCCTGCAAACACCATTTCGGCACCCAGGTTCACACCCTCATTGATTAGGCTCACCGAGATGGTTTTAGCAACCGCTGTCGAGAGAAATGCGCCCACCAGGTTCATGACCGCTGCAATAGCTACGGCAACCCTTGGCCTCAAAGCGCCGGTAGCAATGGCCGTAGCACTCGAGTTTGCGGTGTCGTGAAACCCATTTGTGAAATCGAAGAACAGTGCAAGCCCGACAACGAGAGCAACTACGAATATTGGATCCATGGGACCCTTCCATAACTTTGCGGCAACCACTCAACGAGTTGTTTAGCCGCTGTTTACCTTATAGACACTTGGTAAACATTTGGTAAACAAAGCCAGGGCATAAATAAACGCCTGCCCTGGTTGGCTTTGTCGTGAGCAAGAACATCCTAGTTGTGGGAGCATCCGGAGTTTTCGGAGGGCTACTGACGCAAAAATTCGCCGAATCGGGCTATCAGGTACTTGGCACCGCTACGTCAAACGAGTCGGCCGCCAAAATACCCGCTGCGGCTTCGGTCAAACTGCTTTTGGACCTTGAGCAAAATTCGTCAATTGAACTACTCGCAAATTACCTAAAGTCTCAAGGGACTCAGCTTCACGGGGTTGCAATTGCTTCAGGGCTGGTTGCATTTGGTGACATTTTGCCCGCGGAGGTAAGCGACCGACTTTTCGCAGCGAATGTAACCGGGCCAATCAAACTGTTGAGTCAGTTAGATGAGCTGATTGCACCGGGAGAACTAGATTCGGTACCCTCTTTTGTCTGTGGAATAACTGGCGTAGTGGCTGAAAAGCCGATGGCTTCACTTGCACCCTATTCGGCATCCAAAGCAGCATTTTCGGCTTATCTAAAAGCCCAAACCCGACCTATGGCCAAACGTAGAGTTCTGGTGCAAGATGCGCGACCGCCACACACCGAAACTGGTCTCGCCACCCGACCTATTTTCGGTACGGCGCCCAACTTTGGTTTGGGGCTTGAGCCAGCCGGAGTGATCGACCGGATAATACGAGGTATAGCCTCGAAGGAGGAAGAACTCTCAGCGGCCACTTTCTAAACTGGCATTTCACTGCAAGTTAAACCCTTTAGGGAGCGTCGATGACCAAAATTCGCACGATTAGTTCCACCCTGGCGGATGGTCGCGACCTGGTCTATTTTGACGACGCAGATACTTTGCTAGGGCAAAATCGAAAAAGCGACCAACGTGAACTACCAGATCGCCCTCAGGTAGCCGAAATGCGGCTTGATTCTCTGACGGGAGATTGGGTCTCGGTAGCTGCCCACCGTCACGGAAGGGCCTTCCTACCACCCGCTCATCAGTGCCCGCTATGCCCAACTAGCAGTGAAAACCCTTCAGAGCTTCCCGATTTGTTTGACGTGGCCGTCTTTGAAAACAAGAGCCCGTCGTTTGGGGCTGAGGTGCTTGAGCAAGACGATGAAAACTATTCGGTAGTTTCAAAACTCAACTTAGGCACAACCCGAAAATCAATCGGTCGCTGTGAGGTTGTGGTTTTCAGCCCGGAGCACCTTGGTTCGCTCAGTCAAATGCCCATTTCTCGAGTCAGAACTGTAATTGAAGCCTGGGCTGATCGCACCAAAGTGCTTGGCGCATTACCAGGGGTTCGGCAGGTCTTCCCATTCGAAAACCGCGGTCAAGAAATTGGTGTGACGCTTCATCACCCGCACGGCCAGATTTATGCCTACCCGTATGTCACCCCCAGAACCACCAAACTTCTGAACTCAATCTCAAAATTTGGTGCAGATCTATTTCAAAAGACACTCGAGTTTGAGCAGGCTGGCGAAAGAGTTTTGATCAAGGGTGAGCACTTCACAGCGTATGTTCCCTTCGCTGGTAGATGGCCTATTGAGATTCATCTGCTACCCCATCGACACGTTGGCACAATTGACCAACTAACTGCGTCCGAACGAGACGAACTTGCCGAAATTTACTCAAAATTACTCGGCGCAATGGACAAAATTTACTCGACACAAACCCCATATATTTCTGCCTGGCATCAGGCACCGAAGGTTGCGGGAGGCGAAAATGTGCGTCTGCAACTACAGATTACTTCGCCTCGACGAGCGGAAGACAAACTCAAGTACCTAGCTGGCTCTGAATCGGCGATGGGGGCGTTTATCGCTGACTTTCCTCCCGAGGTTACCGCTGAACAGATTCGGAGCGTGCTCTGATGACTGAGCTCGCAAACGAAACTGCAGCTGGTTTTCAAGTCAGGTACGGCTACCAACCATCGGGGGTTTGGTCAGCTCCTGGTCGAGTGAATCTAATCGGAGAACACACCGACTACAACGGAGGTTTTGTTCTTCCGCTAGCAATCAACCGAAGAACCTATGCAGCCGTGGCACTCAGAGCCGATTCGCTAATCAGAGTTGCCAGCAGCTTTACATCTGAAGCGGTTGAGATAGATCTTGAAAAAATAAACCCGGGACTAGAGCTTGACTGGGCCGCTTACCCGCTAGGAATGGCTTGGGCAGTCAGGTCTAAGGCAATCGAACTAGACCACCAAGCGCCAGAATTCGGTTTTGACGCCTACATTCACTCTGATGTTCCAGTAGGCGCGGGCCTCTCATCGTCAGCCGCAATTGAATGCGCAATCGGAGTCGCGCTGAATGAGTTGTGGCATCTAGACCTTGACGAACGCACGCTTGCCCGTTGCGGCCAGCTTGGTGAAAATCAGATTGTCGGGGCACCGACTGGAATTATGGATCAGTCAGCTTCAATGTTGGGTATTGCAGATCACGGAGTTCTGCTCGACTGCCGAACACTCGAAACCGAACCAATCGAGTTGGGTTTTGCAGCCGCAGGGCTAGAGCTTCTCATAATCGACACCCGTGTAGCCCACCGCTTGGTTGATGGCGGATACGCCGAGCGAAGAGCAGCTTGTGAAAGTTCTGCGGCAAAACTTAACCTGCAGTTTCTCAGAGATCTTGATTTGGCCCAGCTGGCGGATGCTGAACCAAAATTGACTGCTGTTGAGTTTAGGCGCACGCGCCATGTAGTGACCGAGATTTCCCGCGTTTTAGAAACGGTAGCGACTCTGAAATCAAAAGGTCCGGTGGCTATCGGTGGCCTATTGAAGGCAAGCCACGATTCGCTTCGTGACGATTATGCAGTTTCAATTCCAGAACTGGATCTTGCAGTCGAAGCCGCGATTGACGCCGGAGCCTTAGGCGCACGTATGACCGGTGGCGGCTTCGGTGGAGCAGCAATTGCGCTCACTCCAACGTCAAAACTAGGGGCCGTAAGTGAAAGCGTTAAGCACGCCTTTGCCTCAGCAGGCTATTTGGCGCCCAATATTTTCGCGGTTACTGCCGCCGATGGTGCAAAGCGCGAGGTTTAGCAGTTACTGGGGTGCCAGGTTTGCGCCACAACGGTAAATAGCTGTAGCCAAATTGTCGATCGCACCCTTGGTTGAATCACTGACCGAGCCCAGCGCGTAAATAGCGAAAGTCAAGACCGATCCGTCTTTTGGTTTCATGTATCCGGCGATAGTGTAGCCCTTTTTAATCCATCCGGTTTTGGCAAAAATGTGGCCAGCGGCATCAATGTTGTCGCCTTTGAATCGATTCGCCAAAGAACCTGATTCGCCAGCTACCGGTAGGCCTTGATTGATCACCGCTAGGTTTCCGGTCTGGTTAATCACCAACTTCATCAGTTTGGCTACCGTAGCCGGAGAAACGGCGTTGAAATCGCTGAGACCTGAACCATCACGAATAACTATTCCACTCAGGTCGAGACCGGTTCCAGCGAGGGCGCGTTGATAGGCCTGAGTCAGCGAAGAAAAAGATCCGTCAAAACCTTGGTCCAGCGAAATTAAGCGGGCAAGCGCTTCGGCTTCAGTGTTGTCTGATACCTGCAGCATATGGGTAATCCATTTGCTGATTGGTTGCGAAACCACTTTGGCAATTTCAACAGCTGAAGGAGAAAGTGAACCTTTGGCAATAGTTGCTGATGTTGCAGCTGCTCCCAACGCTTTCTTAAAGTGTTGTCCCGCAGCCCCTACCGGGTTGGTTGAGCGCTTTGAGGTTTCCTGGCTTGGGTTTGCTCGGTCACCGTCGACCTGCAAAGCGGTGACTTCAGACATATAGCCCTGGGTTTGCTCACTGCGTTCCCAGCTTGATTCCCAACTTGGCGCCGGGAACATCGAAGAGTCGAGGACAATTCTGGTTACCGCAGTTCCGTTTAGTCGCTGATTAACGTTCAACGCCAGCGTGCTTAACTTTGGGGCATCTCGATATACCGATTGGGCACCAACTGCGGTTCTAGATAACGTTGGGTCGCCTCCACCAACCAGGTAGAGAACCCCAGGAGAAGTTGAGTCTTGATAAACCCTGGTTTCGGCTCGGTAATTCGGGCCCAAAGATTCAAGAGCAGCTGCTGCGGTTAGCAGTTTCATAACCGATGCCGTAGCGGCCGGGGTATTGGCATTTCGATCGAAAAGAACCTCATCGGTTGCTGCATCAATAACTACGGCACTTAAGTTTCCAAGCAGCGGATCGGTGAGGTAATCGGCAACCGAGCAGGTTCGAGAACTAGTCGGAGTCGCTAAGGGAGTGCTGCTTGCTGATGCCGAGCTTGAATCAGTTGGCTGAGAGGCTGAGTTGTTTGATCCGCTCGAAATGCTGAAGCCACCGATGATCAGAGCAAGCGCGGCGGCTCCAGAAACGGCACCGATTGCAGTTTCTTTTAGGTAGCCGAACTTCTTTGGTTTATCAGTCAATTTTCGCCCTTAATTTCAGGTGCTTTGGCACCGATATGCCGATTCTACCGGCGCTAATAATTTTGATTTGGATGCCTAGCGCTGAATTCCGGCACCGCAGCTGTAGAAGCGAGCGGCGACAGTGTCGAGCGCTCCCCTGGCCGCATACCCAACTGATTTTCCGTTGGTACCCCTCGCAAAAATCGCATACGCCAGTGTGCTGCCATCCTTAGCTTTGATTGTTCCAGCCAACGAATAAAGGCCGGGTATGTAACCTGACTTACCCGTCACATAATTTCTGGCCGCAGCGTTTGCCCCATTGAAACGTGTTGCTAATGTGCCGGTTTTACCTGCGATTGGTAGATAGGTTTCAAGCTCACCGATTTTCTCGTGCCCCGCTGCCACCAACGCCATCAGCTCGGCAACCATTTTTGGCGTTACCCGATTTGCCTGAGCCAAACCGGAACCGTCTTTCATAACCAAACCGGCGGTGTCAATATTCAGGGCTTCGAGCTGTTGTTTGGTTAGTTTTTCAATTGAGCTAAAAGAAGGTGAAAGCCCAGCTGCCTTTGCCGCATGCCTGACGATAAATTCAGTTTCAGTGTTGTCAGAAACGAGCATTGCGTGCTTTATCCAGGTACTCATTTTCTGGCTGGAAACCGAGGTTAGTGGCACCGCATTCTTCGGGGTTTTACCTTTTACTAGAGTTGCACCCTCGGCCAGACCCTGCAGAGCCGCGCGAAAGTACTCGCCCGTTTTCAAGACCGGATCAGTGCTTCGGTTACCACTGTAAGCACGAGAAGTTAGATCAGGATTCGCTCTATCGCTGTCGGTCTGCAGGGCGGTGATGTGTGAAATGTACCCATTTGTGCGATCCGAAGACTTCCAAGCTGAGTTGTAGCTTGGGCCACTAAAAAACGAACTGTCGAGAATAATTTTCTTAATCTCGGTCTCGCTGTTCCATTTTGAAAGCACCTGAAACGCGAGGGTTTCGAGACGTGGCGCGCCTAAATAGGTCGTATAGCTGTCACCGGTCATTTTGGATAGCGTGTGATCACCACCGCCGCGCAGAACTATTGTTCCGGGCTCTGACGGCACTGAGAGCACATCTGTTTTTGCCTTGTAGTCGAGTGGCAGTGCAGTCATCGCAGCTGCTGCAGAGACGACCTTCAGCACCGAAGCGGAAGGTGTGGTTTCACTTCCTCGAATGTTCAGTAGAACTTTTCCACTTGCAACTTCGATTACGTAGCCATAAAACTGCCCTAAGGCTGCCTGACTGACAGCAGTCTTAACTGAGCAGGGCTTGACCACCGCTGGTGAAGTTGGCAAAGGCTTTGCGCTAACTGTTGGGATAGGCGATGGCGACTGCGTTTCGCTGGGTAATGGCGTCGGGGCGCCGTAGGCGCTGCTTCCGCCCAGAACAGCAATCAGTAGACCAAGCGCAACTGTCTTCAAGTAATTCATTGGCTTAAGGCTAAGTCTGCCCCGATTTAGAGGTCGAATGCCTCGCCGTCTTGAGGAGCAATTGCATCCCAATTGAGATCTGCTCGAATTCGATCGGCAAGCGCATCGGCAGCACCGGCCTCACCGTGCACAACAAAGACCCGTTTGGGTTGTAATTCTGATGTGCGGAGCCAAGAAACCAACTCGTTAACATCTGCGTGCACTGAGAAAGATTGAACCTGCTCAATTTGTGCCTTCACCGGAATCATTTGGCCGTGCATTTTCACAAACTCTTCGCCCTCGATCAATCGACGACCTCGAGTGCCGACCGCTTGATAGCCGACCAAAATTACCGAGTGCAATTGATTCGGCAGCATGTCTTTTAGATGGTGCACAACCCGACCACCGGTTGCCATGCCCGAGGCAGAAATGATGATGCTTGGTTGCTTGGGTTTATTGATGGTTTTTGATTCTTCTACAGTCATCAGCTCAACCAGAGTTCCGGGATTGAAAGGATCGCCACCTGACCATTCATCAGCAATTTCCGGACGAATTTCTGGTGACCGATTGTCGATTGCATCTCGGTAAAAAGCCAAGGCTTTTAAAGCCATTGGTGAATCGGCAAAAATCGGAACCCTCGGAATTTTTCCCATTTCCATAAGTTCACGCAATCGCACCAAAATTACCTCGGTGCGGTCAACGGCAAAGGCCGGAATTAGCACTGAGCCACCGCGGTCAATTGTTTGATTAATGATGTCTTCGAAGTTTGAAGTTTGTTCTACGTGCTCTCGGTCACCGTAGGTTGACTCAGTGATAACCGCGTCAAATTTTCCGGCCGGTACATCACCCGGGGGCTGCAGTAGCGGATGTTCATCACGACCCAAATCACCTGTGAAAAGCAGACGCAATCCAAAAAATTCGACCTCTAAAAATGCGGCACCGAGGATGTGCCCGGCTGGATGAAAAGTTACGTAGGTTTCTTCTGCGACCCTGACCCGATCGTGAAATCGGTGTTCAACAAATTGGGTCACGGCCTGAGCTGCATCTTTTTCACCGTATAGCGCCTCTGGCGGGTTGTGCTTTGAGTAACCCTCTTTCGCTGCGTACTTCGCATCTTCCTCTTGAATTCGGGCTGAATCTAGAAGAATCACCTCGGCTAGCTTGGCGGTGTATTTGGTCGAATGGATTTTTCCGCGAAACCCGTCTTTTACCAACTTTGGGATGTAGCCGCAGTGATCAAGGTGAGCATGCGACAAAATAAGCGCATCAAGCTCGGCTACATCGATTGGCAGCGGATTCCAGTTTTTCAAACGCAGTTTTTTCAATCCTTGAAATAAGCCTGCGTCGACCATCACCTTGGTGTCGCCACAGCTCAACAAAAAACGGCTGCCGGTGACTGTTCCGGCTGCTCCCAAGAATCGAATTTGAGGTTTCTGCACTAATGCAGTCTATGTGGCTGGCAAACTGACAACGTGCGCAAGATATTTGACAACAGCTATCTGATGTTGGGGCTCACCTCAATCGCTTTGGTTGCTGGCCTAGTTTTAGACCAGCTAAGACTGGCGTCAGTGCCAGCCTATGCAATCGGTGCCGGAGTCGGTTTTACTCTTTCGCTGAAGCTGCTGGTTGACGCGATTCGAGAAAAGGCCTTCGGGAGCGATGTTTTGGCTCTCATTTCAATCACCGCAACAGCGATCACCAACGAATGGTTGGCGGCCAGTGTGATTTCACTCATGCTTGCCTCAGGACGCGCACTTGAAAATTGGGCGGCCGGCCGAGCAAGGCTGCAGCTACGCGCACTACTTGAACGTGCGCCGCATCAGGCACACGTTATTGACTCGGCCGGTAACGTGCGTGATTTGCGTTTGAGTGAGGTTGCGGTTGGAACTCGCATTTTGGTTCGAAGTGGCGAAGTAGTACCGCTTGACGCAGAGGTATTAGCTGAATCTAGTTTTGATGAGTCAGCTCTGACCGGCGAGCCGCTGCCGAAAAGCTACTCGGCAAATTCGCTAATTAATTCAGGAATTGTCAATGCCGGTCAGTCGGTCGAGATGGTCACCACCCAAACCGATCAAAACAGCACTTACTCAGCCCTGATTCGCTTGGTTGCCTCAGCGCAAGCTGACAGCGCCAACGGGGTAAGAGTCGCGAATAAGTGGGCAGTACGCTTTGTACCTTTTGCATTGGCATTGGCGGGCGGTACTTGGCTGATTACCGGTGAACTAGATCGAGCTGTTGCCGTTATAGTCGCTGCAACTCCTTGTCCGCTGATTCTTGCGGTGCCGGTGGCTATCATCGCGGGCATGTCTAAAGCCGCTGGGCACGGTGCGGTAATCAAGGGAGGTGCCGCACTGGAACAGTTGGCCCGGGTAAAAACAATTTTGCTTGATAAGACTGGAACACTGACTCATGGTGGGCCTGCAATTTCAAGAATTGACGTTACTGAGCAGTTTTCAGCTGACGAGGTTTTGAGGTTGGCAGCATCACTTGAGCAAAGCAGCCCGCACGTAGTTGCCAAAGCTATCGTGGCCGAGGCTCACGATCGTGACCTCGTGTTAGAAATCGCTACCGGCGTAATCGAGCAACACGGTCATGGCGTAGCCGGCATGGTTGGCGAAAGAAAAGTTTCTGTCGGGCAAATCTCTCAAGCGCCCGGTTGGGTAAACGTCGAGGGCGATCTACTTGTAGGCGTAACCATTGATGGCAGCCTAGTTGGGGTTATTGGCCTAGACGATCCGATTAGAAATGATGCGGTCACAACTGTGAACCAGCTTCGCAAACTAGGGCTAGATCGAATCGTCTTAGTCTCAGGTGATCGCGAAGACGCTGTTGCAAAAATCGCCCAACAGGTAGGCGCAGACGAACACTTCGCGCAGTGCCAACCTGAAGACAAGTTGAAAATTGTTAGGGCAGAAATGCAAAGCACCAGTGGGACCGTGGTTGCTGTCGGTGACGGAATCAATGATGCCCCTGCCCTAGCAGCCGCTCACGTCGGCGTGGCAATGGGCGCTCGAGGGGCAACCGCGGCTAGCGAGGCTGCCGACGTTGTAATCGTCGAAGATTCAATCCGACAACTCGGCCTGGCAATCGACATTGCACAGGGTGCAAGAAATCGAGCGTTACAGGCTGCAGGGGTTGGTATGAGTTTTGCCATGCTTGCCATGGTCGCTGCAAGTCTGGGATTGCTTAGTGCAACCGGAGCTGCAATTTCACAGGAGGCAATCGATGCGGCGGCAATTTTATGGGCGCTCGTGCCGCATCGCCTCAGGAAAAATTAGTCGAGCTGGCAGAACTCATCCAGAGGCTTTTTGCGGCCGGCAACCACGATGTGGTCTCCGTTGCGAAGCACAGTTTCAGGGAAGGCAGGAACATAGTTTCCATCGCCGTGGCTGATTGCCACCACGGTCACACCATAGGTGCTGCGAATCTTCAAGTCGGCTAGCGTTTGGCCATCAAATTGGGTTGGGCTCTCTGCCTTCACCATCACGAAGTCTTCATCAATTTGTACATAGTCGAGTGACTCACCTGAAACCATGTGTGCTACACGGCGTCCCATTTCTTTTTCAGGGAAAATCACGTGGTGAACCCCAAGTTGCTCAAGAATTCGACCGTGAGAGGTTGAGTTCGCCTTGGCCCATACCTGCTTCACGCCAAGCTGAAGCAGCAGCGAAGCCGTCAAGATACTGGCCTCCAAATCGGCGCCAATTGCGACCACAGCGCTGTCCATATCTTGAATACCAAGCTCGCGAAGCGTTTCCTCATCGGTGGTGTCGGCTGAAACCACGTGGGTGAGTGAGGTCGAAAGCGCCTGAACGATTTTTTCGTCGGTGTCGATACCCAGAACCTGGTGCCCGCCGTTTACCAGCTCGGTAGCCAGCGATGAACCGAATCGACCAAGACCGATTACCGCCACGTTGGCCGAGTGAAAACTGCGTTTACGCCTTGGAGTTTCTGATGACATGGTTTTCTTCTTTCAGTGTTATTGAAAAACTAGCCGATGAGCGGGCGCTCTTTCGGGTATTCGAAGTGTCGTTTGGTACGTCTGATGGCAAGAGATGTTGCGACCACGATTGGGCCGAGACGGCCGAAGAGCATCAGCAGACACATCAAGAACTTTGCGTGATCGGGAAGCTGAGCCGTGATGCCGGTTGATAAGCCGGTCGTGCCAACTGCCGAGGTCACCTCAAACAAAATTTCATCAAGTGTGAATGGTGTGGTGAGTCGAAGCAGCATGGTTGCACCAATTAGCACGAATGCCGTGATCGAGAAGATTGTTAGAGCCTGGCGCTGCATCGAACGAGGCAATCTGCGGTTGCCGATGTTGACAGCCGCTTCACCGCGAATTTCGGTGTAAATGATGTAGAAGAGCACCACTGCGGTTCCAAGTTTGATACCACCGGCGGTGGAAGCACTGGCACCACCAATGAACATGAGAATGTCCATAACCAGCCAAGAGCTCGGATTGGCCTGGCTAAGATCCATCGCATTAAAACCTGCTGTGCGAGGCATCACCGCGGCAAAAATACTGTCGAGAATTTTGCTTACCGGATCTAGTGTTCCGATAGTTGCCGGGTTGTTCCACTCAAGTACAGCCAGCACCATGGTGCCACCTATCAACAGAACCAAGGTTGCCCAAAGCACAATTCGGGTGTTCAGCGACCATTGGGCAGGCATCACAATTGCAACGGGTTTGCCCATCCACAACCTGATTTGGTTCTTTGCCCGATCACGAAGCTCGATGATTACCGGGAATCCGATACTCGCGATGATGACTGTCATGAACACCGGAACGATGATCCATCCGTCGCGGGCAAAACCGATCATGCTGTCGGTATATAGAGCAAAACCGGCGTTGTTGAAAGCAGAAATTGCGTGAAAGATGCCGTGGCCTAGGGCTTTTTCAAAATCGTACCCGTAGTGGGTGATGAATCGAATAAACAGAAACACAAAGAGTAGAGCCTGGAAAAAAAGCATCACTTTGGCGATGTTTTTCAGCAGACTCTTGATGTCGGGCGCAACGGAAATTGAGGCCTCTGAGGTGGTCATCATTTTGTTGCGGAGCGAGATGCGACCTTCAAGCAAAAAACCAACCAGGGTTGCAAACCCGATGATTCCGAATCCGCCAACTTGAATCAGTAGGGCGATGATCCAGTGCCCAAATTGGCTCCAGTGGTTTTCAACATCGAGCGTGCTCAGACCGGTGACTGTCACTGCCGAAGTTGCTGTGAAAAGTGAGTCTAGGAAAGGTGTTGATTTTCCGCTTTGGGTTGCGGTGGGAATCATCAGAAGAAAGGTTCCAAAAAGAATGATTACGGTAAACGCAATCGCAATTAGCTGCGTGGGGTGCAGGCCTTTACGGCGTGCCATAGGAACCTTCTTTTCAAGCTGCGGTTTGTGGCCGTTAAATCAGCGTTCCTATTATTCCGCTTAAGCGAAGGTTGTCGAGTGTTTTTTGCGCAACAAAACGAGAATTGTTGCCGTGGCCAAAAGGCATAGCACTGCAGCGGTTATCCAGGCGATGAAATAAGACCCCTCTTGCACCCTAATAAACCCGGCAAAAATTGCGGCGATGCTGGCTCCCACCTGGTGAAATGCAAACAGCCAACCAAATACCACGGCTGAAAGCTCTAAACCAAAATAGCGGCGGCACAACTCGATGGTTGGCGGAACGGTTGCGATCCAATCGAGGCCATAGAACACAACAAAAAACAAAAGCGGAGGTTCTACCGTAGGCCCCAAGACGAAGGGGACCGTGAAAAGCGCCAGCCCACGTACTCCGTAATAGATGGCAAGTAATACCACCGGGTTGAAACGGTCGGTCAGCCATCCGGAAGCGATTGTTCCAACAATGTCAAAAACTCCAACGAGAGCGAGCAAAGTCGATGCCGTGGTTAGGCCCATTCCGTGATCGTGCGCCGCCGGGATGAAATGTGCGCCGATGAGGCCGTTGGTGGTCCAACCGCAGACAAAAAACGTGCTGGCTAGCGCCCAAAAGCGGAAGGTTTTTGCTGATGAAACTAATACTTTTAGGTTTCCGACGACTGAGATTGGGGCCTTGGCCGAAGTCTCAATGGGCTCGGTGGCTCCATATGGAAGCTGACCAACCGAAGCGGGGCTTTCTCTAAAAAATAGGGAGAAACAAATTACTGTAACAGCAGCGAAACCGGCAATCACCAAGGTTGCAACTCGCCATCCGCTGGTTTCAATCAGAGATGACATTGAGGGAAGGAAAATGAGTGAGCCGGTCGCATAGGCTGCCGAGAAAATTCCTGTGACTAATCCTCTGCCTTTGTGAAACCAGCGACTCGCAACGATGGCACCGCCGACCAATGCCAACGAACCGGTAGCAAGACCAACCAGAACACCCCAAAGAAAAACGAGCTGCCAAACTTCGGTCATCCAAACGGTCAGGCCCGTGCCGATTGCCACTGCGGCGAGCGCAACGGTGCCAACTTTGCGAACTGAAAAACGAGCCATAAGGGTGGCTGCAAAAGGTGCCGTCAGACCGTAGAACACTAAATTAACCGACATTGCGAGGGAGGTGTCGGCTCGAGTCCAGTTGAATTCGTTCTCAAATGGCTGAAACAAAACCGATGTTGTTGAACGAAATGCAGCTGCTCCAAGCAGAGCGAAAAAAGTAACTACAGCAACGGGTATTGCCCAGTGAATCTTGACTGGCGATTTAGGCATAGCCCCAAGCCTAACCGCCGAGGGAAACCATTAGACCCAGCGAAGCGCCCGGCGCTCAACCAGCCCGAGAAGAACGTCGGTGAACTTACCGAGCAGAGCAAGCAAAATAATGGAGAGGAACAAAATGTCGGTTCGCCCAGAGTTTTGGCTGTCTAGCAGCAAGAACCCCAAACCCTGCCAGCTTGCAATCAGCTCGGCGGCCACCAGGAACAGCCAAGATTGCGCCAGGCCAAGGCGCAGACCCGAGAGGATGGTTGGGGAGGCGCCCGGAAGCAAAATTTGAGTCACCAAACTCGCACCCTTGAGACCATAGGCACGCCCTACTTCAATAAGGTTTCGGTCAACTGCCTTGAGGCCTGAGGCCACGGTGGTAAACACTGGGAAGAAGGCACCGATTGCAATCAAAGTTATTTTTGGCTCTTCATAGATGCCAAGCCAAATCAACAGCAATGGCACCCAAGCCAAAGAAGGCACGGCACGAATTGCCGAAATGATCGGGCTCAGTAGTTGGCTGAAGATTTTCGATAGGCCGACCAGAGAGCCGAGGAAGATTCCGATCGAGGCTCCAATTAGATAGCCAATTGCGACTCGCTGCGCGCTTGCGCCGATGTGAGCAAACAAAACTTCGCGTTCGTAGAGCTCTTTTGCCGCAAGCAAAACATCTACCGGCGGCGGAAGCTGGCTAGCACTGAAGGCTCCGCTGGCGGCGGCAGTTTGCCATCCGACCAGCAGAGCAATCGGCAGCAGAATGCCAAGGCCAACGCGTTGAGCAATTTTCAACGGGTTTCTCTTTGATGTTTTTGACATTCTGCTACCGAACTTTCAGTTTTACTTTTTCGCTATGGCTTTTTTAGCCAGAGTGGCGTTGTACAGAGAAGCCAATGCAGCTTTGGCAGCGTCGGCTGATTTGATTCGGCCTTCTTCAACTAGTACTGGAGTAACGCTCTTCAGAACGGCTGCCTGAGCAGCGCCTGGAACGATGCTGACGTCGATCTTGGTGCGGTTAAGCAAGACCTTGATGGCCTCGGTGCTGCTGATGTTGGCAGCGGCTGAGAGGATCTGTGCTGCTTCTGAACCCTCGGCCAGGGTGTAGGCGCGTGCCTTCTCGTACAGCTTCAAAACAGTGATCAGCTGGTTTGGGTAGTTATTGATGAAGTCTTCATTCGCACTAAGCACACCCCAGGTGTTGAATTTTGCGTTTGAGTAAATAATCTTCACGCCAGAGTTGCGCTCAGCCTGAGCGGTCAGCGGGTCAAGACCTGCCCATGCGTCGACCTGGCCGGCAACAACAGCTTTCTGGCCGTCTGCGTGAGGCAGGTTCAAAATGGTGACGTCACGAGAGCTAAGGCCTGCAGCATCGAGAGCCAACAGTAGGTGGAAGTATGGGTCGGTGCCAGAGGCTGCCGCGACTTTCTTACCCTTGAGCTGCTTGATGTCGGTAATAGGGCTGCCCTTAGCAACTGCAATCGAAGCCCATTTTGGTTGTGAGAAAACACCAATGGTCTTTAGCTTCGCGCCGTTTGCACGTGAAGTGTAGGCCGGTGCTCCAGCCGAAGAAGCAACGTTGATTGCATTCGCGTTCAGCGACTGAAGAGCTGCCGCGCTGCTGGCTGAGTAGATCCATTCAACCTTGATGTTTTGCTTCTTAAATTCAGCCTCAGCCCATCCTTTTTTCTTTAGAACCAGGCTCAGGGGGTTCCAAGTTGCATAGTCGAGCTTGATCGTGGTCAGCTTCGGAGCTGCGGTAGCCGAGGTAACCGTCAGGGTTGCCACCGAAAGGGTTGCAATTGCCAGTGCTGCGGCAAATTTCTTAACTAGTTTTGACATTTCTCTCTCTGAATCTATTAAGGATGAATTCCGAAGCGAGCCAGCAGCTCTCGACGAAGTGGCGCAAGTTTAGGAGCACTGCGGTCGCGCGGGCGTGGAATTGAAACCTCGAGGGTTTCAGCGATCCCGGTGCCGCGCTCTCCGAGCACAATCACTCGATCTGCAAGGTGCAGCGCCTCGTCGATGTCGTGGGTTACCAAAATTACGGTCGCACCGGTTTCGCTAGCCACTTCAAGTAGAAGGTCTTGCATCTGAAGTCGAGTAAGCGCATCAAGAGCTGCAAAAGGCTCGTCGAGCAATAGCACTCCGGGGAAACCGCTGAGCGCACGTGCGAGTGCAGTGCGCTGAGCCATTCCGCCAGAAACCTGGCGAGGAAGGTGCTTTTCAAAACCTGACAAACCCACTGCCGAAATCAGTGCGCTAATGACATTGCTTGACTTTTTCGACCGGGTACCGAGTTGAATGTTCTTTTCAATTGAACGCCATGGCAACAGCCTGGGCTCTTGAAAAACAACTCCGGTGCGATCATCGATTGCCACAACCTCGTGCCCGTCAATTGTGACGTTGCCTGAGGTTTTGGTTTCGAGCCCGGCGATTAGACGAAGCAAAGTTGACTTGCCACAGCCTGATGGGCCAAGCAGCACAACAATCTCACCTTTGGCTACTTCGAGAGAAACATCGTGCAACACCGAAACGGCGTTTGCGCCACGGCCAAAAGTTTTACTGACGTTGGTCAGTTTTACTTCGGCAGGCGAAACGGCGATGTCGCTGTGCTGCAGAGCTTTAGAAAAAGACACGGTTCTCTTTCGGGTAGTTAGGAGGTGGGGCTGGGGTGCTGGGGGCACAACTAATTAGTTGATGTGCCCCGACATCATGCTCATCATTACGAAACGCACTGATGACATGACGACCCTTTCTACCCACCGCCTCAGTGAATCATTTTGATTCAAGCAGCTGAGAACTGTGTTGAGACCGAGTTTAGGTACCCCAAGAGCGACATTGCTCTACTGTTGCGAATTGTTACAACGCAGAGCCACCCAGGGGAATTGAACCCCTGACCTGCTCTTTACGAGGGAGCTGCTCTACCGACTGAGCTAGGGTGGCGTGTTGCAAAGCAACTAGAACAGTTTAGCCTGCACGCTGTTGCCGGGTTTCCAAGCCCCAATGCGCTCGAGCCTCGCTTTAGCCGCGTCTTCAATCGGAGATTCTGGACCAATTGCGGTTCGCATTACCCGCAGCACAGTGCGAGTGAGCGGCTGAATTATCCAGCGAGGTTTTGCACGCAGACCAAGAATTTCCCTGAACTCTGGCTCGAGCGACAGCACCGCAGCCTCAAATAAGAGTCGATAAACCGGTTTGGCGGCCAGCGGTAGGGGTGGGTACTGAATAAAACGCACCACGTCAAACGTGGTCGCCGTAGTGGTCAAAAATTGTTTCTGCCTCTTAATCTCAGCGATCAAATCTGCCTCAGACATCGGCACCTTGCTGAGGCCTAAAGGCTCGACTGATCGAGACCAAAGTCGTACATAAGCGTCTGCTCCTCCGGGTATTTCACGCCAGGCATACATCTGATGAGCCCTTAGAAATGACTCCATGAAGGCGATGTGAACCCAGAGCAGCAAATCTTCATCAGCGGCACGATAAATGCGGCTCTCCCCCGAGGCTGCGGTGTACTCACCCGAAACACGAGAGTGCATTCGATTTACACGGTTCGCCTCCTGCTCAATTGCTGAAATTGAGCCAAAAGTCGTTACAGTCAACCAACGAATTGTTCCGGCTAAACGGCCGAGCGGGTCTTTTTCATAACGAGAGTGCTGGGCAACCCCAGTGAGCGACCCAGGATGCAACGCCTGCATTAGCAAGGCACGAATGCCGCCAACCAGGGTGCCAAAATCGGCGTGAACCACCCACGGCGCATCATCCGGAAGAAATAAGCCGGGCTCATCACCCGCAGCAACTATAGGAAGCCAGGGTGGAACCCCATTTGGGTCTTGTGAGAGCAGTTTACGAAAACGCCTGGAAAGGTTTTCTTGGATGCGATTGTTCTGTTTCACAAAGCCCTACTCTTGTAATTCGATGCCTAAGCAACCAAAGGAATAACCATGAAAGAAAAAGAACTAATCCAGTTCGCACAAAAATCGAGGATGCAGATTGTAATTTCACAGTTGGCGCCGACATTTCTGCTCATTACAACGGTTGGATTGGTTAATGAGGTTCGCGCTGCAGGAACCGCCGTGGTTTGGGCAACCCTCGGTATTTTGCTTGCCTCAGGTATCTTGGGAGCCCTGGTTCAGTTCACTTCAGCAGATGAATTTCAGGCTACCGCCCGTGACTTACGAGAGCTAAAGGGCAAATCGGCGGCGGCCAAATCGATCATCAGTTGGGCACCGATGATGCACATTGTGAAGTTCATCACAACCAGCATTTTTGTTGTGATTTTTGTCGCACTGGTAATTGCACTCACACAGTAGCTCTGCAAAGAAAAAGGCCCCGGCGTAAACCGGGGCCTTTTTTGTTAGCTAATTAGTGCTGAACGGCTTTACCGATAGCCGCACCGGTCAGTGAGCGAACCTCAAGTTCGGCATACTTCGCGGTGTTGCGTTCGTTCGAGGTAATTGCGCCGAGCCATCCCATTAGGAAACCGAACGGAATCGAGACAATACCTGGGTTGTTCAACGGGAACCAGTTGAACTTTACACACTCGGTGTCTGGTAGGCACTTGATGAAGCTGGTCTCAGTTCCGGAGACGTTTCCAGAGAAGATCAGCAAGAACAGAGCCATGCCGAGACCACCGTAGATGGCCCAAACTGCGCCACGGGTGTTGAAGTTCTTCCAGAACAGCGAGTACAGAACTGCAGGAAGGTTAGCTGATGCAGCAATTGCGAAAGCAATCGCAACCAAGAAGGCCACGTTGAGCCCCTGAGCTCCGATCGCGAGCACGATAGCCACAGCACCAATCAAGATGGCAGCGATACGTGCAACTCGCACCTCACTCTTCGGATCTACGTTGCCCTTCTTGATGACGTTCGCATAGAAGTCGTGAGCAAACGACGAGGACGAGGCCAAAGTTAGACCGGCTACCACCGCAAGAATTGTTGCGAAAGCAATCGCACCAATAATTGCCAACATGGTTGCCCCTCCGGTTTCACCCGCGATTTCAACACCGAGTTCTTGCGCCAAAAGCGGAGCTGCCAGGTTTCCACCCTTGTCGGCTTCCTTGATGGCATTTGAACCCACCAGCGCAGCAGCACCAAAACCAAGGGCGATTGTCATCAGGTAGAACGCACCGATGTTTCCGATTGCCCAGTTCACTGACTTGCGAGCAGCCTTGGCGGTCGGCACGGTGTAGAACCTGATCAAAATGTGTGGCAAACCTGCGGTACCCAAGACCAAAGCCAAACCAAGCGAGATTAGGTCAAGCTTGTTCATCAGGGTCTTGAACGGGTCACCCTCAACCTCAACACCATATTTGCCACCTGGGTTTAGGAAGCTAGCGTTGCCGCTCTGCTCTTTAGCCGCACCAAGCAGCGCGCCGATGTCAAAGCCAAACTGCCAGAGCACCATGATGGTCAAAACCAAAGCACCGATCATCAGCAAGAATGCCTTGACGATCTGAACGTAAGTTGTGCCCTTCATTCCACCGACGGTTACGTACACAATCATCAAGATGCCTACGACACCGATGATTAGATTTTTTGCCGCACTGTTGGTCGGATCAATTCCGAGCAGCAGTGCAACGAGGCTTCCGGCACCAACCATCTGAGCCAACAGATAGAAAATTGAAACCACAACGGTCGATGCTGATGCAGCTGTGCGAACTGGCCGCTGCTTCATACGGAATGCAACCACGTCACCCATGGTGAAACGTCCCGAGTTTCTCAGTGGCTCGGCGACCAGCAGCAACGCCACCAACCAGGCAACCAAGAATCCGATTGAATAAAGGAATCCGTCGTAGCCGGCCAGGGCAATCATTCCGGCGATGCCGAGGAATGAAGCAGCAGACATGTAGTCACCGGCGATAGCTAGACCATTCTGAAAACCAGAAAACGATGCGCCACCATCGTAGAAGTCTTGCGAATTCTTTTTGTTCGAGCGACCAGCTCGAATCACCAAGAAGAGGGTAAAAGCGACAAAAACAATAAACAGAATTGTCGAGAGTGTTGTTGAATTCATTAGCCCTTGTGACCAATCTGTTCGTTAATTTTGTCTCGCAAGGCGTCTGATGCGTCATCAAGGTTTTTGCTCGAGTGACGCTCGTAAAGCCAGGCAATTAGAAATGTCGTAGCAAACTGCAAAACGCCAAGGATGATGGCGATGTTGATGTTTGGTGCAACCTCGATGCTCACCCAGTCACGAGCAAAAGCCGTGAGCAAGATGTAGCCGAAATACCAGACGAGGAAGGCTACGGTTACTGGAAATGCAAAACTGCGGAATTTGTGCCGCAGTTCTTTGAACTCGGGGCTTGCTTGGGTGTCTACCCAAACCCCGTCTTTATCTGTCGATGCCATTGAACTCCAATGTTCAAATTTTTCTTCAGTCGCACCGTTGCGATTGAAACAGGATGCAAAGAGCACACCATTCCAAAATCTAGCGACAAAATGGCATCGAATTTAGCAAATTTTTCTAAAAGTTATTTTTGTTATTTTTGGCAGGTCAAATCTTCGGTTGGCACAGTGTTTTTGATGAAGTAGTCATCTACGGCGTTATCAACGCAACTGCTGCCAGAGCCGTATGCCGTGTGACCCACGCCTTGATAGGTAATTAGACGCCCATTCGCCAACACCGAGCCGGCCAAATCTACTGCCTGCTGATATGGAGTAGCTGGGTCGCCAGTGGTACCAATCACCAGAATCGACGGCGAACCGGTGGCGCGGTAATCGCCCTCATGAGCCCTAACCGGAATGTCTAAGCCCGCGCAGGCCAAGCCGCCGTCTAACGAATAGCGACCAAACACCGGTGAGGCCTTCAAAATCCTTTTATTTTGTTGATCCATGTCGCTTGGTGCAGCAGATGCTCGAGCATCGAGACAGTTGATCACGATGTTTGCCTCGATAAGGTTGGAAAAGTAGTAAGCCTCGTTTGGGTCATAGTCGTTATAAATATCAGCGAGCTCTAGTAGGCCAGTGCCGTCGCCTGAAAAAGCCTGGTTAAGAGCCTCGGTAAGAGTCGGCCACCAAGTCTCACCGTAAAGCGGCATAATGACGCCGGTTACTGCCGCCCAAATTTCGAGCCTTCGTTTTGAGTCTGTCCTAAGCGGATTTTGCTCAATTTCAGCGAACAGTTTTTCAAGCTGAATTTGCGCGTCTCGCAAGGATCCTTTGAAGGGGCAATCGGCATTCTCTAGACAGGCCGCGATGTAGTTACTCAGAGCCAACTCGAAGCCCTTTATTTGTGCCAGGGTCTGGACTTCTTGAGTTAGCAGCGGGTTAATGGCCCCGTCCAAAACCATGCGACCGACATTTGATGGGTAAAGATCTGCGTAGGTCGCGCCAAGTAGGGTGCCGTAGCTGAAACCTAGGTAATTTAGTTTGGTTTCGCCAAGCACCGATCGAACTATATCTAGGTCGCGTGCCGTGAATTCGGTATTGAACATACCCAGGTCATCACCGAGATTTACACGACAGCCGTCGAAGAACTTTCGCATTCCAGCTTGGGTTTCTTCACGGTCTTCCGCCGATGCGATTGGAAATGTTTGCCCTGAATAGATAAGTTCGGTTAGCTCGTTGTCAGCTAAACATTCGATGGCCGGATCACTTGCCCCAACACCCCGGGGGTCAATTGCCACCAGGTTGTAATTTTCTCTCAGCTTGGCTGTGCCTAAGCCAGAAGGGGCCGATAGCAACCAATCTGTAGCGGCTGAGCCTGGGCCGCCCGGATTAAAAACTACAGAACCGATGGCTGTCTTTTTGGCCGGCAAAAAAGCAGCAGCTAGTGAAAATTTCCCGGCAGCCACGTCATCCCAGTTTTTAGGGACCTCAATAACCGAACAATAGATGACTTCACCTGTGTCGGGCTGCTGCTCGCACTTTTGCCAGTCAACCTTCTGCTCATAAAAACCGCGCAAATCTGACGAAACTTCGTTAGAGCCCAGTGAGTTAGGAAATTCAGGACCTGTGTCGGCACACGCTATCAACGAGGCAGCCGCAAGGGTAAAGATCGCAATTGCTGCACTTAGGCGTTTGGCAAGCATCATTTTTTTGGACCAATCAGAGCCACAGCCAGACCCTCGAGCGCTAGTAAATCGCGAACGTTTGAATCTACGTAGTGTCGCGTTTCAGCTATTTTCTCAAGCTTTGAAATTGTTTGTTCGGGCTTGGTACTCTCTGCAAGTTCGTCAATTGAAAACCGCAATGCTGAATTCACCAGAGGTGCTTCTGCCTTCAATTGAATGTTCAAAACATCTCGATATACCGAGAGCAAATCAACCAAAATTCGGTCGATGCCATCGCGGAGCGACCTAGTCGCGCGGCGTTTTTGGTTCTCTTCTAGGTTTTTCAAATCGACCCTTAGCGCTGGTGGGATCGAGTCTCCCTCGGCTAAACCAAGGGACTTCAGAAGAGCGGCTTTCTCCTGCGAATCTCTCTCTTCGGTTAGGGCATCCGCATCTTTTTTTGCGATATCAAGCCAGCGCTGGGCGGCGTTTACTGCAGAGGTTACAGAGTCAATCGCCAGCGCTACCATGAGAGTTTCACGACGGCGGGATCTAGCCTCAGAACTTGTCGCCAAACGGCGAGCCATACCAATGTGGCACTGGGCTTCTTCTGCACACGCCTTAGCAAGTTTGGGATCGACTCCTTCGGCTTCCAAAATTTGAGTGACTGCCGCCACCGAGGGAACTTTCAGACCGACCCTTCGAACTCGGGAGCGAATGGTAGGAAGCATATCTGCTTCAGACGGGGCACAAAGAATCCAAATTGTTCCGGCCGGTGGCTCTTCGAGCGCTTTTAGGAGCACGTTCGAACTGCGCTCGGTCATGCGATCTGCATCTTCGATAATCACAATTCGAAACCGCGACATGCTGCCACCAAATTGAGAGTTTGAAACAACCTGCCTTATCTCATCTATCGAGATTTGAACCTTTTCGGTGGCCAGAATGCTGATGTCGGGATGCCCTCCATTTGCCGCGAGTGCACAAGATTTACAACTGCCGCAGCCGCTGAATTCACATACCAGGGCAGAGGCAAAAAGCCTGGCAAGGTTTGAGCGCCCAGAACCGGGAGGACCGGTGATTAGCCAAGCGTGGTGAACACCTTCATCACGATGCTTTACGGCAATTGCAACCTGTTCAATCGCTTCGGCCTGACCGGGCAGGCTATCCCAAATTGGGGCCAGCTCGAGATTTGTCATGAGCCGCCCAGGAGCGCCGAAACTCTATTTCTAATTTCTGACTGCAACTCTTCTCGAGTTTTTGTGGCGTCTAAAACAAGCCAGCGTTCGGGTTCAGCGGCCGCAAGTTTCAAGTATTCATCGCGCACAGCCTCAAAAAAATCTGCCTTCTCGCGCTCTAGACGGTCAGGTTCCGCACCGGTGAGGTTTCTTCTCGCAATTGCAGCACTGGCTTCGAGGTCAAGTAACACTGTTAGGTTGGGCAACAGTCCCTCTACGGCAAATAGCGATAGGTCTCGAATTTGCTGAGTGTTCAGCGATCGCCCAGCACCTTGGTAGGCAACCGAAGAGTCTAGATATCTGTCTGTGATGACAACCTTGCCTTCACCTAACGCTGGTCTTACCAAAGTTGCAACGTGGTGAGCCCGATCGGCTGCGTATAGAAGAGCTTCGGCACGTGGGGCAACGTGCCCTTTTCTGTGTAGCAAGAGATTTCTTATCTCTTGGCCGAGCTCTGTGCCTCCAGGCTCTAGGGTTCTGACAACCTCTCTACCTTGGTCGAGCAGCCATTGGGCCAACTGATCCGCCTGGGTCGATTTGCCAACCCCATCAATGCCCTCAAACGAGATGAACAAGCCCGACACTATTTAGCCTTTCGAGCTCCGCGCTTGACGGTCTTTGCGGTTGTGGGTCGCTTGCTGCCCTTGCTTTTAGCTGGAGACTGCCCAGGCTCGAGGCCAAGTTTTTCACGCCTAATGGCCAGCAACTCAAACGCTTCCTCTGGGCTCATTTCTTCAAGATTCATGTCTTTAGGAACGGTTGCATTTACGGCAGAGTCAGTTACGTAGAGGCCGAACTGTCCGGTTTTTGCAACTACGTTGAGACCTGATGCTGGGTCTTCACCAAATTCTTTCAACGGCGTTGCTGCAGTGCGGCGAGCGCCGTATTTTGGCTGAGCAAATATTTCAAGCGCGCCTGCTAGATCGAGGCTAAAAATCTCATCTTCACTAGTTAGTGAGCGTGAATCTTTGCCCTTTGACAGATAAGGGCCAAATTTTCCGTTCTGCGCGGTAATGTCTGCGCCAGTCTCCGGATCTTGACCGATAACTCGAGGCAGCGACAAAAGCTTTACGGCATCTTCAAGGGTCAGAGTTTCTGGGCTCATTGACTTGAACAGCGATGCCGTTTTTTGCTTAGCGGCCTTTGGATCGTCAAGGGTGACGTATGGGCCATATCGACCATCTTTGAACAAAATGTCGAAGCCAGTTGCAGGGTCTTGACCCAAAACTCGATCTGTGACTACAGGAGCGTTGATTAGCTCAACGGCCTTCTCAACTGTGAGCTCGTCGGGAGCGAGACCCTCTGGGATATTGATAATTCGACGACCATTTTCGTCTGCACCTTCGCTACCCGGTTCAACCTGAATCTCAAGGTATGGGCCATACTTGCCGGTTCGCAGCGTAATTTCGTCGTTCAACGGGATCGAATTGATTAGACGAGGATCGCTGTCACCAATGTGTTCGACCGTGTATTTCAGACCGCTTCCGGCATCTTTTCCGAAATAAAAACCCTTTAGCCATTCGGTGCGGTCAAGCTTGCCATCGGCAATCTGGTCGAGGTCTTCTTCCATCTGAGCCGTGAATGCGTAATCAACAAGATTGCCGAAATTTTCTTCAAGGAATCTGGTTACCGTGAAAGCTATCCATTCGGGAACCAAGGCTTGCCCACGCTTGGTGACATAACCCTTGTTGATGATGGTCGAAAGAATTGCTGCATAAGTGGAAGGGCGGCCAATTCCGTCTTCTTCGAGAGCCTTTACCAGAGAGGCTTCGGTATAGCGAGCTGGAGGTGATGTTTGGTGGTCTTTTGCAGCCACAGATACAACGCCAAGCTCTTGACCGACGGTTAGGTTAGGCAGCTTTGACTCTTGCTCTTTTTCATCGTCTCGGGCCTCGTCTTGCCCTTCTTCGTAGGCTGCAAGAAACCCCCTGAAGGTGACAACAGTTCCTGATGCCGTAAATTCGGCATCTTTTCCGTCTAGTACTGGAGAAACTGCGATCTTGGCGGTTGTTGTTGAAACTTTGGCATCTTCCATTTGAGATGCGATCGTGCGTTTCCAAATTAGGTCGTAGAGCTCTAAAGATCTGCCGTGTAGCAGGTTTGAGAGCTCTGCTGGTGTTTTAAAAATTTCACCCGCAGGCCTAATTGCCTCGTGGGCTTCTTGGGCATTTTTAGACTTGCCCTGGTAAACGCGAGGCGCTGACGGCACCAAATCTGCGCCAAACATCTCAGCAGCCTGCTTTCTTGCCGCGCTTATTGCCTGACTGGAAAGAGTTGGAGAATCGGTTCGCATGTAGGTGATGTAACCCTCTTGGTACAGCTGCTGGGCAGTATCCATGGTCTGCTTTGCCGACATTCGCAGCTTGCGCGATGCCTCTTGCTGAAGGGTGGATGTGGTGAATGGCGCTGCCGGAC
>CAZGZW010000010.1:0-61602 GCA_964530255.1 uncultured Rhodoluna sp.
GCACTCAAAATGCTTTTCCGAAAGGAGTGCGGGTTCAAGTCCCGCCTTCGGCACGAATAAAAAAGGGGACCCAGTCGGGTCCCCTTTTTGGTTTATCTAGAGCTTATAACCCTCAGCAACCTGGTTTACAGCATCGCCAACGCGGTGAACGCGAAGTGAGTTGGTAGATCCTGGAATGCCAGGCGGAGTTCCGGCGACCACCACAACCTCTTCGCCGACCTTGGCCAAACCTTCGGAAAGCAGAATGTCGTCAACCTGGTGCATCATTTCATCGGTGTGCTTTACGGTGCTGACCAAGAAGGTCTTAGCACCCCAAACCAATGCCAGACGGTTGCGAACGGTTTCGGAAGGTGTGAAAGCCAGCACTGGAACCGATGAACGCAGCCTAGAAACGCGGCGAAGCGAGTCACCAGATTCGGTAAAGACACAGACATACTTCGAGCCGAGCAGCTCCGCAATTTCTACGGCAGCTAGTGAAACCGCTCCAGAGTGGGTGTGCGGGCGCGTGCCCAAGGCAGGAATTCGATCCAAACCGTTGTCTTCAGTCGATTCGATGATTCGAGCCATCACCTCGACCGTCTCAACCGGCCATTTTCCAACTGAGGTCTCCCCCGAAAGCATTACTGCGTCGGCGCCGTCAAGAATTGCGTTAGCAACGTCGGATGCCTCAGCACGGGTCGGCCTTGAATTTTCGATCATGGTTTCAAGCATCTGAGTTGCCACGATGACCGGTTTCGCCCAGCGTCGAGAGAGCTCTACTGCCCGTTTTTGAACCAGCGGCACTTGTTCGAGCGGAAGCTCTACACCGAGGTCGCCTCGAGCCACCATGATTCCGTCGAAGGCATCGATGATTTCTTCAAGGGCGGCTACTGCCTGTGGCTTCTCGATTTTTGCAATGACCGGAAGGTACTTGCCCTCTTCGTTCATAATTTCGTGAACTCGCACGATGTCTGAAGCGTTTCTCACGAATGACAACGCAATCATGTCGACACCCAAACGAATGCCCCAGCGAAGGTCATCTTCGTCTTTTTCGGATAGCGCAGGTACGTTCACGGCAACACCCGGTAGGTTGATCCCCTTGTTGTTTGAGACCGGACCCGGAACCTCGACCACAGTCGTGACGGTGGTGTCGGTTACCTCGGTGGCGCGCAGAGTCACTTTTCCGTCGTCAATTAGCAGAAGGTCGCCGGGCTTCACGTCTCCCGGCAGCCCCTTGAAGGTGGTGCCACAAATGTTAACGTCACCCTGAATTTCTTCTGTGGTGATTTTGAAAGTTGCGCCCTTTTCAAGCATTACGGGCCCGTCGGCAAACCGACCAAGTCTAATTTTCGGACCCTGAAGGTCAACAAAAACCCCGACTGACTTTCCTACATCAGCAGCGGCTTTGCGCACGGTGCGGTAGATCTCTTCGTGAACTTCGTAGCTGCCGTGGCTGAGGTTCATGCGGGCTACGTCGACACCCGCCTCGATAATTGCGCGAATTTGCTCATAGCTTGAAGTTGCCGGACCAAGTGTGGCAACAATCTTTGCGCGTCTCATTTTTCTCTTTCCGTTGATTAGTAGCTAATCGAAATTGGTTTATCGGTAGGTTTCACCGGTGAAGGAAGCAGTGTGCTGCCTTCTAGGTATTCGTCAATGGCAGCTGCAGCAGCTCGACCCTCGGCAATAGCCCAAACAATAAGGCTCTGGCCACGACCGGCATCACCGGCCACGAAGACGCCATCTGCATTGGTAGCCCACTTAGCGTCGCGAGCAACATTGCCGCGATCATCTAAAGAGATCTCGGACTGCTCGGCAGCTGTTTCGCCCTCGACTCCGGTGAATCCGAGCGCCAAAAGCACAAGATCAGCCGGAATAATTTGCTCTGTGCCTGCTTTTGGAACACGCTTACCGTCGACAAATTCTGTCTCAGCAACCTTGACGCCGGTAACCTGGCCGTTTTCGCCAACAAATTCAACAGTTGATGCAAGGTACTTGCGCTCACCAAATTCTTCGTGGGCAGAAGCAACTTCAAACAGCGTCGGGAAAGTCGGCCAAGGCTGGTTGGCGGCACGCTCAGCAGGCGGCTGCTTTCCAATTGCCAAAGTGGTTACAGAAATAGCACCCTGACGAGTTGCGGTGCCCAGACAGTCTGCACCTGTATCTCCACCGCCGAGAATAATTACGTTCTTTCCGCCGGCCAAAATTTGGTTTTCAACGGTGTTGCCAGCAACCACGTCGTTGGCTTGAACTAGATATTCCATGGCGAAGTGAATGCCCGAGAGTTCGCGCCCTGGAACCTTCAAATCACGTGGCTTGGATGCGCCGGTGGCAATTAGTACGGCGTCGTAGCGCGAACGCAATTCTTCCCAGGTGATGTCGACACCGATGTTTACGCCAGGTCGGAATCGGGTTCCCTCGGCTTCCATCTGGGCAATTCGACGATCGATGTGGTGTTTTTCCATTTTGAAATCAGGAATGCCGTAGCGAAGCAGACCGCCAATTTCAGCATCGCGTTCGAAAACGGCGACTGTGTGACCAGCTCGAGTTAGCTGCTGAGCTGCAGCCAAGCCCGCAGGGCCAGATCCAACTACTGCGACTGTTTTACCAGTCAGACGTTCAGGAACGATGGGGGTAACCCATCCGCTTTCAAAAGCGTTGTCGATAATCGAAACTTCGATTTCCTTGATCGTGACGGCAGGCTGATTGATACCGAGCACACATGCACTCTCGCATGGAGCTGGGCAAAGGCGGCCGGTAAATTCAGGGAAATTGTTGGTTGCGTGCAACCGCTCAATAGCTGACTTGCCATCGTTGCGCCAGGTTAGGTCGTTCCACTCCGGAATCAGGTTGCCGAGCGGGCAACCCTGGTGACAGAACGGCACACCGCAGTCCATGCAGCGTGAGGCCTGACGGGCTACTACAGCCGAATCGCGCTTTTCATAAACCTCTTTCCAGTCGAGAATTCGAACCGGGACCGGTCTTCTAGCGGCGGTTTCACGAGTTGTGGTCTTGAGGAACCCTCTTGGATCAGCCATTGGTGACCTCCAGAATCTGCTTCCAGATTTCGTCGCTATCTGGATCTACGCCATCGGTAAGCGCTCGCTCACGAATTGCCACGACGTTGGCAAAATCACGGGGCAGAACGCGAGTGAAGTTTGCAACCTCTGAGTCAAAGTTTGCGAGCAGCTGCTTAGCCAAATTTGAGTCGGTTTCAGCAACATGAGCCTCAATTAGCTCTCGAAGGCGATCACGGTCAAATGCATCAAGTTGACCCAGCTGCAACTCACCGGCGCTCAGTGCATCCGGGTTGACTCGATCGGCACGAAGTTTGTAGACATAGGCGACTCCACCCGACATGCCGGCACCTAGGTTTCTTCCGGTGCGACCCAGGATAACGGCCACTCCTCCGGTCATGTATTCAAGGGCGTGGTCACCACATCCCTCGGCTACGGCAGTAACGCCCGAGTTTCGAACAAGGAATCGTTCGCCGACGATGCCGCGCAGGAACATCTTGCCGCTGGTCGCACCGTAGCCATTGACGTTTCCGGCAATGATGTTTTGTTCGGCTGCGAAAACGCTTGAGCGGTGCGGGCGAACGACGATGGTTCCACCTGAGAGGCCCTTGCCCACATAGTCGTTTGAATCACCTTCAAGAACCAGTTTGATTCCTTTGGGAACAAAGGCGCCGAAAGACTGACCTGCTGAACCATGAAGATTCACTGTGATGGCACCCTCGGCCAGGCCGTCAGCACCATAGCGCTTGGTCAGTTCATTACCGAGCATGGTTCCGACCGCCTGATCCACGTTGGTGATGTCAAGTGTGATCTCGACATTTTCGCCGCGTTCAAGGGCCGCCTCTGCCGCAGCTATCAGTTTGTGGTCAAAGTGCTTCTCAAGCTCGTGGTCTTGCGATGTTGACTTACGGCGTGAAGCTTCAGCTGGTAGGTGAGGCATCGACAAGATCGGGGTCAAGTCAAGCCCGTCTGCCTTCCAGTGAGCAATTGCTCGGTTTACATCAAGTAGTTCTACGTGCCCGATGGCCTCGTCAAGACTGCGGAAACCTAGCGCTGCCAGGTACTCGCGAACCTCTTGAGCCAAGAATTCGAAGAAGTTGATTACGAATTCTGGTTTTCCGGTGAAGCGGCTACGTAGGGTTGGGTTTTGGGTGGCAACTCCAACTGGGCAGGTGTCAAGGTGGCAGACGCGCATCAGAATGCAGCCTTCTACCACCAGCGGAGCGGTGGCAAAACCGAACTCTTCTGCACCCAAAAGTGCTGCAATTACTACGTCTCTACCGGTTTTCATTTGGCCGTCTACCTGAACCGAAACACGGTCTCGAAGCCCGTTGAGAAGAAGAGTCTGCTGAGCCTCAGCGAGACCAAGTTCCCACGGGGTTCCAGCGTGCTTCAATGAGTTCAGTGGGCTGGCTCCGGTACCGCCGTCGTGGCCCGAAACCAAAATGACATCTGCCTTGGCCTTGGCAACACCAGCGGCCACGGTACCGATACCCACCTGCGAAACCAACTTGACATGTACGCGAGCTGACCGGTTGGCGCGCTTCACATCAAAAATCAGCTGCTTGAGGTCTTCGATCGAATAGATGTCGTGGTGCGGTGGTGGAGAAATCAAGCCAACACCAGCGGTTGAGTGCCTGGTTTTCGCGATCCATGGGTACACCTTGTTTGGTGGAAGCTGACCACCTTCACCAGGCTTTGCGCCCTGCGCCATTTTGATTTGAATGTCGTCGGCGTGGGTCAGGTACATCGAGGTAACACCGAATCGACCAGAGGCAACCTGCTTGATTGCAGAACGACGCTTCGGGTCGAGCAAACGCTCAACGTCTTCCCCACCTTCGCCGGTGTTTGACTTTCCGCCGATGGCGTTCATGGCAATGGCAAGGGTCTCGTGAGCCTCTGGAGAGATAGAACCGTAGCTCATCGCTCCGGTTGAGAAGCGCTTGAGAATCTCTGAGATCGGCTCGACCTCGTCAATTGAAACTGCTGGTCGTACGCCTTCACGAAGGGTGAAAAGCCCGCGAAGAGTCATCAGACGCTCAGCCTGATCATCAACGAGTTTGGTGTACTCGCGGAAAATGTCGTAGCGCTTCTCTCTAGTTGAGTGCTGAAGCTTGAACACAGTTTCTGGGTTGAAAAGGTGAGCTGGACCCTCACGGCGCCACTGGTACTCTCCGCCCACCTCCAGCGCCTTGTGTGCGTTTACTGCCTTGTCGGCAGGGTACGCGCTGGCGTGACGTGCTGCGTTTTCTTGGTGGATTACTTCAATGCCAATGCCGCCGAGCTGGCTGGTAGTACCGGTGAAGTAGGTGTCGACAAACTCTTGGCTGAGACCAATTGCTTCGAAACACTGAGCACCTGAGTACGACGATACGGTGGAAATACCCATCTTCGACATGATCTTGAGAACACCCTTACCCAATCCTTTGATTAGGTTTTTGACGGCGTGCTCTACGTCTACACCTACAATTTGGCCAGATTTGACCATCTGCTCGACGGATTCCATGGCTAGGTAAGGGTTAATTGCGGCTGCACCGTAGCCGATCAGCGCCGCCACGTGGTGAACCTCACGAACATCGCCAGCCTCTACGACCAAGCCAACTCGGGTACGCAAACCCTCGCGAATTAGGTGGTGGTGTACGGCTGAAGTTAGCAGTAGCGAAGGAATTGGGGCGAGCTCGCTGTTGCTGTCTCGGTCTGAAATCACCAGGTAGGTTGCACCGTCGTTGATAGCGGCGGTAACTTCGTCAAAAATTTCACGGATGCGGGCAGCCAAACCGTCGGCACCAGAATCTACCCGGTATAGACCACGAACTACGAATGCTTTGCCCGCGCCAGGAAGCTCATCGATGTGCTTGATCTTTGAGAGATCGTCGTTGTCTAGAACAGGGAAGTTCAGAATTACCTGCTGGGCGTGCTCCGGGGTGGCCGCTAACAGGTTGCGCTCTGGACCAATTCCGGTTGACAGCGAGGTGACAACCTCTTCTCGAATCGAGTCAAGCGGCGGGTTAGTTACCTGTGCAAACTGCTGAACGAAGTAGTCGAAAAGGACCCTCGGGCGGTCTGAGATAGCAGCAATTGGAGTGTCTGAACCCATTGCGCCAAGTGGTTCCGCCCCAGTTTTTGCCATTGGAGCCAAAAGAATTCGCAATTCCTCTTCGGTGTAGCCAAAGGTGCGCTGACGGCGGTTAACCGAGGAAGCTGTGTGGGCAATGTGTTCACGCTGAGGAAGGTCTTTGACATTGATACGGTTGCCATCTAGCCACTCGCCCCACGGTTCAAGTGCCGAAATTTCAGCCTTGATCTCGTCGTCGTCAATTAGTCGACCGTTAACAGTGTCGGCCAAGAACATTCGACCGGGCTGCAGGCGGCCCTTGCGAACAATTCGACTTGGGTCGATTTGGGCAACACCGATTTCTGAGGCAAGCACCACCAGACCATCTTCGGTAACTACGTAACGTCCTGGACGCAAACCATTGCGGTCTAGCGTGGCACCTACCAGCGATCCGTCGGTGAAAATTACCGCCGCCGGGCCATCCCAAGGCTCCATGAGCATTGAGTGGTACTCGTAGAAGTTTTTGCGGTTCGGTTCAATGTCGCTTTGCTTTTCCCAAGCTTCAGGGATCATCATCATGATGGCGTGTGGCAGCGAGCGACCGCTCATGTAGAGCAGCTCTAGAACCTCATCGAAAGAAGCCGAGTCTGAGGCTCCGGGAGTGATGATCGGAGTGAGCTGTTTGATGTCGCCAATCAGCTCTGATTCAAGCTGTGCCTCGCGAGCACGCATCCAGTTACGGTTGCCCTTCACGGTGTTGATTTCACCGTTGTGAGCAATCATTCTGAACGGATGAGCCAGCGGCCAAGATGGGAAGGTGTTGGTTGAGAATCGAGAGTGAACCAGTGCCAGAGTCGATTCGAAACGCTCATCACTTAGGTCAGGGTAGAACGGCTCGAGCTGCAGGGTGGTAACCATGCCCTTGTAAACGATGGTGCGGCTAGACAGTGAAGGGTGGTAGGCCGCCAGGGTACGCTCGCTGCGCTTGCGGAGGCGGAATGCTCGACGCTCGAATGCGATACCTTCTGCATCATCGACCGGTTTTACGAAAACCTGCCTGATAACCGGCATGGCCTCGCGTGCCAAATCGCCCAAAACACTTGGATCGGTAGGCACTTCGCGCCAACCAATTACCTGAAGCTGCTCTTGCTTGGCAAGTTCAGCAAAACCAGCCTCAACGTTCTGCTCTTCGCCAGCTTCGATAAACACCAAACCGGCAGCGTAACGGCCTTTAGCTGGAAGTTTGAAATTTACAACCTCGCGAAAAAATCGATCTGGAATTTGAGAAAGAATTCCGGCTCCATCTCCGGTTCCGGCGTCTGAACCGACAGCACCTCGGTGCTCGAGATTTCGGAGTGCGTCTAGCGCGGTTGCAACAATGTCGTGGCCGGCGGTACCTCTAAGGGTAGCTACCATCGCAAGACCACAGGCGTCTCTATCGCGCTCTGGATCGTACAGGCCATTGGCCGAAGGAGCTGTGTTAAATCGCTCGAACGGTGACATTTCAGGCATGCCGCACTCCAATCAAATAAAAATCAGGGTGGGACAACATTGGCCCGAAAAAAAGAATTGAAAAAGAGCTTTTGGCTCGAAAACGCTCGCCTGGTTAGGGCTTTGACTCGTTGTCCGAGTCTATCCCATTTGCGTAGATTTCATCCTTGATTTTTTCTTTCTTTGGAAGCAAAACCGATGTTTCCAAGCCGGGGTGGCGGCGACTCTGAATCAAGATAATTGCGATACCTACCGCGATCCCGAAGAGTGCAGACCAAACGTTGGTTCTAAGCCCAAGAATGATTTCTGAGGGATCAATTCGGATCGATTCAACCCAGATGCGACCCAGTGAGTAGTAAATCAGGTAGAGGCCGAAAAGTTTGCCCCAGCGAAGTTCAAATTTTCTGTCGGCAATCAGCAGCAGAGCTACTCCGACGAGGCTCCAGATGGATTCGTAGAGGAAAGTTGGGTGAAAGAGCACTCCGGCAGGTAGGCCTTCTGGGTAGGCGCTGTTCATTGAGTCGATCTCGAGGCCCCACGGAAGATCGGTGGGTAACCCGTAAAGCTCCTGGTTGAAGTAATTGCCCCAGCGGCCAATTGCCTGCGCCAGCAACAGACCGGGTGCAACCGCATCTGCGAAAGACCAAAACCGGATGCCGGCAAACTTCGCTCCAAGGAAAGCACCTACAGCTCCGCCAATCAGACCCCCGTAAATGGCGATGCCTCCCTCCCAGATGTAGAAGACCGAAAGCAGGTCAGCGCCTGCGTAAAAATAGTCTCCCGGGTGGGTGAGGACGTGAAAAATTCTTGCGCCGATGATTCCAAGGGGTACCGTCCAGAGCGCGATGTCAACCGCGATTCCTGATTCAGCACCGCGTTTTTGCAGGCGACGATCTGCGATCAGAATCGCAGCAACGATGCCAGCCAAAATGAAGAGTGCGTAGAAGTGAATTCGGAACATGCCCAGTTCGAAATAGCTGATTTCTGGCGATGGAATGCTGGTGAACATTTTTTTATCCTAGATTCTGAGCTAGTTCACGGGTCTTCTCGACCAGTGCTTTTAGCCCGCCGGTTTTATATGCCTTAATAAAGGCAGAGCCAACAATTGCCGCATCGGCAAATTTATTCACATCATCTACCTGTGCCGATGTAGAAATACCAATTCCAACGGCAGCGTTCTGACTCTCTGAAACAGCCCTGATGTTGCCCACGACTTTCTGGGCAAGATTAGAGAGTTCATCGCGAGCACCGGTGATGCCCATGGTCGAAACCGCATACACGAAGCCTCGAGATTTGTCTGCGGCCGATTTGGTTCGTTCGAGCGTGGAGGTAGGAGCAGCTAGAAAAACCCGGTCCAGGTCATATTTTTCTGCCGCTTCCAGCCACTCGGCTGCCTCATCAGGAATCAGATCTGGGGTGATCAGGCCTGCTCCCCCGGCGGCCTTTAGGTCGCGAGCAAAATTTTCTACACCGTAGCTAATTACGGGGTTCCAGTAGGTCATAACCAAAACCGGGGTGTCGACTTCGCTGGTGATTGCTCGAACGCAGTCAAAAACTTGTCTCAGTTTGAATCCGTTTTCGAGTGCCTCTTCGGTGGCTTCCTGGATTACCAGGCCATCCATGACCGGGTCGCTGTAGGGAACACCCAGTTCGAGTACATCAACACCGTTTTTGCACATTGCTTTGGCAGCTGCAACTGAGTCTTCGACATTCGGGTAGCCAGCGGGAAAATAGCCAATCAAGGCACCCTTGCCCTGTGCTTTTTTCATTGCCAATCGGTCAGCAGTCTTACTCATCACTGGTCTCCCAAAAGCCCAAAGTACTTGCCTGCGGTTTCCATGTCTTTATCGCCGCGGCCAGAAAGGTTCACCAAAATTGAGGATCCTGCTGGCAGTTTCTGCCCCAGTTTTAAGACTCCGGCAAGCGCGTGGGAGGTTTCAATAGCGGGGATAATTCCCTCGGTGCGGCTGAGTAAGCGAAGGGCATCCATAGCTTCTACATCAGTGATACCCCAGTAGTTTGCTCGACCTAGATCTTTAAGCCAGGAGTGCTCCGGGCCAACCCCCGGGTAGTCTAGGCCAGCCGAAATAGAGTGTGACTCAAGAGTCTGGCCGTCTTCGTCTTGAAGCATGTAACTCTTGGCTCCGTGCAAAACGCCGGGGCGACCTCGATTTAGCGTGGCTGCGTGACGCGGAGTGTCGACACCGTCTCCGGCGGCTTCAAAACCGTATAGGGCAACCTCAGGGTCATCTAGAAAAGCGTGGAACAGACCAATCGCATTTGACCCGCCACCGACGCAGGCTGCCAATGCTGTCGGTAAAAAGCCGAATTCATCGAGCATCTGAGCTCTTGCCTCAGTGCCTATGACTGAATGGAAATCTCTAACCATGGTCGGAAACGGATGCGGTCCGGCGACAGTGCCCAGCAGGTAGTGGGTGGTGTCAACGTTGGTTACCCAGTCTCGCAAAGCCTCGTTGATCGCGTCTTTTAGGGTTCGGCTGCCAGTTTTTACCGGTACCACCTCTGCCCCGAGTAGCTTCATGCGAGCTACGTTTAGCGCCTGGCGTTCGGTATCTACCTCGCCCATGTAGACAACGCACTCGAGACCGAATAGCGCCGCCGCGGTTGCGCTAGCAACACCGTGTTGGCCGGCCCCGGTTTCAGCAATGATTCGCTTTTTACCCATTCTCTTGGTCAGCAATGCCTGGCCCAGAACGTTGTTGATTTTGTGAGACCCGGTGTGGTTTAAATCTTCTCGTTTGAGAAATACCCGAACATCGCCAGCATGCTCAGCAAACCGCTTTGCCTCGGTAATTATTGATGGTCTCCCGGTATAGCTGCGGTGCAGTTCGGCTAGTTCGTGCTGAAAAAGCGGATCGGCTTTGGCTTGCTGGTAAACGCTTTCAAGCTGGTCTAAAGCGGCAATGAGCGACTCTGGAACGAACCGTCCACCGAATTCGCCGAAATAGGGTCCTACTTGCTCGCTTAGTTTTGACATGCGCCTATTTTAGGTTTCTCTCGTTGATTATTTAGAACTGTAGAAATTTACTGAGCATTGCAGCTGGATCATTGGTGACTAAAGCTTCGCCCACTAAGACCACATCTGCTCCTGCCTCTCGGTAGTGCCTCACATCTGCTTCTGTTCGCACCGCAGATTCAGCCACCCTAATGGCATCTGAGGGAAACAGATCGACAAGTTTGGCAAAGAGGTCTCGGTCGGTCTCAAAGGTGGAGAGGTCACGAGCGTTTACCCCGATTAGTTTTGCACCAGTATCTGCAGCAAATCTCAGTTCTGCTTCAGAGTGGGTTTCGATGAATGCCGTCATGCCAAGCTCTTCGGCAAACTTCTTGAGCTGAATGAGTCGACTCTGCTCAAGCCCAGCAACGATTAGCAAAATGATGTCGGCGCCGTGAGCTCGAGCTTCTAGAAGTTGGTATTCGTTGGCTAGAAAATCTTTTCGAAGTAAGGGCACCGATACTGCAGAGCGAACCGCGTCAAAGTCGGCCAGTGAGCCCTTGAAACGGCGGCCTTCGGTCAAGACGCTGATTGCACTTGCACCGTGCTCGGCGTAGATTTTGGCTAGCTCGGCAGGGTTGGCAATCTCAGCCATGTCGCCCTTCGAAGGGCTTGCTCGTTTTACCTCAGCGAGCACCTTTACCTGTGCCGCAGGTGCGAGTGCCTCTAGAGCATTTATTGCTTTGGGTGCAGCTAGAGCGATTGTCTCTAGTTCAGAAATAGGAAGCGACTCTTCACGAACAGCGGCATCTTCTATCGCGCCTTGGTATAGCGCCTCAAGCATAGAAATGACGGTTACTTTTTAGATTTTGCGCCGTTCACGCCGTAACCGGCGCGCTTTAGCACAAGGCCGACAAATAGGCCGACGACAGCCAAACCGGCTGAAGCCCAGACAATCGCTGCTTGGTCAAACCAGAAGGCCAAAGTTCCGATGGCAAATGCAACCATGATGATGATTACGGTTGCCCATGAGGCTACTGAATCGCCGTGACCTGGGTCATTTGGGTTCTGAGACATTGAATACCTTCCTGAGTACGGGACAATTCTATCCCCCGCTCTCGAGCTAATCTGCTTATTAATCGGCCTGGGACGCGAAATTATTTAGTCGGTTTCCGCTGTGTATCCCAAAGTGAAATAGGGTCATCCGATTCAGGCTCTTCAGGTGTCGAACTCTTAACTCGTTTAGGCCATTTTTTACTCGAGGTCACTCCGATACCAAAGAGCAGAACTAGCCCCAACTCAGCGACCAGGTATAGCAGCGGGAAGATGGTCAGCTCTTGAAATACACCGCTTTCGCTGTGGTTTGCTGCAATTCCCGTTAATCTCTCGAGTTCAGCCTGCAAACCTCTCGGAAGGGTTGAGGCATTGAGATATGACTCGATCGCCAACCAACTTGGTGCGAGAGCTAGTAGACCTCCAAAGGCAGTCAGCCACTTTGCCGCAGATCCGGCAGAGAGTGTGATCACCAAAATGGTGCATCCAATCACCAGCATCAGCGCATTGAGGGAAGGTTGGGCACTGGCTCCACTGTAGCTAGCGAGCGGGGTCACCCCCGATTCGGTCTGCATGCTGAACTGGTACCAGGTTGAATTCGCAAAGGCAACAGTAACCAGCATCAGCAGAGCCAACAGGGCAACGTATCTTGGTTTGGTCATCGCTTTACCATTTGGTTGGCTGCGGCAATCGCTCGAAGCGGAGCAGAAGCCTTGCTGATGGTCTCCTGGTATTCAGATTCTGGAACCGAATCGAGTACCAGCCCGGCACCGGCCTGAACGTGGGCTCTGCCGTTTCTTAGGAATGCAGTTCGAATTGCAATCGCAAGGTCGGCATTGCCGGTGAAGTCGAAGTAGCCAACCACGCCACCGTAAAGCCCTCGATTAGCCACCTCGAGTTCGTCAATGATTTCTAGAGCACGAGGCTTGGGCGCCCCGCTAAGCGTACCTGCGGGAAATGTCGCCTTGAATGCCGCAACCGCAGTTTGATCCTGGCGAAGCTCGCCTTCGACGGTTGAAACCAAGTGCATCACGTGGCTGTATCGATGAATTTGCATAAATTCCGAAACTGAAACTGAATCTGGTTTGCAAACCTTGAGCAGATCGTTTCGAGCTAGATCAACCAGCATCAGGTGCTCAGCTTTTTCTTTGTGGTCTTCCAGCAGCGAGTCGGCGAGTTCTAGGTCGTGATCAGGTGTGTTTCCTCGCGGGCGAGAACCTGCAATTGGATGAGTAACTACATGTCGATCTTGAACTGCCACCAAGGATTCTGGTGACGAACCAACCACAGCATATGGGCCTGATTCATCTTCAAAATTCAAAAGGTACATGTAGGGGCTGGGGTTTAGTGCCCTAAGTACTCGATAAACATCTAGGGCAGATGCATTCAGTTCGATGTCAAATCGTTGAGAAATTACCACCTGAAAAACATCGCCAATTCGAACAAAATGTTTTGCCTGTTCGATTGCATCAAAAAACTCAGACTTCTCAACCCGATACTCGACGTCACCCGAGATTGAGGTGTCTAGATCCGCCAGCAGAGTTTGGGTTGGCTCCTTTATGCCCGATTCAAGTGTTTCTAGTCGTCTAATTGCCTCGCCGTAAGCATGGGCCACGTCGGTTTCGGCATCAATAAACAAATTTGAAACCAAAAGTAATGTGCCCTCGAAGTGGTCGAGGATTACGAGATCTTGAAACATCGCGAACGCGACGGTAGGTGATTCGAAATCGGGGCTTGGCGCCGGACCCAACTTTTCGATTTGTCGAATCGCATCCCACCCGATAAGGCCTACCAATCCAGAGGTGAGCGGTGGCAAGTTGGCTGATTTTGGAGAACTCCAGGCCAGCGTCATCGCCTCAATGGCCTCGAGAGCGGTGTCTGGAAGCATTTGCTGTTTCCCCGGAAAAGGGGGCTGATCAGAAATCCAGTCGAAACTTCCATCTGCAGATTCACTAAGGAAACCTCGGTTTGTTACTCCGACGAAGCTGAAACGTGCCCAAACGCCCTGCTCCGCAGACTCTAGAAGAAAACTTCCGGGTTTGTCTTTGGCAAGTTTTTCGTAAATAGAAAGTGGTGTTTCAGTTCCGCTGAATAGCGTCCGAATCACAGGAATGACGTTGTAGTCGTTTGCCAGTTTGATCGCATCTTCAAGCTGATAGTTGAGCCCTGTTTTCATAAGCTCTCCCCTTCTGCTCGATTTATGTAGAGCGTTGACACATCAAAACAAGACTCGGCATCGGTATGGCAGGCAGGCCCATTTTCATGAACCCGGATCAAAAGTGTGTCGCCGTCGCAATCAGCTTCGATGGCGACGATGCGCTGAGTGTTTCCACTCGTCGCACCCTTGTGCCAAAGTTCGTTTCTCGATCGACTAAAAAATACGGTCTCGCCGCGCTCAACTGAAAGCCGCAAGGACTCGGTGCTCATCCAGGCCATCATTAGCACCCGTTTGGTGTCTTCGCTCTGAACTATCGCGGGAATCAAGCCAGACGCATCAAACTTGAGCTGAGCAATCATAGATTCATCAAATGCCATGGTTATCTCGTCTCGATTCCGGCGGATTTTAATTCTGCCTTCACTTCGGCGATAGACACACTTCCCTCATGGAAAATTGACGCGGCCAACAGTGCATCAGCACCGGCATTTGCTGCCTTCGGGAAGTCGCTTGCCTTACCCGCGCCTCCCGAAGCAATCAGCGGGACCGTGGAAATCTGCCGAATCGCGGAGATCATTTCTAGGTCAAAACCGGCTCTGGTACCGTCGGCGTCGATTGAGTTAATCAATAGCTCGCCGGCACCTAGTTCAATCGTGCGCTGGATCCACTCAAAGGCATCGAGATCAGTTTCGTTTCTGCCACCGTGCGTAGTAACCACGTATCCGGAGGGTGTGCGGTCGCTGCGCTTTAGGTCAAGTGAAATAACCAAAACCTGGTTACCAAATCTTTCGGAAATTTCAGACAGGAGAGACTCACGTGCAACACCGGCAGAGCCAACTGAGACCTTGTCAGCCCCGGCGGCCAGCAGCTTGGCAACGTCTTCAACCTCGCGAATTCCACCGCCCACCGTAAGCGGAATGAAAAGCTGTTCGGCGCAGGCGGTAACCAGCGAATACATGGTGGATCGGTTGTCTACAGTTGCTTTGACATCAAGAAAAGTTAGCTCATCGGCGCCGTTCTCGTAGTACCTCTGGGCAAGTTCAATCGGATCACCAGCGTCTCTGAGGTTCAGAAAATTGACGCCTTTAACAACTCTCCCTTCTGCCACGTCGAGGCAAGGGATAACTCGAACCGCAAGCGACACTAGATTCTCGCTGCGTGAATGGCACTGACCAAGATCGCTCGAGCGCCCAAGGCGTAGAGCTCATCCATTTTTTGGTTCGTTTCGTCGGTTCTAACCAGAGCTCTAACCGCAACCCAGTCTTCATCGCGAAGCGGCGATACTGTAGGCGACTCGATACCGGGGGTGATCTTCGAGGCTGCTTCAACCAGTTCGGTAGGGCAGTCGTAATCGAAGATGACATATTCGCGGGCAACCAAAACACCCTGCATTCTGCGCAGCAACTGCTCGTGCTCGGTTTTCGTATTCGGCGAAATGATCAGCTGTGCTGAGCTCTGCAGAATTACCGGGCCGAAAATCTCAAGTCCTGCCTGACGCAGGGTGTTTCCGGTAGAGACAACGTCTGCCACGGCGTCTGCCACACCTAGGCGCACTGCGACTTCTACTGCACCATCAAGTTGAACCAGTTTCGCGCTGATGTTTTGTTCTGCCAGAAAATCTTCAACCAGGTGAGGGTAGGCAGTTGCTACCCGTTTGCCTGCAAGCTCACTGATATTTGAAAATTTCCCGACCGGCCCGGCGAACCTAAAGGTTGAGCCCCCAAAACCAAGATCTGCAACCGATAGCGCTTGGCTGCGGCTGTCTTTTAGAAGGTCAAGGCCGGTGAATCCGGCATCGAGTGAACCAGAGCCAACGTATGTGGCAATGTCTCTGGGTCGCAGATAGAAAAATTCAACGTTGTTTTGAGTGTCGACCACATGCAAATCTTTAGGGTCGCGTCTTACGGTATAACCCGCTTCTTTTAGCATAACGATGGCGGTGTCAGACAAAATGCCCTTATTGGGCACGGCTACTCTAAGCATATTTCTCTCTAAAAATTCTTTTCAAGGTCGGCCAGGGTTAGACCTTTGGCCGCCATCATGACCATCAGGTGATAGATCAACTGCGACATTTCTTCGGCCAATCGATCGTTACCTTCATATTCGGCCGCCATCCAAACCTCTGCAGCCTCTTCGACAATTTTCTTGCCAATCGAATGAACCCCAAGCTCCAGCCATTTTGTGGTCTCTGAACCGGCCGGACGTTGTTCGGCTCGTTCGGAAATGGCAGCAAAAAGCTCGTTGAAGGTTGTCATAGTTCAAGGTTACCTGTAAAAACAGGCAACGCAGCCGTTAGTGGTGGCGATGCCCTTTTTCGGCTGCGCTTCGCAAAGCAGCAATTTGTGTGCTTCGATTTGGGTTGGCGAACACCGCACTTCCGGCAACGAATGTGTCTGCTCCCCTTGCAGCAATGCGTTCGATGTTATGTTCGTTTACTCCGCCATCTACCTGCAGCCAGACATCGGCGCTCTCGGATGAAATTCTTGACCGAGCTTGAGCCACTTTATCCAGGGTGCTTTCAATCAGCTGCTGGCCACCAAAGCCAGGTTCGACAGTCATGATCAGCAACTGGTCGAACTCGCTCAAATGCTCCAGCAGCGAGTCGATGGGAGTACTTGGTTTGACCGCAATACCGCAACGGGCACCGATTTCGCGAAGTCTTTTGGCTAATTTAAATGGCTCAGCTGCGGCCTCTAGATGGAAAGTTACCGATGCGGCTCCTGCCTCCGCATAGCCTGGAGCCCAACGGTCAGCATCAGTAATCATGAGATGAACGTCGAGCGGTTTAGGGGTGATCTCGTTCATTCGCTGCACCATCGGAAGCCCGAAAGTCAGGTTTGGCACAAAGTGGTTATCCATTACGTCAACATGGATGAAATCGGCTTCGGCGATGCTGTTGAACTCTGTTTCAAAATTAACAAAGTCAGCAGACAAGATGCTCGGATTGATTCTAATCACGCTGTCACCATAGTCGAATCTTAGTCGAGTGGTTTTCTAATTAGCGAAATAAACATGGCGTCGGTAAGATCTCGATGAGGCCAGAGCTGCGCGGTTTTACGATCTTGTTTCAGGACCAAGTTTTTAGCGAATTTTGCCAACACTTCGGGTGTTGATAGCAGCTCTGCTTTTGGCTGCTGCTTCAGCAAACTATTGATCTGACCTACAGTCTCGGCCGGATGAGGTGAACAGGTGACGTAGGCCAAAATTCCGCCTGGTTTCAAAGCTTTCCAAGCTGAATCGATAAGTTCGGTTTGCAACCGAGTTAGATCCCCCAGGTCACTCACAGACTTACGCCAACGAGCTTCTGGGCGTCGCCTCAAGGCACCAAGACCCGTGCAGGGAGCATCTAGCATGATTCGATCGTATTTTTCTGGTTCGGCCGCGCCAATTTTGCGACCATCCCCCGTTTTTACTGAAATATTTCCTCGGATTGGCCTAAGTGCCTGCCTAACTAGCTTGGTTCTATGCTCAGATACTTCATTGCAGGTAAGGCTTACTCCCGACTGCACCGCAACCGCAGCTAGCAGAGCCGCTTTTCCTCCTGGTCCGGCACACATATCTAGCCACTGCTCATTTTCGGATACTGGCTCAGCGCTGGTTAGAGCTAGCGCTGCCAACTGTGATCCCTCATCTTGAACGCGTATTTGCCCCAGTCGAACACTCTCGAATCGCCCCGGGTCACCGGCATCGAGAGAAAAAGCCAGTGGTGAATGCAACCCCGGCTGTAGCTCTGAGGTATCAGGGGCGAAACCAGGAAGAGCAACCATCGAAACCTTCGCCGGTACATTGTCTGCGCCCAAAAGGTCTTCAAGTTCATGCTGTGCGTTGTCGAGTGCCAATGCCTGCTCCAATGCAGCCACCACCCAAATTGGATGCGAATACTGGATAGCAAGGCGCTCATGGCGGTCACTGATACCTCGCAAGACAATTTCGAGCCACTCAACTCGGTCGCGCTCAGAGCTGCGTCGCAGCACACCATTAATAAAGCCGATTGCAGAGGGCTTAAGTCGTGTCTTGGCTAATTCGACCGTTTCGCTGAGTGCAGCGTGCGGCGGAATGCGAGTTGCCAAAAGCTGGTGGACTCCAAGCCGAAGAATCAGCAGAACCTCAAGATCAATTTCATCCGAATAACGTCGAGCGCATTCTTCGATCACGCGATCATAAAACAGCTGCCAACGAAGGGTGCCGAACGCCAGTTCTTGCGCAAGGGCCGCATCTCTGGTTGGGAGCTCTGCCTTCTGTAGCAGCTTTGGTAGCACCAAATTGGCGTAAGCGTCATCAAATTCGACTGCTTCAAGCAAATCTAGGGCAACTGATCGCGCCGTGGGTCTAGGCCTCAAAGTGCACCTCAGCTTTTAAACCACGAAGCCAGTCTTGTGCGGGCATTGACAACTTCCCTGCTGGCTTTACGGTCAGCAACTCTATCGATGTTTGGTTACCGCAACCCACTAATACTCTCCCGCCAACAGTTTTGACCAAGCCGATTTCACCGCTGTCTGGTTGCCAACCAAGCTGCACTGAACGGGCCGAAATAACTTGAAGGCTAGTTCCGTCATAACTGCTGTAAGCAAAAGGCTCTGGATTGTATGCCCTAACCTGCCGCTCAATCTGTTCCGAATCTAGGTGCCAATTGACTCGCGTTTGGGACCTGTTTATTTTTGGTGCAAAAGTGGCCTCGGCGTCATTTTGCTTTTCAAGTTTCAAGATTCCTGACGCGATTTTAGGAATGTTCTCGGCCAGCAGCGTTGCGCCTATAACTGAAAAGCGATGCAACGCTTCGCCTGCTGTTTCACCTAGCTCAAATTTCAGTGGCAACTTAGCCAAAATAGCTCCGGTGTCTAATCCGGTATCAATTTTGAAGAGGGTAAGCCCGGTTTCAGATTCTCCAGCCAAAAGGGCGTGTTGAACAGGTGCAGCGCCTCGATGTTTGGGCAACAGGCTAAAGTGCAGGTTCCACCAGCCCGAGGGCAACAGGTCTAGGTCTTCTTGTTTGAACAGTACTCCGTAGGCAACCACCAGGGCTGCATCTAGTTTTCGGCCTGCTAGTTGCTTGCGCACTTCATCGGTCAACCTGTTGGCTTTGATCGTGTTAATTCCGAGTTCAGCCGCCGCAAGTGCAACCGCTGACGGGGTCAACACGCGCTTGCGTCCTAGAGGTGCGTCTTCTCGGGTCAAGACGCTGTCAAACTCGTAGCCTGCTGCAACTAACTCTCGAAGTGTTGTTGCCGAACTTTCAGGTGTCCCGGCGTAGAGAAATTTCAAACTAAAGTACTTCCGCGTCGTCCATGGCGATGCGAATAGCTCGCACGCTTCTACCACGACTATTCTGCCGGCTACCGGCAGATAACTTGACGCTTTCCGCGCGCAATGTTTTCGCAAGCGCTGAACCCTCACGATAACTAAATCGCAAAACAACACGCTCCTGAAGCTGGTCTCTGACCCTTCGAGACACGGGGCCGAGTGCCTCGATTTCTGGATGGGCTAATTTCACACCGGCTAAGAGCTGCTGCAGGATTGGGGCTTCTGCTTCAAGTGAGCAGATTCTGACTACCGGCGGAAACCTAAGTTCCGCGCGCTCGCTAAGTTGCCAAGAAGCGATGCCTGCCTGATCCCATCCGCTCAGAAAACGAGCGTAGGTCCCGTTGAGGCCGACAATAATGGCTGACCCATCCGTGTTCAAATTTGAAATTGACTCTGCTATTAGATCGTTTCCAATTTCAAGACTGCGCAGCCAATCGCGGTTGATTAGATTCGGGGCATCAAGGATTATCACTGCAGCGTATCCGTTTGGTGCATGAGGTATGGCACCCGGCGTAGCCACCACGATTGAGCTGACTTGGGGTACCGAGGAGACAGGACGATCGTGGGTAGACTCAACCAACTTCACCCCGGGGAAGAGTTGACCGAACTGTGCCAACGTTCTAGTAGTGCCCGATCCAATCTGCTTGAACTTGTTGCCACGGCACTCTTGACATTTTGTGGCCAGGTTCAAGGCTGCACACCACCGACACTGCTGATGGCCGTTTTCATTGACCCAGAGTGGGCCATTGCAGCGCTCGCACAAAGCCCTTGCTGAACAATTCGAGCAAAAACTTACTTGGGAGGTACCGCGGGTCGAGACCTGAATTAGAACCGGACCTGAAGAAAGCGCTTTTCTGGCAAGCTGCCAGGTGTGAGAGTCAATTCTTGATTCGGATTCAGTAACCGAAATTTTGGGGATTTTTACCGGTACGACTTCTTCTTTGAAGTATCCCAGGTTGATAAACCTTTGGACATCGGTACTTCTGGTCGTTGAAGCCAGATGTACGCGAGCGCCGCTAACCTGTTGCCTCAGCAGTGCGGCGTCTCGGGAACTTATGTAGGGGCTGGCCTGCTCTCGCTGACTCGGGTTTGACTCGTCTACGATGAAAATTTCTCCCAAGCTGTAAACCGGCGAATAAACAGCGGAACGAGATCCAAAAACTAGAGTTGGTTCGGTAGAGAACAGTTCGAGAAAGTTGCGATAGTTGGCAGATGGTTTGGTCTCATCTCCAATTCGATGCGTGCGAAACGGCTTCACCCAGTCTTGTTGGCCTAACGCTTGCTCAAGCAAATTTAGATCTCTAAAGTCCGGCAGCACCGCAATTATCGAACTACCTGATTCAAGTTGTGATTTTGCATGGTCGAGTAGCTGTTGCAGCCAGGTAGTTCCGGGTGAGATTGGAGAGGTTAGCGAGGTAGTTCGCTCTCCATCCTGAATTTTGGCAAGTTGATAGTTCTCAAACGTAGGCAAACTTTTATTTTGTTCAAGCCACTTTTTTTCAACCTGCACCGAGCGATTGGGAATCGCTCGTCTCAGTACGTCGCCGATGGCCACAACTTGGCGATCAGCAATAAGTCGACAAAGTTGATAAATCTCAGCTGAAAGAACGGGTGCTAGTGAAATGACCTCGTTGAGCTTTGCGTGTTGGCCGGAAAAATCTGATGTTTCTGATTTTCCAATCAGGTAACCATCTTGAAACTGACCGGGTTTGCCAAATGGAACTCTAACTCTGATGCCAAGTGGTGCGTCTTCAAGTTCTCTGCTCAGCTCGTAGTCAAAGACCCGATCGAGTTGCAAAATCGGGCTGTCGATGACAACTTGGGCAAACACCTTCTTACAAAGCGGCCTGGAGCGCAGCTACTCGGTCGCAGCGCTCCCAGGTGAAATCTGGAAGTTCTCGGCCAAAGTGTCCGTAAGCTGCAGTTTGACTGTAAATCGGACGAAGCAGATCTAGTGCTTCAATGATTGCCCTCGGACGAAGGTCAAATGACTTATTTATGGCTGCGACAATTTTTTCTGTTGCAACTTTTTCAGTTCCAAATGTTTCGACGTACAAACCCACCGGGCGCGCTACACCAATTGCGTAGGCAACTTGAACCTCAGCACGGTCGGCCAGCTCAGCAGCAACAACATTTTTAGCAACCCAACGCATCGCATAAGCTGCTGACCGATCCACTTTGCTCGGGTCTTTTCCTGAGAAAGCACCACCACCGTGGCGGGCGGCGCCACCGTAGGTGTCAACGATGATTTTTCTTCCGGTTAGCCCAGCGTCACCCATCGGTCCGCCGATCTCAAATTTTCCGGTGGGATTAATTAGAAACTTTGTTTTGCTCAAATCGAGGCCGGTTTCCGAGATCACCGGATCAATGACAGCCTGGCGAACTTTTTCGGCCAGTTCAGCATGGCTAACCCCTGGATTGTGCTGGGTGGATAGAACCACGGTGTCAATGGTCTTGGGCACATTCCCCTCAAAACCGACCGTTACCTGGGTCTTGCCGTCTGGCCGCAAAAAGGCTAACTGACCCGATTTTCTGACCTCTGAGAGTCTTTGAGCAAGTTTGTGTGACGTGTCGATTGCGATCGGCATGTAGTTGCTGGTCTCATTGGTGGCGTAGCCAAACATGATTCCCTGATCTCCGGCACCTTGTGCATCAAATCGGTCATTGGATGCATCGAGGCGAGCTTCAAGACCAACGTCTACGCCCTGAGCAATGTCTGGAGATTGCTGACCGATGGAGATGGAAACTCCGCAACTGGCACCATCGAAGCCAATCTCAGACGAGTTGTATCCGATGGCCAAAACTTTCTTTCGAACCAGCTGAGGTATTTCAACATAGCCTTCGGTTGTGACCTCACCGGCAAGATGAACTAAACCGGTGGTGACCATAGTTTCGACCGCGACTCGGGAGTTTAGATCTTGCTCGAGCATTGCATCGAGGATGGTGTCACTTATCTGATCGCAGATCTTGTCTGGATGGCCTTCAGTAACAGATTCTGAAGTGAATAGACGCAAATTGGCCATGGTTTTCCCTTGTTTGTAGCCCCAAACGAGTATCTGGCGGAGGTTATAGATTACCCTACTTCGCTTGCAATCAGGTCGAGAAGTCCGTTTGCTACGGCAAGCTTCGACCCTTCTCGGGCGATCGCTCGACCGCTCTTGGTGAGAATTACAACTCGATTCTCATCGGCCCCGAAAACAGCTCCTCCGCTGACATTATTGGCCACCAGGAAGTCACAGTTTTTGCGAACCAGTTTCTGTTGGGCGATGCGAATTAGATGATCGTCGTTGTTTGCGGTTTCCGCAGCAAAGCCAACGCTTTTGCAGGCAAGCTGTTCTTCAACAATTTTCTCGGTGGCAGAAACCAAAATGTCTGGGTTCGCAATCAGATTCAGAGTGATTTCAGAACCGACTTCGGCTCGTTTTATTTTGTGCTCACTGGTGTTTGCTACCCGGTAGTCAGCAACTGCTGCGGCCATGACCAGCACTGAATGCTGTGCCAGCCGAGTCAACACTTCGGTCTGCATTTCTGCTGCCGATTCGACCGAGATAACTTCATCGACAAGATCATTTGGAACCGTAATGTTTGCGGCGATAAGGGTTACCCGTGCACCTCGCGACTTGGCCGCTTGCGCAATTGCCAAACCCTGTTTACCAGAGCTGCGGTTTCCGATAAAACGAACCGGATCAATGGATTCTAAAGTTCCTCCGGCGGTAATCAACAGGCTTTGACCAGATAAATCTTGTGGAGAGACCAACGCTAAGGCACTGGAGACTATTTCTTCGGGTTCAACCAGTCTTCCGACGCCGCTGTCTTCCCCCGTTAGGCGGCCCGAAGCAGGCTCGAGCACATGAAAACCGCGTTGCCGAAGGGTCTCGACGTTTGATTTAGTTGACGCATTTTGCCACATTTCGGTGTGCATGGCTGGTGCTATGAGAATCGGAGCCTTAGCAACCAACAGCGTGTTCATAAGTAAATCGTCTGCCAAACCAGAAGCCAAGCGGGCTAAAAAGGCCGCAGTGGCAGGTGCAACGATTACCAGATCAGCGTTTTTACCGAGAGCAACGTGCTTTACCGAGTCAACGTCGGTGAATAAATCGGGGTCTACAGCATTGTGTGAAAGCGCCTCTAGAGTGGCCGTGCCGATGAACCTTAGGGCGTTTTGAGTTGGAATAACCTGCACATCATGCCCCGCCTCGGTTAGCAGACGGATGATTGATGTCGCTTTATAAGCTGCTATTCCCCCGGTTATACCGAGCAAAACGCGCATTGATTAGCTCTCGATTACAGTCTTCTGAAGCTTGTTCTGGTCGATTTCGTGAAGCGCAATGGTTAGCGGTTTTTCATCGACGGTTGCATCTACCAGCGGGCCCACGTTGTTGAACAGGCTTCCCTCGTGCAGTGCCGAGTAGTAATCGTTGATTTGACGAGCGCGCTTTGAGGCGAAAATTACCAACTCGTATTTTGAAGAAACCTTGCTGAGTAGGTTGTCGATAGCTGGCGAAACAATGCCTTCTAGTTTTTCTGACATAAGACTTTCCGATTGTTTGAAAACTTGCGCGATGCGCTTACTGCATCAATTCTACGATGTTCTGGGCGCATGTGGCCACCTCGTCATTAATAACGACGTGGTCGAAAAAGTCTTGCTGGGCTAACTCGGCCTTAGCGGTTTCAAGCCGAACTGTCATTTCAGCTTCTGATTCGGTGCCGCGACCTTTGAGGCGGTTGATTAATTCGTCCCAGGATGGTGGTGCAATAAAAACCAAATTGGCCTCAGGCATCATTTTTTTCACCTGTTTTGCGCCCTGCAAATCAATTTCTAGAATTACCTGCTTACCCGCAGCTAGAGCAGACTCAATTTGTTTGCGCGGGGTACCGTAGCTGTGCTTACCGTGCACGGTCGCCCATTCGAGTAATTCACCATCCGAAATCATTCGATCGAACTCTTTCCGGCTAACAAAAAAGTATTCTCTGCCGTGTTGTTCTCCGGGGCGCGGATCTCTAGTTGTCGCTGAGATTGACAAATGCACATCATGAAAGTGCTCAAGGATGTAACGCACAACAGTGCCTTTACCAACAGCGGTAGGGCCGGCGATTACGGTCAGTGAATTAGCCATTAATTCCAAGTTCCAATTCACGTTTAGCTGCTGCAATCGAACCGACCAAACCGTTTGGTCCAGCTGAAAGAACCGAGCGTGACACCGAGCAAATCACCTGTTCGGTTGCCACTGAGAATAAGCGCTTCACATCGCTCAGTTGAGCACCTTGAGCGCCAAAACCCGGAGCCAGAATTGGGGTTGCAGCCACTACCTGACCGTCAAGTAAATTTTGTAGGCCAAAACCTCTAAGGTCTAGAGTTGCGCCAACTACGCCTCCGAATGAGCCGAAACGCGCATTTGGAGCGGCCGTGACCGAATTTACCTCGGCTAGGCGTCGCCAGATTTGAGCCGAAACTGTTTCGGACTCACGGGTTGCTTTTTGCAGTGCTTCGCCCTCAGGGTTTGAGGTTGCAACCAATGCAATAAGCCCCTTGCCACGCTCTAGTGCCCCGGAGAATGAATCGGCTAACGAGTCAAAGCCAAGGAAAGGGTTGACCGTTAGAGCATCACAAACAAACGGTGCGGTTTTGCCAAGCCAAGCTTCAAAGTAGGCCGCCATAGTGGTTCCAATGTCGCCGCGTTTGGCGTCCATAATTACAGTCAGACCAGCATCCTGTGATTTTGAAGCGACCTCTTCTAGAACAGCAAAACCGGCTGAACCAAAGCGCTCAAAAAATGAAACCTGTGGCTTGATAATGCCAACCTGGCCCTGACAGGCATCAATCACCCGCAGCGAAAACTCGCGAAGGGATTCAGGGCTTTGACTAAGGCCCCAATCTTCGAGAAGCGCCTCGTGTGGGTCAATGCCGACACAGAGTTGACCAAACTCGCCAAAGGTTTTGGCAAGTTTTTCGCCGAAACTAATTGGCAAGGGCAACCTGCCGATCAATTGCGTGCTGCTGCAGGCTCTTCACCGCAAATGGCCCAGCAATTACTGTTTCGAACGACCCGATGGCGGCACTCAACTGGGCGATGGTGGTGAAAATTGCTTTGTCGGCGGCAGTTGTAGCCGCACGAATTTCATAGCCATCTTTTCTGGCCGAAGAACCTGAAGGGGTGTTCACCACGACATCCACTTCGCCCGCAGTAATTAGATCAACTATTGAAGGGCCTTCTCCCCCAGCTTCGTCGGTGTGCTTGCGAACCTTAGCAACTTCGATACCGTGTCGAGCAAGAATATCTGCCGTACCAGAGGTCGCTAGTACTCGATAGCCAAGTTGCTGCAGACGTCGAACCGGCAGCACCACCTGAGGTTTATCGCGATCTGCCACCGATACAAAAACAGTTCCGCCAACCGGCAGCGCACTTCCAGCTGCTGCCTGAGATTTCGCAAATGCCTTCGGGAAGTCCACATCCATACCCATGACCTCGCCGGTAGAACGCATTTCAGGGCCAAGAAGCGAGTCAACGAATCGACCATCCTTGGTTGCAAAACGCTTGAACGGAAGCACTGCCTCTTTGACCGCAATCGGCGAACCGGCAGGAATGTAAGTTCCATCGCGCTCAGGAAGGTCACCGTTGGCAATCAGCTCTTTGATGCTCTTGCCGACCATTACTAGAGATGCAGCTTTTGCCAGCGTGATTCCAAGGGCTTTAGACACAAACGGCACCGTGCGAGAAGCTCGAGGGTTCGCCTCCAGAACATAAAGAACGTCTGCGGCTAGGGCAAACTGCACATTTAGCAGGCCACGAACACCTATCCCCTGTGCGATTTTGAGTGTTGCCTCGCGCACTCGATCAATCTGACCCTGGCTCATGGTTACCGGTGGCAGCGTACAGCTAGAGTCACCCGAGTGAATTCCTGCCTCCTCAATGTGCTCCATGACACCTCCGACAAATAGGGTTTCACCGTCGTAAAGTGCATCGATGTCAATCTCGATCGCATCATCGAGGAATCGGTCAACCAAAAGCGGATGAGATGGCCCAACGATTCCTTGGTCCGCTATTCGATCAAAATAATCGCGCAGTGAGTGCAGATCGTAGACGATTTCCATTCCGCGACCACCTAAAACATAGGAGGGTCTTACCAAAACCGGATAACCAATTCGGTTAGCAACTTCTTCTGCTTCGGCAAGAGTGATAGCGGTTCCATTTGCCGGGGCAAGTAGATCACCCTCGTCAAGTATTTTGCTGAATAACCCGCGTTCTTCAGCAAGGTCGATGGCCTCAGGGGTGGTGCCGAGAATCGGGATTCCGGCGGCTTCAATCCCCTTGGCTAGACCGAGAGCGGTCTGTCCGCCGAGTTGAACTACAACACCGACGACCTCACCGCTCTGCTGTTCAGCGTGAATAACCTCGAGAACATCTTCTAGAGTGAGCGGTTCAAAATACAGTCGGTCAGAAGTGTCGTAGTCGGTTGAGACCGTTTCTGGGTTGCAGTTGATCATCACAGTTTCGTAACCGGCGTCGGCCAGAGCAAAAGAAGCGTGAACACAGCTGTAGTCGAACTCAACACCCTGACCGATGCGGTTTGGGCCCGAACCGAGAATGACCACCTTCCGCTTACTCGACGGTGCCACTTCGGTTTCTTGCTCGTAGGTGCTGTAGTGATATGGAGTTAGCGCTGGGAACTCACCGGCACAGGTGTCAACAGTTTTGTAAACGGGACGCAGGTTGTTGCTGTGTCTAAAGGTGCGAACCTCAGATTCGCTTAATCCGCGAAGTGATGCAATTTGAATGTCGCTGAATCCATGCTCTTTGGCCTGCTCGATCAGTTCGACAGTGAGCTCTTGGGCCGAGACAATTTCATCTGCAACCTCGTTAATGATCAGCATCTGGTCAATAAACCAAGGATCAATCTTGGTAGCCTCGAATACCTCTTCAGCTGTTGCACCTGCTCGAAGCGCTTGTTGAACCAGAACAATGCGGCCATCAGTAGGCGTCTTGATGGCCTCGAGTAGCTGCTGCTTGTCGCCTAGCGGACCATCCCAGTGGAAAGACGAGCCCCTGCGCTCAAGAGAGCGAAGTGCTTTTTGAAGTGCCTGGGTGTAGTTCCGGCCAATCGCCATGGCCTCACCAACACTCTTCATGGTGGTGGTTAGCGTGCTGTTTGCAGCCGGGAATTTCTCAAAGGCAAACCTTGGAACCTTAACCACGATGTAGTCAAGGGTTGGCTCGAAGCTAGCGGGTGTGACTTTGGTGATGTCGTTTGGAATCTCATCGAGCGTGTAGCCGAGTGCAAGCTTCGCGGCCAATTTGGCAATTGGAAAACCGGTGGCTTTTGACGCTAGAGCTGAAGATCGAGAAACTCTGGGGTTCATCTCGATTACGACCACACGGCCATTTTCAGGGTTCACCGCAAATTGAATGTTGCAGCCTCCGGTGTCAACTCCCACTGCGCGAATGATGTCGAAGGAGATGTCTCGAAGGTTTTGGTACTCACGATCGGTGAGGGTAAGAGCGGGTGCCACGGTGATTGAATCACCGGTGTGAACACCAACCGGGTCGACGTTTTCAATTGAACAAACGACCACGCAGTTGTCATTGCGGTCGCGCATGACCTCAAGCTCGTACTCTTTCCAACCCAAAATTGATTCAGAGAGTAGAACCTGCCCAACCGGCGAAGATTGCAAACCGAAACCAACAATGCGACGCAGGTCGGATTCATCGTAGGCAAACCCCGAGCCAAGACCGCCCATGGTAAAAGAGGGCTGAACCATAACCGGATAGTTCAATTCGATAACCGCGTCGAGCGCTTCATCCATGGTTGAACAGATCACTGATTTGGCAACAGTTGCACCGGCTTCGATAACTAACTCTTTGAAGATCTGGCGATCCTCGCCCTTCTTGATGGCATCAACCTTGGCACCAATGAGTTCGACATCGTACTTTTCGAGAATGCCTCGCTCATGCAATGCCATCGCAGCGTTTAGCGCGGTTTGGCCACCAAGGGTGGGCAAAATTGCATCCGGCTTTTCCTTCGCGATGATGGTCTCGATGACCTCTGGTGTGATCGGCTCGACGTAGGTTGCATCGGCAAAATCTGGGTCGGTCATGATGGTAGCTGGGTTTGAATTTACCAGAATGACCCTTACGCCTTCTTCTCGAAGAACGCGGCAGGCCTGTGTACCCGAATAGTCAAACTCGCAGGCTTGGCCGATCACAATCGGGCCCGAGCCGATGACCAGAACGGAATTGATGTCGCTGCGCTTTGGCATTATTTGCCTACCTTTTGGGTCTTAATCATGTCTACAAGACGGTCGAATAAATAGCTGCTGTCGTGAGGGCCGGCGGCAGCTTCGGGGTGATACTGCACCGAGAACGCTGGAATGTCTTGGCACTGCAAACCCTCAACGCAGTCGTCGTTCAGTGAGATGTGGCTTACCAGCACTCGGCCGTATCCGTTCGGTGAATCTACCTCCGGGCCACCCTCTACTTTCACTGCAAAACCGTGGTTGTGGGCGGTAACTTCAACTTTTCCGGTATTTCTATCTAGCACCGGCTGGTTGATTCCTCGGTGACCAAACTGCAATTTGTATGTTTCAAACCCAAGAGCTCGACCTAAGAGTTGATTACCGAAACAAATACCGAAAAACGGAATTTTTCGATCCAAGATTTCGCGCAGTGCGGCTACCTGTCCTGCAGCTGCCTCAGGATCTCCGGGGCCGTTTGAATAGAAAACCGCATCTGGCGCAACAGCGAGAATTTCCTCAGCCGTCGACTGGGCTGGCAAGATTATCGTCTCTAACCCTCGAGAATTCATGTGCTCGATGGTTGCCTTTTTGATTCCGAGGTCAAGAATTGCCACTCGCCCAACTTTTTCGGCAGTGGCGGCGCTCAGGTAAGTTTCTGCGGTGCTAACCACGTTGCTGAGTGAAAGCCCCTTCATTTTCACCGAGGAATTTACCTCGGCAATTAGATCTGGTAGTTCTCGCTCTGCGTCTGATCCGGAGAAAATACCTGCCCGCATTGATCCGGCGGAACGTAGGTGCCTGGTCAGAGCACGGGTATCGACACCGCGAATTCCAACCACCTCGTATTTTTCGAGCTCACTCTGTAAGTCGTTTTCTGCTCTAAAGTTCGAAACCATACGTGATGCGTCGCGAACCACGTAACCAGCAACCCACACCTTTGAAGACTCTTCATCGCGGCTGTTCACGCCGGTATTACCAATGTGTGGTGCAGTTTGGACAACGATTTGCCCAGCGTAGGAGGGATCTGTGATGGTTTCTTGGTAGCCGGTCATGCCGGTGGCAAAGACGGCTTCCCCGAGGGTTTTGCCAATCTTTCCGTATGGCTTTCCGGTGAAGACACGTCCGTCTTCCAACACGAGAAGTGCTTTATTCACTGAATTGCTCTCTATTCTTCTTTAGTAGCTCAATTGCCGAAACTGTCGACAAAACCTGATCTTGATTTTTTACACGCAGATGAACACTTAGCTCAGATTCAAAGTCAATGGTTAGCAGCCCGTCGGTCTCGACACCCTTATCGATGACGGCTGTAGAACGCTTCACATCCAAAATTTTGTCGCTTGGAATCGCAATCGGTCTTTCCCCGTCACGAGTAATGAGCAGTCCATTGTCAAATATTCGAAGTTCAGCATTTCCTCTGAAGGCAAGCCCATGAGCCGTAATTCGGTCGAGATGGTTGCTGCTCTTAGTGGTGGCAACATACAGGCAACGAACTTCAGAGACTATGTTGCCAAACTGCTCAAGTGCCTGCGGAATTGCGGGTATTTCTTGCTGCTGCGCTCTAGTGCGCGATGACCAACCACGCCAAGCGCCAAATAGGCTCAGGGCGATTACGAACAGAGCAAGCGTGATTAGCGATACTTCCCAGCTCATGCGTTTGCCTCTTGAAGTTTGTAGTCACGAACGGTGAATTTTCCCCTAAAAATCGTGTGTTTGACAGCACCGTGCAATTCCATTCCGGCATACGGATTATTGGTTGATTTAGAGGCTGTGACCTCGCTCATTGTGCGCTTTGCCCGAGGGTCAAAAAGGGCAATATTGGCAACGCTGCCGACAGCGATCGGCTGCCCTTGGTTCTGATCACGAGCAATTTTTGCCGGATTTTCTGACATCACTGCTGACATACGTTCATAATTTGACTGACCCGACTCGACCAACACCTGATAGGCAATCGAAGCAGCGGCCTCTAACCCAACCATTCCGTTTGCGGCCGCAGCCCACTCACAATCTTTTGCTTCGATTGGGTGCGGGGCGTGGTCGGTGGCAATGATGTCGATTGTCCCGTCAACCAAAGCCTCTCGAAGAGCTGCAACGTCGTCAGCAGTGCGAAGCGGTGGGTTTACCTTGTACTTGGCGTCATAACTTCTCACCAGTTCGTCAGTGAGCAGAAGGTGATGCGGAGTGACCTCGGCAGTGACATTAATTCCGCGCTGCTTAGCCCATCTAATCAATTCGACTGAGCCTCTGGTCGATAGATGGCAAATGTGAACCCTCGACCCTACATGCTCAGCCAACAGGACATCACGGGCAATAATTGACTCTTCAGCGACCGCAGGCCAGCCGGTTAATCCGAGCTCGGCCGATACGATTCCCTCGTTCATCTGAGCTCCAGCAGTCAACCTAGGTTCCTGGGCATGCTGCGCGATGACTCCGTCAAACGCCTTTACGTACTCCAGCGCCCTTCTCATGATTACTGAGTCGTGCACACAGTTTCCGTCGTCTGAAAACACGCGAACGTTAGCTTTAGATTTGGCCATCGCACCTAGTTCGGTCATTTTCTCGCCCTGTAAGCCGACCGTAACTGCACCGATTGGAAATACTTCGCAGTAGCCTGCTTCATCACCGAGAGTCTTAATTTGTTCGACAACACCAGCAGTATCTGCAACCGGTGAAGTATTGGCCATCGCATGCACAGCGGTGTAGCCACCTAAAGCCGCCGACTGAGTTCCGGTGAGCACAGTTTCACTTTGCTCATAACCTGGCTCGCGCAAATGAGTGTGTAAATCGACAAATCCTGGCAGTGCAATCAGGGAACTCGCGTCCAGTGTTTCTGTTCCGGACAAGCCGCTGCCGATCGCAGAAATGACACCGTTTGAAATTGCTATATCGGTTACTTTTCCATCAACCATGGTGACGTTCTTGATTACCAGGTCAGTCATTGATCAGTCCTTCGTTAGATAGCAGAGAGTAGAGCACAGCCATTCGCACTGATACGCCGTTTGACACCTGCTCTAGAACAGTTGATTTCGGAGAATCTGCTGAGTGCGCGTCAATCTCCAGTCCGCGGTTCATCGGGCCTGGATGCATGACGATTGCGGTTTCTTTCAAGTTCTCCAACCTTGACCTGTTCAGGCCCCAACCGCGGGCGTATTCGCGCTCAGATGGGAAGAACGAGGCATTCATGCGCTCAAGTTGAATTCGCAGCATCATCAAAACGTCTGGCTGTTCGTCGTTTATGCATTCATCAAGGCTGTAGTGGAACTTAGCTTTCCAGTCTTGAGCTGCAGGTAGCAATGTTGGCGGCGCTACAAACAAAACCTCTGCGCCTAGTGTGTTAAGCAAATGCAGATTTGATCGGGCAACTCGTGAATGCAGAATGTCTCCCACGATCGTAACTTTTAGCCCGCTCAAGTCTTTGCCGGCCGAAGCCGCACCGTGAAACCTCTTGCGGATTGTGTATGCGTCGAGAAGTGCCTGGGTGGGATGCTCGTGGGTGCCATCCCCAGCGTTCACAATGTGCGAGGTTATCCATCCACTCTCAGCAAGTTTTTGGGCAGCTCCAGAAGCTGCATGCCTGATCACGACAGCCTCTGTGCCCATCGCTTCTAAAGTTTGTGCTGTGTCTTTGAGAGATTCACCTTTTGAGACACTAGAACCCTTGGCTGAAAAATTGATTACATCTGCAGAGAGTCTTTTTGCGGCAAGTTCGAAGCTAATTCGTGTTCTGGTTGAATCTTCAAAAAAAAGATTCACCACGGTCTTTCCCCTGAGAGTCGGTAACTTCTTGATTTCGCGACTGTTTACCGCAGACATTTCTTCAGCGATGTCGAGAATTCCAACTGCTTGGTCTTTAGACAGATCTTTGGTACTCAGTAAATGCTTCAAGATTCAATCACCACCGAGTCGAGTCCGTCTATTTCCATCAGCTGAACTCCGATTCGCTCATCGCGTGAGGTTGGCAGATTTTTACCGACAAAGTCAGCGCGAATGGGAAGTTCACGGTGCCCACGGTCTACTAGAACGGCAAGTTTTACAGATTTAGGGCGACCAAAGTCGTTTAGAGCGTCGAGCGCAGCACGTATTGTTCTGCCGCTGTAGAGAACGTCATCGACCAAGATCACCACTTTGTCAGTGATGCCCTGTGCGGGAATTTGGGTCTGCGTAACCTGGCGGGTTGGTTTATTGGCAAGGTCATCGCGATACATGGTTATGTCTAGGCGACCCACTGAGTTGTCAGGGATGAATTCGGCCTCGGTGCTGGCAATAACCGAGGCGATTCTTTTTGCCAAAGTTACGCCGCGGGTCGGAATGCCCAATAAGACGATGTCGCTTGCCGGGCTTGGGTTTGAGGCATTGGATTCAAGAATTTGATGAGAAATGCGAGTGAGAGCACGTTTTAGGTCTTCTGCCGTTAGTACGGTGCGCGTAGGCATACTCGCCTCCTTCTCCGCCTCTCAGTGCGGCCTTTAAAGGATTGATTGAAGTTAGCTTATCAGGCGAACTGAGGGATCAGATAGCTTTTGCTGTTCCTGAAATTCGTGACAGCAAGCCGTTCACGAACGAACTTGAATCGTCAGTTGAGTACTCTTTAGCCAGCGCCACTGCCTCACTGATTGCAACTGCATCAGGAACCTCGTCGTTGAAACGAATCTCCCAGGTTGCAACCCTAAGAATGGCTCTATCTAAGTTCGGCATCCGATCGAGTGACCATCCCTGCGAGTAGGTCTCCAGCAACCCATCGATCTCACGCTGATGTTCAATTACGCCGGAAACGAGAGTTCTTGCGTATTCGAAAATCTCGGTTTGATTTTGGCGATCCTGAACCTGCTTGTAGGTGTCATCAAGTAAATCAAGTGGCGAATCAGGCCTTAGGTCGGCCGCAAAAATGGCGTCAATTGCTCGTTTGCGAGCTTTGGTGCGGGCGCTCACTTAGTCGGTGATGCGACCCAGGTAGTCACCGGTGCGGGTGTCTACCTTGACGCGAGTGTTTTGCTCAACAAACAGAGGTACCTGAATTTGATAACCAGTCTCTAGAGTCGCAGGCTTTGTACCACCGGTTGAACGGTCTCCCTGAAGACCGGGTTCGGTATAGGTGATTTCTAGAACAACTGAGGCAGGCAATTCAACGTAAATTGGGTTGCCATCGTGGAGAGCAACCAGTGCTTCCTGATTCTCAAGCATGAAGTTAGCCGCGTCGCCCACGGTTGCATCTGAAACAGTGAACTGGTCATAGGTGTCTTTGTCCATGAAGACGTAGCCGGTGCCGTCGTTGTAGAGGTAAGTCATCTCTCGCTTGTCAACGTTGGCGGTTTCTACCTTGACGCCTGCGTTAAAGGTCTTATCGACAACTTTTCCGCTGAGCACGTTTTTTAGCTTGGTTCGTACAAAGGCGGGGCCTTTTCCTGGCTTGACGTGCTGAAATTCGACTACAGCCCACAGCTGACCATCAATGTTCAGCACCATTCCATTTTTGAGGTCGTTTGAAGTTGCCATGAAATCACTTGCTTTCTAAAACCTTTAACCTGGGCACATCTTGCCCGAGCAACCTTGAAAGTTTATCGGAAGATAGTTATTTTGTGGCGATTTGCTGGATGGCCAGACGATACGAATCGATACCGAAGCCGGCAATGACGCCCGAGGCGATCGCTGAAATCACACTTTTGTGCCTGAATTCTTCGCGAGCGTGGGGGTTGCTGATATGAACCTCAATCAGCTTCAGGCCAGTCTTGGTGACTAGGGTTGCCGCATCACGGAGCGCATAGCTGTAATGAGTGAATGCGGCCGGGTTGAGTACCACAGGAAGCTCTTCATCAACCGCTTCGTGCAACCAGCTGATAAGTTCAGCCTCCGAGTTTGTTTGACGCACCGAAACTTCCCAGCCCAACTGTTCAGCTGATTGCTCGCAGGCCTTAGTTAGGTCTGCAAAATCGGCATTTCCGTAAACGTCAGGTTCGCGAGAACCTAGCCGGTTAAGATTTGGGCCGTTTAGAACGAGAAGCTTTGCCATGTCGAAAAGACTACCTGTCTAAACAATCTCTTGGAACGCTGCGAACAGCATTTCTTCGGTTGGTGCGGTCATGATGTTCGGCTTGCCAAGCTCGTCAAGTACGACGAAGCGGAGGTTACCACCGCGTGATTTTTTGTCACGCTGCATGGTAGCCAGAAGCTGCGGCCAGCGATCGGCACGGTAGCTGGTAGGCAAACCAAGGCTTTCCAGAACACTGCGGTGTCGGGCCACGGCTTCATCAGAGAGTCGGCCTGCAAGCCTTGCCAATTCCGCAACAAAAACCATCCCAATTGAAATTGCTGCTCCATGACGCCATTGGTAACGTTCTGCGTGTTCAATTGCGTGCCCGAGTGTGTGTCCGTAGTTCAAAATTTCCCGAAGACCAGCTTCTTTGAAGTCATTACCGACAACATCTGCCTTAATCTGCACCGATCTGGCTATGAGTTCTTCGAATTCTTCGGAAGTCGGGTCGGTAGCCTTCGCGACATCGGCCTCAATGATTTCTAGGATGCGCAAATCGCGGATGAATCCGTATTTAGCCACTTCGCCGAAACCGGCAAGAATTTCGTTTTTCGGAAGCGTGGCTAGAGTATCAAGATCGCAGAGCACGCCCACCGGTGCGTGGAAAACTCCTACCAAATTCTTACCTTCAGCGGTGTTGATTCCGGTTTTTCCGCCAATGGCGGCATCGACCATGCCGAGCAACGTGGTCGGAATTTGAACCAGCGGAACACCGCGAAGCCAGGTGGCAGCTACGAAACCGGCTAGATCGGTGGTCGAGCCACCTCCGAAACCGATTACGGCATCGGTGCGCGTGAAATCTGACTTACCCAAAATGCCCCAGCAAAATGCTGCAACCTCTACCCGCTTGGCATCTTCACTATCTGGCACACCAGCCAAAAGGCATTCGTACCCGGAAGACTCGAGACTCGTTTTGATCAGTTCCGCTGAAGTTGATAATCCAACAGGGTGAATCACCAGTACTTTGCGAACCTTTGCGCCAAGCACGCCGGGAAGCTCATCGAGCAGAGCGCGCCCGATGATCACCTCATATGGGTTTTCACCGGTAACGCTAATTTTTCTGCTCATAGTGCACCAATCATTTCCTTAATTTCGAGAACACACTGAGCCACTGACTTGCCGCCGGTTGCTACTTCAAAATTAGCCAGCTGCTCGTAAATTGGTCGACGCTCGTCATAAATGCGCCGCCAGTCATCGATTCCATTCTTGAGCAACGGACGATTTCCATGACTTAGGCGTGAAGCCATGTGTTTACCGTCGGTCGATAAATAAACCACCCAGTGCTGTCTCAGGATGCTCTGGTTCTCTGCCGAAAGCACTACTCCTCCACCGGTTGCAACCACCGAATCAGAGTCGAGCGCTTTTCGTAGCGCCTTTGTTTCCAAATCTCGGAATGCAGGCTCGCCCTTTTTTGAAAAAATTTCTGCGATCTCGCCGTGCTCGGTCGTCACCAGTGAATCGGTATCGACAAAAGTTTTACCGAGGGCGCGAGCAAGCTTCTTACCGATGGTGGTTTTACCCACACCCATGGGGCCAACCAAAACAATGTTTTTGTGCATCGTTTTTGGTTAGGAATCCCACGAGGATGTGTCGTTCGATTTCAAGACCGCAGGGATGTGATCAAGGTAAGCCTGCATGTTGCGCCTGGTCTCAGCGATTGAATCTCCGCCAAACTTCTCCAACACAGAGTTTGCTAAGACCAAAGCCACCATTGCCTCGGCAACTACTCCAGCTGCCGGTACTGCGCAAACATCAGAACGCTGGTGATGAGCTTTAGCAGCCTCGCCGGTGGCGGTGTCGATGGTCGCAAGGGCGCGGGGCACGGTGGAAATAGGCTTCATCGCTGCGCGAACTCTGAGGATTTCCCCATTGCTCATGCCTCCCTCGATTCCGCCGGCACGGTCGGTTAGTCGCTTTACGACTCCGTTTTCATCACGCTCAATCTCATCGTGCGCTTGCGAGCCTCGGCGCTTCGCTGTTTCAAAACCGTCGCCGACTTCAACTCCTTTGATGGCTTGAATGCCCATTAGCGCCCCAGCCAACTGCGAATCGAGACGACGATCCCAGTGGACGTAACTTCCTAAGCCTGGTGGAAGCCCATACGCCAAAGTTTCTACTACCCCACCTAAGGTGTCACCCTCACTGTGGCATGCATCGACCTCGGCAACCATTTTCTTTGAGAGCTCGGGGTTAAAGCAGCGCATTGGATCTTCGTCAATTGCGGTTAGGTCTGCCGGAGTCGGAAGTGCGTATTCACCATCGGCAAGCACTGGTCCGATGGCTACCGTGTGAGTGATCAGTTTTATGCCAAGTTCTGAGAGAAAAGCGCTCGCAACCTTGCCTAGGGCAACTCTCGCTGCCGTCTCCCTCGCGCTGGCACGTTCTAGTACCGGGCGAGATTCAGTGAATCCGTACTTTTGCATGCCGGTAAAGTCAGCGTGACCTGGTCGCGGTCTGGTCAGTGGTTCCGCACGGGCTCCGGTGAGTTTTTCTGCAGCAACGGGGTCGGGGCTCATCACCTCTTGCCACTTGGGCCATTCGGTATTCGCAATACAAATTGCGACGGGTCCACCCATGCTTAGGCCGTGGCGAACACCGCCGCTGATTGAAACTTCATCCTGTTCGAATTTCATTCTTGCGCCACGACCGTATCCGAGTCGTCGGCGTGCCAGCGCATCTTGAATTTCTGCGGTGGTAATGGGAACACCAGCCGGAAGGCCTTCTAATACAGCTACAAGTTCAGGGCCGTGAGATTCTCCGGCGGTAATCCAGCGCAACATGGGTACTATTCAACCACAGTCTCAGTGGTCGACCTGGGTGGCAGCGGTCATTGCCTCGAAAACGGCTACCTCATTGGGTAGTTCTTGATTGGGGTTTCGAGTCAAGAAAATTCTCAGCTGTGCGATTGCCTGCCATTTCAACATCTCGATTCCGGAAATGGCCAGCTCGTCGCGGTTCATCCAGAGTTGAGCAGACCTCGATGGCCACACCGCGTAACTCACATCAAAGAAGGCTCCACCCGGTTTCCAAGAGGATTTCGCCTCGGTTGCTTCAGCAAATACATCAAGTGACTCTGCTGGAAGCGTCGACACGGTTAGGTCCGCCCAGGCAGTTGCCTCGGTCAAAAACCAAGCACGTTTCGCCTTCAAACCAAGGCTTTTTGCTTTCTTGATCAGGGCGTTTCTAGTTTTTGCATTCCGGGCGTATATCTTGATTTCGGCCTCTGGGTTCATGTATTTGACCGCTACCACCATCGAGGTCGCGGTCGCGCCGGAGCCTAAGATTAGGATTCGTTTCGGCCTTTCCTGCAAGCCCTTCTGGAGCGCCATGATGATTCCGAAAACGTCGGTGTTGAAACCAGACCAGGTTCCGTCTTCGTTTCTAACCAGGGTGTTACATGCCCCGGTAGCCTTGACGAATTCATCGGTGGTCTTGCAGAGGCGCATCGCCTCCTCTTTGAGTGGCATCGTGACGCTGAAGCCATCCCACACTTCTTCGAGCCCTCTGATGAACGACCAGAGCCCTCCCTTGGCAACCTCGGCTCGACCGTATTGCCAATCCAGACCCATCACCCGATAGGCAGCTTTGTGAATTGCCGGTGATTTCGAGTGTGAAATGGGCTTACCGAGTACCGCAAATTGTCTACTCATAGCCGGGGTTTTCCTTCATCCAGGCTCGCCAGACTCGAACAGCATCTTGATGTTCTGCATAGGTTTCACTGAACCAGGTCTCTCCAGTCTCGAGATTGACGGTGCAGAAATAAAGCCACTTGCCCGGTGCAGGATTAAGAGCGGCCTCAATTGCTACGCGGCCAGGAGCGGAGATTGGGCCAATTGGCAAACCCTCGTAGCGGTATGTGTTGTATCCGTTTTCTGCGGCTCGTTCAGCGGCACTGGTGCTCACAGTGGAGCCGCCTACTCCGTAGCTAACGGTAGCGTCAGACTGCAATTTCATGCCGATGTCTAGGCGGTTTTGAAAGGTTCGGGCAGCCTTGAAAAAATCTTCAGTTAGCCTTGCTTCTTTCTGAACGATGCTTGCCAGGGTTAGCACCTCGTGTACTTTGGAGGCCGGAATGTTCAAATCGGCAACTTCCGACTGCATCCGGTTTCGCATGGTTAGCAAGATATCTTTTGCTGAAGCACCCGGATCAAAGCTGTAAGTCGCGGGAAATAGGTAGCCCTCTAGGCTTGGAGCCTGGGCTGGCAAGTCAAACAATTCAAGTTGAGTGGCTACTTTTGCGAACTCGGCTTCGCTTATTTTTGTCGCGCCAGCGAGTGTTTTGAAAACATTGCTTAGGCGAAATCCTTCTTTGATAACCACGCGATTGGCGACAATATTCGAGGGGTCGCTGAGGGCATTTAGAGCACTCAACGAGCTCATCTTGGTTCGTAGCTGATAGGTGCCAGGGTAGAAAATCTGATTTCGCTCAAGAATTAGCCGATAGGTCAGCCTGAAGTCTTTGACCACGCCAGCGGCTACTAGATCATTCGCGATTGACTCTCCGGTATCTCCGGCGACGATTACAAACTGCAGTTCGGATTCACCGGTGCCCGAGTAGTCGTTGCCGACCAGCTGCTCGAAGGCGCTTCGAATTTCACTTCTAAAGCCGAATGCAGTTACACCAGCAACGAACACCAGAGCGAGTAAAGCAACTGAAAGTTGACGTTTCTTGAACTTATTCAATCTCACTCCCTCGCTTTTTTCGCCAGTCGTTTAGGTAGGTTTCAAGAATCTCGCAGGCTGCGGCTGAATCAATTATGGCTTTCGCACTTCGAGTGTCTTTACCTGCGGCGCGCAGTTTTTGGGCTGCAGTCGCCGTTGTGAATCGCTCATCAGTGAAATGCATGGGAATGGCTTGCAAAATTTTCAGCTCCGCCGCGAAATTATAGGCATCCTCGGTTGAGGCGGTTGTTTCACCCTTGAGATTTATCGGAAGGCCGACCACAATTTCGGCAACAGAGTGCTCTTCTATCAACTGCGAGATCACTAACGCTGAGGACTCAGATCTCGTGACAGCATCCAATGGAGTTGCAAGGATGCGATCTGGGTCACAGAGAGCTAGGCCGATGCGCGCCTTGCCAACATCGAGAGCTAAAACTCGGCCAGGTCTCACAGGGCCGAAATGCTTCGCTTAATCTCTGCGATTGCATCGGCTACAGCGCCGGCATTTTGCCCGCCGCCCTGAGCGAAATCATCTTTGCCGCCGCCGCCGCCGCCCAAAATCTGAGAGCCAAGCTTGACTAGTGCGCCGGCCTTAACCCCTCGGTTTCTAGCTACATCGCCAACCGCTACAAATAAAACTGGGCGTGATTCGACTACAGAGGTAAGCACAATCACCGACTCGGCACCGGCTTTGGCTCGTAGCGAAGTCGCCAGTGAGCGAAGGTCTTCTGCGGCTACCTCTTCAAACTGAGAACTTACGACGAGGTTTCCGTTCAGGTTTTCAGCGTTGCTTATCAGCGCCGGAATCTGAGATTCAAGCGAAGCCAATTGCAAAGCTGCAAGTTTTCTCTGCGCAGCCTTCAGCTCTTCAGAGATGGCGGCGATTCTCTCTTCGAGGCTTTCCTTAGGGGTCTTCAGGCTTGCTTCAAGTCGATTTACTAGGGCTCGTTCACTTGCAAGTGCACGGAAGGCATCGATGCCAACCAGGGCCTCGAGTCGACGTGAGCCTGAACCCACCGATGACTCACCGATAAGTGACACCAGGCCAATTTGTGCAGACCTTGAAACATGTGTTCCGCCGCAGAGCTCGCGAGACCACGGGCCACCAATCTGTACGACTCGAACACTTTCATCGTAGGTTTCGCCGAAGAGGGCGACTGCGCCCCATTCTTTGGCCTCAGGTAGGGTCATGAATTGAGCGGATACAGCCAAGTCTTGACGAATCGCTAGGTTGGTCACCTCTTCGATTTCTGACTTGGCAGCTTCTGAAAGGGCCTGGTTCCAAGAGAAATCAAGTCTCATGTAGCCGGGTTTGTTGTAGCTTCCGGATTGCAGTGCGTTTGGTCCGAGTACCTGACGTAGCGCTGCGTGTACTACGTGAGTCGCGCTGTGTGCCTGGGCGGCGCCCAAGCGCCACTCACCGTCTACCTGGGTGACTACTCTGCTACCGACACCGAATTCACCAGACCTGACCAACACTTTGTGAGTGATTAGGCCCTTGACTGGTTTTTGAACGTCGATAACCTCTAGTTCAAAACCCTCTCCGCGGATAAGCCCGGCATCGGAGTCTTGCCCGCCACTCTCAGCGTAAAAGCTAGTTTGGTCGAGAACTACTTCAACAAGTGATCCGCTCGCAGCTTTGCTAGCAACCTCGCCATCGGCAATAATTCCAATTACCTTGGCCTCGGTTTCCAATGATTCATAGCCGGTAAACCCGGTAGTTCCCGCTGCTCTGAAGTCAGAATAAATACCGAGGTCTACCCCACCGAGTTTTTTAGCGCGGGCGTCGGCTTTGGCTCGATCGCGCTGTTCGGCCATTAGCGCTTTGAAACCATCTCGATCGACTGTGAGACCAGCTTCTTCAGCGATTTCTAGAGTCAAATCGATTGGAAAACCATAGGTGTCGTGAAGTAAAAAGGCCACGTCGCCTGGTAGCTGTTTTGCACCGTTCGCTTTAACCGACTCAAGCTCTTCTTCGAGTACGGCGCTACCGCTGGTTAGAGTGCGAAGGAATGTCTCCTCTTCCGCCTTGGCGGTTCGAAGGATTCTGTCAAAATCGGTCTCTAATTCAGGATACGAAGCCTTCATGGCGTTCATCGATGCGGTAAATAGTTTTTCGAAAATGAGATCGGTGACCCCGAGCAGTCGCATCGAACGAACTGAACGTCTCAGCAAACGCCTGAGCACATACCCACGCCCATCGTTAGACGGGGTAACCCCGTCACCAATTAGCATCAGCGATGAGCGGATGTGGTCTGCAACTACGCGTAAACGAACGTCATCTTCAACAGCTGCACCGTAGGTTTTACCGGCCAGTTGGGCCGCCAGATCGAGGACCGGGCGCACCTCGTCGATCTCGTAGAGGTTTTCAACGCCCTGGAGCAAAAAGGCAACTCGCTCGAGACCCATTCCGGTATCGATGTTTTTCTTGGGCAACTCCCCCAAGATTTCAAAGTTGTCTTTGCCAAGCCCAGCACCGCGTTCAAATTGCATGAAAACGAGATTCCAGATTTCTATGTAGCGATCTTCGTCTGCCTCAGGACCACCTTCACGACCGTAGGCAGGACCGCGATCGTAGTAGATCTCGCTGCAGGGGCCGGCAGGGCCTGGTTGGCCCGTAGACCAGTAATTGTCTTTCATTCCACGACGCTGAATTCGCTCTAGAGGAATGTCAGCTACTTCTCGCCACATGTCGATGGCTTCGTTATCGTCTTGAAAAACTGTTACCCAGAGCAGTTGTGGATCAATGCCAAGACATCCAGCTTCACGCGAACCGGTCAGAAACTCCCAGGCAAACTCAATTGCCTCACGCTTGAAATAGTCTCCAAAAGAAAAATTGCCATTCATCTGGAAAAAAGTGCCGTGACGAGTGGTTTTACCAACCTCTTCAATATCAAGTGTTCTGATGCACTTTTGAACTGAGGTTGCACGCGCGTATGGGGCCGGAACTACTCCGGTCATGTACGGGATGAATGGGACCATTCCAGCTACGGTAAACAGCAGCGAGGGATCTTCGCTGATCAGTGAAGCGGAAGGAACTACTGTGTGTTGCTTGCTCTCGAAGAACGCCAACCAACGGCGCCTAATTTCTGCTGTTTGCATTACTTGGTTTCGTCGGCTGGAGCTGCCTTAGCGGCAGCTTTTGCGCGAGCGGTTTCAAGTTCGCTTGAACGCTCATTGAAACCATCAGTTGCTGCAGAGGTGATGTCTTTTGCCTTTGCCCAAAATTCGTCAAACTTGGCCTTGGCCTCCGGGTCTTGCTCAATCTTTTTTGCCAGAAAGAGGCCTGCGGCAACCCCGCTGGCTAACCAAAATAACTTCTTCATCTACTTCTTCTTTCCCAGGAGCAAATCTTTGGCTACCGCAGAAAAACCTACCAACTTTGCCAAAGGTGAGCCGACGGCAGAGGTAATTACGGCTACTAGCGAAGATACATTCGTTGAAACCTCAGCTGCGTTGTCGGTGATGACGTCAATTTTTTGCAACTGCTTATTGGTTTGAGTAACTGTTTCGGTAAGTTCTGAGATCAGTGGAGACGTTGACTGGTTGAGGTCTCGAATAGCATTTCGAGCTTCATCAAGAACGCGACCAAGTTTGAGAATTGGAACTGCTAGAAACAGCACCAACGCTATGAAACCAATTGCTGCAATTAGAGCTGCAACGTCCCCACCGGTCATCAGAATTACCTATCGTTTTGGTTATCGAGCAGCGTAGTACTCAACAACAAGCTGTACTTCACAGGTTACTGGAACCTCGGCACGCTTTGGGCGGCGAACTAGTGTTGCGTGCAGCTTGTCGAGCTGAACATCTAGGTAGCCAGGAACTGGAGGGAGAACGTCGACGTGTCCGCCGGCGGCTGCAACCTGGAATGGCTCGGTCTTCTCGCTCTTTTCGTGCACGTGAATCAGCTGGCCTGGCTTCACGCGGAACGAGGGGCGGTCGATACGCTCACCGTTTACCAAAATGTGGCGGTGAACAACCATCTGACGAGCCTGGGCAATGGTACGAGCGAAACCTGCACGCAAAACCAGCGCGTCAAGACGCATCTCTAGAAGTTCGACTAGGTTCTCACCGGTAAGGCCCTCGGTGCGCTTCGCTTCCTGGAAAGTCTTACGTAGCTGAGCTTCGCGAATGCCATACTGAGCGCGTAGACGCTGCTTCTCACGAAGACGAACCGCGTAGTCACTGTCAGACTTGCGCTTGGTTCGACCATGCTGGCCTGGTGCGTAAGGGCGCTTCTCTAGGTATTTAGCAGCCTTTGGGGTTAGGGCAAGGCCCAATGCGCGAGACATACGAGTCTTGCTGCGGGTACGTGTTGATTTTGACACGATTTCCTTTCAAGGGATCGTTGAGATCCATAGCGGTTTTGTTCACAGTTTGGTTTGGATAAACCTCTGCCACGGACCCTCCGGCTATTAGAGGGTCGCACCGTTTTGAGTACTTCGGCAGCCGTGCAAAGTACTCCAGTCGGCAACCTGCCTAGTTTAGCAGGGCTCAGCCTTCTTTTGCTAGGTTCATGCGTCTAGTATCTGTCGAAGTGAGTCGTAGAGCTTTTTGAGGCGCACCTCATCACCCTGGCTACCCAATTCAAAAAACTGGACGCCTTCTAGCTCGGCGGGTAGATACTTTTGTGCGATCACCGGCGGATTGAAGTCGTGTGGGTATCGATAACCGATGCCATTGCCTGCATCTTTGGCACCTCGATAGTTGCTGCTCCGAAGTGGCTTGGGAGTCGTGAAGTTACCACCCTGTTCGACGCGTGCCAAAGCCGAGTTGATTGCTCGGTATGCCGCATTTGATTTTGGAGCGAGCGCAAGATAAGCCGCGCACTGCGCCAACGGGATGCGACCTTCGGGCATACCGATTTTCTCAACGGCATCGGCCGTGGCAATGGCCAGCGGTAAAGCCTCTGGGTCGGCTAGGCCAACATCCTCACTTGCAAGAATGATTAGTCTTCTCGCGATAAACCGAGGATCTTCTCCACCGTGCAGCATTTTGGCCAGGTAGAAAATCGCAGCATCTACATCAGAACCTCGTACGCTTTTTATGAACGCACTAATGGTGTCGTAGTGCTCGTCTCCATCGCGGTCATATCGCATCAGAGCTGAATCGATGATGGTCGAAAGCTCGTGATCGCTGATCAGATCCTGATCAGGGTGGGCATCAACAACGGTTTCCAGAATCGTCAAAGCCTTGCGGGCATCCCCCGATGATAATTCGGCGATTTTGCTGAGCGTTTCAGGTAGCACTGAGATTTTTCCGGCAAGACCTCGTTCATCCTCGATCGCAGAAATGAGAATCGCCTCGATGTCAGCTGAGGTCAGCGGTTCAAACCTGATTTGGATTGTGCGAGAAAGCAGCGGCGAAATCACCGAGAATGACGGATTCTCTGTTGTTGCTGCTAATAGGTATACGTCCCCGGCCTCAACGGCTGGCAACAGTGCATCTTGCTGTGTCTTGCTAAATCGATGTATTTCGTCAATGAAGAGATAGGTGGCCCTTGAATAGCCAAGTTTGAGTCTTCTCGACTCTTCGATAACTTCACGAACTTCTTTTACACCTGCGTTTACTGCGCTTAACTCGACGAAATGGGCGTTTTGCTGTTTTGCGATAAGCAAGGCCAGTGTGGTTTTTCCAGAGCCGGGTGGTCCCGAAATGATGATTGACTTTGCAGAGTCAGGATTGCTCAATAAGAGATTAAGTGCACTGCCAGATTTTCTAAGTGCAGCATGGCCCACGAAACTGCTGAGAGATTGTGGCCTTACCCTGGCTGCCAAAGGTGTCGAAGACTTGCGAGGCACAAACTGGTCAGACATAACTAAAGGCTAAGGCAACAGCAGTATTTTCGAGGCTCAAACGCAAGTAAAATCGTGGAAGCGATTGAAAGGTTCCACAGTGAAAAATCAGCAGAAAATTCTTGCCCAAGCCGCTGCCCGCAAAGAAGAGTTTGAGGCTAGGCAGGCAAAACTCGCAAGCGCAAAAATTAGGAACTCTCGCGATAACCGGTTTGCGATAATCGCAACCGGCTTAGTGCTCCTGGTTGCTGTCGGGGTCCAGGCGATTTTCGCTTCTAACAACAGCTCACCATCTTCGTCGGAAACTCCTTCGGCCACAGAGACTAGCTCTCCTTTGGTGCCAGATCCAAGCTTGGCTGAAGCACGCACCTGGTCAGGGAACTTAACTCTCAACGGCGAGAATTTGGCTGTAGAGCTTGACGGCGCCAATGCCCCTCAGGCAACCGCCAACTTTCTGAGCTTGGCTCGCTCAGGTTTCTACAACGATTTGAAGTGTCACCGATTGACCAATGGCGGGTTCTTTGTGCTTCAGTGCGGAGACCCTAACGGTGATGGAACCGGTGGACCGGGCTACTCTTGGGGGCCAATCGAAAACGCACCAAGCGATGACCTCTACCCGAAGGGCACCATTGCGATGGCTCGCCAGTCAGGAAATGCTGCTTCGCAGGGCAGCCAATTCTTCATTGTTTACGAAGACACCCAGATTCCAAGCGATAGCGCCGGAGGCTATTCAGTATTCGGAAAAATCACCTCCGGTCTTGAAAAATTGAAGCCCGTTTTTGATGCCGGAACCAAAAACGGAGCGACCGACGGTGAACCTAAGGTCGAAACCAAGCTTGGTCCAATCGTCCTAAACTAATCACTGAACTTTCCGCTTAGAGGAGCACCCCATGGCACTGACCACAACCTTCGCGCACGTTGATGACGAAAACAACGTTTACTCAATCGAGCAAGGCGACAAGCGGCATGTCGGGCAGTATCCGAATGTGACTGCCGAGGAGGCGCTCGCCTACTTTGAACGCAAGTTTGTAGATCTGGAAGCCCAGGTACGCAACCTTGAGCAACGAGTAAAAGCCAAGTCAGACGCAATCTCATTGAAAAAAGCCCAGGAGAAACTTCACAACGACCTGCTAGCACCAAATGCAGTTGGGGACCTTGCATCGCTTCGTACCAGAGTTTCGGTTCTGACCGATGCAATTGCGGCACTGGTAAGCGAGAAAAATGAGTCAAGCAAAGAGGCGACAGAAAAGGCACTTGCTGAAAAAGAAGCGATTGTTGCGGCAGCTGAAAAGCTTGCTAACCAAGACCCTCAAAAGACAATTTGGAAGGCCGGGTCAGCAGAGCTAACCAAGCTATTTGAACAGTGGCAAGAGTTGCAGAAAAACGGGCCTCGAATCCCTAAGAACTTGGCAGATCCACTGTGGAAGCGTTTTTCAACGGCTCGTACCAAATTTGAGTCTGGCAAAAGAGCCTATTTCGCTGCGCTTGACACTTCAGTCAAGCAGGCAAAATCAAAACGATCCGAATTGGTTGCTCAGGCTGAAGCCCTTATCGCAAAGGGTGCTGACGCCGCTGCGGATTACCGCAAACTTCTCGACGCCTGGAAAAACACCGGCCGTGTCAAAGGCGATGACGCTCTGTGGGCAAAGTTCAAGGCCGCTGGAGATGCCATTTACGCCGCAAAGGGTGAGGCAATGGCAGCTGAAAATGCCGAGCAGAACGCCAACCTTCAGGCTAAGCGGGCCCTACTTGCCGAATTCAAACCGTTAGATCCTGCCGTCGATTTGAGCAAAGCAAAAGAGCAGTACTCCGCACTTGCGGCCAAGTGGGAGAAAATTGGACGGGTGCCACGCGAAAATGTCCGCGAGGTTGAAGACAAGATTCGTGCTATTGAGAATGCAATCAAGGCTGCTGAACAAGAAGCTTGGCGCAAGAGCGATCCAGCAGCGCAAGACCGGGCTAACAGTGTAATTGGGCAGCTTGAGGCTGGCATCGCCAAACTCGAAGAGCAGCTGAAGTTGGCTCAAGCTGCCAAAGACACAAAGCTAATTTCTGAGCTTTCAGCAGCAATCGAGACCAAGACAACTTGGCTCAAGGTCGTCACAGAGACCAAGTAGTCTCGCGAACGAATTTACTCAGCGAGCACGAGTTCCATCTCGCTGTTTTAGCTATTGACGCGATACACGTCGTAAACAGCTTCGATTCTACGTACCGAATTCAGCAGATGTTCAAGCATGCCCGGGTCACCCATCTCAAACACAAATCGGCTTAGCGCAACCCGGTCGGATCGGGTCGATACCGATGCTGAAAGAATATTCACGTGATGCTCACTCAAAACGCGAGTTACGTCTGAAAGCAGCCCCGATCGATCCAGTGCTTCAATTTGGATTTGAACTAGGAAAAGCGATTTGGTCTTTTCGGCCCAGCTGACTTCCATCATCCGTTCTGGTTGCTGTTTCAGCTGTTCGGTGTTTTTGCAGTCGCTTCTGTGAACGGAGACGCCGCTACCTCGGGTAACAAATCCTAGAATTTCATCACCGGGAACTGGCGTGCAGCATCTAGCTAGCTTCACCATAACGTCTGCATCACCGCGCACTAAAACACCAGAATTATTCGCTCTTTGTCGATTCGCACTGCGCGGTGCAGTTGGAAGAACAAAGGGCGCATCTTCAACATCGTCATGAGCAAGTGATGCTGATAACTTCTCAACAATCGACTGTGCTGAAACGTGATTGTCTCCGATAGCGGCGTAGAGCGCTGATACCTCTGGGTAGCGAAGTTCGCCGGCCAATTTAACTAGCTCGTCTGCGTTCATTAGCTTCTGCAGCGGAAGGTTCTGCTTGCGCATTGCTTTGGCAAGCATCTCCTTGCCCAGTTCTACCGCTTCTTCGCGTCGCTCTTCAGCAAACCACTGCTTGATCTTGGCGCGTGCTCTAGGAGACTTAACAAATTGGAGCCAATCTTTACTGGGCCCCGCGTCAGGAGACTTAGAGGTGAAAATTTCTACCACATCACCCGATTGCAATTGAGTTTCGAGTGGTACCAGACGGCCATTGACCTTTGCACCCATGGTTCGGTGGCCAACCTCAGTGTGTACCGCGTAAGCAAAATCTACCGGGGTTGCACCGCCCGCGAGACCTAAAACCTTGCCCTTTGGTGTGAAGACATAAACCTCTTTTGCTCCGATTTCAAACCGAAGTGAATCTAAAAATTCAGAAGGGTCTTGGGTCTCAGCCTGCCAGTCGCTTAGGTGTTTTAGCCAAGCCAAATCGTCATCGCTGGTGGTTTCTGAGCTGCCAACCTGCTCTTTGTATTTCCAGTGAGCTGCAACACCGTACTCAGCGCGTTGATGCATTTCTTGAGTTCGAATTTGGATCTCGATTGGACGCCCAGAAGGACCAATCACGGTTGTGTGCAGCGACTGGTAGAGGTTGAATTTAGGCATCGCAATATAGTCTTTGAAGCGACCTGGCACCGGCGACCAGCGAGAGTGAATTGCTCCCAAAACCGCGTAACAATCTTTGACCTCATTAACGATTACCCGAATTCCAACCAGGTCATAAATGTCATCAAACTCGCGGCCCCTGACCACCATTTTTTGATAAATCGAGTAATACTGCTTGGGCCTTCCCGCGACTTTTCCGCGGATGCGATTCTCACGTAAATCCGTTTCGATGTCTGAAATTATGTTTTCGATGTACTCGGCGCGCTTTGGGCTGCGCTGCTTTACAAGATTCACAATTTCTTCGTAGACCTTGGGGTACATCACCGAAAAAGAAATGTCTTCAAGTTCCCATTTGAGGGTGTTAATTCCAAGGCGATGAGCCAGCGGTGCGTAGATTTCAAGAGTCTCTTGAGCCTTGCGTTTCGCAGACTCCTCAGGAACAAAACCCCAGGTTCGGGCGTTGTGAAGACGGTCTGCGAGTTTTATAACTAAAACCCTGATGTCTTTTGACATCGCCACAACCATCTTTCTGACGGTTTCGGCTTGAGCATGCTCGCCAAATTTGACCTTGTCCAGTTTGGTTACTCCATCGACCAGCATTGCAACCTCGTCGCCGAAATCAGCACGAAGCTGTTCCAGCGAGTAATGGGTATCTTCTACGGTGTCGTGCAGTAGAGCCGCAGCGAGTGTGATTGGACCGATGCCAAGGTCGGCAAGTATGTGGGTAACGGCAACCGGATGGGTGATGTAGGGTTCACCGCTTTTTCGAGTTTGACCTCGATGGGCCTTCTCAGCCACTTCAAAAGCTCGCTCAATAATCGTGAGATCAGCCTTTGGGTGATTGGCTTTGGCTATTCGAAGTACTTCAAGAAGTTCTTTATCGTACGGTCCGGACTTTGTGAAGAGTCTTGGTAGACGAGATCTGAGCGTAGCTATGCTGCTGGTTGGCGTCGCATCGCTCATCTTCGCCCTCCCCTATTGAGCTACTGGCTGACTACTTTTATTAAATTTAGCCTCGCGCTCGCGCAGAAGTGAATAGAGCGGCGCCGCAATAAAAATGGTTGAGTAGGTGCCAACCAGAATTCCGATAAACAGTGCCAACGAAATATCTTTAAGGGTGCCGGCACCAAGGAAAAGTGAACCGATAAAGAGAATCGATGCAACCGGCAGAATACCGACAATCGATGTGTTGATTGATCGCACCAGAGTCTGGTTGATCGCGTAGTTGACCTGCTGGGCAAATGTCGTGGTTTCGCTGTGTTCGACCTCGAGTGTGTTCTCTCTGATTTTGTCGAACACTACGACGGTGTCGTAGAGCGAGTAACCGAGAATTGTAAGGAAACCAATTACAGCTGCAGGAGTTACTTCAAAACCACTCGCCCCGTAGATACCAGCAGTGATTACCAAGTCGTGCGCGAGCGCAACCATCGCAGCGATCGACATCTTGAGGGTTCTAAAGTAGAGCGCCATCATGATTGCGGCAAGAGCGATAAACACGAGAAGACCATTTAGGGCTCGCGAAGTGACATCGGCACCCCAGTTAGCGCCAATAAATGAGCTCGAGACGTCTGAACTTTGCACCGAGAATGTCTCGGCAAGAGCAAGTCTTACCTCTTCAGATTCAAGGTCGGTAAGTTTTTCGGTTTGAATTCGCAGGTCGTCGCCTACTGTAGTCACCACTGGGTCTAAGTTTCCGTTAACCGAACGGACAGCGTTAACCGCCTCCAGCTGAGACTCGTCGGCCGCCTGCGAAATGCGGAACTCACTACCGCCGCGGAACTCGATACCGAAATTGAATCCGCCCCTTGAAATCGGAATTATGACGGCCAGAACCACCATAACCGCGGCTGCTAGAAACCAGATCTTTCGGTTTCCTACGAAGTTGATTGAACGCTTGCCGGTGTAAAGGTCGTTTCCTAGTTCGCTGAACTTAGACATTATTTGCTCTCCTTGCCAGCAGCAGCCTTGCGTTCTGCAAGCGTTTGACGTTTGTTTGCTTCTTTTGAAGCCTTGAGCGCCGCAGTTTTTGGAAGTGATTCAGCTGCTTGAAACTGACCACGACCGCGGTAGTTAAGGGCACCCAATGCACGAGGATCAACCCCAGAGAATTTGTGCCCAGAGTTGAAGAATGACGTGCGACTTAGCAGCTGCAGCAGAGGATGCGTGAACATGATGGCGATGGCTAGGTCGATGAGGGTGGTTAGGCCCAATGTAAAGGCGAAGCCTTTAACGTTTCCAACGGTTAGCGCGTAAAGAACTGCTGCTGCGGTGAGGCTAACGAGGCCTGATACCAGGATGGTTCTGACCGCTCGCTTCCAACCGACTTCGATTGCCTGCGGAAGTGATTTACCCTCGCGGAGCTCGTCGCGCACTCGTTCGAAGTAGACAATAAACGAGTCAGCGGTGATACCGATTGACATGATCAATCCGGCTACACCGGCCAAAGAGAGTCTGTAATCTTGACGCCACGAGAGCACCGCAATTGCGAGGTAGGTAAAGATACCAGCCACGGCAAGAGATCCGATGGTCACAATTGCAAGTGCACGGTACTGGAAAACACTGTAGATGATAACCAGGATCAAACCGATGATTCCGGCCAGTAAACCACCCGAGAGCTGCTCTGAACCCAGGGTCGCAGAGATATTCTCTTGGCTTTGAACTTCAAAGCCGATTGGTAGCGATCCGTACTTAAGCTGGTCTGCCAAGACCTTTGATGAGTCTTTAGTGAATCCGCCCGAGATCTCAGCATTTCCGTTGGTAATTACTGCGTTGGTTGATGGTGCGATGATGACGTAGCCATCGAGTGAAACGGCAAATTGATTTCTCGGTGACTCAAGCGGGTACAGACGCTGAGTGACATCGGCAAACTTTTTAGTGCCTTGATCGTCTAACTCAAGGTTTACGACCCACTCGTTTGTGGACGCACCGGTAGAGGTGGTTCGGGTACCGGCTGTGGCATCAGAGATGTTCGCGCCATCGACTTCAACTGGGCCGAGGATGTATTTGGCGTAACCGTCGACATCGCATGTCACTAGAGCAGCTGCGGGGTCGTCGACCTGGCCTGGCTCACGGAAATTAGTAGAGCAGTCAAGCGCGTCATAAGCGGCTTTTAGCTCAGAGGTAACCCAGTTCAAATCAGAACCATTTGAAGGGCTTGCGCTGGGTGCAGGAGCCTGCTCGCTGGTTCCTGAGTCTGCACTACTGGTTGAAGCAACTGACGTGACTAGAACTGGTCGGAAATCGAGTTTCGCCGAACTCCTGATCAGTTTGAGGGTGTTTTCATCTGGCGTTCCTGGAATCGAAACCTCAATGTTTGCAGAGCCACGAGTCAGAATTTGGGCTTCAGAAACACCGGTTGCGTCGACACGCTGTCTAATAATTTCGACAGCCTGAGCAAGCTGTTCTTCGCTAACACTTTGACCTTCAGCAAGTGTTGGCGAGAGGATGATCTGGGTACCACCTTGGAGATCAAGCGCGAGCTTTGGTGCAAATAGGTTGGCTCCTCCGGTGAAGCTATTGACCCCGAGCAAAGCGGCCAGAACCGCGATGATTCCGGCCAGCCAAACTAGTCTTCTGACTGCTGTTTTTGAAGCTGATTTTTCTGACATCGGTTACTTAGCAGCTTTCTTGGCAGGAGTTTTTGCAGCCGTCTTAGCCGCAGGTGCCTTTGCAGGGGTCGACTTAGCAGCAGGCTTTGCGGCTGAGAAAACTAGAGGCGCCTCTTCGACCGAGCGCACTGCCCCCTTTACCACGGTGATTTTTACATCCTTGGTGGTTTCGATGACCAAGTTCTTGTCTTCAATTGAAACGATGTTGCCGATGATGCCGCTGTGCAGCATCACTGCCTTGCCAACGACCAGGTTCGACTGCAATGCTTCTGCCTGCTTCTTACGTTTGCGGTTGCTAAAAACCATCATGAAAATTAGCAAGCCGAGCGCAACAACTAGAAAGACATCTTGTGTCATGGGAGGACCTCATCTGAAGACAAATAAAAACGCCGATAGGCGTTCCGATAATTATAGGACTCGAACTACCTGTTCCGGCTTCTAATCACTCGTGTGGCCAAGATGTGCTTGTCCTGCTGGTGTAATTGAACGGCCCCGTACGCCCCTGGTAATCAGCCCGAGCCTCAATAGATATGGCTCAACCATCGATTCAATGGTTTCGGCATCTTCACCAATTGAATTGGCAATAGTTCTCAGACCAACCGCCTTGCCGGAATTTGCCAAAAACCTCAAGACCGACAGGTCAAGACGCTCCAAGCCAATCCGATCAATCCCGAAAAGGTTCATTGCAGCCTCGGCCAAGGCCGTGGTGACCAGCTTTGAATCTGAAACTACAGCCAAATCACGTGCCCGCCCCAGTAGTCGATTGGCTATTCGGGGTGTGCCACGAGACCTAGCGGCAATGAGACCTGCGGCAGTCTCGTCTACGGAGACTCCAAGTTTATGAGCGCTCTTCTTGACTATTTCTGAGAGCTCAAATTCGGAGTAAAAGTCCATGTAGGCGGTAAATCCGAATCTGTCTCGAAGCGGCGCCGGTAATGAACCACCCTTGGTGGTTGCCCCGATGAGTGTGAATGGCGGCAGATCAAGTGAGACCGCGGTAGCACCGGGCCCCTTTCCAACCACAATGTCGATTCGTAGATCTTCCATTGCCAGATAAAGCATTTCTTCGACCGGGCGAGAAAGTCGATGAATCTCGTCGATGAAAAGTAGCTCACCCGCCTGTAGCGAGGAAAGAATCGCAGCCAAGTCGCCCTGGTGACCTATGGCAGGTCCGCTGGTCAACCGGAGACTCGTTCCGGTTTCGGCCGCAACAATTAATGCAAGTGAAGTTTTTCCCAAACCCGGTGGACCCGAAAACAGGATGTGGTCTGGGGATCTGTTTTCTTTCTTGGCTGCACCAAGAACTGTCGTGAGCTGCGCTCTGACGGTATTTTGGCCGATAAACTCGCTCAGATTTTTAGGCCTGAGTTGCAGATCGATTGGCTCTTCTGTGACGGGGATCATTTCTTAGCCAGACTCGACAGTACCTGCCTGATTGCTTCCGGAGCGGAGAGGTCACTCAGGTTCAGTCTATTTAGCGCTTCGTTGACCTGTGTGCTTGAGAACCCAAGCGCCGTCACAGCATTCAAAATGTCAGCTGACCTATCTGAATGGTTTTCGAACCCCAGACTGTTCACTCGGCCGCCAAGAGCAACAACGATGAGTTTCGCGGTTTTCGGCCCGATTCCGTTGACCTTCTTGAACACTGAATCGTCTTCCGACTGGACAGCAGAAACAATTTCAGCGGGACTAAGTTTCGAGACCACGGATAAGGCTGACTTTGGCCCAACACCGCTGACCCCGAGAAGTTGTTCAAATAGTGATAGCTCGCCGTCATTTAGAAAACCGAACAGGGTTAGTGAGTCTTCTCGTACCTGAAGTGAGGTGTGAAAAGTATGTGATTCCGAAACCCGAATTTTCTGCAGTGTTGATGCCGGCATGAACACCTTTAGCCCAAATCCGGAAATAGTGACGATAGCGGAGTCAGGCTTTATTGCTGAGATGGTGCCGGTTAGAGAGGAAATCACGATGCCAGAATAAATGCTGGCTTGACTAACTCTTGGATGCTTTGAGCGCCTGTCGCCAGGCTGCCTGGGCGGTAGTCTCGGTTTGCTCGGCCTGCTGAGGCTTCCAAGCCGCACAGATAGCGATTGCCAGCGCATCAGCTGCGTCTGCGGGTTTCGGAACCTCTGCTAATCCGAGAAGTTTGGCAACCATGAATCCGACCTGAACTTTATCGGCTCGACCGTTACCGGTTATGGCTGCCTTCACCTCACTGGGGGTGAAATATGAGACGGGAATTCCGGCCGATGCAGCAAAGTAAATTGCCAATCCGCTCACCTGGGCAATTCCAGTTACTGTTTTCAGGTTTTGCTGTGTAAAGACTCGCTCCACCGCAAGGTGGTCAGGATTATGAGTTTCAATGAGAGTTTTTATACCGTTCCCAATAGTCGCAAGTCGATCGCTCAGATCGGCTCTTGGGCTTGATTCGAGTAAATCAACAAACTCAAATGAAACTTTTCGACTCGAATCAGACCTAATCAGCCCAACACCACATCGGGTCAGCCCTGGGTCTATTCCGAGGATCAGTGCCAAAACTTACTCTTCAGCTTCCAGCTGCGCAGCTACCTCAGGCGACATGTCAAAGTTGGTGTAGATATTCTGTACATCGTCAAGGTCTTCTAGCGCATCGATCAGCTGAATTACCTTTTTTGCGGTTTCAAGATCTACCTGCATAGGCATTGAAGACACAAACTCTGCATCTGCTGATTCGTAGTCGATCCCGGCGTTCTGCAGGGCAGTTCTAACCGCTACCATCAACGACGGATCAGTGGTGATGACGAACTGTTCAGGCTGAGCGGTGATGTCTTCAACTCCAACCTCTAAAACTGCTTCGAGAATCGCATCTTCATCGGTTCCTGCACTTGGGACGATGATGATGCCCTTGCGACTGAATTGATATGAAACCGATCCTGGGTCGGCCATAGTGCCATGGTTCTTTCCAACTGCCAGACGAACTTCTGCAGCTGCGCGATTTTTGTTGTCTGTCAGACACTCGATTAGAACTGCCACTCCGTTTGGGCCGTATCCCTCGTACATGATGTTCATGTATTCGACGGCGTCTTGACCGACACCCGATCCTCGCTTGATCGCGCGTTCAATGTTGTCGCTCGGTAGTGAACTCTTTCGGCCCTTCTGAACAGCATCGTAAAGGGTTGGGTTGCCGTCTAAGTCTGGACCACCGAGGCGCGCAGCCACTTCAATGTTTTTGATCAGCTTTGCGAAGAGTTTCGCGCGCTTTGCGTCAATAGCTGCTTTTTTGTGCTTTGTGGTTGCCCATTTGGAGTGGCCTGACATTTTGCTCCCTGTGAATGTTTCCTGATGATTTTAGTTCTTGGCGCCTAGGACCATTTGCTTAAAGAACTCGTGAATTCTCGTCTCGCCGTTAATTTCCGGGTGAAAAGATATGCCTAGCAGGTTGTTTTGGCGAACAGCAACCACAGTTCCATCCTCGAGGGTAGCCAAAACCGATACCCCACTCCCCACTCGAGTCACCTTTGGAGCCCTGATGAAGGTAGCTGCGACCATACTTTCAATGCCCGCAAATTGAAGTTCGGTCTCAAAAGAGTCAACCTGATGGCCGAATGCGTTGCGCTGAACAGTCACGTCTAAACCGCCGAAACCACGCTGACCTTCAATGCCAGCGTCGATTTGGTTGGCCAACAGAATTAGACCGGCGCAGGTACCAAATACCGGCATCCCCGATTGAATACGATCGCAGATGGGCTGGAAAAGATCAAAGATCTCACACAATTTCTGGATAGTCGTTGATTCACCACCCGGCAAAACCAGGCCGTCCACTTGCGCAAGCTGTGATCGAGTTTTCACCTCGATAGCTGAGACGCCGATTTGGTTGAGTATGGCCAAGTGTTCGCGTACGTCGCCCTGAAGCGCGAGCACGCCAATGCAGAGCTCGTTTGAACCCATGCGCGTTGATTACCAGCCGCGATCAGCCAGTCGGTGAGGAGCAGGTAGGTCATTTACGTTGATGCCTACCATGGCCTCACCAAGACCTCTGCTGACATTAGCTAAGACATCTGGGTCATTGTAGAAAGTTGTTGCTTTCACAATTGCTTTTGCGCGAGCAATTGGGTCACCGGACTTAAAAATTCCGGAGCCCACGAAGACACCATCCGCGCCAAGCTGCATCATCAAGGCAGCGTCAGCTGGTGTAGCGATTCCTCCAGCTACAAACATGACTACTGGTAGCTTGCCGGTTTCTGCGACTTCGCGAACCAACTGGAATGGAGCCTGAAGTTCTTTTGCAGCAACGTACAGTTCATCTTCGGACTTCGACGCCAAGGTGCGAATTTCACCGCTAATGGTTCGTATGTGGCGCATTGCTTCAGAAACGTCGCCAGTTCCAGCTTCACCTTTTGAGCGAATCATTGCCGCACCCTCGGTGATTCGCCTCAGTGCCTCACCCAAGTTGGTTGCACCACAGACAAAGGGAACCTCGAATTTCCATTTGTCGATGTGGTTGGTGTAGTCGGCAGGAGATAAAACTTCTGACTCGTCGATGTAGTCAACCTTTAGCGCCTCTAGGATCTGTGCTTCAACGAAGTGGCCAATTCGGGCCTTCGCCATAACAGGGATCGAAACTGCGTTGATGATTCCGTCAATCATGTCTGGATCGCTCATTCGAGCGACCCCTCCCTGTGCGCGAATGTCGGCTGGAACTCGCTCAAGGGCCATTACTGCAACAGCGCCGGCATCTTCTGCAATTTTCGCTTGCTCGGGAGTGACAACGTCCATAATGACGCCACCCTTGAGCATCTCTGCAAGTCCGCGTTTGACTAGGGGTGATCCGGTTGATTTGTTTTCAGCACTCATGCGGATAAGTTTACTTCGCCGTCCCGCAGCTTTTGCCAGGCTTCTGCAATCTCTTCCCTGACTTCGCCGAGTAAGCGAGGAAGGGCCTTGGTTTCAGCAATTATCGGAAAGAAGTTGGCATCGTTTCGCCATCTTGGCACTATGTGTTGATGCAGGTGACCGGCGATTCCTGCGCCAGCCACCTCTCCCTGGTTCATGCCGATGTTAAATCCGTGCGCACCGGAAACCTGCTTGAGCACTCGCATGGCTTGCTGGGTTAGCAAGCCAATTTCGGAGATTTCAAACTCGTTGGCCTCATCGTAGGTCGAGATATGACGATAGGGGCAAACCAAAAGGTGTCCGGAATTGTAGGGAAAGAGATTTAGGAGCGCGTAAGCGTGTTCGCCTCTAACGACAATTAAGCCTTCTTCTGGAGTTTTATCGGGCGCTAGACAAAAGGGGCAATCTTCTTTAGAGGGTTGCTGGCCGTGTTTGATATAGACCAAACGATGCGGAGTCCAGAGGTGTTGAAAATGGTTCGGAACACCTGGCAGCTCGGCACTGTTTTCAGTCTGCATTAGACCTGGACCTTGTTCTCAATTGCTTCAATAATTCGCTTTACCGCCGTTTCAACTGGTATGCCATTTTCTTGGCTGCCGTCTCTAAATCTGAATGAGACAGCGTTGTTGTCGCGGTCTTCGCCACCGGCAATCAACATGAACGGCACTTTTGCAGTCGTGTGATTTCTAATCTTCTTCTGCATTCGGTCATCACTAATGTCTACTGTTACTCGAACTCCCCTGGTGCGGAGTTGAGCAGCGATGTCATGCAGGTATTCATTGAACTCATCAGCCACCGGAATTCCAACCACCTGAATGGGAGCAAGCCATGGTGGGAAATGCCCCGCGTAGTGTTCGGTAAGCACGCCAAAGAATCTCTCGATTGACCCAAACAGAGCGCGATGGATCATTACCGGACGCTGCTTAGACCCGTCTGCGGAAGTGAATTCAAGATCAAAGCGTTCTGGAAGATTGAAGTCAAGTTGAATTGTCGACATCTGCCAGGTTCTGCCGATGGCGTCTCGAGCCTGCACAGAGATCTTGGGGCCATAGAAGGCTGCACCCCCCGGATCAGGAATTAGCTCTAGGCCAGAATTAGACGCCACCTTGGCTAGTGTCTCGGTTGCCTTGGACCAGATTGCCTCATCTCCAACAAATTTTGGATTGCCATCTTCTTTGGTGGATAGCTCGAGATAGAAATCGTCCAATCCGTAGTCTCGCAGCAAACCCAAAACGAAATTCAAGACGTTGGTTAGCTCCGATTCCATTTGATCGGGAGTAACGAAAAGGTGCGCATCATCCTGAGTCATTCCGCGTACTCGGGTTAGCCCATGTAGCACGCCCGATTTTTCGTATCGGTATACCGAGCCGAACTCGAACATTCTTAGGGGTAGCTCTCGATACGACCGGGCTTGAGATTTGAAGATCAGAATATGAAATGGGCAGTTCATTGGCTTCAGGTAATAATCCTGACCTTGTTTGCGTACAACCCCGTTTTCGTCAACTTCTTCATCCATGCGCATTGGGGGGAACATGCCCTCGGCATACCAACCGAGGTGTCCGCTAATTTCGAAGAGATTGCTCTTCGTGATGTGCGGTGAGTAGACGAATTCGTAACCTGACTCTTCGTGGCGTTTTCGAGAATAATCTTCCATCACTCGGCGCATGATGCCACCCTTTGGGTGGAATACAGCTAAGCCCGAGCCGATCTCTTCAGGAAAACTGAAAAGGTCTAGCTCTTGCCCAAGCCTTCGGTGGTCGCGCTTTGCAGCCTCAGCCAGTCTTTCTTGATAGGCACGTAATTCATCTTTGCTCGGCCAAGCAGTTCCGTAAATACGCTGCAGCTGTTTATTTTTTTCAGAACCACGCCAATAGGCAGCCGCGACCCTACTCAGCGAGTAACCATTGCCGATCATTCGAGTGTTCGGAAGGTGTGGGCCTCGGCAAAGGTCTCTCCAGACCACCTCGCCGGTGCCTGGATCAATGTTGTCGTAGATCGTCAGTTCGCCTTCGCCAACCTCGGCTGAGCCTTCGCCCACCGCAGCGGTGTTTGATTTAAGCCCAATCAACTCGCACTTAAAAGGCTCATGTTTCAGCTCAACTAGAGCATCTTCTTCACTCGTTACTCGTCGAACGAACCTCTGCCCCGAGCGGACAATACGATCCATTTCTTTTTCTAGAGCTTTAAGTTGCTCGGGAGTGAACGCTTCAGCAACATCGAAGTCGTAGTAAAAACCGTCGGTAATTGGAGGACCAAACCCTAATTTGGCATCGGGGTTTATCTTCTGTACGGCTTGAGCCAGCACATGCGCGGTTGAGTGGCGAAGAATGTTTAATCCGTCAGGGCTATCGATTCGAACGCCTTCGACTATGTCACCATCGTTCAGCTGATAGGCAAGATCTTTAAGCTCACCATTAACTCGCAGGGCCACAATCTTTTTATCTTCGAATAGTTTGAAGCCGTCGGTGCCCTTGGTCACCGCTTGACCCACCGAGTCGAGCTGAATTGAAATGTCTGACACGAAATCTCCTGAATTTACCTAGTCATCCTAACCCCGACACTTAGGGCATCCTTGCTGGAAAACTCGTTAATTCTGGTGTTGGCTGTGCTTATGGCCAATCTCGACCCAAGCAAACTCGAACGAGTTGACGAGAAAATTTTTGAACAGCAGCGATCAGCTAAAGATGACCTAGCAAAGAAACTCAACTGGTTAAGAGCTGGAGTGCTCGGTGCGAATGACGGAATTGTCTCAACCGCTGGCCTTCTCATGGGTGTTGCCGGAGCCGGAGCCAGCAGTGAAGAGTTACTGGTGGCAGGAATAGCGGCAACTGTTGCGGGATCAATTTCTATGGCCGGTGGAGAATACACATCGGTTTCGGCTCAAAAAGACTCTGAAATTGCAGCTCTCGATCGTGAACGTCGTGATCTTGCTGAAAACCCTGAATTGGAACTTCGGGAGTTAGCGCTCTACTACGAGGGAAAAGGAATCAGCTTCGAACTGAGCGAAAAAATCGCTGCGGAACTAACCTCAAAAGACGCACTGAAAGCCCATGCGGAAGCAGAATTAGGCATCAACCCAGATGCACATGTAAGTCCTTCGGCAGCAGCTCTGAGCTCTTTCATTAGTTTCTTCGGCGGGTCGCTGCTTCCGCTATTTGCTGTTTGTGGGCCATGGGAAAACTTCCGAATTCCCGCTGCACTTGCAGCAGTTGTTGCATCACTCGCAATCACCGGTCTCGTTGGTGCTCGCATTGGCGGCGCTAAGCCAGCCAAAGCAGTGATTAGAAATGTCGTAATCTCACTGCTGACCATGGGTATCACCTACGCCATTGGAACACTCGTTGGTTCGGCCATCTAGCAGGTGACCAAGAAGTAGACTTTTCTAGTGACTGAGAAAAACCACTACGACGTTGTGCTGATTGGCGCAGGCATAATGAGCGCCACTTTAGGTACTTTTCTAAAGCTGCTGAAACCAGAGCTATCCATTCGGATTTATGAGCGCCTGTCCGGGCCTGCCCTGGAGAGCTCAAATCCTTGGAATAACGCGGGTACTGGGCACGCAGCGCTCTGTGAATTAAACTACATGCCAGATTCAAAAGACGGCAGTCTTCCTGACTCAAGCAAAGCAGTTGCAATCAACGAGCAGTTTCAATTGAGTCGACAATTTTGGTCGTACCTGGTCGAAAATAACGTTCTCGGTGCCCCTGAAAGCTTTATCCATTCAACCCCGCACATGACCTTCGTTAGCGGCGAAAAAGACGTCGATTACTTGAGCCGTCGATTCCAGGCCCTAAAAGATCTACCACTTTTCCAAGGAATGGAATTTTCAGAAAACCCGGCTGTGATTGCTAAATGGGCGCCTCTTCTTATCGAGGGAAGAGTCGATAACAAACCGATAGCAGCAACAAAAATAGATTCTGGTACTGACGTCGATTTTGGTTCAATCACTCGACAGCTTCTCGAATTTTTGGGGGCTAACGGGGTCGAAATCAGCTATAACTCTGAAGTAAAAAAGGTTAAGCGTGTCGGTCAGAGCTGGCGTTTGTCTACTGGTTCGATCTCGGTCACTGCCGACTTCGTCTTCGTTGGTGCCGGTGGATGGGCTTTGAAGCTGCTTCAAAAAAGTGGCATCGATGAAGCGAAAGGTTACGGAACTTTTCCCGTCTCCGGAAAGTTCTACCGAACAGACAACCCGGAGATCGTTGCAAGACATCAGGCAAAAGTTTATTCTCAGGCCTCTGTCGGGGCTCCACCCATGTCTGTTCCACATCTAGACACCAGGGTGGTTGACGGAAAAGCCTCGCTTCTTTTCGGCCCATACGCCGGAGCAATTCCAAAGTTTCTAAAAAAAGGATCGATTTTTGACCTGCCAGCATCTATTCGCCCGGCAAACATCATCCCCTACCTTTCGGTGGCGATCAGTAACTTCTCACTGGTGCAATATCTAATCCGTGAGGTGCTAAAGACCAAGAACGGGAAGTTGGCTGCTCTTCGCGAATTTATGCCAACCGCTGAACCCCAAGACTGGTATCTCATTACTGCTGGCCAGAGGGCTCAGGTAATTAAGAAGGATGCCAAAAAGGGTGGCATTCTGCAGTTTGGAACCGAGGTGGTAAGTTCCTCTGATGGTTCTATAGCAGGTCTTTTAGGCGCATCTCCAGGTGCGTCGACAGCAGTACACATCATGCTCGAGGTTCTAAAAAAGTCATTTTCGGCTGACTGGGAGACTTTCCAGCCCAAGTTGAAAAAAATGCTACCGAGCTATGGTGTGGCTCTAAACAAAGACGCCGAGCTATCTCAAAAGCTGCTGGCCAAGACAGCAAAAACGCTCAAGCTAAAAGATTAAGCGAACCGACCAAAAGTTTAAGCAAAAACCCTCGGGATAATCCGAGGGTTTTTTGTTGGTGGACGATACTGGGATCGAACCAGTGACCCCTTCCATGTCAAGGAAGTGCG
>CAZGZW010000011.1:0-61424 GCA_964530255.1 uncultured Rhodoluna sp.
CTCCGGGTTATGAGCCCGGCGAGCTACCGAACTGCTCCACCCCGCGGCGAAGTCATCAGCATAGCATGCCTTTGCAGGTCAGTTCAACCTGGGTCAGAACTCTAACGACTTGCCGCGATCGCATCCTCAATGGCTTTTTGAAGAGCGGCTTCGGCCGCACCAAATGCCGTCCAGTCGCCCTCTGCCAGCGCACTTTGTTTCGCCAGCAGAGCCTTACGAGCCCGCTCTAGCGCTGCCGACAGATTGGCATTAGCGACTGGGGTGCTTGGATCCTCGGCTCCCGGATTTTCTTCGTCAGGGACCACCGGATCTGTTCCGTCGCCGGCGTTTGCTCCCGAATCACCGCCGAACAATACATCGAGAGCAGCATCCAGTGTGTCTTCAAATGCAATTTGGTCACCGAATGCAACCAGCACTTTTTTGAGCAGCGGGAAGCTGGTCTCACCGGTTGACTGGATGTACACCGGTTGCACATAGAGCAATCCACCGCCGACCGGCAAGGTCAGCAGGTTGCCCTTGAGGACTCTGGTAGATCCCTGCGACAAAATGTTGAGAAGTCTCGAGACTTCTGAGTCTGCGTTGAAAGCGTTTTGGACCTGCCCAGGACCAGGCACAATCGAATCTGACGGAAGCGTCAATAGGCGCAACTTGCCGTAGTCAGATGAGATGGCGCCCTTGGTTGAACCAGCGTCTGAGCTAGCAACCAAATAACCCTTTAGTACATTTCGACTTGATTCACCGGTCGATCTTGGAATGAACGTGCTGTAAATCGAGAATTGCGGCTCTGAGGTACCCGGGGCCTGCATGGTCAGGTAGTAGGGCGGCTGCAGCGACTGCGCCACACCTGAGGTAACCGGATCGTTTGGAGTCATCCATGCGTCTTCTTGAGAGTAGAACGACCCTGGATCGGTCACGTGGTATGAACCCAGAACCGCACGTTGCACCTTGAATAGGTCAGATGGGTAGCGAACGTGGCTGATCAGGTCGGCGCTCATCTCGGAAATAGGCGAAAGCGAACCCGGATAAATCTTCGACCAGGTGGTCAAAATTGGATCGGTTTCATCCCAGGCATAGAGCTTTACCGAACCATCGTAGGCATCGACCGTTGCCTTCACCGAGTTGCGGATGTAATTGATTGACCCGCTGCCAAAGATGGTTTCACTGTTGCTGTCAGCTATTGCATCTGCAAAATTCTGAGCCTTCGAGTAAGGGTAATTCGCCGAGGTTGTGTAACCATCAACAATCCACACGACTTTTGAATCGACGACCGCAGGGTAAGGATCGCTGTCAAGAGTTAGATATGGGGCTACCGCTGAAATTCTCTCCCTTGGATCGCGATTGTAGAGAATTTGAGACTCGTTGCTAATTGCATCGGATAGCAAAATCTGCTCACTTTGGAACTTCAATGCGTAGGCCAGACGAGCAAAAATGTTGTCTAGCTTCGGACCACCGTTGCCCTTGAAAGTGGTGTAGGTCTGGTCGGCCTCTCCCTCGCCTGCCGGGTAGTCAAGTTCTCGTGGCTCGGTTCCGGCCGGCCCACCAACAATTGAATAGGTAGGCGAGCTTTCACCGAAATAGATTCGAGGCTCATAGTTGCCCAAGGCACCCGTCGATGGAATACCTTTTTGCAAGAAAACCGGCTGCCCATCGGTTGAACGCTGGTTACCGTAGGCAGCAACCACACCGTAGCCGTGGGTGTAAACAATCACGTTGTTGTACCAAGACTGTGAGTCTCCGAGGCCCGACTGCTTCAATTCACGAACCGCGATCACAGTGTCTTGGGTTTTTCCTTCGATTTCGTAGCGATCAACATCGAGGTGATTGGTGAAGTTGTAGTACTGCTTGTACTGCTCGAGCTGCCTGAACGAAGCACTGACTAGCGCTGGATCTATGATGCGAATATTTGCCGTGGTTTCAGCATCTTTACGCAAGGCCCCTGCCTGCGCATCAGTCTTTGCGTCATATGCAACAACCTCGACGTCATCTAGCCCATAGGCCGTTCGGGTGGCGTCGATGTTCCGCTTGATAAATGGCGCCTCTAGGGTGCGCTCATTTGGCACGACCTGGAAAGTCTGCACAATCCACGGGTAAAGCCCACCAAGCACCATCGAGCTAATAACCATTAGTGCAGTGCCTAGGATCGGTAGGCGCCAGTTGCCCATCACCGCTGCAATCAGAAAGAGGATGGCGACCACAAACGAAATCATCGCCAGAATTTGGAAGCCCGGGATGACTGCGTTGACGTCTTGATAGGTAGCGCCGGTGAACAACCCAGCATCCGAGGTCATGGTCGAATACTGGTCAAGCCAGAGCGAAACTCCTTGAAGCGCGAGGTACAAAAAGGCAGAGATTCCGACCTGAATGCGAGCCGGCTTTGTGATTACCGAGGCCCTACCGTTGAAACGAATGTTCCCGTAGATCAGGTGAACAACAGCACCAATTACAGCTGCCAATAAGAGAGCTGCCGAAAAGAAGCCCACAACTGCGGTTAGGAAAGGAAGGTCAAACAGGTAGAAGCCAACATCGAGGCCGAATTGAGGGTCAGTCTCTCCGGTATAAGTGCGATTGAACCACGCCAGCGCAGTCGGCCAAGAACGAGCGGCAGCAATTCCACCAAAAATACCGAGCACGGCCGGAAGACCAAACATGATTATTTTGCGTAACTGGTCTAGGAGCTCTCGGTATTGGCCGAAAGGATCGCGCTCATCTGCAAACTTTAGATAAATGGGGCGAGTGCGCCAAGCGATATAAAAGCTGGCCCAGCTAATTAGACCCAGCGTCAGCGCAGCAACCAGGAACATTCCAGCCTGTGCCAAAATGTTTGTGGTAAGCACCTGACGAAAACCAAGTTGGTCAAACCACAGGAAGTCGGTGTAGAAACCGGCAGCACCAAGTAGTGCAACCAAAATCGCGCCGAGAATAATCACTGCGATGGCAACCGGGCTCGGTTTTTTGAACAACTGACCAGGGGTTGGGATCGACATAGACGTTTTTCCTTTTGTTTTGACTAGTTATTAGAACAACTGGGCAGTTGATCGGTATTTCCGTTTGATTCAATGATTTTTAGTGCGGCCAACGCATCATCCAGGGTGCTCACTTTGACCACCCGAGCGTTCGACCTAACACCAGCTAGCTCTGGGCAGTTCTCGGCTGGAGCAAAAAATAATCGAGCCCCAATCCGATCAGCCGCAACCAATTTATGAGTGATCCCGCCGATTGGGCCAACCTGTCCACTAGGTGTGATGGTTCCGGTGCCGGCAATTACTTGCCCCCCGGTCAGTTCACCCTCGGTAAGCCGGTCAATAATTCCGAGAGCAAACATCAAGCCACCTGAAGGCCCACCAACATCGGCTAGCTCAAGTTTGATGTCAATCGGAAAATCAAACTTATAGCCAGCCAAAATACCTAATCGATAATTTCCCTCGGGGTCTTTTTTGGGAATGATCTGGTAGCTGAGTGGTTGCCCGTTTCTGAGAATCTCGATTTTGACCCCTGAAGAACCGGTGTACTTTTCAACTTCTGCTCGCACTTCGGCCACCGATGACACTGGGACATCGTTTACCTCGGTGACGAAATCACCGGCAATCAGCTTCTTGCTGGCAGCAGCACCGGCCGTCACCTGAGAAATATAAACTCGGCCAGGAACCTGGTAACCGAGCTCAAGCAGTGCGGCTGCAATTGCGTCCTGCTGGGAAATTTCCATCAGTGCAGTGCTCTCGGCTTCGGCCTCTTCAGCTGTTTGATTTAGAGGAAAAACCTGATCGATTGGAACGATCGATTGATTCGGATCTAGCCAAGCCAAGCCCAGTTCAAGCCAGTTTGGAGTTTGTTCTCGGTTGCCTACCACGCTCACGGTTAGCAGGTGCAGCTGACCCTTAGTCGGATAGGTGACCACATCGGTGGTAGAGATGATGTCTTTACCAGTCTGTTTAGCCAAAATGTCGAAGGTTGGCCCGGGGCGCTCGATGATGTAAGGGGTTGGCAGGGCTACGAGAGCAAATAGCGAAATTGTTGCCACTGCTAAAAAGCCCAAACCGGTTTTTCGCCGACGATTGCGCCTTGCGGCGTCGAAATCTGGTTCGAAAAAAGTCATGGCACTCCTCAACTGCTACCAGCCTAGGAAACCAGATGAAACCCAAGCTCGATTTTTGATAATTCTCAGAACGCCTTGGGCGAACAAGGCCAAAAGAAACTTGTCGAGCGTCCCGGTCGAAGTGTTTGTCGATTAGTTTTGAATCATGAAGCCAGAGGACTTCGAGGAATTTATCCGTAAATTTCTCCCGAGAGATGTCGATCCCGCTGATCTTGCACGCGCTGCCGGATTAGCCAGCGACCCCAAGGCTCTAGAGGAGCTGATCAATCAACTCAGCTCTGCTCTGGGTGCAACCGGAGGTCAGAGCCAAGCGGTCAACTGGGACCTCGCAAAGTCGCAGGCAATTTCTACTGCAAAGGCAGACAGCAGAGCGATACCAGATACGGTTCGAAACGAGCTAGACCAAGCCAGGCGAGTAGCTGAGCTTTGGCTGGCTGAAGCCACTGCGATTTCTGCGACACTAGCCGAGACTAAGTTACTCACCCGTGAGCTGTGGGTGGCAGACGCGATCAACCTCTTTCAACAATTGGCAGGCCCGGTTGCCGACCGCATGAGCGCCGCCCTCAGCGAAAATCTGCAAAATAACCTGCCTGAAGAGTTGAGTGGTCTGCTGGGCAACGCCGCCGAGATGATGAAATCTGCAGGCTCCATGCTGTTTGCAATGCAACTCGGTCAGGCGATCGGCAAACTATCAACCGAGGTAATCGCCGGTAACGATACGGGCTTGCCAATTATTGACCGACCAGCGCTGGTGGTTCAAAACTTGCTAAACCACATAGAAGGTTTGGCCGTCGATCGTGAGCAGGCCCTCATCTATCTCACGGTTCGCGAGTTGGCGGCAGCAACTTTGTTCCGTCAGGCGAAATGGCTACGTGAAAGCGTCACGGCCCAAATCGGTAAATACGCAGCTGACATAAAAATCGATAACCAGGCAATTCTCGATGCTTCAGAGGGTTTTGACGCCGAAAACCCCGATTCCATCAGAGCTGCGCTTGAGTCTGGAGCATTCATCGCACAGAGATCCTCTGAGCAACTTGCAGCCTTAGAAAACATCGAGGCCACCCTGGCAATCATTGACGGATGGATTGAAGCGGTGACCGACGAGGCAACCAAACGCTTACCAAAGCAAGCTGCAATCGCCGAATCAGTTCGTCGTCGGCGAGCAGTGGGCTCACCGTCCGAACGTACCTTTGCCACCCTGGTTGGGCTAGAGCTAAGGCCCAGAAAACTTCGAGAAGCAGCCCTGCTGTGGCAAAAGATTGGCCAGGCCATCGGCACTGAAGCTCGAGATGAATTGTGGCAACACCCCGATCTGCTGCCGACTGCTGCCGCACTGGATGACCCAGACGGGTTTGTATCGGCGCTTACCAATCAGGGCGCGGACCAACTGGACGATGAACTCAGAAAACTGCTCGGAGGGTAGCTAATTTCTAGCAACCTAAGCTGTGGATAACTTCGGCGCAAAATTAGAGCCTCGGTAATCATCTAGCCATGGTGATCAGGATTAACCCTTCAAGGCAGTCGCTTTGGCGCGACAAAGAGTCTTTGCAAATCGGCCACGGTCGTGACGCTGTTGCACTTGGAAAACTCAGCAACGCACAGCAAAGATTGCTGGCCGCTCTGTATATCGGCGTGGCTGATAAACAACTTCCGCTAATCGGAGAGCAAACCGGAAACACCACCGAGAGCGTCACCGAATTACTTGAGCAACTTGATTCGGTCTTGATTCGTGACCGCAGTGGCTTAGACAGAATTTCAGGAGATGAAATAAACCACTATTTCTCTGAAATAATGCGCACCAATCTCACCTGGAATGAAGCGGGAGAGCAGCTAATCGCAGCCCGTAAAAATCGTCGGGTTTACGTTGAAAATTTTGCTGGCACCAGCATCCCTCTGATTCTCGGTCTTGCTGCCAGCGGAATTGGCGCCATCTACTCGACCGACTACGAACTGGTTAAGAAGACCGACGTCTATCCCGGTGGCTTCCCTGAATACCTGGTGGGCAAGCCTCGCTCACTAGCGATTGAAATGTTGATCTCCAGTTGCGATTCAAATACGAGGGTAAAAAATGCGGCATTGAGTGATGTGATCGATTCGCTTGATTTTGGGATTTTAGTTAGCCAGCGCACAGCGGCCCCAACTAGCTATGCCCCCTACCTGTCAAACGATGTTGCACATCTGGCGATTGTCTTTGATGAAGACGGCGCATGGATCAGCCCGGTAATTCAACCCGGAAAAACTCCATGCCTAAGTTGTCTACACAGTTCACTGATTGAAACCGAAACCGATTACCTTTCTGTTGCAACTCAGCTCACGTTCGGTTCGGCACGTCTAGATGATGCCGCTCGAAAACTGTTCACCGCAGGTCTAGCGGTTGAGCGTGTTACAAAAACGCTCGATTCCCCACCCAGCTTCGAACCTTGCGAAGATTCGAAATACGGTTATCGACTCGCTAATAGCGGTTCAGTTGAGCAGGTTCTCTGGAGCTTTAATTCACGTTGCAACTGCCGCACGTAGTGCTAATTCAGCCTCAAGGTTTTGGCAAACCTAGATACTTCTCGTTGCCACTTAGCCGAGGCATCGTATTTGGCCCAACTAAGTTGCAGTTCTCGTTTTGCTCTTGAAACCGCAACGTAGGCCAACCGTTGCTCCTCGAAAATTTCTTCCGTAGTTTTGGCAAAGCTAATCGGCATTAGCCCTTCGGCAAATCCCACTACGAATAGGTAGTCCCACTCCAAACCCTTTGCGGCGTGAATCGTGCTTAGAGTTAGGGCCGATTTTGTCGGCTCGTGTTGAGAGTGCATGCGTTCGGTAATGTCATCTGCAACCTCGATTATCGAGGCTTCTGGCCCTAGCTCTTCAACTAGGTTGAGCAGGGAGTTGAGCGCCTGCCATTTTTCGCGTGCGGCACCTTTTTCAGTAACGGGCTGAGAGCTCCAGCCAAGGCTGCGCAGAATGGACGATACCGTCTCAAAGGCGCTTCTGCCGCTGGGAGCTGCGGCCTCAGCTCGGATTGCTCTGGTAGCCGCAATAATCTCCGGCCGATTGAAAAAACGCTCCCCGCCGCGCACAGAGTAATCGATACCCCGTTCGGCAAGCGCAGCCTCGTAAACCTCAGACTGAGAGTTGGTTCGGTAGAGAATGGCAATATTTTCAGGCTTGACCGATCCCTCGATTAGCAATTCAATTCTCTCGGCCACGGCCGCGGCCTCTGAGTGATCGTTTTCGAATTCAACCAGGCGCGGTTGGGCACCCTGAGGCAGAGCAGATTCAAGTTCACTTCCAGGATTGGTCAGCAGTTGATTACTGGCTCTCACCAGAGCAGCCGAACTTCGATAGTTGCGACTCAATCGAATCAAATTGGCTTCGGGGTAGCGTTCAGAAAAATTCAGAAGGTACTTTGAGGTTGCCCCGGTAAACGAATAGATAGTCTGATTGGGATCACCGACCACGCAGAGCTCCGAATGTCGGCCTAGCCAGGTGTCCAGTAATTTTTGCTGCAGCGGTGAAATGTCTTGATACTCATCTACCGTGAAAAATCGATACTGTGCTTGAACATGAGCAAGCGCCCTTGGTTCAGCCTGCAACATTCCTAGGGTGAGCAGCAGCACGTCTTCCCAATCGACTACCTGCTGGGCCAACTTGATTTCTTCGTAGCTGGTGATTAACTCGAGAACGCGCTCAGGTCTAATTGACGCAATGTTTCCTCGGCGAGCGGCAAGGTACCCTTCGACACCGGTAAGAGAGTACTTACACCATTCAATTTCGGCCGCGATGTCGCGCACAGCAGCTGCATCCAATCGAATGTTGAATTTAGAGGCGGCCTCATTAATTAGTTTCAATTTTGATTCGACAACTTTGGGGGCTGCTACCCCAGCAAACTGTGGCCAAAAAAATTCGAGCTGCGCAAGGGCGGCCGCGTGAAAAGTTTTTACGGCAACATTTCCTGCCCCCAGCTGCCTCAGTCTTAGCCGAATTTCGGCGGCTGCCTTATTGGTATAGGTCAGGGCAAGAATTCGGTTAGCAGCAAAAACACCGGAGGCAATTCCATAGGCGATGCGATGCGTTATGGTTCTGGTTTTACCCGTTCCAGCTCCTGCCAAAATGCAGGTGGGACCTACCAGCGCAGTTGCGGCCTGCCGCTGATGTTCGTCTAGCTCATCGAGAATTGCTTCAGCTTCCAACTAGCGAGCTTCCTCACCTTGGCAAACCAAAGGCCCGCCAAACCAGTGCTCGATGATCGACCTCGCGATGGCAATTTTGGACGGCAAGATCAACGAACCAACTTCCGCCGCAAGTTCGTGACGAGAGAACCAGCGAAGTTTTTGAATTTCGACACCGTCTGGTTCGATAGCGGCAGCCTCTGATGCCAACTCGGCAATAAATCCAAGCATTAGCGAATATGGAAAAGGCCAGGCTTGGCTGCCAAGGAATTTAGGATTCTTTACCAATACTCCCGCTTCCTCCTTCATCTCGCGAATGACAGCTGCATTGAGCGATTCACCAGGCTCAACGAAACCCGCAAGAATCGACCAACGATTTTCTTCCCAAATCCCCTGCGAACCCAGCAAAATACGTTCTTCATCGTCGATAACTGCCACAATCACAGCCGGATCGGTCCTTGGAAACAGCTCTTTGCCATCCTTTTCACAAACTCTCACCCACCCAGCCCGAGAAATCTTGGTAAGAGAACCGCAATTTGGGCAGTGTTGGTGCGAGCCGTGCCAATTGGCCAAAGCCAATCCCTGGGTAAAGAGACCAACATCAATTGGGCTAAGACCAGCACCAGACTTGCGCAGGTGGTGCCATTGGGCCTCGGCTAAATTAAGCCGGCTAATTAGATTTTCATCAAGGGGTGCCAAAAGCACGGCTGAGCCAGGTTGCAATTGGGACGTGGCCTGCTGCGCCCGCCCCAGGAAAATCAAAAAATCGCGCTCAGTGAATAGCTCTGGAGAGAGCAGAGTTAACTCTGGAGATCCAAATTCATAACCACCCAGTAGCACCTGCCCCTGCCACATGGGAAGCACGCGAGTACCCGACTCAGCCAGCAGTGCACCAATTGGTCGTTCTTTCTCACGAGAGAGATAGTCGCGATCTACGGCGTGCTGAGCCAAGGGAAGAAATAGTTCTTCGGTCATTTTTTACTCCGTAATTGCCTCTCTAGCGTGGCGATACCTGAGTGGCAGTGGGTTCTTGTCTAACCTGAAGTACATGGCTAAATCTCCCTTGATTTTAGCGGCGCTGGCCACCGAAGCCCTGCCGCATTACAGATTCAAACAGGCAAGACCTCTGACTGCTGCGGCTTCGGGATTATTCGATAGTGCTCTGCTTACCGCAGAAGATGGATCGGCCTATGTAGTCAAAATGGCGGCATCTGAAACAGCTCGTGTCGAGCTAGCTTCAGAATTACGGGCACTCAGGGCGCTCGATTCAAACGAACGCAGTCGACTTGGCTTTGAAGTGCCATCATGCCTTGGCGAGACCAGTGACATGCAAGGCAATTCGGTACAAGTTTTCAACTTCATTGCTGGCGATTCGACTGAAATTACTTCGGTGCAAATTGGCAGCGAACTAGCAAGCTCAATAGCCACCGCCATCGCCTCAATTCACAGAATTTCACCAGCACTCGTAGACGGCGCGGGGCTTCCCAACATCACAGTCGCTGAACACACTGGCCTGCGCGTGGCCGAGCTCGACCGAATCGCCTCAACCGGTCAGGTCCCTTCAATCCTGCTCTCTCGTTGGGAGGCAGCGCTCGAAGACACCTCGCTTTTCGGTTATCGCCCAACAGTGATTCACGGATCGATGAACGGCGAGATTGTGTTGAACGACGGAAAAAACGTCACGGGCGTTCTTGGTTGGTCAGCACTTAGAATTTCAGATCCCGCCGAAGACTTCGCATGGATCTTGGGTGCCGGAATTCATGACCTAGCCGATGAAATCGTTGCCGATTACGATCGTCTGACCGGCAATGCCGATCAAGGGCTCAAAATTAGGGCAACTCTATACAGCGAAATTGAGTTGGCTAGGTGGCTAATGCACGGTATCGCTCGAAAAGACCAGTCAATAATCGCCGATGCGTCTGCACTTTTGGCATTGTTAGCTGAAGAAATTGAATCCGGTGCTGTTGGGGCACTCAGCCTGAGCCCAAGTGCTGCGACTGCCGCAAGCTTTGGGTTTGCGGTTGCAGAAGCCGACCCTAATGAGAACGAGGTAGAGCCTTTACCAGAGTTGAGTTTTGGGTACTCAACCGAGTCGATTGAGATCATTGACAGTGGTGTAACCCCAGAAGATTCTGAAGAAACCCCCATTGCGGAAACCGGCATTGTTCAAGAATCAGCTGAAGACACAAAAACTCGCCCAATCGAACTTCCTGAGAGATCAGAAAACGAGCTGTTCTAGAACATCGTTCCAGGCCTGCAGAATTTCTGATTCATCAGGCAATTTTTCCGGGGTGTAGGTGACCCCATCGGTCACGTAAAACAGGCTGGCTGTTACTTCCTCTATGTCAATCGAGTAGGCCTTTGAAAATGCCCATCGATACAGTGCAAGCTGCCAGTCTTTTTTCGCTTTTTCGAGTTCCGTTGCGGGTTGACGCCCAGTCTTCCAGTCGACAATTTGGTAACCAAATTCCGTCTTGAAAACCGCATCAAGTTTGCAAACGAAAGTGTTTTGTTTGGTTGAAATTTGGATCTCTTTTTCAACCAAAAATGGCTTTCGCTTGGCCCAGTCACTGTTCTCGAAGTTTTCAATCAGTAGGTCAAAATCATCTCCAAGTTCGCTAAACCTTTGGTCATCAAACTCGATTTGTGTCGTGAATTTCTGTTCTAGCCAACTGTGAAACAGTGTTCCGGTTTGACTAGCTTTGAAGGGCTTTTGCGGAAGCGGGCGCCTGGCAAGTTCAGCTAGCCGGTCTAGATCATAAATGTAGTCGCTAAACCTTGATGCCTGAATTCGAATCGGCATTGACACCAATTTGGTTTTTTCAAGTCGAGACTCTCGTTCTGCGAGTAAGAGGTCTGCAATCTCGTCGCGATCTGAGGTTGATTGAAGATCTTGCGCTAGTAAATTTCTGGTTATTTGCTCTGCCCTGCTAAGCCTTTCGCGGTGAGAGTGGCCCAAGGGGTCTAGCGGCCAGACCAGTTGTTGAGGTTGGTTATCTTGCGGATTTTCGTCGGCAGTGCGGGCCGGTAGCTCTAACTTGAAAAAATCTGCGGCCAACTTTAGGTACTTCGAAAGTTCCCTAGGTTTTTTATTTGCCGGCTTCCAATAACTCGCCGCTAACATGAGCTCTTTTTTGGGTCGTGTGAACGCGACGTATGCCAGCCTGAGCTCTTCTTGCTGATGATGCGCCCGGTTTTCTGTGAAGAAGTTTTCAATTGCGTCTCGAGCTTCTGGCTGAGAACTGACCTGACCGAGCGAGAGCGTTGGCAACCCAGAGCAATCCCCTCGCAGGCTGAAGGGAAGCACACCTGTTTTGAACCAGCCCTTAGCCGCAGAGTCTGGGCTGTCTGGAAAATCTCCCTCTACCAAGTTAGCGACTGCAACATAATCCCATTCGAGGCCTTTTGCTGCGTGAGCCGTAAGAACTTGAACGACGCCCTGCTGGGCGTTTTTCTCGGGGACCTCAAAACGTTCACGTTCGGCAGCAAAATCTAGCCACTCTACAAAATCAAGCAGGCTTGATCTGGCCGACGAGTCGGAAAAATTTCTAACCACTTCGTAAAAAGCATGCAGCTGAGAAAGGGGGTGACTGCGCTGTGGATTAGCTATTACCTCGATGTCTAGCCATAGCTCTTCAGCGACCAGAGTTACAAAATCGACCAACTCGACTCCGTTGCGTTTTCGCATTGCTCGCAAAGTAAGCGCGGCATCTTTCAAGCGAGCCAAACCAACAGCGCTGAAATTGAAGCGATTGACCAGCCGAGACTCAGGAATTTCATCAAGGGCTTCAATGATCGAGACCGACTGAATTGCCTCTGGCGAAACACCCCGCTCTTTGGCCTCCTCCTGCTGAATTTTGCTCAGTCGATTCGCGAATTTAGCAAGTATTTGTAGATCTGAAGGACCAAGCCTCCAGCGGGGGCCGGCAAGTAGTCGAAGCAGTTCAGAGCCTGCATCAGGTTTGGTGATTACCTTTAGAGCTGAGGTCAGGTCGACAATATCGGGGTAGCTGAGGAGACCGCCTAAGCCAATAACTTCAACCGCCAAGCCAGCTTTTTCAAGTGCCGCCACATAGGCTCGCATGTTGGCTTTTTTTCTAAGCAGCAGAGCAGCGGTTGTTTCCTCAGTGAGGCGTTGACTAAACCAGTTAGCCACCGCAACTAACTCTTCATCAAGCGTCTGGCTAACTGAAATTTCGACCCGGCCGGCAACCGCACCCGGAGCAGGTTGAAGTTCGAGCACTCGCATATCTGCCAAAAGGTGATTGGCAAACGAAAGCACGTCTGCGGGGTTTCGCCAAGAAGTCGAAAGCGAAAACTTGTTTTCAACTCCAAAATTGAAGTCTCTGGAAAAATTTGCGAGATTTGCCGCGCTAGCTCCGCGCCAACCATAAATTGATTGGTTTGGATCACCAACGGCATAGACAGCGCACCCTTGATACAACTCAGCTAAAAACCTTGTTTGCAGCACAGAAGTGTCTTGGTACTCGTCAAGAAGAATTTGAGAAAATTGCGATCGCTCTGCCAGAACCGCACCCGGTAATTCTTTAACGGCTCGCGCTGCGAGGGCTACCTGGTCTGCATAGTCGACCAAACCAAGCTCTTGTTTTCGCTGTTGAAAAGCTGCTGCCAATTTAGCCACTACGGGAGTGGTCGTCAGTGGTGCCAACAATTTGTTCAGGTATTCGAAGCGGTTGAAATTATCTGAGTTTGCTTTCTGCGGAAGCGCATCTATCGAAGCCAGGAGCTCTGAAATCTCAAACTCAACTTCTGCTGAATGAACCGAGTGCTCTTGCATCTGCTGATTCAGGCTGAGCACGGCCTCTACCAGCTGGTTGGCAGAAGAATCGAGATCGTAAAGCCTGGCATCGATGGTTGGGCCATCTTGAAAAACGACTTCTCTAGCGAGTTGAAAAGATGCGGCTTCACTAATCAATCGAACATTATCGTCGTAGCCAAGCGGAAGAGCCCACTCTCGAAAAACCCGGTTGGCGTAACTGTTGTAGGTCGAGATGGTGGGCGGAGTGAAGTCATACTCTAGGTTTTCTGGCCATAGCTCGCTATCACGCAGCCTGATGAGCCCATCGTAGATTCGGCGGTTTAGCTCATTAGCAGCTTTTCGGGTGAAGGTAAGGCCCAGTATTTGCTCAGGTTTACAAATTCGATTGGCAACTAGCCAAAGCACCCTAACCGACATCAACTCAGTTTTTCCGGACCCTGCTCCGGCAACAACAAGCGAAGCTGAGTCGGTGGGAGCATTTTCAACGGCAGAACGTTGCTCGGGAGTGAGGTTGAAAGGCTTTAGGACTTTGTAAACCTCGGCGGCAGTAATTCGACTATTCGACATGAGACACCGCCGGGACCAGATGAATTTTGCAGCTGCCGAATTCGTGATCGTTAGTGCAGTGGGACAAAGCGTTTGCCGTGATTGCGCCAACTTTATTTAGTTCGAGCGACTGCATGTTGACAATCAAAATTCGAATTTTTTCGGCGGCACTTTGGTTGACTGAAATCGATGGCTGTTCTCGTTCGGATAGCTTTTCTGCGCCCACCCCGATGATTTTGGCTCCTGCAGAATTCCAGTTGATTTCGTGACTTGAGAGCAATTCATCAAACGCACCAAGTTCCAGAGCTAATTGGTATGTGGCCAGCTGAGTGTGTTCGATCACGTCGACGGCAGAGGGCAGGTACTTTGACGTTTTCAAATCGGCAATCATGATCTTGCCGTCAGGCCAAAGCTCAATGCGATCTACCTTGCCTCGGAGCTTCGAATTTTCGACAGCAATTTCAAAAGGAACCTCACGCCCGATAACCCTGCCCTCGGCAAGGGTGAATTTCTGCAAATAGGAGACCATGTTGATGATGGCCTGTTGCGCCTTACGTTTCTCTCTGGCTGCCAGCCAATCGGATTCAAACTCAAGTCTGGGCCACTTGTTCTCTAATTCTTGTAAGTAGGCCTCTACTTCATTATTCGAGCCAGAATGAAAACGTTCTGACTCGAAGATCTCGTGCAGGATAGTGCCCAGGGTTGCGGCGGAATTTTTCTGCTCAGCTCCCGCGACTGACAAAAACCAATGCAGAGGACATTTCTCAAAATTCTCTAGCTGCGATGGACTCAAGACCAATGGTTCAGTTTCAGGTGAACCCGAAATATCAAGTAACCCATACCAAGAATCTGGATGCGCACCTGGAATGCGGTGGTTGGCCAGTTTGGCCAAAGTTATTGCACTGCTGACCGACGAATTGCCTTCAGCTGTAACCAAGTGTCTTCTGGTCTTACCCACCAAAATTCGCAGGTTAAATTCTGGATTTTCAAACCGCTGAACTTCTGGAATCTGACTTGAACACAGCCTGGCAAATTGCGATATCTGATCTGAATCTGATTCAACAGCTGAGAGTATCAAATGGCTTTTGGCCGCCCCGGCAGACTTGTAGAACATTCTCAGCTCGTCAACCAACACTGAATTCTTTTCCTCACCAGATGTTGAATCAAGCTTCGAGATTTGAAAAAGTGAATTTCGTTGTTTCAGATTGGGCCAGACACCTTCGATGAGCCCCGGCAGGAAAACGGCGTCAAAACTATGACCAATAAGACCAGCCGGAGTTGCTAACGTGACGGCCTCGATGAGAGCAGACTTCGCAGACAGAGAATCTTCAGGTAAAGCGAGTCGAAGTTGCTCGGTGACAAATTGTTCTGCGCTAAGTGTGGGATACCTCTCTGCAAATCGATTTGCCGCTGCAAACAAGGCCACGATTGAGTTTAGGTTTTCATTAGCCTGGGCAGCCAGTTCGCTATTTGAGCTGCTCTGTGCCACCCAACTTGTCTCTGGGCCCGACCCGCTCCAGAGACAAAAAAGCAATTGCTCAATGCTTGCTGGTTCAGAACCAAGCCGATGGGCCTGACTGAGCCGTTGGGCAAATGCGACGCCTCGACGAACAAGGCTTGACTTTGAATTTTCGAATTTTTCCGGCGAGTTCAGCAGAGTCGATAGATCTGAATCATCTTCAAGCATCAAAGCACGCTTTAGGCGCCGCAGCTCAATTGCGTCAAAGCCGCTGAAGGGATTGTTGAAAATAGCATCAATATTTTTTTCTGGGCTTGGTCTAAGAGTTTCTTGAGCCAACTGCAACAGAGATTTGGATGCAAATTCTCGACCAAGGGCATTCCCGGCACCAACAACATTAACCGGTAATTCTTGGTTGCTGAGTGCGGAGGCCAGTTTTGAAAGGGCATCGCGAGTTCTCGCTACTACTGCAATTTTGCTGTAGCTAAACCCTGCAATTAGTCGCAGGCGTTTAATCTCAGTTGCTAAAAAGGCGCTCTCGTCTTGCTCAGTGGCGAAGCGGCGAACCATGACTGAGTGGTCATTTTCTTCAGGGTTGAGACGCAGACCCTTTCGCTGTTTTCCGGCGAGCGCCGATGACATCTGCCCCGATATTTTGGCCAGGGCGTTAGACAGAGCCGCAGGTCGCTGGATTGGCTGGAGACTGATTAGCAGGTGCTTTGGTTTTTCTTCACGCATCAGCTTCGTCATAGCCAGCGGGTCGGAAAATCTAAAACCCTGGGTAGACGCATCGGGGTCGCCGACCAAAACCAGAGCTGAATGCTTAGCGATAGCGCGAACTAATTTTTGACCAGCCGGTGTGAGCTCTTGAGCGTCATCAACAATGAGTAATTTCGGCAGAAATTGCCCACCGGCGACCACAAGTTTTGCTGCTTGAACTAAAAGTTCGGCTGGGTCGAGCGATGATTGGGGAATGCCTTGAAGGTAAAGCTCGTAAACCGCAGCCGCACCGAACCATAGTTCGTTTTGCTGGTCTTTTGCTCTTCGACTCAGCTGTTCGGGTGAGATTTCAAGTTCGATGCACTGGGTGATTAACTCTCGCATTTGAGAGCGAAATGAGCTCAGCGATTTGACCAGTGGTGTTACAAAATTTGGCCAGGGTATTTCATGGTTATCAATGATTTCTGCGATGAGTCGCTCTTGCTCGGCGCCGGTCATCAACACGGGAACTTGGGCTGAGCCGACCGCCATGGTTTCCGATAGCAACTCAAAGGCAAACGAGCTAAGGGTTTTTGCCAAGGGACCGAAACTTGAACCCTGCAGCGAAAGTGCGAGCCTATCTCGCAGCTGGTTTGCTGAACTTCGATTGGCAGCAATTACGAGAACCGCATCAGGTTGATGAGCAGCCATCAGCCGTGTCGCCAATGAAACTACTGCAGAAGTTTTTCCGCTGCCTGGAGAGCCGTAAATAAGTGCACTGTCAGCGATTTCTAACTGCTGCAGCTGACCTGAGGCAACACCCAGATTTGGCTCAAAGTGCTCTTCAACCAGTTGAAATCGGGAATTGACCATGGGCTAAAGATACCTGTCAGCTCCGACAAAAAAATGGGTTAGTAGCGAGCCTGTTCTGGCTCAATCTCGTCGACCCAGGCAACTACTCCGCCACCAACGTGAACCGCATCGGTAAAACCAATTCGTTTAACAATTGCTAAAGCATCTGCAGAACGCTTTCCCGATTTACAGTGGAGCACTATTTGCTTATCGCTTGGCAGTTTGGCAAACGCCTCGCCCGATAGAAACTCGCCACGAGGGATCAGTACCGACCCTGGAATTCGATTGATTTCGTACTCATTTGGCTCACGAACATCAATCAAAACAAAGTCATCTTCACCTTCGCTTCGAGCATCAAGCCGATCTGCTAGTTGATGAACGCTAATTGTGGAATCTGCCGCTGCGAGTTCGTTATCTCCGCCTTTCAATCCGCAGAAATATTCATAGTCAATCAGCTCGGTGATTTCTCCAATTTCTGGATCTTTACGAATAGGCAATTCGCGCCATTTCATCTCCAGGGCGTCAAACATCAACAGGCGACCCAGAAGCGTGTCGCCTATTCCGGTGATGAGTTTGATTGCTTCAGTTGCCATTACCGAACCGATGGCTGCACAAAGCACACCAAAGACCCCTCCCTCAGAACAGGATGGCGCCATCGCCGCCGGCGGAGCTTCTGGATATAGATCACGATAGGTAGGCCCGTGACCCTGCCAAAACACCGACACCTGGCCATCGAATCTGAAAATCGATCCGGAGACGTAAGGCTTACCCAGAATTGCAGCGGCGTCATTGACTAGATATCTGGTTGCAAAGTTGTCGGTGCCATCCAAAATCAAGTCATATTGGGAAAAGATTTCGAGAACGTTGTCGTTGTCGAGGCGAACCTCGTGCAGCACAACATTGACATACGGGTTTATGCCGAGCACCGACTCTTTAGCCGAAACTGCTTTTGAACGGCCAAGGTCGGCCTGAGAGTGAATAACCTGACGCTGCAGGTTTGATTCATCAACCGTGTCGTAGTCGACAATTCCGAGGGTGCCGACACCGGCAGCGGCCAAGTAAAGCAGGGTTGGCGACCCTAAGCCTCCGGCACCAATAACCAGCACTTTGGCGTTTTTGATTCGTCGCTGGCCAACCAACCCCACCTCAGGGATAATCAGATGCCTCGAGTAACGCTCAATTTCTTGCTGGGTCAGTTCTCCTGCTGGCTCAACGAGCGGTGACAGCTTGACGGTGTTTTTGGCCAATTCGAACTCCAAGGGTAGGCAACGCTCAAGTTTAACCCCGAGAGCAGCAACCTAATTCGGCCTGGAGTAATCTTGGGTATGAAAAGAAAGGCCAAGATGGACGTTCGAATCGGAATCAAACACAGCCCACGCGAGATTAACTTTGAATCTAGCCAATCAGCTGCTGAGGTTGAGAGTCAGGTAAAAGCAGCTCTCGAGGCCGGAGCTAAAGTTTTGAAGCTCAGCGATTCAAAGGGCAAGCTGTTTTTAGTTCCAGCCGAATCACTGGCCTATGTTGAGATCGGTGCCGATGCTGAACGCCGAGTAGGGTTTATCGCCTAATGGACTTTACATTTTTATTCTCATCACTGTTTCTTGTGATTTATGCAGTCTTGCTCGGCCTGGTTGCACCCTACGTGGGCCTGCGTTCTGAGAATTACGGCTACCTCGTGCCAACGGCGATCGGATCAAGTTTCAGCTTGATTCTGGCTACTATTTTGACTTCAGTTGGCCTGAGCTATGAAAACGGCTGGACCTGGATAATCCTGATGTTCACGACACCGGCGGCCATGTGGTTTGGCGCCAAGCGTCTAGAAAAGATCAGAAGCGCAAACTAGGCAGTTAGGCCCAAGGCATCCATTCGAAGGGTGTGGGCTCCGATTAGCTCTGACACCAAAGGTTCCAGCTTGGTGTAGGCCGCAAGGTTGACTTCGCGCTCCTGCTCGCTAGACAAACTCTTGCTCTTCGGGACTCCGGCCAACTTGCGATTGTCAAGACCAGCTCGAAGTTGAAGCAAAACGTCTCCCATGATTCGCCTTCCCCAAAGGGCAAGACGCGAGGCGAGCTGTGGGTCGTTGGCCATCGATTCGGTGAGAACTTTTTTGGCGAATTGTTCAAACTTTTTGTCGTTGAGCGATTTCTCAACTTCAGCCCGAAGTAACGGATCAAGACCAGCCGCTAATCGACGGTAAAAATCGTCGAGCAAACCTGCGGTTAGGTAAACCTTGATGATTGCTTCAAACCAGTCAAGACCAGTGGTACGCGAGTGAAATTGCTCAATATTTTCTACAAACGGATCCATGGCATCAGTTGGGTCGAAACCAACGGCGACGATTTTTTTGGAAATAGCGCGGTATTTCTCAAAGCTTTTAGCCGCAGCCTCGCTCAGTTCAGCCTTGTACTGAGTGTTAGGCGAGTACTTCAACTCTGCTGTCAAAATTTCAAATTGACTCAACTGCAGGTAGGCCAGCCGCCCCAAAAATTCTCTTGGCTCGGGGGTAAATGGTTTGAGATTTACCGACCCAGTGTTGCGGGCTGAGCGTTCTTCACGACTGGGCAAAACCAGTTTTTTACCCGACGAGCGAAACCTCTTGAACCATTCGAACATCCCACAACAATACCAATTTGACTGAAACCAAGTCGCCCGCTTGGCGCGCTAATCCAGCCAAATTAGGGCCTGACTAGACTTAGTGGGTATCCATAGGAGAAAAATTTGACTTTCAGTGAACTCGGTATTGACGCCGACATTGTTTCGGCTCTCGAAGATCGAGGCATCACATCCCCATTTCCCATTCAAGAGCAGGCGATTCCGCTGGCGCTTTCGGGTCAAGACCTAATTGGCCAGGCGAAAACCGGAACCGGAAAAACTCTGGGATTTGGTTTGCCGCTGATTCAGAGGCTTGGTATCGAGCCAGCTCCCGGCCCCAAAGCGCTGGTTGTTGTACCGACTCGCGAACTAGCAATTCAGGTGGCAGACGACCTCAAACTAGCCACCGCGAATCGCAAAACCATGGTGGCGGCAATTTACGGCGGCAAATCTTATGAAGGCCAAGTTGCTGAAATTGATGCCGGTGCCCAAATCATCGTTGGAACTCCAGGCCGTCTCATTGACCTCACCAAACAGCACAAGTTAAACCTGGCCGACATCCAAATTATGGTGCTGGACGAAGCCGATGAAATGCTGGATCTCGGATTTTTGCCAGACGTTGAGCGACTTTTCAACTACACCCCGCAAGATCGACAGACCATGCTGTTCTCGGCAACAATGCCCGGAGCAATTGTCAGTATGGCGCGAAAGTACCAGAACCGTCCGGTGCACATCCGAGTCAATGATCCTGATGAGGGCATGACCAAGGCTGACATTAAGCAGTTCATCTACCGAACCCATTCACTCGACAAAGACGAGTTAGTCGGTCGAATTTTGCAGGCCGAGGGTCGCGGTAAGACTGTGATTTTCACCAAGACCAAGCGCCAGGCCGGAAAGTTGGCTGAAGAACTGGTTGATCGCGGCTTCAAAGCAACCGGCCTGCACGGTGACATGTCGCAGGAGGCTCGCGAACGCTCGCTAACCGCTTTTAGAACCGGACGCAAGGAAATCCTGGTGGCTACTGAGGTTGCCGCTCGAGGAATCGATGTCGATGATGTGACTCACGTAATCAACTTCACAGTTCCCGAGGATGAAAAGGCTTACCTGCACCGCATCGGCCGCACCGGCCGAGCAGGACGCACCGGTATTGCTGTCACATTTGTCGATTGGGAAGATTTGGTCCGCTGGAAGCACATTGATTCAGCGCTTCAACTAAACACCTCTGAGCCAGAAGAAACCTATTCTTCGTCTGCACACGTATTTACCGATTTGGCTATTGCACCGGGAACCAAGGGACGATTGGTCAAGTCAAAGGCGGCAACCGAGGGCGATAAACAGAAAACTGCGGCCCCAGCTAGCAAAACTGGTTCTGGACAGCGACAGCGTTCAAAGCGTGAAAACCCGAAGAGTTCTGACAGTGCCGAAACCGGCCAGAGCACAACTCGAAGCGAATCGTCGAGAAACCGCCAGCGCCGCAGAACGCGTGGCGGACAAAGCAGCGAGGCTAAAGGCTAGGCTCCACCCCGCTGGCCTGAACCAAAATGCGCTGCAGCATTTCTTGACTGGTTGAATTCTCGCCCAAGCGGTTCGGTTTACCGTCGTGACCGTGATAATCGCTTGATCCAGTGGTAATTAGGTCATGTTTGGCAGCCAACATGCGTAGCCAGTCGCGTGCCACCTGAGGCACCTCGCGATGTTCGACCTCGAAGCCAGCCATCCCGGCTGCTATGAGCATTTCAAAATGCTCTTCGGGTAGGTCATCGCGGCTCATGCTCTCTGGTGCTCCGCCTAGGGGGTGTGCAATGATTGGCACTCCGCCCGCCGCTCTGATCAGTTCGATTGCCCTGACCACATCGAGGGTCTCGGTGGGTACGTAGTACTTCGAATGCCTCGAAAGTGGGCCGTGAAAAACCTCGCTGCGATCGGCGAAATAGCCTGCCGAAACGAGGGCATCTGCAATTGCCGGGCGACCGATTGTGGCCCCGTGAGCCAGTTCGGCGAGCACTGAATCCCAGCTAATTTCGTAATCTTCGGCCAGTAGCTCTACCATTCTTTGGGCCCGCAGTTCTCGAGTGTTGACATTACGGCTAAGTGCCGTCGCCAGCTCGTGGTTGGCGGGATCTGGCAGATAAGCCAGCATGTGGACGCTGATGTACTCACGATTTTGACTTCGGGTCACCTCTGCCCTCGTGGTCACCTCAATTCCTGGGATGAACCCAATTGAGGCTCTAGCTGCAGCTTCTCGAGCTTCAGCCCACCCATCTGCGGTGTCGTGATCAGTTAGGGCCAAGACATCAACCGAAGCAGCCGCAGCGTGAGCAAAAACCTCCGTGGGGCTCTCTTTGCCGTCAGAGCGCGTCGAATGCGAATGTAGGTCGATGATCAAGTGAGCCTCCCAAGTGGAAGAATAAAGCAATGGCAGAGAAAACCTCTAAACCTAAGACCCCGGCCCGTTCGCGCACGCCGCACAGCGCAGAATTTTTGAAGTACATGGCTTCGGGATGGGCCGACCGAGCGACCCTTGCGGTTGAGGCCAACCAAGCAGCGCCTTGGGCGAAACTTCGTCGCGCAAAAGTGGCCGATGAATTTGCAGGAAAACTTGTCCGAATCGATGCCGGTTCGACCAAGGTGCGCAGTAATGACACCGATTACAGATTTCGCCCCCACTCTGCCTTTACCCACCTCACTGGTTGGGGCAGCGAAACAGTTCCGGATTCAGTTTTGCTGATTGAGCCAGATGGTTCACCAGTGCTCTACTTTCGACCAACTGCGAACCGCGATTCAGATGAGTTTTTTGCCAACCCCGCGATTGGTGAATTTTGGGTGGGAGCCAGGGCCGGCTTGGCAGAGATTTCGCACCTGCTCCAAATCCAAACCCGTGACTTGAATGAACTGGGCAACCACCCGGGATTAAAAACCGCAATTGATATGAGCAACCCAGAATTGGCAAGGTTCGTCTCTGAACTTCGTCTGGTCAAAGATGAGTTTGAAATTGAGCAGCTACGCAGTGCAGTGGCTAAGTCGATTAAAGGTTTCGAGGCTGTGGTCAGAGCCTTGCCAACCGCCATGAAAAGCCCTCGTGGCGAGCGAGTTCTTGAAACCGCGTTTTTTGCGGTTGCTCGCGAGGAGGGTAACGAGCTTGGTTATGACACAATTTCTGCAGCCGGGCCCCACGCATGCATCCTGCACTGGATCATCAACAACGGAGAGACCCGAGCCGGGGAGCTTGTGCTGCTTGATGCCGGGGTCGAGCTGGAAACGCTTTACACCGCTGACCTAACCAGAACTTTGCCAATTAATGGGCGCTACACCGAGCTGCAAAAAACCCTTCACGAAGCTGTTCGCGAGGCAGCCGATGCCGCCTTCGCGGTGGTCAAACCCGGTGTGAAATTCCGTGAGGTTCACCAGGCTGCCATGCAGGTGATCGCCCAAAAATGCGCGGATTGGGGCTTGCTAAAGGTCAGCGCCGCTGAGTCTCTAGAACCGGACAAACAATTTCATCGTCGCTGGATGGTGCACGGCACCAGCCACCATTTGGGCCTAGATGTTCACGATTGCGCGCAGGCTAGAAATGAAATGTACCTTGATGCCGAATTGCAACCCGGCATGGTTTTCACCATTGAGCCGGGGCTTTATTTTCAACCTGATGACCTGCTGGTTCCGGCCGAATTTCGCGGCATCGGCATCCGAATTGAAGACGACATCTTGGTAACCGAAACCGGTGCCGAGAATCTTTCGGCTGCATTGCCGAGATCGGCAAATGAAATTGAAAAATGGATGGAGCAGCTGGCGCGCTAAGCGCTAGTCGTTAGAGGCCGCAGCCTTTAGTTTTGCCTCAGCTGCCAAATCGGCTGGAACCTGAACCTGGTAGTTTTTGGCCACAATCTGCGACTGCGACAACCAGGTGCGCTTGTTCTTGGCCAACGAGTAACGAACCACGTTGAACAGCATTCCGAGCCCAGCGCCGATAAATAACGCCTGAATCAAATTGCCTGTGACCATAGAACCGTCTGCAGGAGCAGAGAAAAACAGCAAACCGAATAGCAAACCAACCCAAGAGCCGGTGGTAGCGCCACTAAGGGCCAATTTTGCATATGAAAGCTTGACTCGCACTCGCTCGACGGAGCGCAAGTCACTGCCGACAATGGCAATTTGAGCTACCGGAAAATCACTTTTGACTAATTTGTCGACAAAGTAGACAGCCTGGTGATAGTCGCCAAATTCTGCCACGACCACACCCTGGGCCATTTCGCCCGCCATTTTTGGGGTGATTCTTCTCGGTTTGTTCATCATCCCATTCTCGCATGTCAAAGCCGACTCGTCTAAGGTTGTAGGGTGAGCGCAACCAGAGTTTTTGTGGCCCGATTGGCCGGCTGTGGCGTCTTTGATCCGGTGGGAGACCGCGTCGGAAAAGTCATTGACGTTCTTGTTGCCTACCGTAAATCAGGCGCCCCAAAAGCCACTGGAATGCTGGTGGAAATTACCGGACGACGCCGAGTTTTTGTGCCGATTAGCCGCGTCACATCGGTGGCTCCGGGGCAAGTAATCACCACCGGTCTGATTGATCTGCGACGATTCACTCAACGTGGTCAAGAAATACGCGTGATCGCTGAAATGCTGGGGCGCAAGGTTCAGCTAAAAGACGGAAGTGGCGAAGCCAACATCGAAGATTTGGCGATTGAGCAAAACAAAAACAAAGATTGGCTGATTTCTGAGTTGTTCTTGCGCCGCCCCAAAACTTCAACCTCACCGTTTTCTCGAGGGGCGACCCTGTTTGCGCCTTGGGAAGCCGTGCTTGAGCAAAGTAAGGGAGAAGAAGGTCAATCTGCTCAGCAGCTACTTGCCACCTACTCCGACCTGCGCCCAGCCGACCTCGCTTCAGCCCTGATGGATTTGCCGGATGAACGAATGATCGAGGTGGCTGAAGAGCTTGACGATGAGCGTTTGGCCGACGTGCTTGAAGAGTTGCCAGAAGAAGAGCAGATTGACATCATTCAAGAGCTCGACGACGAGCGAGCTGCTGAGGTTCTAGACCTAATGGAACCGGATGACGCCGCTGACCTAATGGCCAACCTGCCCGAGGCACGTACCGAAGCCATCCTTGATTTGATGGATGAGGAAGAAGCTGAAGACATCAGAATGCTGATGCAGTTTGATGAATTCACGGCCGGTGGAATGATGACCACCGAGCCGATTATTTGTGCCGCCGATGCCACGGTTGCTGAAGCGATGGCTCTAATTCGAAGAAAGCACGTTGCGCCAGTTTTGGCAGCATCGGTGTTCGTCACTTTGCCTCCGTATGAAACAGCAACCGGCAGATACCTTGGCGTCGTCCACTTCCAAAAGATGTTGCGATACCCTCCTCACGAGCGGCTGGGTTCACTGCTAGATACTGAACTCGAACCGATTTCGCCTGAGACCGACATCAAAGAGATCCACCGACTACTAGCCAATTACAACCTGGTTGCTTTACCGGTAGTGGATCGCGAAAACCGCTTGATCGGCGTGGTCACCGTTGACGACGTTCTTGACCACCTGCTACCCGACGACTGGCGAAATGAAGAGGAGGCACGCTAATGGCGAAAAACCGTCTTGACGCTCCGCTTCGCAGCCGTGAGCGTTTTGTGCCTAGAATCGGCATCGACCGAGAACAGTTCGGTCGCGCCTCTGAGGCGTTCGCTCGCGCTATGGGCACCGGAGCGTTCCTGATTTGGATGACCATAATCATCGCAATCTGGCTAACCTGGAATACCCTCAGCCCTCAAGGTTTTCAGTTCGACCCTCGCGCAACCAACTTCACCCTGCTCACCCTCATTCTTTCGATGCAGGCATCTTATGCTGCCCCGCTCATCTTGCTGGCGCAAAACCGACAGGACGACCGAGACCGAGTCAAGTTCGAGCAGGATCGGCAACGCGCAGAGCGAAACCTTGCCGACACTGAATATTTAGCACGTGAGGTGGTTGCCCTGAGGTTAGCCATCGAAGAAATGGCAACCAAAGACTTTGTCCGTGACGAACTGCGAGATGCGATTCGCGATCTACTGGATGAGCTGCGCGACGACGACGGCAAGAACTACAAGAAAAGCAAATGAGTCAGGACATCCTCGACGCTCTGGGTCGAGTAATTGACCCAGAGTTGCGCCGACCAATCACTGAGTTGGGCATGGTTGAGGTAAGTGGTTCACATGTGAAGGTGAAACTGACTGTGGTCGGTTGTCCCGCTGCCTCGAGAATCGAGGCGGATGCTCGAGCAGCTCTGACCGGCTTCGATGTTTCCCTCGAAATGTCAGTTATGACACCCGAAGAACGCGATCAGTTGAAAGCAAAACTTCGCAATGGGGTGGCTCCGCGCACTAATCCATTCGGAGAAAACTCGTTGACCAAAATTTTCCTGATTGGCTCTGGAAAAGGTGGCGTTGGGAAATCAACTATCACCACGAATTTAGCGATCGGTTTAGCCAAGCGAGGTTTCAAGGTTGGTCTGATTGACGCTGACATTTTTGGGTTCTCGATTCCCGGCCAATTGGGCCTGATCGCCAAGCCAACCAGGGTTGACGACATGATTCTGCCTCCGGTTTTTGAAACCAATAACTGTGTGGTCAAAGTTATTTCTATTGGCATGTTCGTTAGCGACAACCAACCTGTTGCCTGGCGCGGTCCAATGCTGCACCGTGCCATTGAGCAATTTTTGGTGGATGTTTACTGGGGTGACCTCGACTTTTTGTTGGTTGACCTGCCCCCGGGAACCGGCGATGTGGCGATAAGCCTTGGCCAGCAATTGCCCACTGCAAAGTCAGTCGTCGTAACAACTCCCCAACAGGCCGCCGCTGAGGTCGCCGAACGCAGCGCATCGGTTGGCTTGCAAACCGGTCAAAAAATATTTGGCGTAATTGAAAACATGTCTTGGTTCGAGGCTCCCGGCGGCGAGAAGATCGATCTTTTTGGCAGCGGTGGCGGCGCAAAGGTGGCTGCAAGACTTACTGAGATTAGTGGCTCCGAGGTAAAACTTTTGGCTCAGATTCCGCTGAATGTGCCACTTCGAAACGGTTCAGATTTGGGTGAACCGCTACTCGCCACCACAACGGATGACTCGGCTGCGGTAGCACTCGAGTCAGTGGTTGATCAGATGATCGCAGAATCCAACTCGCTGGCCGGAAAGAAAATCCCACTCAATTTGGTTTGAAATTCAGACAGGCAGGACCCAAATGACCGATACATCAATAACCGCTCTGATCGCTTCGATTAAGGAAAATCTTGAAGATTCGGTACACCTGGGTAACCCAGTAAACGTGATAAACCCGACCACAGGGAAGGTCATTTACTCGCTACCGCAGCTGAATGCTGCGGGAGTAACATCTAGGGTCAACCGGATTAGATCGGCTCAGGCTCAGTGGGCCGCAAAACCAGTCAGTGAGCGCGCCAAAGTTTTGAGAAATTTGGCGAAGTTATTGATTGAACATCAAGAGCAACTGCTCGATCTGCTTCAACTCGAGACCGGAAAAGCAAGATCACATGCTCTTGAAGAGATGACCGGAGCGGTTAGCTCTGCAAATTACTACGGCAAAATTTCGCCGCGAATTCTTGTACGTAAAAGAAGTCGTGCGGGTATTCCAGTCGCCACAAAAACATTTGTTGACCAAGTTCCGCTTGGAGTGGTTGGCATCATCACTCCGTGGAATTATCCTTTGGCGCTGAGCATGCTAGACGTGTTACCGGCATTAGCTGCCGGAAACGGGGTACTGCAAAAAGCGGATAACCAAACCGCGCTGATCACCCTCTATGCTCGAGCACTTGCTGTTTCTGCCGGCGTGCCCGAGGATCTCTATCGAGTCGTTACCGGGCCAGCGGCAGAGGTTGGCAACGCGATTACAGATACGGTTGATTACGTAGCATTTACCGGCTCGACAGCCACCGGTCGCTTGGTGGCCGAACGCGCAGCAAAACGCCTGATCGGATACTCGCTTGAGTTAGGCGGGAAAAACCCGATGATCGTATTGCCTGGCGCAAACCTTAAAAAGGCAGCGGAAATAGCCATAGGTGGAGCCTTTGGTTCTGCCGGTCAGCTGTGTGTCTCAATTGAGAGACTCTACGTGCATCGAGAGCAATTTGATGAGTTTTCAGAGCTTTTAGCCGAACGGGTAAGCAGCCTCAAAGTTGGAAAGTCAAAAGACTTCAATAATGATGTTGGTTCGCTAAGCTCAGCGGCGCAGCTGGAGCGCGTTTCAAGCTTTGTTGAAGACGCTAAGGAGCAGGGCGCCAAAGTGCTCGCCGGCGGTACTGCTCTAAATGAACTTGGGCCAAATTTTTACGCGCCAACGGTTTTAAGTGACGTGCCTGAAAACGCCAAAATGTTCCGCTCCGAAGTTTTTGGTCCGGTGATTGCGCTTACTCCCTACCAGAATTTGGCAGAGGCCATCGAATTTGCCAACGCAACCGAATATGGCCTGAACGCCTCAGTGGTCGGCGATGAAAAATTAGCGCTCAACGTGGCGGCTCAGATACACGCTGGAAGCGTCAACATCAATGAGGGTTTCAGAGCAAGTTTTTCTTCGATGTCTTCACCGATGGGTGGTTTCAAAGCTTCGGGTTTCGGACGGCGCAACGGCCACTATGGACTGCTGAGGTTTACTGAAGCAAAATCGATTGGTATTGCTGCCTCTTGGTTTAGGCTGCCTGCTCGCGGAAGCGAATATCAGCGATTGGCTCCGCTGCTAAAGCTGATGCTGAGAATTCTTAGGTAGCTTCGTTGTCGAAGGGAGCGATTTCGCCTTCGGCCAGCCTGGGTTGAACTTTTGTCTTTACCTCATTTAGGCCTTGCCCTGGGCTCTTTGGAGGCTCATCTTCGCTGAGCGCCTCGCGAATTATGCGCCTGGGATCATATTGGCGTGGATCGAGTTTTTTCCAGTCGAGTTCTTCACCAATTTCGTTCTCCAGCTGGCCCTTCGCATTATCCGCCATGCGTTTTGCAGCTTTGATGAACTTTGCCAATTGCGCCGCATAGTGCGGAAGGCGATCCGGACCCAAAACAAATACGGCAATTAACCCCAGAATCAGGAGTTTCTCGCCGCTCAATCCAAACACCCTTACAGGTTACCTCCTTGCTACACGGGTTATGCACCCGCTCGGCTTATGCTGGTGGGCAAGGAGTGACCATGGTCGACAAAATTTCAAGCTGGAAATACACCGAAGAGTTCACACTCGAAACCGATGTGTTGAGGGCGGCTCGATTGCGAGCCGAAGAACTAGGGGTTGAATCGGTTACTGCGACTACCGGCGCTCACCTTGCACTGGTTGCATCGGCCCTAGGGGCAAACGCAATTGTTGAGGCGGGCACCGGCACCGGTGTTTCTGGACTCTGGTTGCTCTCGGGGTCAAGCACCGCAGTTTTGGCAACCATTGACAACGATCCTGAAAATCAGGCCGCAGCTAGAAAAGCATTCTCCGATGCCAAAATTCCAAGCAATCGAACCAGGGTTATCTCAGGCCGCGCAGTTGACGTGATGTCAAACATGGCAGACGCTGCCTACGACATGGTCTTTTTAGACGCCGATCGCGAAACCCTAGAAGAACAACTTCGTGAAGCGGTTCGTTTGCTTCGACCCGGCGGAGTTCTCGCAATTGCGCACTCACTTTGGCGCGATCGCGTGCCAGATCCAGCCATGCGTGACGAGGCAACCTCGGTTTACCGAGACGTTTTACGCTATTTCAAAGCCAACGAAGATTTCGTCAGTGCGCTATCACCGGTTGGTGATGGCTTGCTGCTAGCCAGCAAGCGAAAATAGAAGATTAAGCAAAAAAGCCGACCCGAAGGTCGGCTTTTTTGTTGAGGCTATTTCTTGATTACGCCCTCGAGAACTTTATGTAGATTCTTAGCTTCGTCATCGTTTACAGAAACAACTAGACGACCCCCACCCTCAAGAGGTACTCGAAGTACGATCAGCCCACGTGGCTCGCGCTCGGCTTCCATTGGTCCGTCGCCGGTGCGTGGCTTCATTGCTGCCATTTAGGAACTCCTTGAATTGCTGGCATTTCTGCCGAAGTTCTATTATCCCACTGGGCTTGGGGTCAGTTTTGCCAAATCTTGGAAGCTACAGGCTCGAATAGAAAAATACCGAAGATATTTCTAAAATTTGGTGCAATTTCTAATCTACGGTGGCGAAAAATCTGGGGCCACGTAATGCCAGCAGACCATTAGCCACCAATACTGCAGCAAGATTCCACCAACTACCACAGCGATTTTTGCTGCTCTTGGCAGTGAGATCAGCAAAGTCGCAAAGGCTGCAAAAAGTGGGAATGCTGGTAGCAGAAGCCGCACTGTGCTTGACTGCGGAAATAAAACCGCAGATAGGTAAATCAGATAGCTTGCTGACCACAGATAGAGCTCAGTTCCAAGTGATTTGGCCGCAGTGCTGCTGAAAAACCAGGCCACCAAACCTAAAACAAAAAGCAGCATCAGCTGCCCGGTGCCCTCCCCCAAGAAATAACCTGCGGCCGTCCAAATTCCTTCAAAGGGAAGAAATTCGTCATGCCCGACATAACCCGCACGCCAAGCCAACTCGGTGGCCAGGTAGGCATCTGGCCTTCCGGTGACGATTGCGGCGGTTATGAGCCAACTGAACCCGGCCAGAATCGAAGTCGGCAGCAACCACAGCAGGCCCTTCAGTCGGGGTTTGTCCCAACTTCCGTGACGCCGATAGTTGAACCACTCAACTGTCAACAACAGGAAAATTAGCAGGGCGAAGGCCAGGGCTCCCGGCCTGGTGAATGAAAACAAAATGATTGCAAAACCGGCAAGAACATAATTTTTGCGCAGCAGTTGGTGCAGAGCGAGAGCCAAAAAAGTTATGCCCAAACTCTCTGCGTAGCCAACCTGAAATACCGGGCTGGCGGCCGAGGCACCAAATAGGTAAAGTCCCCACAGCGAAACCGACGACGAGAATCGAATGGAAAACAGCCGGTAAACCACAATTGCCATTGCAAAACCCACCAGGGTTGCTGTGATTGGCGCTAGGTAGACCCAATCGAGCGGCACAATTATTGACAGTGCTCTTACCAAAATTGGAAACGCCGGCATGAATGCCCAGGCATTCTGCATCACGTTGCCAGATTCGTCGGTCGGCAACACAGTTGGGTAGCCGCTGTTATAAATTCGCTCGAACCACTCGACATCCCAAATATTAAGAAACTCGAAATAACTCGGTGATGCCACGGTCCAATAATTCGCCCCCTGTTGAGCGGCCACCGCCAAAAACAGCAAGGTGCTCGAAAGCCGGGCCAGGGCATAAACCCCTACCGCCTTGAAGCTCCAGTGAAGCTGCATCGACTAAGCGGTCAACCACTCGCGAAGACCGGCTTCGCACTCGTAAATTTGGCGCACCGGAACATGTTCATCATCTGCATGCGCTTTGCTGGGATCTCCCGGTCCGTAATTGACCGCCGGAATGCCGAGTGCGGAAAATCTTGCCACATCGGTCCATCCGTATTTGGGCTTTGCGGCCAAACCAATGGCAGCTAAAAAGCGCTTCGCTGGCTCTTGGTCGAGACCAGGTCGAGCTCCATCTGCCAGGTCAACAAAATTGAGGCTGAAATCGCTGAACAACGCACGCATTTTTTGCGCAGCCTGCTGGGCGGTTTTGTCTGGTGCGAATCGGTAATTGACGGTTAGCACAGCTCGATCAGGAATCACGTTGGTTGCGATACCGCCGGAGGTTAGCACCGCGTTGAGGCTCTCTCGGTAGGTCAGGCCATCGACTTCAATTTCGTCTGTAACGTAATTAGCCAGAATGGCCAACGCTTGAGCCTGTGCATGAATTGCGTTCTTGCCCATCCAGGGCCTAGCCGAGTGTGCTTTGACGCCGCTGGTGATGATCTCAAAACGTAAAGTTCCGTTGCAGCCACCCTCAACAAACGCTGCCGTTGGTTCACACAAAACTGCGAAATCAGCCTCGAATTGCTGAGGGTATTTAGCCACTAGGCGGCCCAGGCCATTCAGGTCAGCAGCTACTTCTTCGTGATCGTAAAAAACCCAGGTGACATCTACGTTGGGTTCGGAAATGGTTGCAGCAAGCTTGAGCTGCACGGCTACGCCGGCCTTCATGTCGACGGTACCGCGACCCCAAAGCACCTGTTCGCGTTCCATGGGCAAAAGCTTCACCGGCAGATTATCGGCAACCGGAACAGTGTCGATGTGGCCCGCGATGATTACTCGGGATGAACGGCCCAGATTGGTGCGGGCGATGATTGCATCACCGTCACGAAGCAGTTCGAGATGGGGGTAACGGCCGAGAGCATCGAAAATTTGGTCAGCCAATTGGGTTTCGTTGCCCGAAACCGACTCGATGTTGCACAGCTCGGCAGTGAGCTCAACGACGTCTGATTGAAGGTTTAGAGGCTTTGAATTCACAAGACGAGCCTAACTTGTAACCTTGAACCTATGACTGAAGCAGGCTTTATAGATTCAAAGGCATGGGGCCACGGCCTTGCCACCGTTTCTAGCACCGGAGAGGTGCTAGATGTTTGGTTTCCCAACCCAATTTTGGGTGCAGCACCAAACAGCGACGCCCTTTGGGTGGTGCCAAAAGAATTAGACGCACTGGTCGGTGAAGACGCTCGCAGACGGGTCAAAATCGAATGGGTACGCACCGAAATCGACTTGAGCAAACCGGTCACCTCAACAGCCGATGCCTATCTACGCCTGCACCTGCTATCACACCTACTGGTAAAGCCGAACTCGATAAACCTAGACGGGCTAATTCCGAACCTACCGATTGTTGCCTTTACTAACGTTGGACCAATTGCACTGGATGACTTAGATCAGCTTCGACCAACCCTCACCCGAGCCGGAATTTCGGTTTACGCCATAGATAAATTCCCGCGACTAGTTGATTATGTGACTCCACGAAAAGTCAGAATTGCAGACGCCTCTCGAGTGCGATTGGGCGCACACCTGAGCCCTGGTACCACGATCATGCACGAGGGATTTGTTAACTTCAACGCTGGAACCCTCGGCAGCTCAATGGTTGAGGGTCGCATTTCTCAAGGGGTTGTGGTTGGTGATGGCAGCGACATCGGTGGTGGCGCCTCGATTATGGGAACCCTGTCTGGCGGCGGAAAACAGCGCGTTGTGATTGGCGAACGAGCTCTGCTAGGTGCTAACTCGGGTGTGGGTATTTCAATCGGCGACGACTCGGTGGTTGAAGCGGGCCTGTATGTGACCGCCGGAACAAAGGTGACCATCATCGATGAAAATGGCGAACGTTGTGTAAAGGCAGTCGAACTCTCTGGAATAGCTAATCTGCTGTTCCGTCGAAATTCACAGACCGGGCGAGTTGAGGTAACCCCGCGCAGTGGTGCCGGTGTGATCCTGAACAGCGCACTACACGCCTAATAAGAATTCACTAGCCCCTGATTGAGTCCCAACCAGCCTCGCTGAGCGGTTGAGCATCTAACATCACTGCTGCGGGTTGCTGAGGCAACACCGTGCCGATGCGTTTGAAGCCGCGAGGTAGCTGCACATCTGAAGGGAAAGTTGCCAGCAGCGAGTGGTCTTCACCGCCAAACAGCACCCAGTCTCGCTCACTAGCACCAATAGCGCGCGCAGCCTCCTCGAGAACAGCCTCATAGCCGAGCAGCTGCATTGGGTCGATTTGCATGGTCACGGCCGAAGCCTTGGCGATGCGGCTGGCATCTTTAGCCAACCCGTCTGAAATGTCGAGCATCGAAGTCGCACCGGCATCTGAAGCTGCGATACCAAGATGAATCGGTGGCTGCGGGCGAAGTTGCCAGTTAACCCAGTCATCGTAGGCCTTAATCGCATCCCCATTATTTGATTGCAGCAGTGCTAAACCGGCAGCGGCACGACCTAGTGTTCCACCCACTGCAATTTGATCACCAATCTGGGCACCGTTTCTGCGCACCGGCTCTCGCCCAATTAGTTGGCCGTGAGCGGTAACCGAAATAAAGACCTGCTCGGCAGACGCAAGGTCTCCTCCGACCACCCCGACTCCGGGAGAAAGCGTCTGGCAGGCATCGCGGAGCCCGTCGGCAAAGGCTTCGAGCCAACTCACCGCGAGGTTTCCGGGCAGGGCTATGGCAACCACCAGGGCGGTTGGCTGGGCACCCATTGCAGCAATGTCACTTAGGTTGGTGGCCACCGCTTTCCAGCCGAGGTCATAGCCGCTAGACCACTCAAGTCTAAAGTCGTGATTTTCAATCATCGTGTCGGTGGTGACGACGAATGAGTTCTCTGTGGTCGAAACGACGGCCGAATCATCGCCAGAACCAACCAGCTCAAATTCGCTTTTATTGAGACGGGCTACGCAGCGCTTCAGGCTCTCGATTTCGCCGAGCTCGGCAATTGTTTCAGATGACATCACCACTACAAATTACCCGACTGAGACACTCCTTGTGAGTCGGGTAGCCTGTTGCTGATGAAAAAAATATCAGCGTCAATTTTGACTTTGCTGCCGCTTGTCTCGGGCTGCTCAAGCACGGTGGCTTTAGAGCCTGCAGAGTACGCAAATGATGTTGCGTGTGCCGAAGTTATCGTTCGCCTGGGTGATGAAATCGCAAATCAAACGCGACGTAATACCAATGCCCAGTCAACCGCTGCCTGGGGCGATCCGACCTCGATTTTGCTCAGATGTGGGCTAGAACCGGTGACCGTTAGTGAGCTGCCCTGCGTTACGGCCGGGGATGTTGACTGGCTGGTTGATGACAGTAACCGACCAAACTACAGATTTGTCACATTCGGTCGAACCCCGGCAACCGAGGTAATTGTGAATTCAGAGGTGGTCTCGGGTGTGAGTGCCCTCGAAGAGCTGGCACCGCTGGTTGAATACCTGCCGGCGAGCGCCAGCTGCACAACCTCAGTTGAGAGCGAGAGTAATTAACTCATCGATGAGCTCGGCGTAACCTACCCCACTGGCCTGCCAGAGGCTTGGAAACATCGATAACGGGGTGAAGCCAGGCATGGTGTTTATTTCGTTGACGATAAACCTCGACTCGGTCAGGAAAAAGTCAACGCGGGCCAAACCCTCGCAACCCAGTGCCACGAATGCCCTGCGCGCGATCGCCTGCATTTCAGCCAGAAGACTTTCTGAAAGGTCAGCTGGGACAATCAACTGGACTGAATCTTCGTCTTGATACTTGGCATCGAAGTCATAAAATTCTCGTCCGGTGACGATAATTTCTCCGGCAACCGAAACTCGTGGTGCACCCCCGAATTTTCCTTCGAGTACGGCACATTCAACCTCGCGCCCGATAACTCCGCGCTCGACCACCAATTTGTCATCATGTTGGAAAGCTAGTTCGAACGCGGCTTCGAGGTCATCCCATTTTTTGAGCTTGGAAACACCGACCGAAGAACCGGCCCGGGCAGGTTTCACGAAAAATGGCAGTTCCCCTAGACCACGAAGTTGCTCCAGGTGCGTCTCAGGGTCGGCGAGCCAACCCTCACGCCTAACGACAACGTGGGGTGTAACTGGAACCCCGGCCGCTTGAAAAAGTGCCTTGGTGAATTCTTTATCCATTCCGGCGGCAGAGGCTAACACCCCGTTGCCAACGTACGGCAGTTGGCAAAGTTCGAGGAAACCCTGCATGGTTCCGTCTTCGCCGTTCGGGCCGTGCAAGAGCGGAAATACCAGATCGATGGTTCCGAGTGATTTCTTAGTACCGTCAGCTGAAACTTCAAAAACCTGTCGGTCACCGGCCATCGAAAATTCAATCGAAGTGCCCTCAAATTCGACCTCAGCCAAATTACCTTTGCGAAGTGCCCAGTGCGAGGCATCGTCAAGAGCCGGAACGAACTGACCGGCTCGGGTAATTCCAATCGGTAAAACTTCGTATTTGCTGCGGTCAATCGCACCTAACACGCCGGCGGCAGTGGCACAGGAGATTGAGTGTTCACTAGATTTGCCGCCAAACAAAATAGCGACTCGCAATTTGGTCATTCGCCCTGTGGCCCGTCGGTCTCGTGCGTGAGGTGCGGAGCAATGTCTCTTGGGTTGAGTTTTCCCTCTAGCACAGCCTGAACCTGCTCAACAATTGGCATCTTTACGCCTTTTTCGGCAGCAAGTTGCAAAACCGGGGCGACCGATGCTAACCCCTCTGCGGTTTGAGACATGCGCTTGAGAACTTCGCGAAGGGTGTAGCCCTTACCCAGCATTTCTCCCGCTTTGTGGTTACGCGAGAGCGGCGACTCTGAGGTTGCAATTAGGTCGCCAAGCCCAGACAACCCAACCATGGTGTTTGGTTTAGCCCCATAGGCAACTGCAAATCTAGAAATTTCAGCTAGGCCGCGAGTCATGATCGATGCCTTGGTGTTTTGGCCATAACCGACACCGTTGACAATTCCGATGGCTACAGCGATCAGATTCTTTAGGATTCCGCCAAACTCGGTGCCAATAACGTCTTTGTTGGTGAAAGTGGTGAAGTATTCGTTACTCGAAGCTGAAGCAACTGCGGCAGCGGTTTCTGCGCTGGTTGAAGCAGCCACCGAGGCAGTTGGTTGCTCTGCGGCAATTTCGAGTGACAAGTTTGGGCCCGAAACGACCGCAATTTGCGATTTGGGAAAACCGGTAACCTGCTCGATAACCTCGCTCATGCGCAAACCTGTGTCTTTCTCGACACCCTTCATGAGCGAAACCAAAATTGCTGATTTAGGCACCAGGTGAGCCCACTGCTCAAGGTTTGCACGAAGTGTCTGCGACGGAACCGAAAGATAGACCTGTTCGGCACCGCTCAAGACTTCGGCCAAGTCGGTAGCGGCTCGCAGTTGTTTAGGCAGAGTTATCCCAGGTAGGTAATCGCCATTTCGGTGGTCTTGATTTATCTCGTCGGCGACTTCCTGGCGTCGAGCCCAAAGCTGAACCGAGTTTTCCGAGTTATCTGCCAAAACCTTGGCGAAAGTGGTTCCCCAGCTTCCGGCTCCAATCACTGCAATGTTTGCCATCTAAGCCTTCTTCGACTTTTTGAAGTTACCGGTAACTTTTTGACCCGCGGTGACCGGATCCCAAATTTCATCAGGCGCCTGCTCGCCGCGCAACACCTCTACCAACTTTGTAATTTCTTTCATCACGGCGTTGGTGGCCGAGTGCAACTCGGTTGGCGAGAGCTGTTTCTTGCGATAGCTACCAAGATCGATTTCATCGCCAATCAGGATGCTGACTTTTTTCCAAAAGCCTGGGCGAAATTTCGAGCCATATTGGTTCAGCACCTTTTCGCTGCCCCACTGCCCCACCGGGTAGACCGGAACTCCGGTATCGAGCGCCAGCCTCACGGCGCCGGTTTTTCCGCGCATCGGCCAAAGCTCTGGGTCGCGAGTCAAAGTTCCCTCCGGGAATATCGCAATCGTGTGACCAGCCTTCAGGTAGGCGTGTGCGGCGGCCATCTGAGCATCGTTTCGCTTTCCCGAGCGGTATACCGGGATCTGCCCGGCAGCGGTAAGCACGGCGCCGACCACCGGGGTTCTGAACAGCCCCTCTTTGGCAAGAAAGTGCGGGGCTCGCCCGAGTTTCACGTAAATCAGATAGGCAACGGCAAGCGCATCGAGGTTGGTGACGTGGTTCGCGACCAAGATGTAGGGGCCGGTTTTTGGCAGTTTCTCTGCACCGACAACTTTCAAACCGAACAACAGCCTGACCAGTGGGATGAGCACCGCGGCAATCATGGCCAACAGCGGGTAGCGCTCGGTTGGCCGAATTTTCGGCATCTTTAGGTCGGTGTATTTGGTGGCCATAGTTACTCGGTGTAACTGAAGTTTGCGCCAAGAGCCTCTAGCTTCTGAAGGAAGTGCTCATAACCACGCGAAATTAACTGGACGTTGGTGACATTTGAAGTGCCCTTAGCAGCCAGTGCAGCAACCATATGGCTAAAACCACCACGAAGGTCAGGTACTCGAATGTCAGCCGCATGAAGTTCGGTGGGGCCAGAAATAACCGCAGAGTGGTTGAAGTTTCGCTGTCCGAATCGGCAGGCGGTGCCACCCAGACATTCTCGATAAATCTGAATCTGAGCACCCATGTCGACTAGGGCGTCAGTAAAACCAAAGCGGTTTTCGTAAACCGTCTCGTGAATGATTGACAGGCCTTTCGCCTGGGTCAGCGCGACCACCAGGGGTTGCTGCCAATCGGTCATGAAGCCGGGGTGAACATCGGTTTCGAGTACCACTGGTTTCAGGTCGCCACCCGGGTGGTAGAAACGAATGCCCTCGTCTTCGATCTCGAAAGCGCCGCCGACTTTGCGGAAAACGTTCAAGAACGTCATCATTTCGTTCTGTCTGGCACCGCCAACGAAAATGTCACCCTTGGTTGCTAGCGCGGCACAGGCCCAAGAAGCTGCCTCATTGCGGTCAAACAGCGCGCGATGACTGTAGCCACCTAATTTTCTGACACCCTCGATGCGGATCACGCGGTCGGTGTCGACTGAAATGATGGCGCCCATTTTCTGAAGGATGGCGATCAAATCCATGATTTCAGGCTCAATGGCGGCACCGCTAAGCTCGGTCAACCCTTCGGCACGAGTAGCCGTTAGCAGCACCTGTTCAGTTGCACCCACCGATGGGTACGGCAGGGCAATTTTGGCGCCGTGCAGACCCTTTGGCGCGGTTAATCTGGTGCCATTTTCTAGGTTTTCAATAACGGCACCGAAATTGCGCAGCACCTCGAAGTGAAAGTCGATTGGTCGATCGCCGATGTGGCATCCGCCGAGCCCCGGGATAAAGGCTTCGCCCAGCTGGTGTAACAGCGGGCCACAGAAAAGAATTGGGATTCGTGAAGAACCTGCATGCGCATCAATGTCGACCATGCGAGCAGATTTCACGTTGGTTGGGTCAAGCGTCATCTCGCCGTTTTCAGCGTGGGTGATTTTTACCCCGTGCAATTGCAATAGCCGAGAAACGATTTCGACGTCACTGATAAACGGGACATCTTTGAGCACCGATATTTCTTCGCCCAGCAGGGCAGCAACCATGGCTTTGGTAACCAGGTTTTTTGCGCCCTTTAGGTCGATGCGGCCGACTAGCGGCTTGCCGCCCTCTACGGTGATTTGGCTCATTTGGCCCCTTAGTGCTTCGCTGGCAGAGTCTTGGGGCGCCAAGACTCGCGCTTTGCCTCAAAATCAGTGATTGCTTGCTCGTCGCGAAGGGTAAGGCCGATGTCGTCAAGACCCTCTAGCAGACGCCACTTAGTGTATTCGTCAATCTCAAATGGGACGACTAGCGAACCAATCGTGGCTGTTTGGTTTGGTAGGTCAACGGTAATTTCGACACCGGGATTGGCTTCGATTGCCGCCCAAAGTTTTTCAGTGTCGGCATCGCTGATGACCCCCGCGATTAGACCCTGCTTGCCAGAGTTGCCGCGGAAAATGTCGGCGAATTTGGATGAAAATACAGCTTTGAAACCGTAGTCTCTCAACGCCCAGACCGCGTGCTCACGTGAAGAGCCGGTACCGAAGTCTGGCCCGGCGACAAGAACCTGTGCGTTTTTATAAGGCTCTTGATTCAGCACAAACTCTTTGTCTCCGCGCCAGGCCGCAAACAGAGCATCTTCGAAACCAGTTTTTGTAATTCGCTTGAGATAGACCGCAGGGATGATCTGGTCAGTGTCTACGTTGCTGCGACGAAGCGGCGCTGCCACTCCTGAAAACACGCTGATCTTTTCCATTAGTTTTGCTCCTCAAGATCGGCTGGGCTTGAAAGTGTGCCGCGAATTGCCGTGGCAGCTGCAACCAGAGGTGAGACTAAGTGGGTGCGTGCACCTTTACCCTGACGGCCCTCGAAGTTGCGGTTAGAAGTTGAGGCCGCACGTTCACCCGGAGCTAGCTGGTCTGGATTCATGCCGAGGCACATTGAGCAGCCGGCGAATCGCCACTCGGCACCGAACTCTTTGAAGATTGAGTCAAGGCCTTCTTGTTCGGCCTGAACTCGAACGCGCTGCGAGCCTGGCACCACCATCATTCGCAGGCCATCTGCTTTCTTTCGGCCCTTGATAATCGCTGCGGCGGCACGCAAATCTTCGATGCGAGAGTTTGTGCAGGAGCCCAAAAATACGGTGTCGACTCGAATGTCTTTCATCTTGGTGCCCGGTTGCAGATCCATGTATTCAAGTGCACGCAAAGCCGCGGCCTTCTCGTTCGGATCGCTAATTTCGTCTGGGTTTGGCACCGAATCGAGCAGGCTAACACCTTGGCCGGGGTTGGTACCCCAGGTGACAAACGGGTCTAGGGTGTCTGCATCAAGAAATACCTCGGCGTCGAATTTGGCGCCCTCATCGGTTGGCAGAGTTTTCCAGTACTCAACCGCGGCATCCCAGTCAGCACCCTCAGGAGCGTGCGGACGACCCTTTAGGTAAGCAAACGTGGTCTCGTCTGGAGCTACCATGCCGGCCCGAGCTCCGGCCTCAATTGACATGTTGCAAATTGTCATTCTGGCTTCCATCGACAGCGCACGGATTGCCGAACCACGATATTCAAGTACGTAACCCTGACCACCGCCGGTGCCAATCTTGGCAATAATGGCAAGGATGATGTCTTTAGCGGTAACACCTGGGCGAAGTGTGCCCTCTACGTTGATCGCCATGGTTTTGAAGGGTTTTAGGGGAAGTGTTTGAGTGGCCAGCACGTGCTCAACCTCGCTGGTGCCGATACCCATGGCCAGGGCGCCGAATGCGCCGTGGGTTGAGGTGTGTGAATCGCCGCAAACTACCGTAATTCCGGGCATGGTCAAGCCTAATTGAGGGCCAACCACGTGAACGATTCCTTGATCGATGTCACCGAGTGAGTGAATGCGAATGCCAAATTCGGCCGCGTTTTTACGAAGTGCTTCAATTTGAGTTCGACTTGTAATGTCGGCGATTGGCTTATCAATGTCAACTGTTGGGGTGTTGTGATCTTCAGTGGCGATGGTTAGATCTGGGCGACGAACCGGGCGATTAGCCATGCGCAAACCATCGAATGCCTGAGGGCTGGTTACCTCGTGTACTAGGTGAAGATCGATGTAGAGCAAGTCGGGTGAACCGTTTTCACCCTTGGTAACCAGGTGGTTATTCCATACTTTTTCAGCCAAAGTTAGCGGCTTATTTGACATTGCAACACCTCAAAAGTTCGAACCTCAAGTTTACCAAGGGCTAGGCTGACAAAGTGAGCCAAATTGAGCTGGAAGCGATCCAAAGACGAACCGTAAAGACCCTCACCGCAGGTCAGGTTTTGGGCGGTTTTGGCCTAGGCTCAACACTCTCTATCGGAGCGCTTTTGGCAGCAGATTTATCAGGCACCGCAGCCTGGTCAGGCGCTGCCGCAACTTTTTCAACTCTGGGTAGCGCCACCTGGGCAATTCCACTGGCTCGCTTGGCCGCCAGGCGAGGCCGCAGGGTCGCTCTTGCAACCGGTGCCGCATTGGCTATATCTGGAGCAATCCTGGTGATTGCTGCGGCCTCGCTCAGATTTTTCCCGCTGCTGCTGGTTGCCCTATTTTTGCTGGGATCGGGCTCAGCTGCAGGCCTTCAAGCAAGATTTGCTGCAACTGACCTACCCAGTCATCGATCAGCAGGCCGAGATTTAGCAGTTGTAGTTTGGGCTACCACAGTTGGAGCAGTGATTGGCCCAAACCTATTCGGGCCAGGTGAAATTGTGGGCAACCTGCTTGGTATGCCCACCTTGACCGGACCGTTTTTGTTCACCATCGCGGCGCAGCTGAGTGCCACCTCAGTATTTTGGTTCGGGCTAAGGCCAGATCCGCTTTTGACCGCACAGCAGCTCGAAGTGGATCGAGGTAATCGACCCAAGGTTTCGCTCAAGAGTGCCATGGTCACGTTACGCCGACACCCGTTGGCCAGCTATGCCATGGCATCGATTGCACTCAGCCACATGGTTATGGTTTCGGTCATGTCAATGACTCCGGTGCACATGACCAGCCACGGCGCCACGCTAGTTTTAGTTGGGTTCACGATTAGCCTGCACATCGCCGGAATGTATGCTTTTGCACCTATTTTTGGAATTTTGAGCGACAAATTAGGTCGAGTAAAAACCGTAATCATCGGTCAGTTAATTTTGATCATCGCGCTCGCCTTTGCCGGTTTGGGCAGCGAAGATCACACACTGGTGGCAATTGGGCTATTTCTTTTAGGGCTTGGCTGGTCGGCGGCAACTGTTGCCGGTTCAACCCTGTTGGCGACCTCGCTTCCCGCTGAAGAAAAGGCAAACGTTCAGGGAGTCAGCGATTCGTTGATGAGCCTAGCCGGGGCCCTTGGCGGGGCGGTCGCCGGCACAATACTTGCCGCCTTTGCCTTTGTTGGGCTGAATGTGTCTGCACTCATCCCGGTCTCATTGGTTTTGATTTTGACGGCTCTACGTCGCTCACGCGGTTAAAAATAAATTCCCTCCCGAGAGCGAATCATCGAGAGGGAATTGGTGATCCCAAGGGGATTTGAACCCCTGCTGCCGCCGTGAGAGGGCGGTGTCCTAGGCCGCTAAACGATGGGACCTAATAAACGCAACCTGAAAAGTATGCCACATCGGCGCATCAAAGTGCCAGTTAGTTTTAGATTTGGTTCGAGAGTAAGAGTTTGAGACCGCCGGCGACCACCTGGGCTCTGATCGGCGAATCACCAATAAACTCGCCATCTGCGTAGCCAGGCATACCCTCAGCCGAAATAACTACCTCTTTAGCCCGAATGATTTCCACCGCAGGATGCCCAATGTGGCCGCCCGAATAGACCTTTGGGAAAATCTTGATCAGTTCAAATCTTGAGATTGCGTGAACGATAAACAGATCGATTAGCCCGTCGGTCACTGACGCATCTGGAACGATTTTCATACCGGCCCCAAATTGACCGTTGTTGGTTATGGCACAGAGCATAGCCTCTACTTTTCTCGGCTGGCCATCGATTTCAAGGTGGTAGCGAATCGGCTTGAACTTGGCTAACTCGAGCAGCATCGCCACCTGATAGCGAGCTTGCCCCTTGGGCCATGTCATGCCGTTCGCCCTACGATTTACCAGTGCGTCGAAGCCTGCTGAGAGTGAACCGGCGAATCTAAATTCGTTTTGTTTTGACCAACCGCGTCCAAAATCGACGGAGATCGGAGCACTCTGGCCTGCCATTATTTGACGGGCGCACGCCACCGGGTCTTCAATACGGTAGCCAAATTTCTGCGCGGCGTCATTACCGGTGCCGACCGGCAGTATGCCTAAAGGTTTTCCGGTAGCTGCGACCGCGTTTACTCCCAGGTGAACCATGCCGTCACCACCGGCCACCACGAGTCCGAATACGTCTGGCTCTTCGAGTGCGGATTTTGCGGCCAGTAGCGCCGAATTGAAATTTTCAGCCGAACAGTCAATCAGTTCAAAGTTAGCTGACAGTAGAGCCAATGCCTCTGCGGCTTTTGAGCCGGCAGTAGACGAACCTGCCGCCGGGTTAAGTACGTAGGCGAGTTTGGTCACTTGGTTACCGACTGCAGTTTTTTCAAGGTGAGTAGGTTCAAGGCCGTCAACCCGAGCGCCAAAATTGCTGCTGGCACGGCCATCGCACCCCAGAACAACCCAGACGCAATTATCGCCACCACCGCTGACAGGATCTGCAGGTTCAGATACTGCTTCCAACTGCTGACCAGGTTAGAGATTTTGGCCGTCGCTTCGGAAAAAACCAATAAATCTTCGTCAGCCAAACTCATAGCGTTCTCTAACTTCTGAGTTTCTTCGATGTCAGATTCTTCAACTCCATAAAGGATGGCCAATTCGGCTTGCTGGAGGGCGGCTGGTTGGTCACCAGGGTCGGCGACGACAACCACCTTTGATCCACTCTCAATAAGCTTTGCGATTGACTCTGCCCGCTGGTGTGGCAAGACTTCGGCGTTGAAATCATCTGCACCGATTTCCTCAGCAAGGTGCCTGGCGACTCCGAAAGCATCTCCGGTAAGAATGACCACAAACTTTTGACCCCAGTGCAGGTAATCAACCGAGCGAGCGGCCTGCGGGTGAAGCCGCTCGACCAGCTCAATGAAACCCAAAAGTTTCCCGTCTCGAATAATGAAAGCTACCGTGTGGCCGGCCTGGTTGGCTGCGTCGGCTGCGACCAAATCACTGACGTGAATGTCAATGTTTCGGCTGGTCAACACCACCGGGCCACCCATCACATATGTTTTACCATCAGCGACGGCAATCAGCCCCTGCCCCGGAATAACTCTGTGGTCAACCATCGGAATTGCATCAACAGCTCGATGTGAAGCCGCCGACAAGATGGCCCGGTCAATTGGGTGGGCGTTGTTAACAGCAAGGCCAGCAGCGATGGCAAGCAGCTCGGCAGGAGCCGCCAAATCAGTTCCAACTGCTAAACGATAGTTCGCGACCGCACGTTCACTGGTGGTGACCAGGCCAGTTTTCTGCAGCACCACCACATCAGCCTGGGCCAGAGTCAGCAACTTACCCTGAGACAAATCCTTTAGACGCGCCTGCTCGGCAAATCGAAAGATCCAGCCGAAAACGTACCCTAGGTAAAACCTCGGTACAAACAGTGCACCCAGAGTTAGCGCGGTAAGACTTAGCTGGCCGGCAGTATGCCATCCCTGAATTTGAAGAAGACCGGCAACTAGTTGGAGCACTGCAAAAACTGCCGCCGCTCCCCAGATGGCAACCTGGAATAAATCGGATCGATTACCGATCAATGACGGCTCGAGCTCGGCCGAAAAAGTTTGATTTTTGAGACGAAGTGTCAAAAACTGAAGCCCACCGAGCAAGATTGTGAGGGAGGCAAAAACCACCCAATCAACGGCCAAGGTTGAGCTGGAGGACAGTGTCGAAAGTAATGCGACAGTGAAAGCCAGAGCAGTGGTGGCCGCCGAAAAAAGTGCAGAGATCAATCGCCAGCTCGTGGCGATTCTTAGATTTAGGTTGTCTTGCACGGTACAAAGTCTAGATTCGATTCGGATGCATAGACTCACGCAGGGCAGAATTGAGCTATGCAGATTTCGAAACTTGAGCACGCCTGCTTGTTGCTGTCGATTGGCTCAGAGCAGCTAGTGATTGACCCGGGAAGCTACACTCGGGACCTCGACGAGCTAGGCCCGGTTTCTGCAGTCGTGATAACGCACGTTCACGACGATCACTGCAGCGAAGAACAATTAAGCCGGCTACTTGCCACAAATCCAAAACTTCAGGTATTCGGCACTGGCGAGGTTTGCCACCGGCTGGCCAAATCTATGCCTGAGTTGGCAACGCACGAGGTTCACCACGGTGACTTTTATCGGGTTGCTAATTTTGAACTTGAATTCTTTGGCGAGCAGCATCTTGAAATTCACCACAGCTTTCCCCTGGTGCAGAATTGCGGAGTCATGGTGAATCGGGTGCTTTATTACCCCGGCGACAGTTACACACTCCCCGATCAAAAGATCGAAGTTCTGGCCTGCCCCAGTTCTGCCCCATGGTTGAAACTCGGCGATGTTCTAGATTTCGTTACCGAAGCCAAGGCTTCTAAAGTGTTCCCGACTCACAATGCACTGCACAGCGAACTTGGCAACCGTCTTTACAACTCGCGGATTGCCGCATTTGTAACGAAGAACGGTGGAGAGTTTATTGAATTGGCGCCCGGCGAAAGCCTCGGGCTAGCCTAGGGCGATAATCACTGAACAAGTAAGCAACATCAGAATCACAGGAACCCAAAGTTTACGCTCCAGTTTGCTTCGAGAAATTGAATTCAATATCAAACTGACAGCGTTCAACGCGACTAGCCCCCAGTTCACCAGCGAGTTCAGTGAATTTGGCAGCAACTGGTTGAAAATGCCAATTTGCGCCAGATAGTGGCCCGCGATTCCAAGGTATACAACGGCACTAATTGCGCTGCCGATTCGATAACCAATAGGCAAACGCCCACGGTGCTGCCCGCCAAAGGCATATTCACCCAAAGGAGCACCCAACATAAGAGCCAATTGAAAAAGTGCGGTAAAACCTAGGCTGACTACAGCTAACCAAACCGCCCAGTTCATCGCTTACCTCCCGATTCATCAAAAATTTCCAGTCGCAGTCGAATCAACTCAACGAGGGTAGCTTCTGGAAGCGGCGCCTGCAGTGAAATTTGGATGGTGGTGCCTACAACTTTCAACTCTGGAAAAACCTTCAGCGCTTGCGTGCCTAGCTCTCGCCCACCGTGAATACTTACGTGGTTTTTCCATCCCGAAATAAAAAATGGGACCTTCTTTTGGTATCTGAAACCAATAATTCCGTATGAAATTACAGCCTCGGTGTCGGGTATTTCCCTCAGGCAAACCTGCAGCATTGACTCAAGGATGCTTCGCTGAAGCGCAGGCTGCGAGGCTAAATACTCACGAACTTCATATTCCATAGGGCAAGCCTAGTTAAAAAAGAAAACAGCCGATTTCTCGACTGTTTCACTGGCTGGGATACCTGGACTCGAACCAAGAACAAAGGAACCAGAAACCTTCGTGTTGCCAATTACACCATATCCCAATGGATGAGCCCTTCGGCCCGACACACAATCTTAGCCCGACTAGCCGCGCTGGGCAAACGAGCGCAGTCGAGCCACTGACTCTTCACGGCCCAAAATCTCCATTGATTCAAACAGTGGAGGAGAAACGCGGCGCCCCGAGATAGCGGTCCGCACCGGGCCAAAGGCATTACGAGGCTTGAGACCCAACTCTTCTACCAACTTGGCGTTTAGCGCCTCTTGCAAACTAGCGGTGTCAAAAGTAGGCAGCGATTCAATCACCTCGAGTGCTGCCTGTGCGATTTCTGCGGCATTTTCAGGCAAGCCAGCCAGGGCATCTTCTTCGATTTCCAGCTGCTCATTGCTGATGAATAAAAACTTGAGCAGGCCAACGGCCTCACTGAGCACAGTCATGCGCTCTTGAACCAGAGGTGCCGCTGCTCGAAGAATCGACTCTTGTTTTTCGTTTAGCAAACTTGGCAAAACACCGGCACTTTGCAGATATGGGACCAGGCGACCCCTGAAGTCATCAGAGGTTAGTAAGCGAATGTGAGCCGCGTTGATTGCATCTGCTTTTTTCTGATCGAATCGAGCCGGATTGGGATTGACATCGGTCACCTCGAAATTTGCAGCAAGTTCTTCGAGAGTGAAAATGTCTCGGTCTGCACTCAGGCCCCAGCCCAATAGCGCAAGGTAGTTGAGCAGACCCTCCGGAATGAAACCGCGGTCACGGTGGTGGAAGAGGTTCGATTCTGGATCGCGCTTTGAAAGTTTCTTATTCCCTTCGCCCATTACGTAAGGAAGGTGGCCAAACTGTGGGATGAATTTCGTGATGCCCGCTTCATACATGGCGTTGTAAAGGGCGATTTGGCGAGGTGTGGATGCCAATAGGTCTTCGCCGCGCAACACGTGGGTTACCCCCATCAGCGCATCGTCAACCGGGTTGACCAGGGTATACAACGGCTGGCCATTAGGGCGAACCACAACAAAGTCGGGGAATGAACCGGCTGGGAAGGTGATCTCGCCACGCACTAAATCAGTGAAGGTTATGTCGACATCGGGTACCCGCAAACGTAGCGCAGGGCTTCGACCTTCGGCACGGTAGGCGACTCGTTGCTCTTCACTCAGGTTTCGCTCAAAGTTGTCATAACCGAGTTGCTTTGGCCTACCAGCTGCGATGTTGCGCTCATCAATTTCTTCGGCGGTCGAATAGCTCTCGTAAATGTGCCCGGATGACTTGAGCTTTTCGATTACCTCGAGGTAAATTTCTGTTCGCTCACTCTGGCGATAGGGCTCGGCTGGCCCGCCGACTCCGACGCCCTCATCCCAATTCAAGCCCAGCCAGCGGAGGGCGTCGAGGATCATTTCAAATGACTCTTCACTGTCGCGCTCAGCATCGGTGTCTTCAATGCGGAATAGAAAAGTACCGCCGGTCTTGCGCGCGTATGCCCAGTTGAACAGCGCGGTCCTGACCAGACCAACGTGTGGGGTGCCGGTTGGCGAGGGGCAGAATCTGACCTTGACAGCTGAGCCGGATGCGGTTGAAAATGGCGCGGAAATACCGTTTGAAGAAGTCATTATTTGTCTAGTTTAGGCTGTGCAAACAAATCGAGTAGTTCGCCAATCTGGTGCGCTGATTCTTGTGGATGGCGAAACGCCTTGGACGCATCTAATCGGTAGCTGTTGCGACGTCCTGATTTTTCTTTTGACACATAACCGGCATCGGCAAGGTCGCCAAGTATCGCCTGGGCAGAACGCTCTGTGACACCAACCCCTTCGGCTATGTCGCGAAGTCTGGCATCAGGGTTATTGGCCAAAAAGATCAGCACGTGACCATGGTTGGTCAGAAATGTCCAGCTCATGTTGGAAATCTACCAAGGATTTAGCTGAATGAGCGAGGTCTAATACCTGAATTATCTTTCTGGTATTGTATTTCTGCTATGGAACTAATCATCAACAATCTCACCTCCATTTCAGTGCTTGTTTTCGTGGTCGGTTTTATTGCGGCCCGGCTAAAAAGTGACATTCGAATTCCGGAACCCGTCTACCAGGTGATTTCAGTTTTTCTGCTCTTTGGTATTGGCCTCAAAGGCGGTTTGGCAATGCGGGAGGCAGACCTGCAGTCAGCCTGGTTGCCGGTTTTGGTCACCCTGGCGCTGGGCACCATAATTCCGGTTTGCGCCTTTTACGTTCTTCGATTTTCTAAAAACCTGAGCGAAATCGACCGTGGTTCAATAGCGGCTCACTATGGCTCGACCTCACTGGTGACCTTCACTGCCGCCATAGTTTTTCTCGAAAGTTCAAAAATATACTTCGAACCATACGCGGCAGCACTGCTGACCATCATGGAAATACCGGGACTAATTGTGGGCATCTATCTGGGCAGTCGTCACCTTGCTACCGATTTACACTGGGCCGAATCGCTCAAAGAAATTGTGCTGGGTAAAACGATTCTGCTGCTTAGTGCCGGCCTAATTGCCGGCGGAATTTCGGGGCAGGCCGGTTTCGACAAAGTAGCACCGTTCTTCGTCGATCTACAACCAGGAATACTTGCCCTGTTCTTGATTCATCTCGGCTACGTTGCCGGGTCTCAAGCTAGTGAACTCAAAAAGGCGGGATTGGCGTTAGCAGGCTTCGGGATTGCCTTCCCGGTTTTTTCCGGTACCCTCGGAGTCGCCTTGGGCGCCTGGTCTGGGCTGTCTGTTGGAGGAGCGCTAGTACTTGGAGTATTGGCTGCCAGCGCCTCTTATATTGCTGCTCCGGCTGCCGTCGGAATTTCGCTACCGACAGCGAATTTGAGTCTGTCGATAACAACCGCTTTGGCGATTACGTTTCCGTTCAACCTAATTTTCGGAATACCGCTTTACCTGTGGATCGCCGAGCTGCTTGTGGCCGTTTAATCTAGCCTCAGGCCACAGGATTGAGCAGGGTGCCTAGGCCTTCGATCTCACACTCGACTATTTCGCCGCGGTGAATTTCAGAAATACCAGATGGTGTTCCGGTCAGAATTACATCACCAGCTTGCAAAGTCATGTTTTCACTAACGTAAGAAATGATTTTGGGCACGTTGTGCAGCATGCGGGAAATTGATTCGTGCTGCAGAACATGGCCATCGACTCGAGACTCTAGTATCTGCCCGTTTGGGCGCCAATCGGTGTCAACCCAAGGGCCAATCGGGCAAAACGTATCAAATCCTTTTGACCGAGCCCACTGATCATCGGTCATTTGCAAGTCTCGTGCAGTTACATCGTTTGCAATAGTGAAGCCCCAAACCACATCAAACGCTTTTTCGAGTGGGACATTTTTACATTGCTCGCCAATGACGATGGTCAACTCAACTTCAAGTTCGACCCGTTTGCTTTGCTTCGGAAGGACGATGTTTTCACCCGGGCCAATGAGTGAACTCGTCGGCTTGAAGAAAATTGTCGGCTCTGGGTTGGCATCTAGACCCATCTCATCGATATGATCCGCGTAGTTTTTTCCGATGCAAACCACCTTTGAAGGTGTTACCGGAGCCAGGATGTGGACATCTCCGATGAAGTGAACTTCGCCGGTGAATTCATAACCGTCGACCAATGGGTTGCCCGCCAAAACCTCAATTTTGTCTTGGCGAACCGCCCCAAATTTTGGCTCAGAACCTGCACTGAATCGAACAATTCGCATGATTAGTCGGCCAGCTTCATCATCCATCCGTGACGATCAGCCACGGTTCCGTATTGAATTCCGGTGAGCTCTTTGCGAAGTGCAACGGTTAGTTCACCCGGTTCACTGGAAATTTGAATACTCTCGAGTCGAGACTTCAACTCGCCAATTGGGGTGATTACTGCAGCCGTTCCGCAGGCAAAAATTTCGACGATGTCGCCGCTGGCTACACCAGAGCGCACCTCATCCAGCGAAATCTTGCGCTGCTCAACCTGGTGTCCGCGATCGTTGAGCAGAGTGATGACAGAGTCTCGAGTGATGCCGTGCAAGATGGTTCCGTCTAGAGCCGGAGTTGCAACGCGACCGTCTTTGAATACGAAGAATAGATTCATGCCACCGAGTTCTTCGATGTAGGTTGCACTCTCTGCATCTAAGAACATCACCTGCGAGCAACCATTTTCGTAACCCTCGGTTTGCGCCAGCAGTGAGGCTGCGTAGTTTCCGCCAGTTTTTGCTTCTCCGGTTCCGTGCTTACCGGCTCGAGCTGAATCGAGGGCAATCCAGATTGAAATAGGTTTGACTCCCCCGGTGAAGTAAGGGCCTACCGGTGATGCGATAACTCGATATTCGGCGCGCTGTGCGGCGCGGACACCCAAGAAGTTTTCAGCGGCAATTTCAAATGGACGAATGTACAAAGTTTTTTCATTAACCGGCTGAGGCACCCACTTGCCGTCAACGGCAATTAGCTGGCGTAGCGACTCGACAAAAAGTTCAGTTGGCAGCTCAGGCAGCGCCATTCGGTGTGCAGAGCGCTGAAGTCTGGCCGCGTTGGCTTCTGGGCGAAATGTCCAGATTGATCCGTCTGCGTGACGATAAGCCTTAATTCCTTCGAAAATTTCTTGACCGTAGTGCAGCACAGCTGCCGATGGGTCCATCAAAATTGGGCCGTATGGAAGTACTTCTGCTTTGTGCCAGCCCTTGTCTTTTTCCCAAGTGATGACGACCTGGTGATCGGTCAAGTTAGCACCGAAAACCGGGTTTTCTAGAATTGCCTCCCGATTTTCATCAGCGGTTGGGTTTGAGTTGAGGGTGACCTCGAACTGAAGTGACATCTGGTCTGCTTTCGTTGAAATTTAGAGGTTGGCGAAAATGCTCTGGGCGACCTGGTCCGTGGTGCGCTTTTGAGTTCCGCGAGTGGCGAGGTCGGCCGCTACCGCGTTTTCGATTCGTGCTGCCGCCACCGGGTTCTTCAGATGGTCTAGCAGTAACGCAGCCGAGAGGATGGCTGCCGTTGGGTCGGCAAGGTTTTTGCCTGCAATATCGGGTGCCGAGCCATGTACCGGCTCAAACATGCTCGGGAAAGTGCCATCTGGATTGATGTTTCCAGATGCGCCCAACCCGATTCCGCCGCCGATTGCTGCGGCAAGGTCGGTGATGATGTCACCGAAAAGGTTGTCGGTCACGATTACATCGAAACGCTCAGGATCGGTGACCATAAAAATGGTTGCGGCATCGATGTGCAGATAGTCGTGAGTGATGGCCGGATATTCTTCAGCAACGCGATTAAGAGTTCGCTGCCATAGCCAGCCGGCATGCACCAAAACGTTGTGCTTGTGAACCAGAGTGATGTGTTTACGTTCACGGTTTGATGCCAACTCAAAGGCGTAGCGAATCAGGCGCTCAACACCAAAAGCTGTGTTTACCGAAACTTCGTTTGCCACCTCTGCAGGTGTACCTACACGAATTGCGCCACCGTTGCCAACGTATGGGCCTTCAGTACCCTCGCGCACCACAACAAAATCAACTTTTCCAGTGTCGCGAAGCGGACTGACTACCCCTGGATAGATTTTGGTCGGGCGCAAATTCACATAGTGGTCGAAGCTGAATCGAAGTTTCAGCAAAAGCTGGCGCTCGAGCACTCCGGATGGCACCTTCGGGTCTCCGATTGCACCCAACATGATTGCATCGTGCTGCTTGAGAGACTCTAGATCGGCGTCGGTAAGGGTTTCTCCCTTGGCAAAGTAGCGTCTGGCGCCGAGGTCGTACTCTGTGGTTTCAAAGGTCACGCCAGAACCGATGGTGGCCTTGCGAATTGCCTCAAGGGCAATTGCAGTTACCTCAGGCCCAATTCCGTCGCCACCGATTACACCGAGGTTGTAGACGCGAGACATTGACACTCCAAACGCTGTTGTTTGGCTCTTACTTTACCCGCAATTAATCGGCGATTTTTGTGGCAAACAGCACCAATGTTTTCGATGGTTTTAGGCCATCTTTGGTTTGGACCTGTCCGTCTCGAATTTCAAGGGTGTCGATCTGAACCGGCTGGTCCCTCAGAACTTTCTCTAGCTCTTCAACAGTTGGCAGCACCTCTGGGTTCTGTGGCCCACCATAACCCTCGGTTAGGTTGTTCCTTGAATGCCAAACCCCGCACAAATGCCCGCCCAGTTTCAAATTCTGGATGGCGCGGACGAGGCTTTGATGAAGTTCGGTCTGCGGAATCTGTAGGTAGGCAACTACAGCGAGGTCAACCGGGGCCAGTTTTGAAACAAAATCGGTGCCTGAGCCAATGGTTTCGAAGCATCGAGCAGAAACCCCAAATTCTTCGGCTAACCGCTTGCTTTTAGCGAGGCCGGCCGGCGAGATGTCGATGTTCTCAACCTGCCAACCCAAAGTCGCCAACCAAACCGTATTTCTACCTTCTCCCCCGGCTAGGTCAATTGCGGTACCGGGATTCAGTGGTTCACAAAATTCTTTGACGAATCGGTTTTCGATCTTGGTGTAGATGTATTCGTCAACAGCGAATTTCGCATCCCAGTAGGCAGAGTCCATGCAGTTATTGAACTACAGGAATGCCGGTTTGCGCTGCTGCATCAGCAACCGAACCACCGTTGACCAGCTCGCCGGTGAAACCGAGGGCCTCCATTCGTTCAATTGCCTGGCCTGCACGGTTGCCCGAACGGCAGTAAACGTAGTAGTCGGCCGCTTTATCGAGGGTTGACAGGTTGGTCTCGAAATCAGCTGATGAAATGTCGAAGAGGACAGCGGTTTCTAAGTGCCCGGTCTGCCATTCGGCCTCGGTGCGCACATCGATTATGGCCGCGTACGCAGATGGATCTACCTTCTCAGCGGCACAACCGGTTAGCGAAAGCGAGCCCAATAACAGCGAGAGGGAAGCCACCAATACCTTGAAAAATTTGCTCATTTGCAATTCCTTTCGTATACCCCCTAGGGTATAGTAAAAGCAGCGGAAAACCAAACTGAAAGGTCTTCAAATGCAATTAGAAGCCAGCGAACTCAAAAAAGCTAGAGACCGCCTCGTTCGAGTGCAGGGCCAAATTGGCGGAATCGTCAAAATGATTGATGAGGGGCGAGACTGCACCGAATTGTTGACCCAACTCAGCGCCGCCAGCACCGCACTAACTCGCGCCGGGTTCACCATTATTGCCACCGGCATGCAGCACTGCGGCACCGATCCTGAAGGTCAAGCCAACCGAGAAAGCCTCGAAAAAGCTTTCATGTCACTGGCCTAAAAACTCAAGCGCAAAGGAATAACCATGGGATTTTTTGGAAACCTATTCAAAAAGAAATTTGAAACCGTATCGCCAACCGCTGCAAAGCAACTTCAGTCGGAGGGCGCACTGCTAATTGACGTTCGTGAGAGCCACGAGTACAAGTCTGGTCATGCTGCCGGCGCTCGTCACATCCCGCTCAATTCGCTACCAAACCGGCTCCGCGAAATTCCTAAAGAGCGCCCAATTTTGGTAATTTGCCAGTCTGGCGCCCGCTCATCGAGCGCAGCCAACTACCTAGCCGGTCAGGGCTACAACGTGACCAACGTTTCGGGCGGCACTGCCAACTGGCGTGCCAAAGGCCTTCCGATTAGCTAATCAAGAGTTCAGGATCAAAACCAATGCGTGTAATCATTATCGGCGGCGTGGCCTCAGGCATGTCGGCAGCTGCGCGACTTAGGCGACTGGATGAAACCGCTGAGATTGTGGTTTATGAAATGGGCGAGCACGTTTCATACGCCAACTGCGGGTTGCCCTATTTTGTGAGCGACGTGATTAGCAACAGGTCTTCATTGCTCTTGCAAACCCCAGAATCTCTCTGGACTCGCTTCAGAATCCAGGTCAAAACCGGAACCATGGTGACCTCGATTGACCGCGAGGCCAAAACGGTAAAGGTGTTGAATTTTGCCACCGGAGAAGAACTTCAAGACAGCTACGACAAACTAGTGATCTCAACTGGCGCTCGACCACGTAAACCCCAAATTCCAGGTGTAGAGCGTGCAATGGTGCTGCGTAACGTGACCGATGCCGATCAGGTCAAGGCCGCGGTGCAGAAGAACTTGGGCCAAAAAGTTGTCATTCTTGGTGGCGGGTTTGTTGGTATCGAGCTAGCTGAAAACCTGGCCCGTCTCGATGTTGACACCACCCTGGTTCAGCGTGCCGACACTGTTTTGGCTCAGTTCGATAGTGAAATGATCGAGCCATTCCAAGCCGAGCTTGTGAAACACGGCGTGAAGCTTGAGCTAAATTCCGAGGCCGTGGAAATCACAGCTGATTCGGTAGTTCTGCAGGATGGCAAAGCACTAAAAGCAGATCTGGTTGTTGCCGCCGCTGGTGTAACACCAGACAACTCACTTGCCCGCGAGGCAGGCCTCAAGATTGGCGAAAGTGGCGGGCTCGTGGTTGATGCCCAACAGCGCACCAGCGATGAAAATATCTACGCCGCCGGAGATGCAGTCGAGAAACTTGGGCTACTCACTTCGGAGCCGATGCTAATTCCGCTAGCCAACCTAGCCAACCGGCATGGCCGATTGATTGCCGATGCGATCGTTGGTCGTGAGGTTAGTGCCCATCAGGCCATCGGTACGGTGATCATCGGAGCCTTTGGGTATGCAGCAGCTATCACCGGTCTAAGTGAAAAATTGGCCCGTCGCGCAGGCATCGACTACCGGGTATTACACGTTCATCCAAATAATCACGCCGGTTATTACCCTGGTGCTACCCGCGTTTCAATCAAGGTTCTATTTGACCCAAACACCAGCAAGATTCTCGGTGGCCAGGCAAATGGCGCCGATGGCGTAGATAAGCGAATCGACGTTATCGCCACAGCGATCCACGGTGGGCTCACTGTTCAAGATCTAATGGATCTCGAACTCGCCTACGCACCGCAGTTTGGTTCAGCCAAAGACGCAATCAACATCGCTGGCTACGTTGGCGATAATTTAGTCACCGGAACCACTGAATCTCTTCAGTGGTTCGAACTCGATGAGGCACTGGCTTCTGGAGCTCAGTTGATTGACGTTCGCTCCGACGCCGAACACGCTGCAGGTTCAATTCCAGGAGCGATCAACTTGAGCGTTGATCAGCTTCGCGAGAAGCTTGAACAGATTCAGCAGGACAACGTTTTGGTGCACTGCCAAGTCGGCCAACGAGGCCACATAGCAGCCCAAATTTTGAAGGCCCACGGGAAAACCCGGGTGCGAAATCTGGATGGTGGCTACATCACTTGGCGCGCAGCTCAAGACGCGCTGCAGCGTAGCGGCAGATAGTAAAAGGGCCCCGGAAATCCGGGGCCCTTTTACTATGAAGCCTAAAGTGTGATGTCGATGGCGCGCATGGTGTCGGCCTCAATAGCAACTCGAACATTCTCAAGCACCGAATCGGCAACCTTAGAGTCAACGGTGATGACCGAAAGGGCTTTGCCACCCTTTTGCTCGCGAGCAATTTGCATGGCCGCTATGTTTACGCCCGCTTCTGCGAAGGCCTTGCCGTAGATTGCGACAATTCCAGGGCGATCACCGTAAACCATCAGAACAAAGTGTTCAGCCATAGCCAATTCGACGTCGTAACCGTTGATATTGACAATCTTCTGGTGAAGCTTCGGGCCGATTACAGTACCTGACACGGAGTAGGTCTGGCCGTCAGTAGTAACCGCCTTGATTGATGTGACGTTGCGGTACTCGTCGCTGTGTGCGTCTACGGTCAACTTCACATCTACCCCGCTCTGTTCGGCGAGCAAAGGAGCGTTGACGTACGAAACCTGCTCGGTAACTGCGTTCTGAAAGAAGCCCTTCAGCCCGGCAAGCTTGAGCACCGAAACATCGTGGGTGGCAATTTCACCGCGCACCTCGACCTCAATAGAAGCCACGTTGCCGCCAGAAATGCCAAACAACATCTGGCCCATGTTTTCCATCAGGTTGATGCCTGGCTTCACTGAGGCGTCAATGTTTCCTCCGGCTACGTTTACAGCGTCAGGAACCAGGTCACCGGCAAGTGCCAGGCGAACTGATTTGGCCACCGAAATACCAGCTTTTTCTTGGGCTTCATCGGTTGATGCACCAAGGTGCGGGGTAACCACAATATTTTCCAACTCGAGCAGCGGTGAGTCTTTTGGCGGCTCGTTTACGAATACATCAAGGCCGGCACCGGCGATCCGTTTTGATTTCAGTGCTTCGTAAAGCGCGGTCTCATCGATAATTCCGCCGCGTGAGCAGTTGACGATGCGAAGGTTAGGCTTTGCGATCGCAAACTCTTTCTCGGCGATCATGCCGGTGGTTTCCGGAGTTTTTGGAATGTGAATGGTGATGAAATCAGAGCGTTTCATAACCTCTTCAAGCGACGCCAGTTCGACACCAATCTGCTCTGCACGCTGTGGAGTTACGTAAGGGTCGTAACCAATTAGGGTGGCGCCGAAACCAGCCAAACGCTGGGCGACCAGGGTGCCGATTCGACCAAGGCCAACGATACCGATGGTCTTTTCGTAAAGCTCGACACCGGTGTACTTTGAGCGCTTCCACTCGCCAGCTTTCAGCGAGGCATTGGCATCAGGGATGAAACGAGCGGTCGAGAAAATGTGACCAATTGCCAACTCGGCAGCTGAAATTACGTTTGAGGTCGGAGCGTTTACCACCATGACGCCTGCATTAGTTGCGGCCTTGATGTCGACGTTGTCTAGACCTACGCCCGCTCGAGCAATCACCTTCAATTTTGGAGCGGCTGCAATGGCTTCAGCGTCTACCTGAGTAGCCGAACGCACCAGGATGGCATCGGCGGTGGCTAGTGCGGAAAGCAATGCCTTACGGTCAGTACCGTCAACATTGACCACCTCAAAATCTGGCCCGAGAGCGGCAACGGTGGCTGGCGAAAGTTCTTCTGCAATCAAAACAATTGGCTTAGTCATGCCCTCAAGCTTAGAGACAGACGACACAAAAATAAGGCTTGCTTCTTTCATCTGTTGTAAGTTATCTTTCATTTTATGAAACCTAAACCCGGGTTGCTTTCGCCACTTATAAAGAGTGATGTGCAGGGATTATTGCTCGCCCGGCTGTTCATGAATGCCAGCGAAGAATTCAGCGTCACTGAGCTCGCCGATTATGCATTCACCAGTGTTCCAACGGCGATGCGTGAGGTAGACCGCCTTATCGAAGCTGAATACGTTGTTGAACGAGCGCTCGGACGAGTTCGGCTGATTCGTGCCAACCAGACCCATCCGCTCTTTGAGGCTATTTTTCAGATCGTGGCCTTTTCCTACGGGCCGGCAACGCTGCTTCCCCAAGCACTGAAGAGTCTCTTCGGCTTGCAGCAGGCTTTTATTTTTGGTGACTGGGCAAACCGCTTGGCCCAACACCCCGGCCCCCCACCGCAACAGCTTTCAGTGCTGCTGGTCGGAAACATGAATCGAATCGACGCCTCAAAGGCACTCGCCAAGATCGACGGCAAACTGGGGCAGTTTGTGAATCTACAGTTTGTTAGCGCAGACGATTGGGCCCGCTCGAGTAGCGAATTCATCAAGACTGTAAAAGAATCGCCCCTTTTTGAATTAGATCTCGAGATTTAACTTGCATTAATTAATACCCCTGGGGGTATACTAAAGACAAGCTATTACTGAAAGGGGCCCAACATGTGCTCACCAATCGCTTGCGGAACCTGCGGCAAAGTTACCTGGACCGGCTGTGGACAGCACGTTGAAGAAGCTCTAGGTGGCTTCACTGCTGACCAGCTTTGCCAGTGCGATAACTAATTCGCCACCAAGAAGCGCAATCTAACTAGCCCAGACTCGAACTGCTTTGAATCTTGCAGTTCGAGTTTGGCTTTTTTAGCACCCTCTCCCCACAGCCGAATTCCCTCACCCAAAATATCTGGGCAAATAAAAAGGATGATTTCATCCAGCAAACCTTCAGTAAGCATTCCGTCGACTAGTTGAGCACCGCCACTGACAAAAAGCTTTCCCGGGTGCTCATCCGATATTTTCTGAATCACCGCAGCGAGTGAACCGGCCACAAAGCTGACCTGTCTTGGGTTTACTCCGTCGAAGCGCATCGGCTGCGTGGTGTAGACATAGGTCGGCAAAATTCGATCCATTTCAGGGTCGGCGTCAACCTCAAACTCGAAGGTCTTGCGACCCATCAGCGCCGCTGAACACTCTTGCACTAGTCGCAGGTAGCCGAAATCTTCGCCGGTCGTCAGATATTTTTCAGCCCAGGTCATGTCGCCATTCGGGCCGGCGATGAAGCCGTCGAGGCTGCAGGCAGCATAAAAAACTGTGTGTCTTGGCCCGCCCTGATTAACCATCAGGCAAGTCTAGAGAAAAAGAAAAGGCCCCGCCGGTTGGGCGGAGCCTTTTCGAAACGCTATTTAGCGGCCAGCTGAACCTTCGACATAGTCTTTCTCGGTGTCTGCCTGGCGCAACCATGAGAATAGCTTGCGAAGCTCACGACCAACGCTCTCGATTGGGTGCGACTCACCCTTGGCACGTAGTGCCAAGAACTCAGGAGCACCGGCATCTTGGTCGGCGATAAAGCGGTTAGCAAAAGTTCCATCTTGGATGTCGGTAAGAACATCGCGCATACGCTCTTTGACCTCTGGGCCAATTACGCGTGGGCCCGAGATGTAGTCACCGTACTCTGCGGTGGTCGAAACCGACCAACGCTGCTTGGCAATTCCACCCTCGTACATGAGGTCAACGATTAGCTTGAGCTCGTGTAGCACCTCGAAGTAGGCAACCTCAGGCTGGTAACCAGCTTCGGTTAGAGTTTCGAATCCGTACATGATTAGCTGCGAAGCGCCACCACATAGAACAGCCTGCTCACCGAACAGGTCGGTCTCGGTCTCTTCGGTGAAGGTGGTCTTGATGGTGCCTGCACGGGTTCCACCAATGGCGCGTGAGTAGCTGAGGGCCAGGTCAAATGCCTTGCCTGAAGCGTCTTGGTGGATGGCAATTAGGTTTGGAACGCCCTTCCCCGAGATGTACTCGCGGCGCACTAGGTGACCAGGGCCCTTAGGGGCAACCAAGAAGACATCTACGTTCTGAGGAGGCTTGATTAGACCGTAGCGAACTGAGAAGCCGTGACCGAACACGAGTGCGTCGCCCTCTTCTAGGTGCTGCTCAATTGCCTCAGCGTAAACGTGACGCTGAGCTGGGTCTGGGGTCAAAATCATGATGACGTTTGCCCACTGAGCCGCCTCGGCTGGGGTAACTACCTTTAGGCCCTGCTCTTCGGCAGCTGCCTTTGACTTTGAGCCTGGCTGCAGACCAACAACTACGTCAACGCCTGAGTCTTTGAGGTTTAGCGCGTGAGCGTGACCCTGCGAACCGTAACCAATAATGGCGACCTTACGACCCTGAATGATCGATAGGTCTGCATCCTTGTCATAAAAGATTTCAGCCACTTTTTGTATCTCCTTGTGTTTATTGAAACTGGGATGTTTCTACCGATCGGGCTAACCGATCGAAGTTTGTTACTTGAGTACCTTCTCGGTAATTGACTTTGAGCCACGACCCATTGCCAAAACGCCAGACTGCACCAACTCTTTGATACCGAACGGTTCGAGCACCTTGATGAACGCTGCGCACTTCGCGCTGTCGCCAGTTACCTCGATGATTACCGCGTCACTCACAACATCGATGACGCGAGCACGGAACAAGGTTACCGCTTCGAGCACCTGCGAGCGAGTTGCCGGTTCAGTTTTGACCTTGATTAGCATGTGGTCACGCTGCACTGCCTGTTCGGCGTCTAGCTCAACCACCTTAATTACGTTTACCAATTTATTGATCTGCTTGGTGACCTGCTCGAGTGGTGCATCTTCAACACCAACCACAACGGTGATGCGAGAGAGCCCCTCAACCTCGGTGACACCTACGGCCAGCGATTCGATGTTAAAACCACGACGGGCAAACAAACCGGCAACACGGGTGAGCAAACCTGGTCGGTCTTCGACCAACAGAGAAAGAACGTGTCTTGACATGATTACTCCCTGCCGTCCCAGATTGGCGCCGCATCGCGAGCGTATTGCACAGCATCGTTTGAAACACCCGCGGCAACCATTGGCCAAACCATGGCGTCGCGGCTAACGATGAAGTCGATAACCACTGGACGAGCGTTGGTTTCAAGAGCCGGCTTGATCGCCTTATCGATGTCTTCTTCTTTTTCAACACGAATTGCGAGGCAGCCGTAGGCCTCACCCAACTTCACAAAGTCAGGAACCATAAGTGCATCGGTTCCGGTATGCAGGTCGGTGTTTGAGTAGCGCTCGTTGTAGAACAGTGTCTGCCACTGGCGAACCATACCGAGCGAAGAGTTGTTTATGATTGCAACCTTGATTGGGATGTTGTTGATGGTGCAGGTTGCCAATTCTTGGTTGGTCATCTGGAAGCAACCGTCGCCATCAATTGCCCACACTTGACGATCTGGCTGAGCAACCTTGGCGCCCATGGCTGCTGGAACCGAGTAACCCATGGTTCCGGCACCACCTGAATTTAGCCATGAGTTTGGGCGCTCGTATTTGATGAACTGGGCAGACCACATCTGGTGCTGACCAACTCCGGCCGCGTAGATACCCTCGGGACCGGTTAGTTCACCAATTCGCTGAATGACGTACTGCGGTGAAAGTTTGCCGTCTTCGACGTGGGTGTAGCCGAGCGGGTAGCGCTCGCGAAGCCCATCCAGGAATTTCCACCAGTCAGCGATGTCGAGCTTGGCGGTCTTCAATGCAGCGGTTAGTTCTTGGTTTAGTTCACCGATTACCTCTTTGGCATCTCCAACAATTGGAACATCAGCGAATCGAATCTTGCCGATCTCAGCAGGATCGATATCGACGTGAATTACCTTGGCACCAACGGCAAAGCTCTTGACATCTCCGGTTACGCGATCGTCGAAGCGAGCACCCAGTGTGATTAGCAAGTCGCTCTTCTGCAGCGCGGTAACCGCAGGAACGGTGCCGTGCATGCCAGGCATACCCAAGTTTTGAGGGTGTGAATCTGGGAACGCACCGCGAGCCATAAGCGTGGTAACCACTGGAGCGCCAATGAGTTCAGCAAGTTTTAGAAGTTCCTTGTGTGCGCCGGCGCGAATTACGCCACCACCTACATAGAGCACCGGCTTTTTTGCCTCGGCGATCAAAGCTGCAGCTGCCTGAATTTGCTTACCGTGAGGCTTGGTGACCGGCTTGTAGCCAGGTAGGTCTACCTTCGGTGGCCAGACAAACTCTGCAGTCTTGACCTGGGCATCTTTAGTGATGTCAACCAGAACTGGACCTGGGCGGCCGGTGGTGGCAATCAGAACTGCCGCCGCGATTGTGCCCGGCACATCTTCTGGCTTGGTTACCAAGAACGAGTGCTTGGTGATTGGCATGGTGATACCGACGATGTCGGCCTCTTGGAATGCGTCGGTTCCGATTAGGTGTGAGCCCACCTGCCCGGTGATTGCCAACAGCGGCACTGAATCCATGTGGGCATCAGCGATTGCGGTCACCAGGTTGGTCGCACCCGGGCCAGAAGTCGCGATGCAGACACCCAACTTTCCGCTGGCCGAGGCGTATCCCTCGGCGGCGTGACCCGCACCCTGCTCGTGGCGAACCAAAATGTGGCGAATTTTCTTCGAGTCCATCAATGGGTCATAGGTTGGCAGAATGGCTCCGCCTGGAAGACCGAACACATCTTCGATGCCAAGCAATTCAAGGCTTCGAATAATGGCCTGAGCACCGGTAAGCACTTCGTTTGTCATATTTCGTCTCTCGTAAACATGCGTGCCCAGTTGGAATCAACTGGAATGAGCGAATTTATCCGCAGTATGCGCCTTCAGCTGCTGAGTGCACAAGTTTGGAGTATTTCGCGAGAACGCCTCGGGTATAGCGCGGTGGAAGGGGCTGCCAATCCAGCTTGC